>JASGDI010000184.1:0-27203 GCA_049841335.1 Niabella sp. | reverse complement strand
TGAGAGAAGCGGAGGCACAACGATGGGTAATAGCTTTCGACCTGGATAGTTCAAATTATTGTTACCAGGGACGGGAACGCTCCAATGATGCCGGGCTTACATGGACAGAATTATCAAATATGCCTGCCAATTCCATCATCTGTGGTGTTTCGAGGTCTGATGGAAGGATTATTTATGCAATGGATTTTACAGGTTCCCGAAAAAAAGTATGGCGTTCTGCTAATAGGGGAGACACCTGGCAATTAGTAATCAACGCCAACTGGGATCTCACTTTCCCCGGGGCAAACGAAATGTTTGTTTTTCGTGTAGATCCAAAGCAGCCGCACATCGTGTACACCAGTAGCCATAACGGCCATATCAGTAAATGGGATGTGAGTAAGACCCTAGCTAAACGGACAGATATCTCGGTTGGCGGAATAAAAGAAAATAACTTTTTTATTAACCGGTTTGCTATAGATCCCAGGTATCCGGATATAATGTATGCGGTGAACCTCCGGGCAAATACAGGCAATAAAATCTTCAGAACGATTAATGGCGGCAAGACATGGCAAAATATAAGTGATTATATTCCCCAGGGTTCTGTAAATGGTTTAGCCGTTTCTCCCGTTACGGGTGAAGTGTACATATCCAGCCAAAATGGCTCACTGGTAATGTTGCCGCCATATCCTGGCAGTAATACAGCATATGAAGCGGTGCCCTATACTAACAATCATTTAGGTGAGCCTTATGATTAAAATAAATTAACATGAAAATATAATGGTCTCCTTGTAATTGGAGCAAACAAAACGATTGTTTCACTGATGTTTTTCAATATTTCTTTAAACCTCAAACATTATGGGTATGAAAAAGACTAATTTATTGTGCTTGTTATTTGTAATTATTATTATAAGTGTGGGCTGTAAAAAGCCCCATTCTGGAATTCCCGGTGGTGATGATGATGGTGACGGAAACGGTAATGGAGACACTACCGTTTTAACACTTGGTATTCCTCAAATAAAACCTTTACCTATTGTATGGGAGCAAGAATATAATGCCGGCAATGTCAGACCCGGCGATCATACCCAGCATATGCTTGATCTGGCCAGTTCCGAATCTGATCCCGACAGGATATATATGGGGCAGGATGTTTGTAATATCTGGGTGTCTAAAGACAACGGGTTAAACTGGTTTACGCTTAGAAACCAGGGACTATATTCTCCGTTTGTGATCTCTATAGAAGCGGATCCGCTCAACAAGAATCGTTTGCTGGCTGCCACCCAGTGCAGGTATTATGACGGCGTGAACCAGAACTACCAGGGAATCTATCAATCTCTGGATGGTGGTATTACGTGGCAGAAAAAGATGGCACGTACTCAGTTGGGAGAAGTACGAAGCAGCACTAAATTGATTGCTTATGCACCCACTTCAAAAGATGCAGGCCTGGGTTATGCAACACGCTGGTACGCGGCATTCGGAGAGTATAAGGAAACCCTGAACGGAGATGAGCTGGTTGCTGATGACGGGTTGGTGTACTCGGATAATGGCGGAGAAAGCTGGACAGAAATACGCAAACTCCCGGCCGGTGATTTCGGGGATAAAATAAGAGGTATAAAGGTGCACACTACTAAGCCCGAGAAAGTATTTATTTATGGAAACGGGGGTTTATACAGGTTCGAAGATGCCACCGATCCGTCAGGAAGTGTAACAAAGCTCAGCGGCCGGAATGGCTTGCCCGAAGGAGATATATGGGGCCGGCTGTACCAATCTCCGGATGCTAAAACGCTTATTGTAGCTGTGGCCAGGAAAGGAATTTATAAATCAGTAAACACCGGTGGGAACTGGTTACTTTTATACAATTGGGCTGATGTGAACTATTGTTATGTAAATGAAGCTTTTCCTGATAAAATATTCGCGGTACCTTACCAGGCCAGCCTGAAGCAGATCAAAATAAGTAGCGACGGGGGGCAAACCTGGGCAGAGCCGATCAACACAAATATCCAGTATCGCCCCGGATATGGTGGTGGAGACTGGATCAAGAAGCTAAACGGGCAGTTCACCTGTGTTATACCAGATCCACGTGATGCAAATAAGGTATTCATTCATACTAAATCAAAAAACTTCAGATCTGATGATGGTGGTGTAAGCTGGAGCATATCAGATTATGGTTTTAACGGTTCTTGCCATAATGGTGCTGAACAAATGTTTGACCCGGTAAACCCCGACAGGTTTGCCTACTTCATGGTAGACAGGGGAGTGATGTCCACAAGCTCCAGGGGAAGGTACTTCCGGCAGAATACTATTGATCAGAGTGCTCTCGGTTTAAACTGGAGCACATCGCTGGCAGGGGCGCTCCATCCAACGGAAGATATTATTGTGGCAAGCGTGGGCAACAGCCCGAATGGCAAACTGCTGTATTCTTCGGATAATGGCGTTAGCTGGAAGGTGGCGAACGGCGGTAACAATAACAAAGCAAGATGGGTGATCGCCTATGATCTGCAGAATCCTGATTATTGTTATCAGAGTAATGAACGATCTGTTGATGGTGGTGAATCCTGGACTCCTATACCCAATATGCCTGCCAACAGAATTATATGTGGTGTATCAAGAACAAACGGCAGCATTATTTATGCAATGAATGCCTTAGCCCAGCAGGGGAACGCCAAAAGAGTATGGCGGTCTGACGACCGTGGCGACAACTGGGATCTGGTAATTGATACGACCTGGGACCTTACTTTCCCGGGCCCTAATAACCGGTTTGTGTTCAGTGTTGATCCACTTAACCCCGATATTGTCTATACCAGCAGTGCCAACGGGCATATTATGAAATGGGATGTAAGTGTTTCTCCGGCACAGGCCACCCCAATTTCTATAAATGGTATCGGCGAAGCGGATTTCTTTATTAATCTTTTTGCGATAGATCCCCGGCATCCCCAAGTGATGTATGCCGCTAACCAGCGGGCCAATACGGGTAATGTGTTTTTCCGTTCAATAGATGGAGGTGTAACCTGGCAAAATATCAGTAGTTATATTTCGCAGGGATCTGTTAAAGGATTAAGTGTTTCACCGGTAACAGGCGAAGTGTACATATCCAGCCAGAATGGTTCATTGGTGATGTTACCGCCCTATGCAACCAGTAATACAGCATATGAGGTTGTCCCTTACACCAATAACCATATTATGGATCCTTACTGATAAAAAATGCAATCTGTGATCAACTTTCAGTAATATTTTCAATCCCTTTCACCTCTAAACAATAGGATTATGAAAAAAGTAAACTTGCCATGCCTGCTATTTTTAATATTAATAGCAATAAGCTGTAAACGATTCAGCCTTGTTGAAGAAAACAGCGCTGACGAAAGCCTGACCGTACCCCGTGCGGTAATAACCGACCCTCCGCAGATCAAAGCTTTACCTGTAGTGCTCAACGGTGAATACACGTCGGGATATGTTCCGGGGGATCATACCCAGCACATGCTGGATCTTACTTATTCCGAATCTGACCCCAGCCGCATTTATATGGGGCAGGATGTTGCCAATATCTGGGTTTCTACCGACAGGGGCCTCAATTGGTCTACCCTTAAAAACCAGGGATTATTTTCCCCGTTCGTGATTTCGATTGAAGCGGATCCTCTCAACAAAAACCGCTTGCTTGCAGCAGTACAGTGCCGGCATTATGATGGCGTGAACCAGGGTTATCAGGGCATCTACCAATCTATGGATGGCGGTATTAGCTGGCAAAAAAGAATGGCGCGCGCAGATTTGGGTGAAGTGCGCAGCAGCACAAAGCTGATTACGTACGCGCCTACTTCAAAAGATGTGTCGGCCGGATATGCACAGCGTTGGTATGCGGCCTTTGGCGAATATAAAAAAACAGCAAACGGCAGCGTATTAACTGCCGATGACGGTCTTTTAGTTTCTCGTAATGGAGGCCAGAACTGGGAGGAAATAAGGAAATTGCCAAGTGGCACTTATGGCAGCAGGATCAGGGGGATAAAAGTACATACTACCAACCCGGATAAAGTATTTCTTTATGGTAATGAAGGATTATTCAGGTTTGAAGACGCTACTAATAGCAACGGGACGGTTACAAAATTAAGCGGAACAGGGCGGGGGTTACCCGCTGGCGATATCTGGGGCAGGTTATACCAGTCTGCAAACGGCAGTACGCTTATCGTTGCGGTTTCGGGACAGGGAATTTACAAATCTATTAACAGCGGTGCAAACTGGACCCGCCTGTATGACTGGCCGGAGATCCGGTATTGCTATGTAAATGAAAAATTTCCTAACAGGATATTTGCGGTTCCTCAACAAGGCAACCTTCAAATGCGCATTAGCACAGATGGGAGTACATTTAACACGGTTCAAACGGTAAATTACCGGAGCGGGTACGGAGGCAGCGACTGGATTAAAAAGCTGAATGGCGATTTTTCCTGCATTCTTTTCCCCAATCACACGAATCCTAACCTCGTTTTTATGCATACCAAATCCAAGAATTTCCGATCTACTGACGGTGGGGTAACCTGGAATATCTCCGATTATGGCTTTAATGGCACTTCTCATAAAGCTACAGAGCAGATGTTTGATCCCACTAATGCCAATAGGTTTTGCTATTTTTCAACAGACAGGGGGCCGGTCTATACCGGTTCCCAAGGGCAGCAATTTACCAATAATAATATCACACCCGGATCATACGGCTTGGATCAGAAAACGAGTGTAGCAGGGGCGCTGCACCCCGACTCTGCTAAACGAACTATTCTTGCCATGGTAGGGGAGAGCTCTGGCGGAAAGCTGTTTATTTCGCAGAATAATGGGCAGACCTGGGATGTAGCGGCCGGGGGCAATAATAGCAAAGCAAGATGGGTTATTGCTTATGACCTGCAAAACCCTCAATATTGCTACCAGAGCAACGAGCGGTCTACAAACCATGGGGTCACCTGGAGTCCATTGACCAATATGCCTGCCGGATCTATCATTTGCGGCGTTTCGCGAACCCACGGGAATATCATTTATGCCATGGATGCCCTGGGCAATAACGGGAAAAGAAGGGTTTTCAGGTCGTCCGATAGAGGCGATAACTGGGGTGATGCTGTATTTGTAGCCGATTGGGATCTTACCTGGCCCGGGCCAAGTAACAGGTTCGTGTTTAATGTGAACCCGGCAAATAAAAATATCGTGTACACCAGTAGCGCCGATGGGCGCATCCAGGTTTGGAATCTGGATTTAGGAACAAACCGCACCCTTCCCATTCCGGCCGGTGCAAACCCTTTCATTCATATGTTTGCAATTGATCCCAGGTTCCCGAATGTCATGTATGCTGCCAACCAGCGTGCGAATACGGGGAATACATTTTTTCGTAGTAATGATGGCGGAGCAACCTGGCAAAATATAAGTAATTATATACCCCAGGGAGATATAACGGGAGTAGCAGTATCACCGGTAACAGGAGAAGTGTATGTATCCGGCCAGAATGGCTCTATGGTAATGTTGCCTCCTTATAGTACAAGTAATACAGCATACGGATCAACGGCACGTCCCCTTAATCACATCACGCAATTGTATTAAAATGCGAATAGTATTTACCAGTATTTTACTCTTATTTCATTTTTTTTCGATCTCCCAACAACGTCCAAACATCATATTCATCCTCACCGATGATCAGCGTTATGATTTTATGGGTTTCACGGGCCGTTTTCCCTGGATCAAGACCCCACATATTGATAATTTGGCGCAAAACGGTATCAATTTTAAAAATGCCTTTGTAACTACATCGCTCTGCTCTCCCAGCCGTGCTTCTATCATTACCGGCCAGTATTTACATACGCATAAAGTTACCGACAATGATACACCTTTGCCCGAAGGAGAAAATACCTATCCCCAGGTATTGCAAAAATCAGGATATCAAACAGCGTTTATGGGTAAGTGGCACATGGGCGGTGATGACGCTTCGCCCCAGCCAGGATTTAGTCATTGGATATCTTATAAAGGCCATGGTACTTACGAAGACCCGCTATTAAATATAGATGGGAAAGAAACGCAGACAAAAGGATACATAACAGATGTGCTTACAACAGCAGCCATAGATTTTATAAGCAGGCAGGACAGCAGCAAACCTTATTTCCTTTGTATATCACATAAGGCGGTTCATGAGCCTTTTGAGCCAGCACCAAGGCATAAAGGACATTATAAAGATATAAAGATACCCAGGCCAGCAACATTTTGGGATAATGAAAGCAACAGGAAAGGTAAACCCCTTTGGTTAATCCGCCAAAGAAATAGCTGGCACGGTGCCGATCGGGATTATAGTGTAAATAATTATGGAGATTTTGACCGTTTTTTCCAGTTGTACAGTGAATCCCTGCTGGCCGTTGACGAAAGTGTAGGAAAGCTGATTGAGCAGCTTAAGACCCGAAAAGATTTTGAAAACACTGTGATTGTTTTTTTCAGCGATAACGGGTACCTGATCGGAGAACATGGTTTGATCGACAAGCGTGTGATGTATGAAGAATCAATCCGGGTTCCCTGTATCGTTTATTGGCCTGGCCATGTGAAAAACCAGGAGCGTAAAGAAATGGTATTGAACATTGACCTGGCACCTACCTTCCTGGAACTGGCTGGCTGCAATATCCCATCTGCTATGCACGGGAAGTCATTTGCAAAGCTGATTAAGGGTGCAACAATTCCCTGGAGAAAGGATTTTTTATATGAATATGAGTGCGACCCGGCAGCCGTTCAAACGCCAACGATCATTGGCCTCCGGACCGAGAAGTACAGCTATATGACCTATAAAGGCGTTTGGGATAATTATGAGCTGTATGACCTGGAAAAAGATCCATTACAAAAAAATAATTTATTGGGAAAAATAGTATTTGGCAAACACTACGGCCGTTTTCTTACCAAGGTACAGGAGCAGGCGCCTGATCTTTGGCCCTTGATAAGCTCTTTTGAAAAAAGGATCGACCAGCTATTAAAAGAAACAGGAGGTGAAAGATAGTATGAGCCGCATTGTACAAAGTTTATTGGGATTAATAGTATTATTTTTTACCTCATGTGGATTGAACAACAGAGAGAATACCGATTGGCCTGAATACCTTGGAGGAGTTGACAGGAATCATTATTCAGCGCTTACACAGATTGATTCAGGTAATATTGCTTCCCTGAAGGTTGCCTGGAAATTTCATACCGGCGATTCGGGGCAGATGCAATGCAGCCCTATAGTTGTGGAGGGCATTTTATATGGAGTTACCGCCTCCAACCAGCTATTTGCTTTAAATGCAGGAACAGGTGTTGAAATATGGAGGTTCAACCCCGATACTGCTAAGTCATCCCAGACTAACCGTGGCGTGGCCTTTTGGCGGGATGGTCAGGACAAACGGATTCTATATTCCTACCAATCGTGGCTATATGCTGTTGATGCAATAACAGGAAAGCCTGTAAAAACGTTCGGTACTGATGGCAGGGTGAGTTTGCATGCAGGTCTGGGCAAAGAGTCTGAGAAAAAATTTGTAGTATCTACAACACCAGGTACAATCTATAAAGATATTATTATCATGCCCATAAGAGTTGGAGAGGGCGCCGGCGCAGCTCATGGCTATATACAGGCGTTCAATGTGGTTACGGGGGCACTTATATGGGTATTTAAAACAATACCCGAACCTGGTGAAAATGGGTATGAAACATGGCCTGAAGGTGCTTATAAAAGTCCCTCTATTGGTGGCGCCAACAGCTGGGCGGGTATGGCTTTGGACCAAAAAAGAGGGATTGTTTATATACCTATCGGCTCAGCCGCTTTTGATTTTTATGGCGGCAACAGAAAAGGAACGAATTTGTTTGCGAACTGCGTACTTGCCCTGGATGCAGCAACAGGGAGATACATCTGGCATTACCAGACTGTAAGGCATGATATCTGGGACAGGGATTTGCCTGCGCCGCCCAATTTGATTACAATAAATAAGGATGGGAAAAGGACAGATGCTGTTGCACAGGTTACTAAATCGGGGCATATCTTCATTCTGGACAGGCAAACCGGTGCGCCACTTTTCCCAATAGATGAGCTTCATGTGCCTGCTTCTGAACTGCCAGGTGAGCAGGCGTGGCCCTCACAACCAGTGCCACGTTTGCCAAAGCCTTTTGCCCGCCAACATTTGAGTGAAAAGGATATTACTGTATTTTCCGATAAACGTGACTCTTTGCTATCTGTTTTCCGAAATAGCAATAAAGGTTTGTTTCATCCGCTGGAGTTAAAAGAAACGATCTTATTCCCTGGCGCCGATGGAGGTGCAGAATGGGGAGGTGCTGCTGTGTCACCTGATGGAATGATGTATGTCAATGCTAACGAGATGGCCTGGGTCTTCAGCTTAAGTAAAAAAAACAAATCAGGAACTGCTGTTGCTGCAAGTGGTCATACCTTGTATAACACCTATTGCGGTTCCTGTCATAAGCCTGATCTTTCAGGAAGCCCTGAAAGTGGTTTTCCTGCTTTGTTAGATTTAAAAAGCAGGATGAAGCAGGATCAGGCTTTAGCTATTGTATCAGCCGGGAAAGGGATGATGCCCGGTTTTACCATGCTTAGCAAAGAGCAAAAGCAAATGATCGTTGATTATTTATATGGGCAGGATAAAGTGGAGGCGATGGATGACCCGGGACAGGCAGCAGCTTTTGATGATATACCTTATGAATTTAATGGGTATAATAAATTTTTGGATGAGCAGGGTTACCCCGCCATAACCCCACCCTGGGGAACACTCACAGCTATTGATCTGAATACCGGTGAACACCGGTGGCAGCTACCCCTGGGAGAAGAGCCGGGATTAAAGGCAAAGGGGATCACGCATACAGGTATTGAAAATTATGGCGGGCCATTAATAACAGCGAGCGGTTTGATTATTATTGCTGCAACCAAAGACGCTAAAATAAGAGCGTTTAACCGGCAGGGTAAGCTGATGTGGGAATATGGCTTACCAGCGGCAGGGTTTGCTACCCCTATCACATACTCGGTAAACGGAAAGCAGTATATTGCTATAGCTTGTGGAGGCACAAAGCTAGGCACTTCTAAAGGGGATAGTTATATAGCATTTGTCCTGCCATAAGAAAAATATTAAATAACTAAAAAAGAAGTAAAATGAAGGGAGCAATTTTAGTATTATTTGCCTTTGCCGTATTGTCAGTTCGGGGTCAAAGCACTGCCGGAAGTAAGAGTTCCCAGCCCAATATTGTGTACATCATGAGCGATGATCACGGCTACCAGGCTGTGAGCGTGTATGGACATGGCATCAATAAAACACCGAATATTGACCGGCTGGCCAAGGAAGGCGCATTGTTTACAAGAGCTGCTGTTACTAATTCTCTGTGTGCGCCCAGCCGTGCCGTTTTATTAACAGGAAAACACAGCTTTATGAATGGCAAGGTAGACAATGTCTCCAGGTTTGACTGGGACCAGGAAAATTTTCCCAAACTACTTCAACGTGCAGGTTATCAAACGGCCATGGTAGGTAAGATCCATATGGATGGCTTACCGCAGGGATTTGATTATTCGGCAGTATTGCCCGGGCAGGGCGATTATTATAATCCTGATTTTATTATTAATGGCACCAAACAACAGATCCATGGCTATGTTACAGATATTACTACAGATCTGGCATTGCAATGGCTGGATGACCGGAATAAAGACAAGCCTTTCTGCTTATTGTATCATCAAAAAGCACCACACAGGGAGTGGCTGGCTGCTGAACGCCATTATAAAGACTATACAAAAATGAATTTCCCCGAACCCGGAACTTTATTTGATAATTACGAAGGGCGGGGCACTGCTGCAAAGAAGGCTGAAATGAATATTCTTAAAGATATGAATTGGGCCGGAGACAGCAAGATCAAACCAGAGTTGATGGATGAATTAGGCATTCCGCCTACATTGAAATGGGATACTACAGCATACAATAACAACCTGGGCCGCATGGATGCTGAACAACGCAGGGCATGGGATGCTGTGTATGATCCCATCAATGAAAACTTTAAAAAGAAATATAAATCCATGTCAAAAGAAGACCTGATGCGTTGGCGTTATCAGCGTTATATGCAGGATTACCTGGGCACTATTGCAGCAGTGGATGATGGTGTTGGCGAATTATTAGATTACCTGGAAAAAAATGGATTGACAGAAAATACCATAGTCGTTTATACTTCTGATCAGGGATTTTATATGGGAGAGCATGGATGGTTTGATAAAAGGTTTATGTATGAAGAATCATTACGTACGCCACTTTTAATCCGTTATCCTAAAGAAATTAAAGCGGGCACTAAGATAAACGCATTAGTTCAAAACCTGGATTTCGCCCCTACCTTTCTTGATTATGCAGGTGTAAAAACACCGGCTGATATGCAGGGCGAGTCATTCAGGAACTTAGCGGGAGGTAAAACTTTTAAATGGCGTGATGCTATTTATTACACGTATTATGAGTATCCTTCCATCCATATGGTGAAACGTCACTATGGTATCCGCACAGATCGCTATAAGCTTATTCATTTTTATTACGATATTGATGAGTGGGAGCTATATGATTTGCAAAAAGACCCTCAGGAGATGCATAATGTATATAATGACCCTGCTTATAAAAAAGTAAAAAAAGAAATGCACCGCAAGCTAAAATCGCTCAGGAAAAAGTATAAGGATAATGATGCGAATGATCAGAAATTTATTAAAAACTATGTAGATGGCAGAACAAAGAGAAAATAGCCACTTAGGCAGCATGGCTCGTTTTAAACCGGCTATCTGCCTTATAATATTGGTGCTACATGTCACACTGTCTGCCCGCCCGGTCTATGGACAGGAAGTTGAAGATGTTTTGCCAAAATGGGCTTATCTCAATGACGCTCATACCGCATTATATAAATATTTTGCGGGTCAGGCGTTTGAAATACTGGATCGCAGAAGATCAATGCTGCTGAAATATGATACGCCACAGGCATGGTTACAAAGACAAAAGGAAGTAAAGGGCGCATATAATGAAATAATAGGCTCTTTTCCCGAAAAAACACCTTTAAAACCAGTGATAACAGGAGTTTTGGAAAGAGATGGTACCAGAGTTGAAAAATTGTACTTTGAATCATTGCCAGGTTATTATGTTACGGCTGCTTTATTTCTTCCTGTAAACAGGAATGGGAGGCTCCCGGCTATTGTTTATTGCTCTGGCCATAGTAAATCAGGCTTTCGCAGCCGGCCTTATCAGCTTATGATACTCAATCTTGTAAAAAAAGGATTTGCTGTATTGGCTTTTGATCCCATAGGACAGGGAGAGAGAAGACAATATATGGATAATGAGCTCTTTAAATCCTTCGGTCCTACACAGGAGCATTCCTATCCGGGAAGCCAGCATTTTTTACTGGGGAGGTCTCCTGCATATTATTTTATCTGGGATGGAATAAGAGCTGTTGATTATTTATATACGCGTGACGATATTGATACTACCCGCATTGGTATTACCGGCAGGTCGGGAGGAGGAACCCAAGCCGCTTACATTGCTGCATTTGACCAACGAATAAAAGCTGCAGCACCTGAATGTTATATTACAAGTTCTGAAAAATTATTAATGACACGGGGTCCGCAGGATGCAGAACAAAACTTTACAGGTAGTATAGCAAAAGGTCTTGACATGGGCGATCTGTTACTTTGCATTGCTCCAAGACCCCTGTTAATGGCCACTACTACCAGGGATATATTCAGTATTCAGGGCGCAAGAGATGTCTTTAAGGAAGTCAGACAAGCTTATTCATTTTTAGGAAAGGCAGATGAGATAAAGATGGTAGAAGATGACGCAGAACATGCATCCACTCTCAAAAACAGGGAAGCTATTTACAGTTTTTTTCAAAGATACCTTATCCTGCCGGGCGACTCTAAAGAAGCTGCTGTTACCACTTTTTTGGATAGCGAATTGAATGCTACAGCGCATGGAAATGTATATAGTGCTTTAACGAGCCGGAACCTGCATGCCCTTGCGCTGCCCCATTTAAAGGAAGTTTTACAGAAACGGCCCGCAATCGGCGGATTCGATGATTTAATAAGCCGTGTAGTGAAGGTAACCGGATTTAAAAATATGCAGCCTGCTGGTACACCTGTTTTTTCAGGAAGGTATCATCGAAAAGGGTATGTTGCAGAGTCGTACCTGTTAAAAAGTATTACTGGAAATTATATTCCTGTATATCGTCTCAGGCCTTTGAATGACAAAAAAACCATAAATACGGTTTTGTATCTTGATGATAATGGAAAGAAGGAAGCTATAAAAGAAGGAGGGCTGGCCGATTCATTAGCATTAAGAGGATATGAAATAATAGCGCCCGATTTGAGTGGTTTTGGAGAGCTTGCTACCGGGTATATAAAAGGTGGTGATTCTTGGGTAGATAAAACGCCACTTAATCTCTGGTACACAGGTATCTTATTGGATCAACCCCTTTTAAGGGTGCGTATGCAGGAATTATCTTTTTTAATAGATTGGGTCTCTCAGGGCCATTCAAAAATTGGAGCATTTTCGCAGGGCGTGCTATCTACAGACCTGTTGCACATTGCTATAATGCGTAGCAAAAACTTTTCTTCTGTAATCTTATCCGATCCACTTGTTTCCTATCAATCAGTAATAGAAGAAGCAAATTATAAGACCCGTTATTTATTATCGGCAGCGCCTGGTATGATCGCCCGGTATGATATTGGCGACCTAATCAATTCTTTATCTGGTAAGGTACGTGTGTTAATTGCAAAGCCAAGGAACGGAGCCGGAGAAATCATCAACCTGGCAAATCACAAAGTCAGTATCAATCTGAAGCAATCGGTTAACATTGTAGACGGGATCACTTCATTCAGGTTATTGGATGATTGGTATTCGCAGAGCAAATAATAATTATTAATAAAAGCATAGCAATTTTATGAAATATTATCTTCTTCTCATTGGCACTTTGTGTTTTATGGGCTTCTGTCATGAACAGCCCACAATATATAAGCTAAAGCCGGATTTTATAAACAAACAACTAGATGATGCAATTGATCAAATTAAAATACTTGCGGAAAACACTCCTGAAAACCTTATGCCGCGCACATTTGAGGGCGATACACTGGTTACTTCCAAAACCAATTGGTGGACATCAGGTTTTTATCCCGGCACATTGATGTATCTGTATGAATATTCAGGCGACAAGAAGCTGCTGCAATTGGCACAGGATAAATTTAAAATATTGGAAAAAGAAAAGTATAATAAAAATACGCACGATGTGGGGTTTATGTTATACTGCAGCTATGGTAATGCGCTTAGGATCACAAAGGATACTATGGCTTATAAGGATATCCTTCTTACCGGCGCCCGGTCATTAATAACACGTTACAACCCTGATGTACGGGTAATCAGGTCATGGGGTGGATGGAATTATCCGGTAATAATTGACAACATGATGAACCTTGAATTTTTATTAGAGGTTTCTAAATTAAGTAACGATCCTGTATTCTGGGATATTGCTGTAACACATGCCAATACAACAATGAAGAATCATTTCCGTCCTGATTATAGCTGTTATCATGTAGTGGATTATAATCCGAAAGACGGGAGCGTGCTTGCTAAAAAAACCTTTCAGGGCGCTTACGATGAATCGGTATGGGCGCGTGGGCAAGCCTGGGCTTTATATGGTTTTACGATGATGTATCGTGAAACCAGCGACAAAAAATACCTGGACTTTGCAAAAAAAATTGCAGATTTTGTTTTAAATCATCCTAATATGCCGGAAGACCAGGTTCCGTATTGGGACTTTGAGGCACCTGACTTACCGGCCGATAGCGAACTGGCAAATTATAAATTCAACAGGGATGCATCAGCTGCAGCCATTTTCGCTTCAGCCTTAATTGAACTTAGCTCATTTACAAAAGGTGCTGAGCAGTCCTTCTATATATCCAAAGCAGAGAAAATGTTACAGAGCTTATCAAAAGAACCCTATAAGGCGGTAACAGGAACTAATGGAGGTTTTATATTAAAATACAGCGTTGGGCATTTGCCGAAGCATTCAGAGGTTGATGTGCCACTTACTTATGCAGATTACTATTACGTAGAAGCATTGATGCGATACAGGAATCTATTACTGGCTAACAATTAACAGCATTGCAGGATATGACATCTCTAAAAATTTTCAGTAGCTGCTTTCTTCTTTGCATGCTGATAGCAAGCATAATGAGTTGTGCCCAGCCCAAAACATCAAACGATTATGAAGATTTATTTGATGGCATAAGCCTGAATGGCTGGAAAGGCGATACTGCTTTATGGAGTGTTAAAGACAGCGCCATTGTTGGTGAGATTAAGCCAGGGAAGGAGCTGGAGCGGAATTCATTTATCATATGGCAAGGTAGTACGGTAAGAGATTTTGAACTGATTGCAGAATACAGGATATCGGATAAAGGAAACAGTGGCTTCAATTACAGGAGTGAAGAAATTCCAGGGTTGCCTTTTGCTATGCGAGGTTATCAGGCTGATATTGACGGAGCAAAAAAGTATACAGGGCAGAACTACGAAGAGCAGGGAAGAAAGATTCTGGCATTCCCCGGCCAGAAAGTAAGGCTGCCGCCCGTTAACGGAGTTATTGACGATTATGCAAAGAAGAATATCTGGACTGCAAGCGAACAATTAGGCGAGTTAGGAAATAAAGATGCTCTAAAGTTGGTTATTAAAAATAATGACTGGAATGAACTCCGTATTCTGGCTAAAGGAAACCGTTTATTGCATTATATCAATGGTGTTTTAATAAGTGATGTAACCGATGATGATATACAAAACAGGAAGATGGAAGGAAAGTTAGGTTTCCAGGTACATGTGGGTCCTCCTATGGCAATTGAGGTCAGGCGTATCAGGCTGAAAAGGCTGTAGACTATTTGCTTATACCAGCCATCTTAATAAAATGCAGACAATCCATCAATGAAAAGGAATAGAAAAGCTACAATATTATGGGGTTTATTGCTATGTGCCGGCTTGCATATATCATGTACCGGCGGAAAAGCGCATACATCGGAACCTGAAAATATTGAGAGAAAATATGGCTGGCTGCTGGGTGCACAGGCTTATACTTTCAAAAATTTTACATTTTATGAGGTATTACAAAAGATAGATAGTTGCGGCTTAAAATATGTTGAAGCTTATCCAAACCAGCTAATCGGGAATGGTATTGAAGGTTTAACGCATTTTAGCATGGACCTGGAAACACGTGCGAAAGTAAAAGCGATGCTTTCTAAAAGCGGTGTGCAAATGGCCGGATATGGAGTGGTAAAAGCATCTGGTGCAGAAGAATGGGAAAAAGTTTTCGAGTTTTGTAAATATATGGGCGTTACAACCATGACCTGTGAGCCGGCAAGAGCTGATCTGGACATTGTTTCTGCGCTTTGCGATAAATATCAGATTAACGCTGCTATTCATAATCACCCAGCGCCTACCACTTACTGGAATCCTGACACCGTATTAGATGCTATAAAAGGAAGAAGCGCCCGATTGGGCGTCTGCGCAGATATTGGGCACTGGGTTCGTTCGGGGCTGGATCCTTTAACAAGTTTACAAAAACTGAAGGGACATATCATGCATTTTCATTTTAAAGATATCAGTCAGGTGGAGAACAGGAGCGAGAGTGAAGTAACCTGGGGAAAGGGATTGTGCAAAATCCCTGCTGTAATGCAGGAAATGAAAGCTCAGCATTTTAAAGGAATGATATCTGTTGAGTACGAGCATAATTTGAGTAACAATGTGGATCCTGTAAAAGAAAGCGTTTGGTATTTTAGAAATGAATTGAAATAAGCATGAAGAGAAGAGACGTAATCAAATACTTATTTATTACCGGAAGCTCTGTATGGTTACTCCCCGCTTGTACAAATGAAACAGCCAATACAGAAGGGCGATTTTTGAATACATCTCAACAAGATCTTTTAGAGGATCTGGCCGAAACTATTATTCCTTCAACGAATACACCCGGGACAAAAGCGCTTGGTTTGCACCATTTCATTAATAAAATGATGCTGGATTGCAGGAATCCGGATGATCAAAAAATTTTTAAAGCCGGCCTGAACAAGTTTGAAGATTTTATAAAGAAACAAAAAGGAATAAGCTGGGTAAAGCTAAATGCTACAGAAAAACAGGAAATGCTGAATGACATTGTAAGTGATAGAAAAGCGGATGAAGATATCAGAGCTTGTATAAAAAGTATAAGAGAATTAACCGTTACAGGTTACAGGAACAGTGAGTATTATTTAACCAAAGTTCAGGGATATAAAATAATCCCCGGACATTTCTATGGCTGTGTTAAAGTGAACGATAAGGCTCTGTAAACAGGATATGGAAGAAAAAAATATAGCGCATAGGTATGATGCCATTGTAATTGGCTCCGGTATCAGTGGCGGATGGGCTGCAAAGGAGCTTTGTGAAAGAGGTTTGAAAACCCTGGTGCTGGAAAGAGGCAGGGATGTGAAACATCTTAAAGACTATCCCACAGCTAATTTGATGCCATGGGAATTGCAACATGCAGGGGAAATAACATTCAAAGAAAAACAGGAGAACCCAATCCTGAGCCGTTGTTACAACTACAAAGAAGATTCAAAGCATTTTTTTGCCGGAGACAAAGAGCACCCTTATGAACAGATAAAGCCGTTTGACTGGATACGTGGAAACCAGGTCGGCGGAAAGTCGTTATTATGGGCAAGACATACCCAACGCTGGAGCGATTTTGATTTTGAAGGTCCCGTACGGGATGGTTATGCTGTTGACTGGCCTATACGTTATAAAGATATTGCGCCCTGGTATAGCTATGTAGAAAAGTTTGCAGGAATCTCAGGTAATAAAGATGGTATAGACAGCCTGCCGGATGGAGAATTTCTGCCTCCTATGGAGCTGAGTTGCGTAGAACAATATTTTAAACAGCAGGTAGCAGGTTATTATAAAGATCGTCATGTGATCATTGGCCGTTGTGCCCATATTACAGCCGTTAAGCCGGTATATACACAACAGGGAAGGGTTAGTTGTCAACACCGGGATTTGTGCAGGAGAGGTTGCCCGTTTGGTGGCTATTTCAGCAGTAATGCATCTACGCTTCCCTGGGCAGAGCGGACAGGTAATCTTACGTTAATACCTAATGCAATTGTTCACTCTGTTATTTATGACGATAAAAAGGAAAGAGCTATCGGTGTCAGAGTAATCGATTCTCAAACAAAAGCAACAACAGAATATTTTGCAAATATCATTTTTGTGAATGCCAGTGCTATGGCAACTAACCAGATATTGCTCAATTCCACCTCATCTCGTTTTCCAATGGGATTGGGAAATGACAATGGTTTGCTGGGTAAGTTTATTGCATTTCATAACTTCAGGGGAAAAATCTCTGCTCAATATGAAGGATTGCTGAACTATGCAACAGAAGGACGGCGTCCGGGCAGCGCTTATATGCCACGATTCAGAAATGTGCATAGGCAGGATACAGATTTTTTAAGAGGGTATGCTGTTAGCTTTAATGGGAAACGTAACCTCAAAGCCCTGTCAGGATGGGGTGAAGCACTGAAAAAAGATTTGACAGACCAGGCTCTGGACCTTTGGACCATTGATGCGGGTATAATAGGTGAAACATTACCTAAAGAAACGAATACGGTTAGTTTAGATCCTGGCAAAAAAGATCAATGGGATATCCCATTGCTTCGCTTTGATGTTAGTTATGATAACAACGATGAAGAGATGTTAAACGATTTTTTTGAACAGGTAAGTGAAATGTTGGACAGGGCCGGATTTACTAATATTAAAAAAAACGATACCAAACAGGCCCCGGGATTGGATATTCATGAAATGGGAGGAGTTAGGATGGGCAACGACCCCCAAACCTCATTGCTCAATAAGTGGAACCAACTGCACAATTGTAAAAATGTTTTTGTAACGGATGGAGCATGTATGACTTCTACCAGCACTCAGAACCCTTCCCTTACTTACATGGCATTAACTGCCAGAGCTGTTCATTATGCCATTGAAGAGTTGAAGAAACAGAATCTTTAGAAAAACATTCGCATGTAAAAGGCATTGACTCAAATTCCAAACGAGCTAATGAAGGGTGCATTTTTTAGAATAAAGCCATTACCAGGCATATGTTAGTTGATCATATTAACGTATTTTTGAATGATTTATACGTTAGCTGTTATTTACGTTATTAATGCGTATTGAAATATATTACATATCCGTAAATCGAATGTATCAATGCAACATCAGTATCAGAAACTAAAGAATAAGCTGAAAGGGAAAATTCTAAAAGGCTCATATAAACCAGGTGATGTAATACCCAGTGAACACGATTTGATGGAGCAGTATAATTTGGCCAGGTCAACAGTGCGCCAGGCCCTGGATGAGTTGGTTAAAGAAGGTTTTATAGTTAAATGCAAAGGGCGAAAAAGTATTGTTGCAGAAAACAAGAAAAAAGCATTAGGGCTTTTTTCAGTAAAGGGATTCTCTGCTGTGGTAGGGGAAGAAGGTGAAGTGAAAACCGTTTTTCTTAGAAAGCCCTATAAGGTAAGCTGGGATAAGAACTTTTTTTATCCGCTTACGGCAAAGGAGATGGAAACAGGGGCTATTTGTATAGAACGCCTGCGCTCAGTGGGCGAATTCCCTGTGATGCTTGAATACACGTATATCCCGGATAACGGCATTGAAGTGTTATCACAAAAGGATTTTGTTAATAATTCCTTGTTCGAGACCCTACGGACAAAATACGGTATAGATATTGAAAGGGCTGAACAGGAACTGGTCGCTACAGGTGCTGCAAAAGAAACTGCAGGTGTGTTCAATATTAAGCCCGGTTCGCCGGTTCTGCATGTTTATCGCAAGTACCATACTAACAAGCCAGGCTTTTTTATATATAGTTCCTTCTATTGTTATACAGGAAAGTTCTCGATAGGCAATCTTTTTCAATGACCTTATAGAGAATATTTTTAGCTGTAATGCTGATGGACCCCCTGCTATAAAAACTGTAAAATATAGTCCCTGGCCTGTAATAATCCCCTTACTACATTTTCTTTAGTATCTTCAAATGTTTTGTCTTCAAACTCAATAACAACCGGGCCTTCATAACCGGATACTTTCAGGGTGGAAAAGAAACTTTTCCAATCAATGTCGCCTAATCCCGGCAATTTAGGAGAATGAAATTCCAATGGGGAAACCAGGATACCCAGCCGTTCCAGTTTTTCCTTATGCATCCTGGTGTCTTTCAAATGAATATGAAACAATTTGTCTTTAAATTCAAGCAGTGGATCCAGGTAATTGATTTGCTGCCATAAAAGATGCGAAGGGTCGTAGTTTAATCCAAAGTAGGAGTTAGGGATATGACTAAAAAGCTGCTCCCATACATAAGGACTGATTGCCATATTTTTGCCGCCCGGCCATTCATCGTTGGTAAAAAGCATAGGGCAGTTTTCTATTCCTATTTTGATCTTTAAGGACGCTGCATACTGGATAACAGGTGGCCAGTGCAGTTTAAAGAGTTCCAGGTTTTCTTCCAGGGTTTTATACTGATCTCTTCCGATAAACGTATTAACAACAGGTACATTCAACAGCGATGCTGTCCTGATTACTTTTTTCAGGTGAGAGATATAAAAGTCTCTTTTTTCAGCATCAGGGTCTAAAGGGTTAGGGTAGTAACCAAGCGCGGAGATATATACTTTTTTTTCCTGCAGATACTCCTGGATATTTTTTATTGCTGTATCATTCAGCTCGTCTGCATCAATATGTGTAATACCTGCATATCTCCTTTCGGCCTTACCTTTGGGCCAGCACATCAGTTCAACGCAGGCAAAACCATTATCAGAAGCAAAGTCAATAACTTCTTCAAAAGTTTTTTCACTGAATATTGCACTTACAAAACCTAAATCAAACATAATAAAATAATTGAATTTGTTTTTTGCTTTATTTAACTGCTTAAACTCTTACATAAATTGTTGAAACAAGAATGTAAAAATGTGATGCTATACTTTTACCCATTGTTGCAGCTTATTACTTTGCACAATACTTTCACATATAATCAGCTCTCTTAAACCATGCTCAAAGGTTGGATAGGAGGGGTGAGCTGAGGGGGTACCGTTTCGTACATCAGCATAAATTTCTTTAAATAATTGCTTGCTGGTATCCCCAAAGCCTTCATTATGACCACCCGGATAGCTAATGATGTTTTTAACATCGTCATCTGTCAGGGCTGGGTCGCGCATTAATAACTGGTTAGGTTCATCACGTTTGCCAGTAAATAAATCGTTGGGCCGTTCACTGCACCAGGCTAAAGTACATTTACTGCCGGAAATTTCTATGTTCAGCCTGTTTTTTCTTCCGGCGGCCACCTGGCTCACAGTAGCTGATCCTTTTCTGCCATTGTTAAAACGCAGGAGTACAGTTGCATGGTCTTCCACGTTCACCGGAACCTCTATATAATCTTCGGCACTTAATATTTTTCCGGAATAGGTATCTACATTCTTCAACGGCTTTTTTCTTGTATGATGAATCGTTGAAAAATCGGCCATCACTTCCTCTACCTGTAAGCCGGTTATGTATTCTATAAGGTCAATTAAATGGGAGCCTATGTCAGCAATGGCTTTACTATCACCGGTTTTAGCAGCTTCCACTCTCCAGTTATAGTCGGTGTTGTAAAATAACCAATCCTGCAAATAGCTTCCTATGATGCTATATACATCTCCTAATGCACCTTTCTCACGTATACGCTTCATTTGGCGCACTAAAGGGTAATACCTTATATTGAAATTGACCGCATGTACAAGATTTCTGGCTTTAGCCAGCTCCAGTAGTTCTTTAGCTTCTGTAACTGTCATTGCCAGCGGTTTGTCGCATACCACATGCTTGCCGGCAAGCAAGGCGGTTTTTGCCATGTGATAGTGCAGGTCGTTTGGTGTGCATATATGAATGCAATCCAGCTCTACCTCACTGAGCATTTTTTCAAAATCGCTGTAGTAATTCGGAATAAACAGTTCAGCAGCTTTTTGCCGGGCCGCCTTTTCATTGGAATGGCAAATCGAAGCCACCTCTATGCCTGGCAAACGGCGTAATGATTCGATGTGAACCGGCCCTATAAATCCCACTCCGGCCACTGCAACTTTAATTTGTTTTTGTGATGGCATACTTAATAATAATAATAAGAGTTTACAAATTCTGAAGATAGCTTATTAAATCATTAATAGAGGGACTTTTACCATTTTGTATATAAGCTCCCGAAGTGGCCATGCCCAGCATCATACATTCTTCAATCGAAAGAGAGTTTAATAAACCAAAACAAAAGCCCGCATTTAAATTGTCCCCGCCCCCGGTTAAGACCTTCGGATGTTTAACAACATTCCCGTTTAACCTTATAACACCTTCATGGGTAGCTACCAGGCATCTATCAGTTGGGTGTACCAGTAATATATCAATGCACATAGCCTTAAAGACAAATGACGTGATCTCTTCTAGTTTATACTCATTTGTTAATGTCCAGTTTTCGGCATCGCACGGGCTTATGCCCTGCAGGGCTTTGTAAATTTTTATAGCCTCGTTTTCGTTCAGCCCTACTATTACTTTGCCTAATTCTTTATAGGTATTTATTACATTTAATACTTCCCGTATCTCACTTACTGTTTTTTTTGACGGATCGCATAAGTCAAAGAAATAGATCTTGTCAGGAAGACCTGCATCAAGAATATATTCGCGCATTTGTTCCCATAGTTTCGTGCATAAAGGCAGGTTTGCCCAGTCTACCATCGCTATTAAGCGGCTTTCTTTCAGGTATTCATCCAATAAAAATGCCTCCTTCAGCTCCAGGATATACTGCAAGTCCAGGGTTTCAAAACTGCTTAACTCAGATAACATCAGTTTGCCATCTTCAAATTCAAGCGCATTCGTTATTCCCGGCTCGCCTATGGAGAGGAGCTTACATCTTTTGTGCATTTGTAAGAAAACCTCCTGTATATTAGGATATCCCATAGTGCCTATGCAGTAATTCTCTATTCCCAAATGGGCTAATGAGTTAGCCATTATCGGAGCATTTCCACCCAGTTTTTTTGTGATCGTGCATACCTCCAATTGTGCACTTTTTCCTGATGCAGCCGAAATATGCTCACCAACATCACAGAGGCAGTTATAGTATTGCCTTGACTCTTTGGCTGAAGACTTCACCACTTTTTGTATCAGATCAATATAGCCATCGAATCCGATTAATGCTTTATTAAGTAACGGTTTATTCTGAAGCTGCTCCAGTTTTTTTTGAAGTTCACCAATCATATCTTTCAACAGGATTTGTATGTTATGGATGTGGCGTGGTACTTTTATTCAGCAGCATCATTATCTCAGCCGCCTTATTTTCAGCGCCAAGTATTTTCATCCGTTCTTTAACCTTTGGAATATATATTTCTGAAACAAACTTATTTACACCATTGTCCATTACGGCCGCTTTCCATTCTTTATGTTTTTTATCAAATTGATCCTTCATCACTTCATAATATTTTTTTGCAGCATTGCTCCTGATATATAAACTTTCTGTGCTCCAGTTCACTTTAACAACACCTGCTTTTGCGGCATTACTTAGATCTTCCATACCCAAACCGGTTGAACCATGCAATGCAATACCTATCTCGCGCCCGGTTATTTTTTTTGTAAGAGCGATTTGTTCTTCAATTGTTTTCGGCGAGAAGTTCATCTCCTCTCCAAATCCATGCTGTGTACCCACACCGGGCGCCCATAGATAAATATGACCGGGGTAAGCAGCTTCAATGCTTCCCAGTAATTTAGCTGCTGTTTTTGGTGAAGTTATTCCTTCATCAACCGCATCTTCCATTTCAAGCGTTACAGGCACATTATTTTTTTGAGAGAAGTTGCACAAGTGTAATATATACTCAATAGTCTGGTTGTGGGAAAGCTCTGAAGCGTCTAATGAAACAGTAGACGCTCTCAGCAGGACTTCTTCTCCGTGAACAGATAGCCTTGAACCGCGTATTGCGGTTTCAAGTATCTGCAGGGTTCCGTGTCCTTTGATATGATCTGTATGATAAATAACAGGAATTTGTTTATAACGCTCGCTGTTGGCCAGCAGGGCGAGGTTTGCTATATACCTTGACATGCCGAGGACCGGGTCCCCTGCACCGAAACTATGCCCTTCCAGTTGCCAGAGGCTTGTTTCTATAATAACAGGAGCATTTATTTGCAATGCGGCTTCCAGACAGTCACATATGGCCGCGTGGCTATCTGCATTGATCGCTAAAATAGCATAGCGGTGTTCAAGAGCATGTTGTATGGCCAATCTTGATTGTAACGGATCTAATAACATAATACAGGCTAAATGATTTCAACTTTAATATGCTTTATTTTCAAATATTCAAAAACTGCTTTACGGCTCAGTTCAAAGCCATAACCACTTTCTTTCCATCCTGCATAAGGTGCATAATTGGTATTAACGGAGCTTGTGTTTACCGCAATAGTACCAGCCTCCAGCCGTTCACTTACCTGTACTGTTGTTTTAAAGTCTTTAGTGAAGAGGTAGCTTACGAGCCCATACTTAGTGTTATTGGCTTTTTTTATAGCTTCATCAATACTATCAAACGTATCAACCGGAACAACCGGACCAAATGTTTCTTCCAGCATTACTTTCATACTCGTGTTTACATTTCCAAGTATGGTTGGTGTGTAGTAGTTACCCTTGGCATACTTTTCTCCGCGAGGTTTTTTCCCTCCGGTTATCAATAGTGCACCTTTTGACAAAGCGTCTTCAACATGTTCTGTAACAGTTGTTATTCCGTCTTTGGTACACATTGGCCCAATGTCTACGGCT
Source organism: Niabella sp. (assembly GCA_049841335.1). Classification (GTDB taxonomy): domain Bacteria; phylum Bacteroidota; class Bacteroidia; order Chitinophagales; family Chitinophagaceae; genus Niabella. The sequence goes on along the minus strand of JASGDI010000184.1, from coordinate 3,401 downwards.
GTATCGGTAATGCCATCACCTATACTCATTTTCTCAGCAAGTGATTTTAGCTTATTTACGAAATTGTCTTTTACAGAGGCATGAACATATACCCGGTTTACACCACTACAGCTCTGGCCGTTATTCCTAAAACCCTTATAGGCTATTACCCGGGCGGCATTATCCAGGTCTGCATCGGCGCAAACGATCGCAGGGCAATGTCCACCTAATTCCAGCGATATTTTTTTAAGAGATGGCCCAAATAGCTGCATTAGCTTTTTACCTGTGTCGCTGCTGCCGGTCATGGCTACTTTTTCTACGAGCGGATGTTTTAACAGCGCTTCACCAACAGCAGATCCCGGCCCGTTTATAACATTGATTACACCGGGAGGAATTCCTCCTTCGCATAAGGCCATGCAAAAAGCTGTAGGGGACAGGGGTGTAATAGTAGTGGGCTTTACCACAATAGTGCAACCTGTAGCTAAGGCAGGACCCAGTTTCCAGCTTAATAAACTAACGGGATAATTCCAGGGTGTGATAACAGCACATACTCCTACCGGTTGATAAATGACCCAGCTGCGAAGACTATTTTTTTCTGTCAGATTGGTGTTGCCTTCAATTCTCACCGCTTCGGCTGCGTAATAATCAATAGTGTCACAGGAGCCTATCACTTCACTTCTTGACTGATTAAAAGGCTTGCCCTGCTCCAATGCCATCAGCATGCCAATTTTATCCGCTTGTGTACGTACATGCGCCGTTGCCTTTCTGATTATTTTTTCGCGTTCATAACCTGTTAGTTGGCCCCAACTGGCAAAAGCTGTATAGGCTGACTGTACTGCTGTTGACACGTCCTGATCTGTGGCCCGGGCAACAGTTGCAATTTTTTCATTATTAGCGGGGGCTGTTACATCAAATTCAAGACCATCTGACGATTCAACAAATTTACCGTTGATGAATAAGCCCCATCGGCTGCCAATAATTTCTTCTATTAATAATGTGTGCATATAAATTTTGGCGAATTTTTCTATTCAGGAATAATACAAACTTTTAAGCTCTGCCCCGTTCCCATTAGTGTAAAGGCCTCGGTTATATTATCTAAAGGCAAAATGTGGGTAACGATTCTATCGGCAGGAAAGCGGCCACTATTAATGAGCGCATAAGCAGATTGAAAATCACTCATTTTTTCACTATAGGAACCTGATAGTAATAATTCCTTGTAATGAAGATGATTGGTATTAAGTAATGCCTCCGGTTTGGATTTAGGTAAGCCACCAAAGAATTCAACACGGGCGCCCTTCCCGGCTATTTCCAGGGCGTCGGCCTGCGATTGGGCAACGCTGTTGGCTACAATTACAACACTGGCTCCCCAACCATTTGTTAAGGCTTCCATTTCTTGAATATGGCTGCTATCCGCAGTTACTTTAACTACTCCGTCTATATCGAATTGCTCCATCATTTTTAGCCGGTTCTCTGATATATCAAGCATCCACACCTTTTGCGCACCCGCAAGCCTGGCTAATATGGCATGCATTACCCCAATTGGTCCTGCACCAATAATAGCTACCGTATCTTGGAAACCGATTTTTAACCTGTTAGCCGAATTCATTACACAGCCCAGGGGTTCACTTAAACTTAAGTGAACGCTTGATATTTCTTCGTTATCAACCTTGATCAGATTTCCGTCTTTCACGGCTTTGGCTGGCACTTTCATGTAACGTGCAAATGCACCGTCATGGTGATAACTCATAGTAGTCCGGCTTGTGCATAAATTCTGTCTTCCCATCGTGCAGTATCTGCACTTACCGCAGGCCAGTACAATATACATTACTACACGGTCGCCGATTTTTAAATTGTAGCTTCCGCCTGCTTTACTTTCAATTATCCTTCCGCAAAATTCGTGACCCAATACCCTTGGCGGGATGATTTTCTTATCACCGTGCCTGTAGGTCCGCATATCGGTTCCGCATACACAGCATGCTTCAATTTCAAGTAAAATTTCTCCCTCTTCTAATGAGGGTATATCAATATCCCGGACTATCAGCTGTTCTTTTCCTTCATAAACTGCCGCTTTCATTAGTATGTTTTATTATTAGTAATCAGTGATTCTTGATTTAGCTCATCCAATTTTTAGGAGCATTGCTTGTCCATTTCTGTGTTACTTTTTTCAGGTTTGTCCAAAAGCGGATGGCTTCAGCACCGGTGATATCTCCATACCCGTAACGACTCTGATTCCATCCGCCAAAACTGAATGGCTCACGTGGTACCGGCACGCCTATATTTATACCTATCATACCTGCATTTGTATTATCTGAAAAATATCTGGCTGTTCCACCGTTTGTTGTAAATATTGCAGCGGCATTTCCGTAAGGATTCCCATTTTCTATTTGCAAGGCTTCTTCAAGTGTATTTACCCTGAGCACAGTTAGCACCGGCCCGAAGATCTCATCACAGGCACATTCATTAGTGGGCTGCACTCCATCAATGATAGTAGGATTAACGTATGTGCCGTTTTCCATATCCTCCACAAGCGCATGGCGACCGTCCAATAGGATACTAGCTCCATTCGTTTGGGCGCGCTCTATATAATGCTCAATTCTTGCTTTAGCTTCCAGGCTGATTACCGCACCAAGATTGGTGCCTGCTTTAACTTTTTGGGCTTCGGAAACGATTTTGTCAAGGATATGTTCACTGTTGCCAACCAGTACTACTACGCTGGCAGCCATGCACCGTTGTCCGGCACAGCCAAAAGCACTTGCAACAATATTAGATGCAGTACTATCCGGATCAGCATCAGGCATTACAATTAAATGGTTTTTTGCTCCTCCTAATGCCAATACCCGCTTCCCATTCATTGTTCCTTTTTCATATACAATTTTTGCTACAGCAGAGGAGCCAACAAAACCTATGGCTTTAATAGTAGGGTTATCAATGATTGCCTGCACTGTTTGTTTATCTCCATGTACAACATTAAAAACGCCTTTCGGCAACCCGGCTTTTTGCAAATAGGTTGCTAATACATTTGCGGTAAGCGGGACCTGTTCGGAAGGCTTGTGAATAAGTGTATTCCCGGTTCCTATTGCAATAGGAATCATCCATAACGGAACCATTGCAGGAAAATTAAATGGTGTTATAGCCGCAACAACACCCAGGGGATAGCGCCGGCTGTAACAATCAATCCCACGACTTACTTCAAGAAGCTCCTGGTTCATAATTTGGGGGAGTGAAGCTGCAAATTCTACAACTTCAATTCCTTTCTCAATTTCAGCTTTAGCCTCTGCATGTGTTTTACCATTTTCTTTATGAACTAAATCAGCTACTTTATCAATATCATGTTCAAGTAATTGTTTGAACCTGAATAAAACCTGAACCCTCTCTTTTATAGGAACCCTGCTCCATTCTGTAAAAGCTTTAGCAGCCGAGAG
>JASGDI010000183.1:0-7073 GCA_049841335.1 Niabella sp. | reverse complement strand
GGTCTAAATATTGCTCCGGCAGCTCGTCAATAAACCGGCTGGGCTCGTTTTGTACCAACTGGCCAAATTTATAACGGGTATTGGCGTACGTGATCCAGAGTTTCTTTTTTGCTCGGGTTACCACCACGTAAAACAGGCGGCGTTCTTCTTCCAGCTCTTCCCGGGTATTGATGCTCATGGCATTGGGAAAAAGCATTTCTTCCAGCCCCGCGGCAAACACACAGGAAAACTCCAAACCCTTAGCAGCATGTATGGTCATTAGCTTCACTGTATCTGCATTGGGGTCCTTTTCATCAGCATCGGTAAGCAGCGTTATTTGCTGCAGGTAAGCCCCCAGGCTTTTATCTACTACTTCGCCTTCTTCATTGTCGGGGCTTTCTATCCATTCTTTAATGGAGTTCAGCAATTCCTGTATGTTCTCGTAGCGTTGTAACCCTTCGGTACTTTTATCGTTAAATAATTCTTTAACAAGGTTGGTTTGTTTACCCACATGGAAAGCTACTTCATAGGCATTGTGTTTTGCCAACATGCTGGAAAAGCTTTGGATCATGGTTACAAACTGGTTAATGGCATCGAGAGTACCGGCACGGAAACCAAATTGCGGAGCCTGTTCTAGTACTTGCCACATGGTGAGATTATGGGTATTGGCCAGCAGGATAATTTTATCAATGGTAGTTTTACCAATGCCGCGTACGGGATAATTGATGATGCGTTTCAGCGCTTCCTCATCCCTGGAATTGATAATTAGGCGCAGGTAAGCTACCAGGTCCTTAATTTCCTTGCGCTGGTAAAAGCTGATACCCCCGTAAATAGTATAAGGAATGCCCATACGCCTTAGCGCCTCCTCAAAGGCACGGCTTTGTGCGTTGGTGCGGTAAAGAATGGCGAACTCCTTATTGGCAAAATGATTGCGCAATTTTTGTTCCTGTATGCTGTCGGCAACAAATTTTCCCTCTTCGTTGTCCGACATGGTTTTTACGATCTTTATTTTTTCGCCTTCGGCATTTTCAGTGAAAAGCACTTTGGGTATCTGGCCTTTATTGTTACTGATCACCTCGTTGGCTACATTAATAATATTTTGTGTGCTGCGGTAATTTTGCTCCAGCTTCACCACTTTTACTTCGTCATAATCTTTCTGAAACTGTAAAATATTCTGAATGGTAGCACCGCGGAAGCTGTAAATGCTCTGTGCATCATCGCCCACTACACAAACATTTTCGTTCATGGCGCCCAGCAGCTTTATAATTTCGTATTGTGCAGGGTTGGTATCCTGGTACTCATCTATCAGTATATATTTAAATTTATGCTGGTATTTACTCAGCGCATCGGGTTGGGTTTTTAGTACCTGGTAAAATTTCAGCAACAGATCGTCAAAGTCCATAGCGCCGTTTTTAAAACAGCGGTTACAATAAGCATCGTAAATTTTTGCTATGGCAGGCCGGTTAGCCCGGATGTCTTCCTGCTGCACATAATAATCGTTGGCATAATCTGCCGGCGTTACCAAAGCGTTTTTTGCTGCGGAAATACGGTTATAAACGGTTGCCGGTTTATACAGTTTATCATCCAGGTGCATTTCATTGATCACCGTTTTTACTACGCTTTTGGCGTCATCAGTATCGTAAATGGTGAAATTATTGGGATAGCCAATGCGATGTGCTTCTGCTCTTAATATTCTTGCAAACACACTATGGAAAGTACCTATGTATAGATTGCGTGCTTCATTGTTCCCCAAAATATGCTCAACCCTTTCCTTCATTTCCCTGGCGGCCTTGTTGGTAAAAGTGAGCGCCAGTATGTTAAATGAATCCACTCCGCTGGCCATAAGGTGCGCAATACGGGTGGTTAATACTTTGGTTTTACCACTGCCTGCCCCGGCAATGATCATAATCGGTCCGTTAATATGTAAAACTGCTTCTTTTTGCCGCTCGTTCAATCCTTTTAAATAGTCCTGCATGGGGTGCAAGGTACGAAGGGGAACATTTCTTAAAAAGTATTGAGGATAAATTTTAGTAAAAGGGTCTGCAAATATGTTAAAATAAGTACCTGGATTAAACCTCTGGAGCAGCCGGCGGTCACAAGGGTGTTTGTAAATGTTTAACAGTTATTAGCAGAAAGTTTGATTTAGAAATATCATCTAAGCAAAGAGTTAAGGTCATGAGACAAAAATATATAAGATCACTGCTCCTCGTCGGCTGTCTGTTAGTAACCGGTATTTTAATAGCACAGGAGATTCCTGAAAGAAAAAATGACGGGGTAAAACAGGGTGGCCCCACTAATGTAAAGCGGGATGTGTACAGCGGTCTTAACCTTACAAAAGAGCAGCAGAAGCAGTTGCAGGAACTGGAAAAGGACAACAGGCAGGCGGTAAAAGATATTCAGGCCGATAACAGTTTAACGGCCGAGGAGAAAAAGGACCGGCTTCGTGCTGTAAGGCAGCAGCAGGTTAAAAAAAGAAAGGGTATTCTTACGTCTGAACAAAATACTCGCTATGAGGAAAATATAAAGGAGTTCAGGAATAACAGTGACGGGGCAGCTACTGACAAAAATGTGGTAAACAATATTATAAAAGATAAAAAAAGAGATGCAAACGGGCTGAGCAGGGATCCCGGGAAAAAGACATCTAAAAAGAATAATGCCAACTGGAATAACCTGAATCTAAGCAGTGAGCAAAAGGAGCAGATGAAATTATGGAATGATGATTACGCATCACGCCTGAGGATCATAAGGAATGATATATCGTTGAGCGGAGCACAAAAACAGGAGCAGATAGCGCAGCTGGTAAGAGAGCAGGACCTGCAATTAAAGAGTATTCTTACGCCTGAGCAGAAAGCGATATGGGATGAAAGACTACGCCAGCAAAAAATGAGATCAACACCACAGGAGATCCGGAACAATCCAAGATTGTATTATCTGAAATAAAAACGACTTAATATCTGATCAATTTTAAAATCTACAAAAATGAAAAAAACAATTTTCCTTGCAGCAATTATCAGCGCTTTCAGCATTACAGCTACTTATGCACAGGATGCACCCCCTCCTTCAAAAGATAAAAAAGAGGCAAGAGGTGGAGAAAGGCGCGGCCCCGGCGGTATGGGCATGATGGATATGTACAAAGACCTGAACCTGACCAAAGAACAGGAAGGGAAAATAAAAGCAATTAATGAAGAGCAAAGGACCAAATTTGAAGAGCTCAGGAATGATAATTCTTTGGGTGATGAGGCAAGAAGGGAGAAAAGAATGGAGATGATGAAAGAAAGGACTGAAAAAGTAAATGCGGTTCTTACCAAAGAACAGCAGGAAAAGCTGCAAGCTAAAATGAAAGAAAGAGGAGACAGGGCCCCGGGTGCAAGGAACAATAATAAGAAATAATATTCAGGCTTGATCTTAGCAAAAGCCACTTCATAAATGAGGTGGCTTTTTGTTTGCCATATAAAGTATCTTTGCACTTCTTAACTACTGTTGAAAAACAGCAAAATATGTACGAATGAAAAAAACAGATCCTCGCTTTGAAAAATTTACTAAAAAGAAAAGCAATGCTGCTATAAAAGAGGGCTTTAAGCAGGAAAAAAGACAGTATAAAAAGGAGCGCGCCGAGTATTTTGAACAAAAGAAAAAGGAAACCTTACAAAAGCAGGATGAAGCGCCTAGAATAATACGCGAAAAAATTGCGGTGGAGCAGATGCCGCTGAATAAGTACCTCGCTCATGGAGGTATTTGCAGCCGCAGGGACGCAGCAGCGCTTATCAAAGAAGGTAAGGTGAAAGTGAACGGAAAAGTGGTTCTGGAGCCCGGATATAAAATGGCCGATAGCGATGAGGTTACAGCAAACGGTAAAAAAGTTTTTATAACAAAGAACCTGGTGTATATCCTGCTGAATAAACCTAAAGACTATATCACAACAACGGATGACCCTCAAAAAAGAAAAACAGTGCTTGATATTATAAAAAGCGCTACAAAGGAAAGGGTGTATCCTGTGGGAAGGCTCGACAGGAATACATCAGGAGTTTTACTGATCACCAATGATGGCGAACTGGCGCAACAACTGACGCACCCCAGTAATGAGGTAAAAAAGATCTATGCCGTTACACTGGATAAGCCGCTTGATAAAGCTGATTTTGATAAGATACTTAAAGGAGTAACGCTTGAGGATGGCCCGGCACATGTAGATGTATTGGCCTATAGCGATATGAAAGACAAAAAGCAGATAGGCGTGGAAATACACAGTGGCCGTAACCGTATTGTAAGGCGTATTTTTGAGAGCCTGGGTTACGAGGTGAAGAACCTGGATCGTGTAATGTTTGCAGGGCTAACCAAAAAGAATGTAGAACGTGGCAAATTCAGGTTTCTTACCGAAAAAGAAGTACGCAACCTGAAATATTTTGGTAAAGATAGCAAAAGAAAAAATCCGGAAGCGGAAGCCAGAAAGCTAAAGGCAGAAGGTGAAAGACTGCAAGCCAAAGGCGGAAAGCCGAAGGCAGAGAACAAAAGGTATAAGGCAGGGGGCAAAATGCTTCAGTCCGGTTCGGAAAAGCGACCTGGCAAACGCCAAAATCCCAAACAGCCCTAAACAATCATTCAACAATTTATCAATTTTAAAAAATGTCTTTAGAACAAACTATTAATGCGGATATTAAGGTAGCTATGCTGGCCAAAGATTCAAATGCCCTTACCAGTCTCCGTGCTGTAAAAGCCGCTATTCTTTTAGCAAAAACTGCCGAAGGCGCTAAAGAGGAATTAAGTGCAGATGATGAAATAAAAATTGTGCAAAAGCTGGTGAAGCAACGTAAGGACTCCCTGGAGATCTTTGAAAAGCAGAACCGTCCTGATCTGGCTGAAAAAGAGCGTCAGGAGATTACGGTGATTGAAAAATATTTGCCGGCCCAGCTTTCGCCTGAAGAGCTGAAGGCAGCGCTGCAAAAAATTATAGCTGAAACAGGGGCGGCTTCCCCGGCTGATATGGGTAAAGTAATGGGTATGGCCACTAAAGCCCTTGCAGGTAAAGCCGACGGAAAAGCTATTTCAGCAATTGTTAAAGAGCTATTAGCATCTTAATAACTCCTTGCCTTTTGTACTTAAAGCGCATGTAAACACATGCGCTTTTTATTTGCCTGTACCGAAGTAATATTTTTTCGTAAGAAAATAATAAGGTGCGAACTGATGATGTATAAAATAGTCCGTTCCGGTTTCCTTGAATCGTTGCCTGTATTCATCATCAGGTACCAGGACAACAGGATTGCCCGCGCGCATGTAATTATCAGACGGAACATATTGCGGCTCTTTAAATTGAGGTAAAGCTTTTTTTATAGCTATCTTATACATTTTGCTTCCCAGGTATTTGGTTAAAACCTTCTGGGCTTTCCTGGGCTTGCGGTTTAGTTTTCCGTATAAAAAACCTCCTGCCAGCTTCAGCGGGAGTTTTTGCTTTTTAAGCAGGTCTTTTGTGCGGATAAGCGGGTTTACTTCGTTCATGTCCTGAATGCGCTGTATGGTGTATGGTGTTTCCGGCACCCAGTCCAACCGGTTAACGATGGTGTAGGCCCAGCCGTCACGGGTAATATTTTCAAAATCATAAGCATAGTATAAGTTACCTGGTTTGGGGGCAGCACTGCAATAGGTCTTAAACAGTATATCTTTGGGTAGCGCCCCTTCATGCTGCTGGTAATGCAGGTAAGAGCGTACAAGAAAAGCAATAGCACCGCCCTGGCTATGGCCTGTAATATAAATGTCCCTTACGCCCTTTGCGTACAGCTCTTTAATTTTCAACACTATATCCGGCGCCATTGAAGCCAGTGCTACGGTCCAACCAACATGTACGGCTGCCTGGTCATCAGCGGCGAGCTTATACTTAAAGCTGGTAGAATCATTTAAAAACAGTGTTCCGCTGGCGGGTATCATGGCGGCATAAAAATTAGCGGCCCAGCTCAAATTGTCACCTACTGTACCTCTTATACACACAACCGCAACATTATCGTTACGCAGAAAAAGCGACCATTGGTTTTTTAAGCCAACCTCAGGGGAAACATATAGTTTGGAATAAATGTCTTTTTCGTGTTTTCTTGCTGCTGTGTCGGGAATGCTGCTGCCATAGAAAGCAAGAGACAATAGGGATACATATTCTTTCGCATCAAAACCGGGTTGTAGTTTGTTTTGGGCAAACAGCGGCGAATACGCGGAAAGCAGCAGGTATAAAGCTGTCAGGAGTGAGTATTTCAAGGTTTATAATTTAGTAGTTAGAAGTTATTGACTAATAGCCGTATGCAATTTACATAAAATAATAAAGGCTGCCCTGCTTATAAATAAAGCTTTCGGGCAGCCTTTAATAAAAGTTGTTTTTTGTTATAGGGTCTTTAAAACGTCATTCATTGTTCTTACAGCGTCAGCGCTTTTGTTGAAGGCGGCCTGCTCCTCATCGCTTAGCTTGAAGTCTATGATCTGCTCCCAGCCATTGCGGCCGATAGTTACAGGTACCACCAGCGAAATATCATTTTGTCCGTATTCTCCTTCAAGGTAAACACCACACGAAATGAGTTTTTTCTCATCGCGAAGGATGCTTTCCACCATAGCTGCAGTACCCGCACCAGGTGCATACCATGCCGAAGTGCCGATGAGTTTGGTAAGTGTAGCGCCGCCAACCATGGTGTCGGCAACGATTTTTTGCTGCTGCTCTTCGCTCAGGAAGTTGGTAACCGGTGTGCTGCCCCATGTGGCATGTTTAATCAAAGGGATCATGGTTGTATCTCCGTGACCACCAATTACAACAGCATTCAGATCGGCCGGAGAACATTTCAGCTCCTGGCTGAGGTAATAGCGGAAACGTGAGGAATCCAAAGCACCGCCCATTCCTAAAATCCTGTTTTTAGGTAATCCGGAGGTTTTCAAAGTAAGATAGTTCATTGTATCCATAGGATTGGATACAACAATAATAATAGTATCGGGTGAATGTTTCAGGATATTCTCGGTCACGCTTTTTACGATGCCGGCATTTACGCCGATCAACTCTTCGCGGGTCATCCCGGGCTTGCGCGGCAGGCCGGAAGTGATCACCACCACATCAGAATTTTCGGTAGCTGCAT
>JASGDI010000182.1:0-8728 GCA_049841335.1 Niabella sp. | reverse complement strand
CTTTTTCCTCAAGCTCTACCTTTTCTACGCCGGCCGCTTTTTTAACCTGTGCTATAATGCTGTTTTTAATAGCATCACTTACCGGTACTGCCGTAGTCAATGTTACAGTATTGATATCATTGTGTTTTTTGTAAAGCAGCACAAACTCATTCAGCATTTCCGGCAAATGAGCCTCTCGGCCTTTTATAATCAGCAACCGGATAAATCCTAGCGAAATCTCACTAATATTAGATTTAGCCACCGCTGCCACAATCTTTTGTTTTTTGTCCGCTTTAATAATAGGACTTCTAAGCAAGCTTACAAAATCACTATTGCTTTTACAAACAGCCTGTAACCATTGCACATCGGCAAACACCTGCTCCAATTGCCCCTTTTCTACAGCTATATCTAACAAAGCTTTTGCGTACCTGTGTGCTAAACGAGGATTAAGCATTTTCTATTTGAAATTTAATATTTTGAATTTAATATATACCCGCCACTTACATTTCACGGCTCGGCTTAATTCAGTTTAACGCTATCTACCAGGCTATTGATATGAGCTTCCTGTTTAGCCTGGCTGCTCAGCTCTTCTCTCAGCACCCTCTCGCTTACTTCTACAACCAGTTTACCCACTTCGTTTTTAACTTCAGTTAACGCAGCCATTTTTTGAGCGTTGATAGCCAGCTGGGCATCTGCAATAATTTTAGATGCTTCGGTTTTAGCCTGCTCTTTAGCTTCGTTGATGATCTTATCTTTGGTTTCTCGGGCTTCTTTCAAAAGCTGTGCTCTTTCTTCGCGAGCCTTGGCTAATAAAGCTTCGTTCTCACTTTGCAGCTGAGCCATTTCGGCCTTTACTTTTTCAGCAGTTGCAATAGCGCCCGCAATATTTTGCTCCCGCTCGTTCAGCATTTTCAAAATGGGCTTCCATGCAAACTTTTTAAGTATAAAAAATACTGCTAAAAAGGCTACAAGTGCCCAAACAAAATAACCGAGGTCTGGTGTAACTAATCCCATTGTTTTATAAAATTGATAAGTTATAAGTTGATAAATTGACAAGGACTATCCTTGTTAACTCGTCAGCTTTTAAACGTGTAAATGATAGTTGATTGCTATTCTGCAGTATCCCGAAAGTTTTCGGGATGCAACGCCTGCAGGCAAAACCGCTGTCCATCCCGATAGCTACCGGGACTGAAACTGACAACATAATAAAAAGAGCTAAAGATTTATCGCACCTGCCGCCCTTTGCTTTAGGTGCGATAAAGTTTTGGTGAAGCTATTACTTCAACACAGCCAATAAGCCTGCAATTACTGCAAACAGGGCAACACCCTCAATAAAGGCTGCAGTTAAGATCATAGCGCCACGAATGTCGTTAGCTGCTTCCGGCTGACGGGCGATACCTTCTGTAGCACCTTTACCGATCTGGCCAATACCCAAACCTGCGCCAATTGCTGCTAAACCAGCGCCTAAAGCACCACCTACGTGAGACCAGCTACCGGTTACTTCCAACAAAGTGTTTAATAAATCCATGATTGTGATTTTATATAATTAAAAATAAAAAACTGATTAATGATGCGGATGCCCGTCCTGCTCATGATGATGGTCGCCAATAGCACCGCCAATAAATACTGCGGTAAGCACTGTAAAAATGTAAGCCTGGATAAAAGCAACCAAAATTTCTATCACATAAATAAATACCGCGAATGCTATCGAAACAGGAGAGAACGCATAACCTGCTACCAGGCTCATTTCACCAAAAATGAATATAAGGCTTATGAAGCTCAGGATAATGATATGCCCCGCTGTCATATTTGCGAACAAACGCACAATAAGCGCAAAAGGCTTGGTAAATACGCCCAGTAACTCCACCGGGATCATTAAAATTTTTACAGGAAGCGGCACACCGGGGAACCAGAATATATGCCCCCAATAATGTTTATTGGTGCTGAACAGGATCACAAAGAAGGAGATAATGCCCATTACCGCAGTAAAGGCAATATTACCGGTAACATTGGCCGCCCCGGGAAGCAGTCCGAAAATATTATTGATCAGGATAAAAAAGAATACGGTAAGCAGGTAAGGCAAATACCTTTTATATTTAGGCCCTAGATTAGGTTTTGCAATATCATCACGTACAAAAGTAATCACCGGCTCTATAGCATTTTGAAAACCTTTGGGAGCTGTAGTAACACCCTGTCCTTTCTGGTATTTTTTAGCAATAGAAGTTAGTATCAGCACCAAAACTATCAAAGCCAGCAGCATTTGCGATACGTTTTTTGTGATAGAGAAATCATACACTTTTACAGATTCGTCCACATTTCCGTTTGCATCTACAGCCACTACTTTGTCATGATCCAGTTTATACCCGTTGTAAATTTCATGGCCATGATGGAATTTAGAGGACATGAAAGCAGAAAAACCCCTTTGAGGTGAATATACCAGCACCGGCAGAGGCAAAGTAGCATGAAATTCGCTGCCATCACTTTTTTTATAGTTAAAAAAATGGAATTCATGCGAGTCTGCAATATGATGTAAAATAGCATCTCCGGGCTTAAAAGCTTCTTTTTCAGCAGTCCCATGTCCCGCTGCGCTATGTTCTGTTGCTGCTCCGTGAGGCGCTTCTTCTTGCTGGGCAAAAGCCGTTAGTGTTGCAAACGTTAAAAAAAGGCAGAAAGCCGCTATTGTAAAGGATTTGAAGCCACTATATCCCATAACTTGGTGAAATTTGGCGCAAAGATAAGGGGAGGACAGGAAAGTTGGAAAAGTTTATAGGTTGAAAAGTTGGAAAGAATAGCGGTACTGCCTGCATTTTGTCAATTGCCTGCTATAAGCCTTCGTTTTGCCGGATTTCTTTAATTCGTTCCAGGTAAATCACATCTATTTGATCTTTAGGCCGATTAACAGCTTTTTTATTGGCTATCAGGTGGTTAATATGCAAAAAAGGCACTAAAACGCCATCAATATCAGCAATACCAGCCAGTTTAAGGCATTGCTCAAAAGAGTAACCTTCCAGCCCTTTCATATTTACCATTAAATCGAGCTTGTAGCCATTATTCAAATAGAGACATGTCCATCCCGGAACGATCTGCATGGTGTTGATCATGTAATAATTTTCGCCGGAATAATCTTCATAAGCTTTGCGAAAGTTCTCTCTGTTGGCTTTCGTTTCTTTTAGCCAAACATCCACGTCTTCAGTAGATCGTTGATAGCCGTTCAAATTGGTAGCAACGCCTCCCACCATGATATATTTGACCTTTCGCTTATTAAGGCAGGCCCAGAAGTCTAGCAACTCTGCGTCGAATATATCCATAACATTACACTACCTATTTATAAGGCTTATAGGTGATTTTAGCATTTTTGAACATTATGCTTCGTTTCATAAGCGTTGTCATTACCAAAAAGCGTTCTTTATGGCTGCGCTTTAAGGCGGCCCGCAACAGATCATCCTCAGCCTTCCGAAAATAAAATTCTTCCGGCTCATTCATTACTGGGAGAGGTTCTTCTGTAATCTTATATTTTTTTGCTGCCGCCATTTCTACCGCAATTTACTAATTTTTTTGGCTAGCCGGAGGCTTTACTTCACTCTTCCCGGGTTTTTCTTTATGAAATCGTCCCAGCCTTTAAAATTACCGGCAGCCGGTAAAGGAGATAACAGCTGGTAATGATGGCATATAGCTACCGCAAGCGCATCGGTGGCGTCAAAATAATCGGGTAGCTCCTTCAGATTTAACGTCTGCTGCAACATTTTCCAGACCTGTTCTTTGCTCGCATTGCCGTTTCCGGTTACTGCCTGCTTTACTTTTTTGGGAGAATATTCTGTTATGGGAAGATTATAATGCATAGCAGCAGCAATAGCTACTCCTTGAGCACGACCCAGTTTTAGCATACTTTGCACATTCTTGCCAAAAAAAGGCGCTTCAATAGCAAATTCAGTAGGTTTATATAATTGTATCAACTCGGTTACCCGCTGGTATATCTGGCTCAGCCGCTCATAATTACTTTTACGCGCAGGCAGTTTCAGGCCCTGCATTTCCAGCAGTTGTATTTTTTTTTGACGGCATAATATGACGCCATAACCCATTATGATCGTTCCGGGGTCTATTCCTAAGATTATTTTAGAAGATTGTTGCAAACAGGTACTATTTTTACCGGTTGTGAAGGTGAACAAAAATATTAAAATATTCTTCAACTATTTTTTAGGGCCACTATTGTTTATCTGGCTGGCCTGGTCTATTTATAACCAGGTCAGTAATCAGGAAGGGTTAGAAGAGTCTTTGCGGGAGATCAGGCACTCCCTTTCCAGCGTCCATATACTATATCTTGTGTTTACCATATTATTAATGATGGTAAACTGGGGGCTGGAAGCCTGGAAGTGGATGCTGGCTGTGCGGCGGGTGCAGAAAATTAGTTTTGCAAGAGCCTTTAAAGCTGTTTTTTCAGGTATTTCTTTCTCTATAAGCACTCCCAATTCAATAGGGGAATACGTGGGGCGGGTGCTTTATATGAGCGAAGGGAACCGGATCAAAGCCATATCTCTAACCATTGTTGCCAATATGAGCCAGCTGATCATTACATTTCTGATGGGTACTGTAGCGCTCTTTTTCTTAAAAGATCATCTGACAGCAGAAAGCAATATACCAAGCTCCCTGGCCAGCGGAATTTTGTACACTTCTGCTTTTATTGTCATTACATTAACATTATTTTATTTCAGGTTGCCGTGGTTGATAAAAATTATTGATAAATTGCCGCAGGTCAGCAGGTTTTCGTGGGCTATAGAAGCTATTGAACATATCAATGCAACGTTGCTTTTGAAATTCCTGTCCTTATCCGTAGCACGTTTTGTAATATTCAGTCTTCAATATTTTTTACTATTTCAATTATTTAAAGTAGATGTTAGTATATTACAAAGCTGGATGGGAATAAGCGTCATGTTTTTAATAATGGCTATTATACCTACCATTGCATTATTTACAGATCTTGGATTAAAAAACGAATTAAGCATCAGACTAATGGGATTATTTACAACCAATCATTTAGGAGTAAGCTTAACTTCGTTAAGTATATGGTTAATAAACCTGGTGGTTCCTGCCCTGATAGGCAGCTTACTGATACTGGGAATAAAAAATATTTTTAAAAGCAGGAATGAAGGCACTTAAATTATCAACTTTAGCAGTATTCACCATTGCAGCAATGGCCAATACAAAAATACCGGCTAACCAGGAAACAGAGCCTGTAGAAAAAAATTGTGGAATAACCAATACCTCTTTTAAAGCGGGAGAAAAAGTAGGTTTTATTGTGTATTATACTGCCGCAAAGATCATTAACATGGCTGCCGGGGCCGGGTCTTTTACTACCACCCTGGAAAAGCTGAATGGCAAACAGGTTTACCATATAGAAGGAGAAGGGCACACTTTGCCCTCTTATGAATGGGCTTATAAAGCCAAAGATGTTTATGAAACTTACATGGATGCAGAAACCCTCTTGCCCTTAAAGTTTGTAAGAAACATACATGAAGGCGATTATAAGAAATACCAGAATGTAAGCTTTAACAGGTCTGCTAATACTGCTATCAGCAAGGAAGGGGTTTTTAAAGTACCTGAGTGCGTGCATGATGTGGTAAGTGCCGTATTTTGGGCCAGGAACATAGATTTTAATCTATTAAAGCCCAATACAGATAAAGTGCCTGTTAAAATTTTCCTGGATAATGAAGTACACACACTTTATGTAAGGTACCTGGGAAAAGAAACCATAACCACCAAGTATGGCAAGTTTAAAACAATTAAAATAAAACCCAGTACCATAAAAGGTACCATATTCAAAGATGATGATAAAATGACCGTTTGGATCACTGATGATGCCAACCGTGTACCGGTAAGGGTAGAAAGCCCTATCATTGTAGGAAAAGTAAGAATAGATATGACGAGCTTTGAAAACCTTCGGAACCCGATGACTGCGCTGGTGAAGAAGAATTAGGCCCGGCCCCAGCCCCACATGAAGTGGAGTGAATATGATTACGATGTAAGGTGTACGTTGTACGAAATAAAGGCTAAAAGCTGAATGCAGAAAGCCTTATGCTTCAAGCCTCCGGCCTTTAGCCATAAATCATATAGTACAGAAATTCTATACTCAAGTAATCAACGATCAATGCTCAACATTCTATATTCATTTTAGTGTTGGTTTCGGAGACACATTCTACATTTTACATTTAATATTCTGCATTTCTCAATACGCCCGTGCAAAAAGCACTCTCCTTTTAGAGGGCTTGCCGCTCAAAATACAGCTTCCGTCTTCTATGCCCGTATCATCTACAGGGATACAACGTATGGTGGCCTTGGTTCTTTCCTTGATCTCATTTTCAGTTGTTGCGGTACCATCCCAGTGAGCCAGCACGAAGCCTCCTTTTTCATCCAGTAATTTTACAAATTCATCCCATGTATCGGCTTTTGTAATATGCTCATCACGGTAGACTTTGGCCTTATTGAACATATTATTTTGAATATCAAGCAATAACCCGTCAATGTACTGGCTTATTCCATCTGCATGGATCGTTTCTTTAGTCTTTGTATCCCTTCTGGCCACTTCTATCTGGTTGTTAGCCAGGTCGCGCGCTCCCAATGTTACACGCACCGGCACCCCTTTCATTTCATATTCAGCAAATTTCCAGCCCGGACGCGTATTGTCATTATCATCATATTTGGCACGGATACCCATTGTTTTAAGGTTAGCCAGAATTTCGCTGGCTTTGGCATCAATCAGTGCTTTTTGCTCTTCTCCCTTATAAATGGGTACAATAACTACCTGTAACGGCGCTATTTTAGGGGGCAGAATCAACCCTTCATCATCACTGTGCGCCATTACCAGCGCTCCTACCAGCCTGGTACTTACTCCCCAGCTGGTAGCCCACACATATTCCTGTTTATTTTCTTTATTTAGAAACTGTACATCAAATGCTTTTGCAAAGTTCTGCCCTAAAAAATGAGAGGTTCCGGCTTGTAAAGCCTTGCCATCCTGCATCAGGGCCTCAATACAATAAGTATCAATAGCCCCCGCAAACCTTTCACTCTCTGTTTTGACTCCTTTTATTACAGGCACAGCCATAAATTCCTCTACAAACTGCGCATATACATCCAGCATCTTTTTAGCTTCTTCTTCTGCTTCCTGCTGTGTGGCATGTGCTGTGTGCCCTTCCTGCCAAAGAAATTCTGCCGTACGCAAAAACAGGCGGGTTCTCATCTCCCATCTCACCACATTAGCCCACTGGTTTACCAGGATAGGCAGATCGCGGTAGCTTTGTATCCAATCCTTATAAGTATTCCAAATGATCGTTTCGCTGGTAGGGCGCACGATCAGCTCTTCCTCCAGCTTAGCTTCGGGATCTACTACCACACCTTTACCATCCGGATCATTTTTAAGTCTGTAGTGGGTCACTACAGCACATTCTTTAGCAAACCCTTCTACATGCGCGGCCTCTTTACTTAAAAAGCTTTTAGGAATAAAAAGCGGGAAATAGGCATTTACATGCCCCGTATCCTTAAACATTTTATCAAGCGCATCGCGCATATTTTCCCAAAGAGTGAATCCATAAGGTTTTATTACCATACATCCCCTTACGGCAGAATAATCAGCCAGTCCGCCCTTTAAAACAAGGTCATTATACCATTGTGAATAATCCTGCGCCCTCGAAGTAATTTCTTTGCTCATATTTATTTTAACAAAAAATGTTGTGAATTAACAGCAATTTGTGCATCCTTTTATATCATTTTCTCGTCACAAACAATAAGGAATATATACTATTTTTACATCCCTGTTGTTTAAGGACGGCAAATGTAAATTTTAAAGCCAATTAAAACAATTATTAAAATATAATAAATGGCCAAGATGAAAATAAAATCCACAACCCTGTTGCTTCTTTTAGGCGCTATGATAGCCGTAGCTGGCTGTTCTACTGCCTATAGAACCGGGCAAACTCCGGACGATGTGTACAGCTCGCCCGCTCCCCCGGAAGAAGAGTATGCCAAAGTCAGAAAGACAGATGAAAAACGGTACCGCACTTATGATGATGAATACGATGAATATGAAGATTATGATGACCGGTACCTGCGTATGAAAGTTCGTAACCGTAACCGCTGGAGTTCTTTGGACGACTGGTATTATTATGGTGATCGCTACAATTTCAGCTATTACAACAACTGGGCTTACTGGAACGACCCCTGGTACTGGAATAACCCGTGGAGCCCTGTAAGCTACTGGAATATGTGGTACAACCCCTGGTATACCGGTTGGTATGGTGGCTGGGGCCCTGGTTGGGGTTGGGGCTGGAACAGCCCTTGGTATGGTGGATGGGGCGGAGGATGGTATGCCGGATGGGGCGGATGGTATGGCGGCCGTTGGGGATGGGGTGGATGGTACGATCCCTGGTACACTGGTTGGTATGGTCCCGGATGGGGATGGGGTGGCTGGTATGGTGGAGGTATTGTTGGCCGCAGGGCAGATTATGGTCCCAGAACAACCAACCTGAATACCTATAACAGGGGAAGCATTAACGCCGGCAGTAGCCGCAGCGGATATACAAACCGGTCAGGAAGCGGTTATGTAAGCTCCTACGGGGTACGAAACAATTCAAGCGTTAATACCAATAGCGGCAACTCTGGTTTAAACTCACGTTCTGTTTCCGGCCGCTATTCCAACACAGGAAGCTATAGTAACAGGTCTTACTCAAATGATACTTACTCATCACCGAGATCCACGTAT
>JASGDI010000181.1:0-26686 GCA_049841335.1 Niabella sp. | reverse complement strand
TGCCGGTGATAAAGGATCCCCGGCAGGCAGGGTAATAACCTTTTCTATTTGCTGAGAAAAACCGGTTGGGCCCGTTATTAAAAACAAGAAAAGAAAAAAAGCGCCTGTACGGAAATTGTTAAGCATGGATAACTTATTATCTGAATTAGCTTTCGTGTATATTTATATACACATTCAAGCAGACGCAAATCTACAAACTACTTATAAAACCTCGGTTCATTATTTTACAGGAGGGGAGTTTAGCTATACAAAAAGTCTGTGCCTTATATATTGTATTAAAACTAAAATATATCTAAAGTTGAATTATGAAATTAGATAATATTTGTTATTTTAGAGATTTGTAGGTAATAATTATATTTTTTGTGAGAATTACAAATATTATTTAATAATAAAAGCGTCTAAGTAGTATATTTGCAACATTAAAACAAACTTATCACGATGTCTTTAAGAATTTCTGCACTTTCAAACATTCCGGCTACTACCGATGAGTTGGGAAAAATTACGCCAAAAATCACTACTGTATTTGGCTCACATGTATTTAACCTTAAAACTGCGAGAGAGTATTTGAGCGATGATGCTTACAAAAGTATTGTAGCTTCAATAAAATCGGGGCAGAAAATTGACAGAAACGTAGCTTCTAACATCGCTAATGGTATGCGTGCATGGGCTGAGAGCAAAGGCGTTACTCATTATACGCACTGGTTTCAGCCGCTGACCGGAACGACTGCTGAAAAGCATGATTCTTTCTTCACGCTTAAAAGTGATGGTACTCCTATTGAAGAGTTCGATGGCGCTGCTTTGATTCAGCAGGAGCCCGATGCTTCTTCTTTCCCTAATGGTGGCCTGCGTGCTACTTTTGAAGCAAGGGGGTATACTGGTTGGGATCCTTCATCTCCTCCCTTTATTATAGAAATAGGTCATGGTCGTACACTTTGTATTCCTACCATCTTTATATCTTATACAGGTGAGTCTTTAGATTATAAGGCGCCGTTGTTAAAATCAATAGATGCGTTAAATAAAGCTGCGGTGGATGTTTGTAATTATTTTGACAGGAATGTAAGCCGCGTTACTCCTACATTAGGGTGGGAGCAGGAATATTTTGTGGTAGATGATGGCCTGTTTAAGGCAAGGCCCGACCTGGTAATGTGCGGACGCACTTTATATGGGCATAATTCTGCTAAGAACCAGCAGTTGGAAGACCATTATTTTGGTTCTATCCCTGAAAGGGTGTATGCTTTTATGCGCGATTTTGAAAATGAGTGCTATAAATTGGGTATTCCTTTAAGAACCCGTCATAATGAAGTGGCGCCGGCTCAGTTTGAGTGTGCTCCAATCTTTGAAGAGGCAAATCTTGCAGTGGACCACAACACATTGTTAATGGATATCATGACACGCATTGCATTAAGGCACGGCCTGCGTGTATTGCTTCATGAAAAACCATTTGCCGGCATTAACGGAAGCGGTAAGCATAACAACTGGAGTATTGCTACAGATACAGGTGTAAACCTTTTAGCTCCGGGTAAAACACCAAAAACCAATTTGATGTTCCTTACTTTTTTTGTAAATACCATCAAAGCGGTTCATGATTATGCTGATATCTTAAGAGCGTCTATAGCATCGGCATCAAATGATCACAGGCTGGGCGCCAATGAAGCACCTCCTGCTATTATCTCTGTATTTATTGGAGAATACCTTTCTAAAGTATTGAACGATGTTAAGCAAAGGGTAACAGGCGATATGGATGAGCAGGATGAAAGCATGCTGAAGCTGGATATCCATAAAAATATTCCTGATCTTTTATTGGATAATACAGACCGTAACCGTACTTCACCTTTTGCCTTTACCGGAAATAAATTTGAATTCAGGGCAGTAGGTTCTACAGCTAATTGTGCCAGTCCCATGACAGTGCTGAACACCATCATGGCTCAAACGCTTAAAACCTTTAAGACAGATGTGGATGCCTTGATCGAAAAAGGAGAGAAGAAAGAGATCGCTATCATGCAAGTAATTAACGATTACATTATAAGCAGCGAGAAAATTCTTTTTGAAGGGGATGGGTACAGCGAAGCATGGGAAAAAGAAGCGGAGAAGAGGGGGCTTCCCAACCTGAAAACAACACCACTTGCTTTAGATGCAATGGTGAATGAAAAAAATACCAAGCTATTTATAGAGAATGGTATTTATAGTCATTCTGAGCTTGAAGCAAGGCACGAGATTGAGCTGGAAAAATATATCAAAAAAGTTCAGATAGAAGGCCGTATCATGGGAGAGATGGCAACCAGTATGATCCTTCCTCCGGCTATCCGTTATCAAAACCTGCTGGCGAAAAATATCAAAGGTTTGAAAGAGGCCGGCTTGAGCGAAGAGGCTTATGCCAATCAAAAGCAGATTCTTGATAAAATATCTGAGCACATCAATAAAGCAAGCGATCTGGTAGAACAAATGATCGAAGCACGCAAAATATGTAATGCAATAGAAGATACACGTACTAAAGCTATTGCTTACGAAAGCCAGGTGAAGGCTGCCTTCTTTGATCAGATCCGTTATCATGCGGATAAGCTTGAGTTACTGGTAGATGATAAGGAATGGTATTTGCCAAAGTATCGCGAACTTTTGTTTATGCGTTAATAAAAATGCCTGTTTATAATATAAGCCGTTCAGCAATGAGCGGCTTTTATTTTTATCCTCACAACAGATTTTAATTAATCACATAGTCCTTTAAATATTCAAACGGTTTTTGCAACCTGCCGTTTCGTGCTATAGTGGCACGTTCAATTACGGAACTGCCTCCGGTTAACAGATCGTCTAAAACATATTTTATCAATTGTTCGCCAAAATAGCGGCTGGCATCTCTTGGTAATTCATTTGGTAAATTGCTCACTGCCATAATATCTATAGAACCTAGCTCATAAGGCTGTGTTTTTTGTAAGGTGCTGCGGCTGACGCCATATACAGGGTCCTCAATAGACTGACTTTCTATATTGATGGGTACAGAGCCGTTTTTGTCATCAGAAATATCTGCAATTGTCTGAATGATAAAATCATCTTTTTTAATATCTGAGCTGTGAAAAAGAGGAGGTATCCCTTCTTCCCAATATACACCGTTTAATAAAATATCGGTTTGTGCTGCATAAGGCAGAAACTTACATAAATAGTGCTGCGGGTTTTTATGAAAATCTTCACGCAAATAATTACCTGTAACCTCATGTTCATATAAGAGGCTTCCTTTTAATTGTGTATATACCGGATAGGAAAATCTTCTTATCATATAGTCTTCCGGTTCCACTTCATGAATGCCCATCAGGTTCATTACTTCAATCAGTCCGTGCGCCACACGTCCGCTGCCAGTAACTGCAACTTTCATATTGGGCAGCCGCAGCCCAAAGTAAGTATGGATAAGTTCTTTAAAACTTCTTTGTTTATATACCCGTTCCAGGTTATAAAGTCCTGTTCTTTTTCCATAAGCCATAATACCGTTATGTGCGCCAACAATACCGGCAAAAAATCCAAACCCTATTATCCGTTGTCCGTCTTCATGTTCCAGGCATTCGTAATCAATCAGTGTTATATTTTTATCAAGTATGGTTTTCAGTAATAATTTATTATGAGGTTGTTTCTTTTTAGTGTGTGAAAAAAAAAGGTATGTTTTATTTTCTATGAGGCTTGTTGCCGGTACTTCTTTAATGCCCAGCAGGATATCGCATTGGTGCATATTATCAGTTATGATAGCGCCCGAACGCATATATTCTTCGTCATTATAACATCTGATACCTGAAGGCTGAACAAATATGGCTATGTTTTTCCTGGCAGACAACAGCCAGCGGCATTGACCGGGGGTAAGCGCTACCCGGTTGTCATTAGGTATTTTTTCTTCTTTAATCAGTCCGATTTTTATCATATATCTTTGAGCAGGTATTTTGTTTGCATATTGAGTGATTACTATGAGAAAGGTGTTAAATAAAATATGGAAGCTGATTATAAAGATAGTTGTTCCTAAAAAGAGCTGCTGTAAATAAAGCTAAGTAAATAATCAGGAAGTGTATTGTTTTTTTAAGCATAAATTTCCGTAATATTGCACCCCGATTTAGCCCAGATGGCGGAATTGGTAGACGCGCTAGACTCAAAATCTGGTTTCGGCAACGGAGTGCAGGTTCGATTCCTGTTCTGGGCACACAACCCCTCTTTTAGAGGGGTTTTTTTATGCCTGTAAATGTAGGCCTGATACGGGTTGGGTGCCGTTCACTTCTTTAAAAAGAAAGATCAAATCACCAAAAATCATTGACGGCTTAATGATAAATTAATGGAGTGATATGACGGATTTGGTTGAATTAATGGGTCATTGGTAGCCTATAAAATACGTGTGCAAGATAGTACTATGGTTTGACAGATGGAAAAAACAACTAAGCGAAGGAGGTGATTGAACTTTAATAAATATTTACAGCTTTTCCGTTGAAGCAGGTAGGTTCCACCTCTCAAATTAATCCGAAACAAACAGGCAGGGAAACGGTGTGCTACCCCGTGGTTTTTAATTTTTCCGGATCGAGCTCGCGAATGAGTGCTCTTGCCAGGATGCGGTTGGGATCAATGACGGGCAATCCGGCATACTTTTTTTCGCGAATTGCGAGCGGCAATTCTGTACAGCCTAATATAACCGCCTGTGCACCGGAATTTTTAAGTTCATCAATAGCTTCCAGAACTTCCCGGCGTGCCCGGTTGCTCACTGGGGAAGAAAAAGCCTTAATGCCATAAGCTGTGTCATAGACAGCTGCATGTATTTTTTCCTGCCAGATGTAATTAAGCTCAACAGGAATCAGCCCGTATCGCTCCAGAATATTACGGTACAGACCCGTGTTCCTTGTACCTGTAGTACTTAAAACACCTACGTGTATATTTCCCTGATGTTTAAGGATATGGCTTGCGGTTTCTTCGGCCATGTTCAGTAGTTTCACCTTGCAACCCGCGCTATCCAGTTCACTTCGGATGATATTGAAGATACGGGGCGAATGGGCTGTATTGCAAGGAATTGCTACAACGGTAGCACCGGCCTTTTCCAATTCCCGTATGATCTGTACAAGAGCAAAGGCGGGGTTTTCATGGGTTTTACCCAGTAAATACTCCGTGCGGTCTACTATGCGGTGGGGCTGGGAAGACAGGATAACAGGCAAATGCTCCTGGTCTGCACCTGCTGTTGTTTCTTCAATGATTTTGGTTACAATATCTACGCCGGCCAAGGGGCCAACTCCTCCTACAATTCCAATCATATCTTTTGTATTAATCCAATTCGCCCCGGCGCCAATCATACGCCCAGAATGTTTGAGACTTATTCAAAAATAAAGCTAATAATTCACCCATAGCAGCAAACCCCGTATCGGAGTTCATAAAGACAACAAGACTTTCTTTGGTCTGCGGATAAGCCATAAAGAAACACCTGAAACCGGGATTAGAACCTGTATGCCATAGCGCTGTCCCCACTTCGTTTAGCTGTAAACGCAGGCCTAATGCACAAGGTACAAATGCATCTTCTGCCGAGGGAGTGCTGGCCTTACGTGCATCGGCTTGCCGGGTTAATAAAAGTTGATGTGCCGTAGTGGAGAGCCCTTGTCCATTCAATAGCGCTTTTTGCACGAATTTGTTGTAGTCATCGGCTGTAGTGTATAAAGTATAGGCCGCGTTCACCTTACGATACCTGCCCAGGCTACGGGGCTTGGTCATGTCATAATGCCCGAAAGCAATATTCTTTTCCAGCTCATCTTTCCAGGCAATAGCTGAATGGCTCATTTTAAAAGGTTGCAGCACTTCTTCTTCTACCAGTTCCCGAAAACTCTTTTTAGCCAGGTGTTCCAGTGTTTCCTGCAGGAAATAGAAACCTTCTCCCGAATACATATATGCTGTGCCGGGATAAAATTGTAAGGTCAGCGGCGAAGCACGCCAGGCGTCGGTGGATACATTGCTTTCCCAGTTCAATAGTCCTGAGCGATGTGTGAGTACCATCCGTGCAGTGATGCGTTCTTTATTGGGGGTATGTTGTAATCTATCATAAGGATAATAATCCCATAACGGTTTGTCTAGTTCTATTAAACCGCGGTCCATCATCCGCAAAAATACATAGGTAGCCACAACTTTCGTTAATGACGCAGCTTGAAATACTGTTGTTGCATTAATACTATCGTTTCCTTTGCTGTGCTTTACACCGTATACAAATTGCTGTACCTGTTCTTTTTTTTGATGAATAATCTGCATGCCTGGAATGCCAGCTTTTTCAGCTATATGGCGGAGGCTTTCATTTTTTTCCTGAGCAAAGCCGGTATTAAACCAGGTCCCTGTACAGAGTAAAATGATCAGGTTATTTATTAATTGCCTTGGGCAGCTTGTCATGGTTCAATGTGTTATATTTTTTCATGATCTGCAATGTCTCGTGGATAGGAATAGCTTTCACTTCCCTGCCATCCTTTCCTTTCATATCCTCAGCCATGAACATAGAGTTCAGGATTGCCTCTTCAGTAGCCTCCCATACAGCCATGAACAAGGCCGACATACCGTCATTGCTGACATCTTTTGTAGTAAATTCTGTCGATTTGTTATTATGGGGAATCCTTACTTCGGGGTGAGTGGAGAAGGCAAGGGAGTAATCCCCGCTTCCGTTGGAAGAAAAAGAACCGACATTTCCGAAAGCAATGTAAGACCGTTTAGCCAGTCTCTTAAGGTTTCTGGAGGAAAGCGGGGCATCCGTAGCAATAATAATCATGCAGGAGCCATCTGCTTTATAGCTATCCTTTGGATCTTGCATATAAAAGTTACGTAATTCGCGCCCGACAGGCGCACCGTTGATGTTCAATACACCGCCAAAATTCGTTTGCACCAATACTCCAACAGTATAGCCTCCTTTGGAAGCCGGAAGTTTCCGGGACGCAGTACCAATACCTCCTTTGAACCCCAGGCATTCTGTACCCGTGCCTGCACCCACATTGCCTTCGGCAACAGTACCTGATGTGGCATTGCTGAGTGCTGCCATTACATGGGATGCCTGTACGTGCCGGCCCCGTATATCATTCAGCCCGCCATCATTGGTTTCTCCGACTACGCTGTTGACTGATCGGACATTTTCATTACCGGGAAGCGCAAGCATATGGTCAATTACTGCGTTTGCTACAATAGGAGCATTCAGGGTGTTGGTCAACAGGATAGGTGTTTCTATATTTCCCAGCTCTTCAATTTGTGAAATACCCATCATCTTGCCAAAGCCATTGCCAACATATACAGCAGCAGGAACTTTTTGTTGAAACATATTACCAGCATGCGGCAGGATAGCCGTCACGCCCGTACGTATATGGCTGTCCTTAATGAGGGTAGTATGTCCGATCTTAACGCCCGGAACATCGGTGACGGCGTTGTATGTTCCGGTGGGTAAAATGCCAATGGTAATACCAAAATCACGAATTCTGCCTCGCTGTCCCTGCGCACTTGCATTCATACTAACAAGCAACAGGCTTATCAGGGGAATAATTAAAAATTTCATACTCATACAAAAAAATAAGTGATATACAATAATAAGTTTTTTTTGTATCATCAATAAAAGATGCCTGATTGGCCTGCATCACTTGCTTTGAACAGCAAACATGCTTTCCTAAGGCAGTATGAAGCGCAGAACATTATTATGCCTGATACTATTTCCGGTCCATTGCAGTTAAAGATGTATGAAAACCTGTTGAAACAAAAAGACCTGGCAAAGTTGTTGGAAACTTCTAATACTCAGCTTCACAAATAATGTCCGAAAAGAGAAAACCACCCCTTAATCTTCTAAAGTCAATCAACCAAAAATTGGGAGTATACAGTAATCTTTTGTTACAAATAGTATAAATAATGTAGATAGCATCTCAATCCACAAGAGGCGCCTTATTATTAAAGATAATACAAAGCATTTGGAAATGAATGACTGGTTAAGTCCCATGCAGTTTATTTTCTGATTTTTACTGTTTCTTATATTGGCTTTTATATTTGGCAGGAGAAACGCCCATCAGCTTTTTAAACATCCTCGAAAAATAATATTGGTCTTCATATCCGATCATGCTGCAGATCTCTTTTATGTTCATATCGGTGAAGCACAGGTACTGACATGACTTTTGTATCTTAAGGTGATTGAAGTATTGAATAGGAGAATAACCTGTTTTTTTCTTGAAAAGGTCTGAATAATGAGAAACAGAATATCTGAAACGGGAGGCGAGCTCATGAATGGTATAGGCTTTATCCAGGTTCTCTTTCATGTATTCTATTGACCTGGAAATTTGATCTTCATGATAATAATTAGGATATAATTCTTCATGATAAATAAAGGAAGATAAAAACTGCAGCAGTTGGATGCTGCTTGCTTCCAGGTTCCGGATGCTGATACCCTGGTCTAAAATGGAGTATAACAGGGAAAACAGTTTAATGCGCTGCTCGTCATAAGGAACACTTTGAACTACCGGTACACTATCCTTTGAATATCGTTTATATAACGTCTCCGCCTGCATTCCTAAAAAATGAACCCAGTAAATACTCCAGGGATTTTCTTCACTGCTACTGTAGTGATGTGCTTTCTGCTTCGGTATTATAAAGAAAGTATTAGGTGTTAATTCAAATTTTTCCCCCGATACATGTACCGTGCCGCTTCCTTCAATACAATACAATAAAATATATTGCGCACTTCCATGTTTACGTTCCCTGTCATGTCTTGCTGCTCTTGGGTAATAGCCTATAGCAGTAGGATGCAGGGCTTCTGTTATAGGGTTTTGTGTCATGTTTTTTATAACTCCCGGTGGAA
The DNA here is from genome assembly GCA_049841335.1 of Niabella sp. GTDB lineage: Bacteria > Bacteroidota > Bacteroidia > Chitinophagales > Chitinophagaceae > Niabella. Next base: position 17,886 of record JASGDI010000181.1, on the reverse strand, counting down.
GCACAATCATTTTCTGCCCTAAAAAACCTTCTTTTACTTTTTTATTTTCGTTGATCAGTTCATTCATATAGCGAAGTCATTAAAATAGACATTAAACAGAATAAAAACTTTTAAATTTAATAAGGTCTGGTGAATCTTTTATTACTATCAGCCCTTTGTAATAACCAGCCTGCTTTCGCACAAAATTAGGAACTTGAAATTATTGAAAGAAGGCTGTATCTAATATTATTAGGTAAATTCCTTACTATTTAGTCAGCATAAAAAAATCCATTAAATTCCTGAAAATGTCTATTGCCTCTTGGTACAAATTGAATCAACTTTACATTCATAAAAGCTATAAAAAAAACTGGTTGTAATAACAATTGCCATGTAATATATTTTTGCCAATCAGGTTTAACTCATGTGCTGATTTTTGAACTAATTGCATTAGATGGATCGTTGTCTCAATATCCGTCAGGTATGTTTTTATTCATTAGTGAATGAGCAGAAGAAATGAAGTTACAAGGTTCGCTTTAAGTTAGTAAAAACAGATGAAGTAATACAATCAGACTAAGAATTATTAAAACAGGTATTTATGATGCCCCGATTGCTACTATTTATATTCCTTACAGGAATGTGTACCGGTTCTCTGCCGCTTGCCGGAAATGCTGTTACTATTGCCGGTAATCATGCACTGCCGGATAACAACAGGAAATTTTTTGAAGCCTTTTCCATAGGCGATGTTACTAACTATCAAAACGTAAAAACAGATACCATCAGGCAGGTATCAGGTGTAGTAACTGATCTGAAAACAGGACTTCCGTTAGAAGGAGTCAGCGTTAGTGTGAAGAGCTCAGCATTGGGTATTTCAACTGACAGAAACGGTTACTATTCTCTTAGGATTCCTGATCTTAACGGGAGTGCTGTCCTTGTTTTTTCGCTGGTAGGCTATAAAAGTATAGAAGAGCCGGTTGATGGCCGTACTACTATTAACATGATATTACAGGAGGAAGAAAAATTGATGGATGAGATTGTAGTAGTAGGTTATGGAGAGCAAAAAAAAGTTACGGTTACAGGGGCTATCTCTTCTGTTTCAGGCGATGATCTGGTAAGAGCACCGGTAGCAGGGATCAGTAATGCTTTAATTGGTTTAGCGCCGGGCATCCAGGCGGTACAAAACTCAGGAGAATTTGGTAAGGACAAAGCTACCATCTATATCAGGGGTATGGCCACTTTAAATGCGAACGGCAGAAATCCATTGATATTGATAGATGGTGTTCCGCGCGATACCTACAATAATCTTGATCCAAATGAAATAGAAAGCATCAGTATCCTGAAAGATGCCTCATCTACTGCAGTATATGGTGTACGGGGCGCAAATGGTGTTATTCTGATCACCACCAAACAAGGTAAATCCGGCCGTCCCCGGGTTGGTGTTACCGGCAATGTTGCAGCCATACAACCTACTATATTACCTAAATACCTTAACTCTTACGATTATGCGGTATTACGAAACGAGGCCGAAAGGAACGGTGGTATTGCTGCCGACAAGGTAACGTTTTCAGAGCAAGACCTGGAGCTTTATAAATCCGGTGCGGATCCCATTTTTCATCCAAGCAATGACTGGTTAGCAGAACTGGTCAAGCCATTTTCTTTTCAGCAATCCTATAACGCCAATATCTCCGGTGGTACCGATAAAGTGAAATATTATAACTCATTAGGTTATTTTAATCAAAGCGGAGGGTATCATCAACCGGAGCAGAGCCTGGGATTTCCTTATAAGCAAAATTATAACAAGTACAACGTGCGGATGAATTTTGATTTTAAGCCTAATGATGATCTGCAGGTTTCGGTAAAGCTGGGCAGCCAGATTACAGAGAACTCCATTCCCAACGGTGGTGCCTGGGCAGCATTTGATAAAGCTGCCAATCGCCCACCAATGACAAGTCCTGTATTTGTTGAAGGTAAATATATTGAGCGGGTAATAGGATTACCCGGTAATGTGCCTAACTTCAATCCCTGGGGAGATGCGGGGCCTACAAGCAGTTCCGGTGCATTTCTTACCGAAGAATACTCTAGCACGCTAAATACTAACCTGTCGGTGAATTACAAGCTCGATAAAATTACCAGGGGCTTATCGGTAAGAGCCATGGGAGCTTATGATACCTATTACCTGAAGAACAAAGTCCGGAGCAAGAGTTTTCCAAAATGGACCGTAATGAAAGACGATACGGCGCCCGGTGGTTACAAGCTGTATCAAAGCTCTGATGAAGGGCCATTCGGAAGTATGTCTGAAAATATTGGTGATGCCAATAAATGGCGCCGGGTATATACGGAAGCAGCTATTGACTATAAAAGGCTATTCAATAGTGCACATAATGTAAGCGCGTTAATATTGGGGAATTTTTCACGCGACATAAATCCTAGTTTACAGTACAAGCTACCCCATGTGTACCTGGGCGTAGTATCCCGTTTAACATATGATTACCGGAGCCGATACCTTGCAGAAGTGAATATGGGTTATAATGGTTCCGAGAACTTTCCTGAAGGGCAAAGGTTCGGCTTCTTTCCTTCCGTATCTGCAGGATGGGTGGTATCAAATGAATCATTCTTTCCAAAGGGCGATTGGTTTTCTTTCCTTAAGTTAAGAGGTTCTTATGGTGTGGTTGGTAATGATGAAATAGGAGGACAGCGTTATTTATACCTCAATCCTCCTTATACTTTAGTAAACGGTGGGAACCAGGCAGTGGTTTTTGGTAATCCGGGAGTTGACTTTGCCCGTTACAATATGTATCGTGAGGGTAATATCGGCAATCCCAATGTTACATGGGAGCAATCCAAAAAAATGGATTTCGGTATCGAATTAAAGTTTTTTGATGATAAATTATCCTTCACAGGGGATTACTTTAGAGAAAAACGGGATAATATTCTCTGGTATTTATCCACTGTTCCCGAATTGGTGGCCGCCACACTGCCACCGGCTAATATAGGAAAGGTCAATAACCAGGGATATGAGCTGGAACTGGGATACAATGGTAATACCCGTACTGTTCAGTACTGGGTAAAGGGAAGCTATGCTTTTGCACGCAATAAAGTAGTATTCCAGGATGAGCCCAATAGAAAGTATGAATACCTGTTACAGACCGGTCGTCCTTTAGGTCAATATTTCGGGTTGGTTTTTGAAGGCTTTTACAACTCATGGGAAGAGATCAATGATCCCGATCGTCCTAAATCAAAATGGGAGGGAGGCGGATTGCAACCCGGCGATATGAAGTATAAAGACCTGGATGGTGATGGCATTATTGACGAGAATGATATGGGTGCCGTTCGAAATTCAGCTTGGCCGGAGATTACATACACTTTAACAGGCGGTTTTTCCTGGAAAGGTTTCGATATGACTGTCTTATTCCAGGGTACAGATAATGTTTCTGTAAGTTTTGCGTCGGCTGCTGCCTATCCTTTCGTTTCATCCTGGGGCGCTGCACAGGAGTGGCATATGGAGCGATGGACACCGGAACGTTATGCTGCCGGTGAAGCAATTAACTTTCCAAGGGTAGAAGTTTCACCAGACCGCCAGCATAATTATCAGCCTTCCACTTTCTGGATACAGGATGCTTCCTACTTCAGGTTAAAGAACCTGGAACTGGGATATCGCTTCACTTCAAAATCCCTGAAAAATGTGGGGTTCAAGTCACTAAGGGTTTATTTCAGTGGTAATAACCTGATTACCTGGCATCATCTGAAATATGCTAAAGATCCTGATGCAAGAGAATTATGGGGAAGGGTATATCCGCCCATGCGTGTATTTAATGGAGGTGTTCAACTGGAATTTTAAAATAAAATCATTCTGATATGAAGTTTTCAATCAACAGATTTACAAATCAACGTCCCTGGCGTTTGTTGCTCTTTGGTTCATTTTTAATGTTGCTGTCCTGCAATAAGTTCCTGGAAAGACCGGATAGCAGTGATATTGACCTGGATGCTGTTTTTTCATCAAGAGAACGCACGGAGCAATTTTTGTGGACAGTTTATCAAACCTGTTCCATTTTTGAATTTCCTTATTACTGGGCGTCCGGGGAAAGTGGTTTTTATCACTACGGGGCTACTTATACTATTGTTGCGGCTGCCTGTGATGAAGCAGATGCCTTTTCCAATATAACCGGGGCGGAAGCCTTTAATAAAGGGAACTGGAGCTCAAGTGATATCTATTGGTATGAATTCAGAAGCGAGTTTTGTTATAAAGGCATCAGGAACGCCAACATTTTTATTGAAAATATTGATAAAGCGCCTATCCCTGATAATGAAAAAGCTGCGATGAAAGCAGAAGCTATTTTCTTCAGGGCCTTAATGCACTTCGATTTGATGCAGCGTTTGGGAGGTATTGCTATAGTTGATAAGGTACTTAAAGTAACCAACTCTTCAGATATTCCTGAAGTACTGATCCCGCGCAGTAGTTACGAGGAAACAGTAAATTTTATTGTAAGCAGTTGTGATGAGGCTGCCAAAAGCCTGCCTAACAGCTACGAAAGCAGGTTTCGCGGAAGAGTGGTAAAAGGTGCTGCTTTAGCTTTAAAGGCCAGGGTATTGCTTTACGCGGCAAGCCCGTTATTCAATACGGAAACTCCTTATGTTCCTGTTGGTGATCCGCAGCTAAGGGCCATGGTTGGATATACCAGCTATAATGCGGATAGGTGGAGACTGGCTGCTGAAGCAAATAAAGCAGTGCTGGACTGGGCAGCCAATGAAAGCGGCTGGTGCGAATTATATAAAGGGAAAACGAACCCTGTAGATCGTTATGAGGAAATCTTTATCAATCCGAGCGTGAGCGAAACCATACTCGATGCAGGGTTAATGGGTACCAGTACTAATAACTATTTTGTGCGCTTTTTGACACCGGGCACTGTAGTTTATACAGGTTCAGATCCTATTAACGTTGGGATTACTTTCAATTTTGCAAAATTCTATCAAAAAGCCGATGGTACCGAGCAGGTATGGGATGAACAGCCAGGGGTTGACTATCCTTATTCAGAGTACAGGAGAAAATTAAAGGAACTGGACCCCAGATTCCAGGCCTCTGTATTTTATTCCGGCGAAGAATGGGAACGTGGTTCCGGTACCGTATATCATTTTTATGAACAAAGGGGAAAATTGCTCGATTCTTATAATGGCGTAGGGTTTTTACGCAAGTTTGTAAAAGGCGTTAGAAACGCATCCAACCCGCCGCCTAAGTGGATCACTTTCCGTTTGGCCGAATTCTATCTCAATTATGCTGAGGCCCTGAATGAAATGGGGGGCGATCCCGGGCAAATAATATGGGCATTAAATGAAATACGCAGCAGGGTAAATATGCCTGGCTACACTTATACAAACCAGTCGGATATGCGTAACAAGATCAGGAGAGAAAGAGGGGTGGAACTGGCATTTGAACAGCACCGGTATTTTGACGTACGTCGCTGGAAAATTGCCGGAGAGGAAGGCGTGATGCGGGGTGGTATGTATGGATTGCGGTTAAACGGCGGAACCACTCCCACGTATCATCTGGAAAAATTTGAGGATAGGGTATGGGATGACAAAATGTATTTATATCCGTTCCGTGTGAGCGAGATCAATTTGGGATATATTGTTCAAAACCCACAGTGGTAAGCAACAGGCGCTCCCTCATAGAGTCTATAATAAACAATAATAACTGAAAATAACTGACCTCTCGCAGAGGCGGTAAAAAAGATACTGATGAAACAGAACCCTATTTTAAAATTGCTGTTGCTGTTGTTGTTTTGCGGAGCATTTATAGCGGAAATAAATGCACAGGCAGGCCAGTACGATACCCATCCCGATTCTTCTGTGCGGGTGGCATACGGTACGCAGCCTAAAGACCAGGTAACAAGCGCTATATCCGGTATAAGCGGATCAGAAATAAGGAAAATACAGTCGGCAACTTTAACCAATGCTTTAACAGGCAAGCTTCCAGGGGTAACTATTACTGACGCACCTGGCGCTCCGGGGTTTGATGAACCCGGAATTGCTATAAGAGGATATCATACAATGGTAAACAATAATCCTCTGTTACTGGTAGACGGCATCCAGGTAAATAATATCAGTTTCTTATCGCCTGATGAAATTGAAAGCGTGTCTGTGCTGAAAGATGCGGCTGCACTGGCTTTGTATGGAGCCAGGGGCGGAAATGGTGTGCTGCTGGTAACCACAAGGAGGGGGCAGATAAGTAAGAAAAACAATATCAGTCTCAATTTAAGATATGGTTTGCAATCCCCTACACGGTTACCTCAAATGGCCGGGTCCTATGACTTTGCACGGCTGTACAACCAGGCTCTGGAGAATGATGGTCTGCCTGCATTATACACAGGAGAGCAGTTAGAAGGGTACCGGTTAAAAAAAGACCCCTATTTATATCCTGATGTAAACTGGTTGGATGAAGTGCTCAGGAAGCAATCTCCCATACAGGATTACTCGGTAACCTTTGATGGAGGTAACGAAACGGCAAAATACTTTGTGATGTTAGGCTATGTAAACAACCAGGGGCTCTATGATCATACCGATCAGGAACGGAATGCCAATATAAGTTATAATGGTTTAAATTTCAGAGCAAACCTTGATATTAATATTACAAAAAGCCTGTTGGTGCAGGCAGGTTTGGGTGGTAATATCCAGGACAGGAAATTCCCCAGCGTGGCTACTGCAACCTATTGGAGAAATATGCTTGCCTACGCGCCTAACTTATATTCCGTAAAAACTCCTGATGGAGAAATAACGGGAACTGCAGCTTATCCCGGTAATCCGGTTGGAGATTTGCTTGAGAAAGGCTACCAGTCGCGCCACGACCGTAATGTGCAGATGAATATAAGAGCTACGCAAAAGCTGGATTTTATTACAAAAGGCTTGAAAGTATACGGTGCACTGTTATTTGATAACCTGCTTCAGAACCGATATGACAAAACCCGTAACTATGCTTACTTTGAGCCTATTGTTACGCGTGGCTCTGCGGGACAGGATTCTCTTTACTATATTCAGCGCGGACTTAGTACGGACCTGACAGTAGTTACCGGCGGGGATTATGAAAATAACCGGTTGATTATGCAGGGAGGACTTGAATATGGGAAAAAAACAGGTGATCATGAATTTAACGCTATGATGTTCTTTCAGCAGGACAGGTATATTGTTTTGGGAAATCAGTCGCCGTTTGCTATGCAAAACCTGGCCACACGTCTTAACTATGGATTGAAAGAAAAGTATTTTTTAGAGGGTGTTGTTTCATACAGCGGAATAGAGAACTATGCGCCCGGTAAACGCTTTGGTTTTTTCCCCGCCCTTTCTGCCGGCTGGTTGATGCATAAAGAAGCTTTTTTACAGGAAAGCCGGTGGATCAATTATCTCAAACTAAGACTGTCTGCAGGTATGGCAGGTAATGATAAAGGAGCCTCCAGGTTTAACTATAACCAGTATTGGGGCGTAGCGGGCAGCCAGGGCGCTTATTTCGGTACAGGGCAAACGTGGTATAACGGCCTGGTACAATTGGCAAGGTCCAATCCGGATATTACCTGGGAGCGTGCCAATATTTTCAATTTTGGAATTGAGGCCAATTTGTTTAACAGGCTATCCTTCAATGCCGATGTGTTTGCGGAAGACCGTAGTCATATACTGGTAGATATGTCCAATACTACATCTGCGCTAGCAGGATACACTTCCGGGCAAATGGTAAATAAAGGAAGGGTATCCAATTACGGCACTGAAATAGCAGCTAATTATAATGGCGGAACCGGTGACCTCAAATACAATATTGGCGGCCAGTTTAGTTATACCATTAACAAGATCCGCGAAAGCTGGGAAACACCCAAAAAAGAATCCTACAGTTATCGCCAGGGGCATCCTGTAGGCCAGTATTTCGGATTGGAAGCCATAGGGTTTTTCAGGGATGAAAGTGATATTATGTCAAGCCCCGTCCATACTTTTTCTGTTGTGAGGCCGGGAGATCTGAAATATAAGGATCAAAATAATGACGGGATCATTGACGTGAACGACCAGATTGCCATTGGTAAGCAAAATTATCCGCGTATTAATTATGGCATTAACGCTGGCCTGTATTATAAGGGCTTTAACCTGGATGTATTTCTGCAGGGAATTGCGCATAACAGTGTTTATCTGAACGGGTATTTATTTCAGCCATTTATTAGTAACAATAATATCCTTGACTGGGCGGTTGAAGGGCACTGGACGCCGGAAACGCATGCTACAGCTACTTTTCCGCGCTTAACCACGCAATCCAACGCCAATAATTATCAATCTTCCACTTTTTGGGTACGGGATGCTAATTATCTGAGGCTCCGGAATGTAGAGCTGGGCTACAGCTTACCCGGTAAGCTGGTCAAAAGAATGGGAATGGAAAATTTGAAGATTTTTATAAGCGGCACCAACCTGGTTACCTGGGATGATCTTGCAGTAGATGTTGATCCTGTTACGCTAAGCATGGGCTATCCTTTGCTCAAATCGTTTGCGGCAGGGCTTAATGTAAGGTTTTAAGGCATAGGGCTGAAAAACCGATACAAAACTTAAAAAAAATAAACAGATGAAACGGAGCACGATAATTTCTTCTCACACAGATAATATATATGCGGAGTTCCATTCGGCAATTAAAAACATAAAAGATATACGAATGAAATATATAAAAGTGATCTGCAGCCTTTCATTCATTTTGATATTCACTTCGGGGTGCAGTAAATTTTTAGACCGGGAAATAGAATCGAATTATAAGGAGGAGGAAGTGTTTGTGAACTACGACCGGATACAACAGGCGGGCTTTGGTGTATATGCCTTTATATACAACCGGTTTGGATTTAGCCGTATCCAGAATGCCATGCTGGCTTCAGCGTCTGATGAAGCAGACCATGCGGATGCAGCATCCGACATTCATAAGTTCAATACGGGTACCTGGACGGCCGCTTCTAATCCGGAAGATTGCTGGGCCCATTTTTATCAGGGTATTCGCAGGGCAAACCTTTTCCTGGAAAAATCGACAGATTACCGGCAGATTATTTACAGGGATACCACTGATCCTGCTAACAAAGCCAATTATGAAGCAAATGTACAGGACATTACCTGGCTGAGAGCCGAAGTGAAAGTATTAAGGGCGTTGTATTATTTTGAGCTGATAAAAAGATATGGAGGAGTGCCGATCATCGACCGGTCAACCTACAGCGATGAAGAGTTAGCGCAGATGCCAAGAAATACTTTCGATTCTTGTGTAAAGTATGTAAGTAAGGAGTGTGATGCTGCCTTCCCGGAGTTAAAAACTACCTGGGTGGGATTCTCCTCTGAAAAATGGCGTGGACGTATTACACAGGGTGTTGCACTCGCGCTCAAAGCCCGGTTATTATTATATGTAGCCAGTCCTTTGCACAATCCGGCTAACGATGTTTCCAAATGGGCTGCTGCTGCTGCTGCTGCCCACAAAGTGATAGAACTGGGTCGTTATGCTTTACATAACAATTATACCGGCCTGTTCAGGTTGGGTAATGGCGCGGATAGCAATCCCGAGGTCATTTTTGCTATACAATCAGGTGCTTCCAATAATTTTGAGCGTTTAAATTATCCAGTAGGTTACACACAGGGCGGGCAGGGCAGTACGGCTCCCTCTCAAAACCTGGTAGATGCGTATGAAATGAAACCAACAGGGATGATGATCCATGAACCTGGTTCAGGATATAACCCTGATAATCCCTACGCCAACAGAGACCCTCGCCTGGGCTTTTCAATTCTGACCAATAACACTACGTTTAAAACACGCCCTGTGGAAGCCTGGGTAGGTGGATTAGACGGATTAGGTAAATTAAGAGCTACTACAACGGGCTATTATCTCAGGAAGTTTATTGATGAGAGCCTGAACCTGGAACAAAATACCAGCAGCGTACACGTTTGGATGCTGTTCAGGTATGCCGAAGTGCTGTTAAATTATGCAGAGGCCATGAACGAAGCCTTTGGCCCCGAAGTTTCCCAGGGATATTCAATGACTGCAAAAGCGGCTGTAGATATGGTACGGCAACGCACCGGCGTGGTTATGCCGGTTTTACCTCCGGGTCTTTCCCAACAGGAAATGCGGGAGCGCATTCACAACGAGCGCAGGGTAGAGCTGGCTTTTGAAGAGCATCGTTTCTTTGATGTGCGCCGTTGGAAAATAGCAGGCGAAACAGAAAATATGCCCGTTATGGCGATGCGTATTGATAAAAATACAGACGGAACTTTCAAGTATAAAGTTATAAAAGCCGAAGACCGGACCTTTAGCGAAAAAATGTACTTCTATCCCATACCTGAAGCGGAAGTTTTGAAAAGCAAAGGGAATTTAGTACAAAACAACGGTTGGTAGGGGTTTAAAATAATGTTATGCGTAATGCTGTCTGCTGCTTTGCGTAATAGGTTGTAGTTAAAAACAACTGAATGGAGTGTTTTTATGAACCCCATAAAAGGGTAGACAAATATTGTGAATAATAAAAAACATAGATATGAAAATATTATCTCTACTGGTAAGCAGTGCTTTTTTATTGCTGGGAGCAGTTTCCTGTGATAAAGTAGTTATGTTTGGCGATAGCGATCAGCAATCCCGGCCACAGGTGGGTGAATCAGAAGCGCGGTTATTATGGATCGGGCCCGAGTATAAACTGGCTGTTAATGCGAATGTAACTGACGCAGACGGCATCAGCACTGTTCGTTTAAAGAACGGGGAATGGAAGCTGGACACCACTTTTAAGGTCACCAGTCAGTCATCGTACACTATTAAAGATACTTTCCTGGTTGCCAAAGACGTGAACCCAACCCAGCATATTATTGAATTAACCATTACCAATTCAAAAGGCGGGGTTATTAAAAAAAGCGTAGAAGTGGAAGATCTGTCTTCCCAGAATCTTATACCCGGGTATAACCCGGATGTACTCCCGCCTGATATAGTGGTGGTTCAGCCAACAACAACTAAGTTCATCGGATTCTCTCCACAGCCGGTGCCGGTTAATATAGAAGCCCAGATAGCCGACCAGGAAATAGAACGTGTTGAAGTGAAATTATGGGGCGAGACTGCAGAAGGACAACCGGTAGATGTGTCCGAAATTATAGAGTTTGCAGACATGGCCGATAAGACGCAGTATCATTTGGTAAAATCATTCACCCTTCCCGGTGGTAAAGTAGGGCAATACCAGTACATTGTTCGTTCTGTTGATGCCAGCGGGAACAAGAAGACCGTAGGAGGATCAATTTCTGTGGGGTACATTGACCGCTTATACCTTTCTGACGCCAAAGACCAGTCAGAAGTAACGGGCCAGGGCTATGATCATTACGGAGCCTGCAGAGGTATTGGTACCATTTACTCAATGAAAAAACAGGGAGCGAACACCTTCCTGATTGATTACTACCATACAGGGGAAAAGAATATCAGGTTTGTTGCCTTTTTGGGAACAAACAAACCTTTCAATAATACCGGGGGCACGCAGGCAGGGATTAATTACACCCTTACCGGTGAAAATGTTGCCGCCCTGCATAAAACAACACCCGGCGTTATCACTACTGATTTGGCAGATGCAGGCTTTGGCCTTCCTTCTGACGAACCCGGTTATTACCATATAGCAGTGGATATGACCAAACGTACTGTTACGGCCACCCCTTATAACCCGGTTTTACCTGTAGACGCTACAAAATACCCGGGCTGGTCAGACAGCAATCCCTGGGATTATTTAGCGGTAACAGGTTCTACGGTAGTTGGAGGCGGGGGAGGATGGACCGAGATCGCTACTTCTCCCAAGCTGAACAGGGATAGTAAAAATAAATACCTGTATACCGGGACTTTCAGAACAAATGGTTCTTCTTCCAATATGAGTTTAAATGCCCCGTTGGCAGCAACAGGGGCAGATGTCTGGAACAAAGGATGGTTCCGGCTTGCTGCAGCACGTTCTGCAATGGTGGATGATTACGGCGATCTGGTTACTATTGTAGCTCCTGTAGGACCAAGCACCGGCGGTGTTGCCTGGGGATTTTCAACCTCGCCGGTAGGTACTTACAGCGCATCCTATGATCTTATACTAAATCGCTTTCGTATTGTAAGGACAGGGCCTTAACAGGTAGTAATCGGAAATAGTTCACGTGCAGGAAAAAACAGGTAATTGAATAGTATCATGCAGGTTAAAAAGAAGAACAGATTAAAAAGCAGGGAAACAGGGGGTTTATTATTGTTAATGGCTGCAGCCTCTTTTCTGCTGGCATGTGATAAATTAAAAGTGCCGGGAGATGACGGGCAGCCCGGAAATAAAATAGTAATTACTATTGACCCGGCCGCCGAAATGCAGACGATCCATAGCTTTGGCGCGTCTGACTGCTGGACCGCCAAATTTGTAGGTAAATGGCAGGATGAGGAAAAGAAGAATTATATAGCAGATCTTCTGTTTAGTTTGGATACGCTTGCCGATGGCAGCCCCAAAGGTATCGGGCTGTCCTTATGGCGTTTTAATATTGGCAGTGGGAGTTTTGAACAAGGTACGTCCAGCAACATAGCAGATGAATGGAGAAGAGAAGAGTGCTTTTTAAATGAACAGGGTTCGTACAATTGGAATAAGCAACAGGGGCAGCAATGGTTCCTCCGGGCTGCAAAAGCCAGGGGTGTTAAAAATAGGGTAGGGTTTTCGCTGACGCCCCCTGTTTTTATGGCAAAGAATGGGAAATCTTATAATAGTTCAGAACAGCCTTATTTGAATATACTCCCGGGTAAAACAGGAGACTATGCCGATTTTTTGGTAAATGTTACCCGTCATTTTGGATTTGATTACCTGAGTCCTGTTAATGAGCCACAGTGGCAATGGGGCAAAGCCAGCGGTGCCAGCCAGGAAGGTACCCAGGCTACTAACGCAGAAATAGCCGGTTTGGCGAAAGCGCTGGATGCGCGTATGCAGGGAAGCAGTTCTAAGGTCATTATAGGAGAAGCCGGCCAGTGGAATTTTTTGTATGAAAAAAATGAAGACGGCAGAGGGAACCAGGTATATGAATTCTTTTCACCGGCATCGCCACTTTATATAGGGAACCTGAAGCAGGTGGCGCCTGTGATCACAGGACATAGTTATTTTACCACCTGTCCGGACAGGGATATGATACAGGTAAGAAATAATGTGCAGGCCGCTATAAAGAAGGTGGATCCGTCACTGGCTGTATGGCAGACGGAGTTTGGCATATTAGGTAATATCTGCAATCAGTTCAAAGGCGCGCCACGTAATACAGGAATTGATTACGGGTTATATGTAGCAAAGGTGGTGCATCATGACCTGGCGGTGGCCAACATGAGCTCCTGGCAATGGTGGCTGGCTATCAGCCCTTATGATTATAGCGATGCCCTGGTATATATAAATGCCCTTTCAGGAAAAATAGATCCGGCTGCCTGTAAAGAAGACGGCCTGGTATCACCTTCCAAACAGCTTTGGGTATTGGGGAATTTTTCCCGCTTTGTAAGGCCGGGAATGAAGAGGATCGGTGCTGCTGTATCCGGTCAGCCTGTTCTTGGCCTGTGGGTGTCTGCGTATAAAGAGGCAGCTACAAAAAAAACAGTGCTGGTTATTATCAATACACAGGATAAAGAGCAGGTATTACAGCTTAAAGGACTGGAAGGTGCCATAGATATTTATACCACAGATCATAGCCGCGATCTTAAAAGATCGGTTGGCAAACCGGGTGAAATAAAAGTACCCTCTAAGGCGGTATTGACGATAGTAGGATCTTACCAATAGTTTTTACCGGCAGCTATTAATTTTATGAAAAAGAAAAGCATACATTCTTTTGCTATAGCGTTTTTATTAGGATTTTCATTATCCGCTCATGCACAGCAGGTATCATCTTCCGGGGAAACTATTTCCCTGGCAGGTATATGGAAATTTAAAATAGATCCTTTTGAAACAGGTATCAGCGCTAACGGCGTGCAATTGCTGCCCTCCCTGGCAGAAACGGTAACCCTGCCCGGTTCTACTGATCAGAACAATAAGGGATATAAAACACAGGGCACAACTTCCTTAAGGCTTACCAGGGCCTATGAATACAAAGGAATAGCCTGGTATGAAAAAGAGCTGATGATTCCTGAAACCTGGGGAAACAAAGAGGTGGAACTGTTCCTGGAGCGGGCGCACTGGCAAACCGAAGTGTGGGTGAACGGCAAGCCTGCAGGAAAAAGAGAAAGTCTCTCTGCACCGCACCGTTATTTGATCTCATCGCTGCTGCAACCGGGCAGGAAAAATAAAATACTCCTGAAGGTAAATAATGACATGATCTATAACATAGAATATGCTCATGCTACCAGCGCCGAAACACAAACGAACTGGAATGGGGTTATCGGTAAAATTGCATTAACTGCTTTTGATAAGGTCAGTATTGAAGATGTTCAGGCTTATCCTGATGCAGAACGGAAAGAAGTAAAACTGGCAGTGCGCATTCTTAATCCTTCAAAAAAGGCCGTGCAGGGTTCGTTAAGTTTCAAAGGATCCACTTTCAATGTTTCACAGCCACAGGCCATTCCCTCCGGCCGGATCACTTTTAGCGGAGCTGATTCCCTGATCATCGTCAATACTATTATATCCCTTGGCGATGACATTCAAACCTGGGATGAGTTTTCGCCGGCGCTTTATCGCCTGTACCTGGATATGGAAGCGGGTTCAGGCAATAGCCAGTATACAAACGATGCTGAACTGGAATTTGGGGTGCGTACATTGAAAACACAGGGTGTACGTATTGAGATCAACGGCAGGCCTTCATTTATAAGAGGCACCGTTAATTCATCAGAGTTCCCGCTTACGGGCTATCCGCCCACGAACAAAGAAGCATGGCTGCGCATCTTCACCACCTGTAAGGCTTATGGTTTAAATGCTATGCGTTTTCATACCTGGTGTCCGCCCAGGGCTGCATTTGAAGCAGCTGACGAACTGGGTTTTTATTTACAGGTAGAGAATCCTGACTGGCGTTTTACAGTAGGCAAGGACAGCGCTGTAAATGCTTTTTTAAAAAGAGAGGCCGAAGAGATATTAAGGACTTATGGCAATCATCCTTCATTTATTATGTTATGTGAGGGCAATGAACTGGTTGGCCCGGGGGTAAAGGAATTTTTATCGGCGCAGGTAACACACTGGCGAACAATTGATCCCCGCCGGCTTTATACCGGTAGCGCGGCCTATCCGTTAATTGATGAAAGCGACTATCACGTACTGTATGGTGCAAGGCCCCATCGCTGGAAGGAGGGCCTGAACAGCCGGTTTAATAAGCAACCGCTGGATACCAGGTATGACTATGCGGATTATGTAAACAAATACAAAGTACCCATTATTACACATGAAGTGGGACAGTGGTGCTCTTATCCCAACTTTAACGAGATAGCAAAATATACGGGTGTGCTGAAGCCTTACAATTACGAGCTGTTTCGCGAGCTGCTTCGCGATAAGAACATGCTTGATCAGGCAGCGGATTTTACGATGGCATCGGGTAAATTTAAAGTGGTTCAGAACAAAGAAGAGATCGAATCTTACCTTCGCACTCCCGGACTGGCCGGATACCATTTTTTACAACTGAACGATTTCCCCGGGCAGGGCACTGCGCCGGTGGGGGTGGTAGATATATTCTGGGATCCAAAACCTTTTACGAATGCGGCCGAGTTCAGCCGGTTCCAGAACAAACGGGTGGCACTGTTAAGAACCGCATCTTTTACCTGGACCAATGATCAGACCTTTACAGCAACCGCGCAGTTTGCTAATTTCGACAGTGCGGCCCTGAAGGGAGTAACCCCTCAATGGGCGATCCATTTTCCGGACGGGAATATTTATGCATCCGGGACTTTTGATAAAACAGATATCCCAATAGGAAGTCCGTTTACATTGGGTGAAATTTCGGTGCCGCTTCATGATATTGGACAGGCGGCGCAAATGAAGCTGACCGTTGGCATACCAGGTACTTCTTACAGCAACCACTGGAATGTATGGGTGTATCCGGCACAGTTACCGGAAGTAAAAACCGGTAAAATAATGATCGCCGATAGCTGGACCCCTGGCGTGGCGGCTTTCCTGGAAAAAGGGGGTAATGTGTTATTATTGGCGGATACCGCAAAAGTAGCATCGGCAATCGTGCCCGGTTTCTCCGGTATTTCCTGGAATACTGTGTGGTCCGGTATGCCTCCGAATTTGCTGGGTATCCTTTGCGATCCCGGGCATCCGGCGCTGCGCCATTTCCCGACTGAGTATCATTCCAACTGGCAATGGTGGGATCTGGTAACACATTCCAAACCTATGGTGCTGGATCATTTCCCGTTTGGTTTCAAACCATTGGTGCAGTTGATCCCCGACTGGAACAAGCCGCAAAAGCTCGGTATGTTATATGAAGCAAAAGTGGGTAAAGGAAAATTGCTGGTTACTGCCATTGATTTAAAAAATAACATGGATCACCGGCCTGTTGCGCGTCAGCTTTTATATAGCTTGAAAAGATATGTCAGCAGCAATGAGTTTAACCCGAACGATGAAGTAAGCGCTCAGGCTATAGAGCAACTATTTGGAAAAGAGAACAAAAAGAACTGAAGAGTGTATCAGAACGCTCCAAAAATAAATGGGTAATAAACCTTAAGAATAAAAATGTAACGGGCCCTAAAAAAAATAAATTATTCTTATAAATATGAGTTGTAAAGTGAAGAATATTGTAATTGTTACAGGTGTGTTCTTTTTGTTGGGTGTGCAGGTATCTCTAAATGCCCAGCGTAAACATCGTTTAAAGCCGCAGTCGCAGGTGTTGCAGACGGTTTCAACCGGCCTGCAGGAATCTGCCGGACAGTACCGGCATTTGATGCAACAACTGCAGCCTGATCAGTGGCCCAGGACTTTTGAGAACGGCAGGCTCCTTACTGTAAATCTTCGTGCCTGGATCAGCGGCTTTTATCCCGGAACACTGCTTTATTTGTATGAGTTCTCTAAAGATGAAGCGCTGCTGGCTGAAGCCCGTAAAAAGATAGAGAAGATGGAGGAATTAAAAACAATGACCGGACATCATGATCTGGGCTTTATGATGTATTGCAGTTACGGACATGCCTTGCGTTTATTTCCTGATGACAGGTATAAGGATATCCTGGTAAGATCGGCAAAATCGCTGGCTACCCGTTTTGATCCCCGCGTGGGATGTATTAAGTCCTGGGATGGTATTGCCTCCCTTGATAAAAAAAGAATGCTGAACTTTCCGGTCATCATTGATAATATGATGAACCTTGAGCTGCTCTTCTTTGCATCAAAAGTAACCGGGGAACCCTATTTTAAAGATATTGCCATCAAACATGCGGAGATGACAATGCAGCATCATTTGAGACCGGATTTTAGCAGTTATCATGTGGTTGATTATGACGTGCAAACCGGAAAAGTGAACAGCCGTGAAACCCAACAGGGTTTTTCCGATAATTCCACCTGGTCGCGCGGGCAGGCATGGGGCATCTACGGATTTACTATGGTGTACCGCGAAACAAAAGACCCCCGCTTTTTAGAAACGGCATGTAAAATGGCAGATTTTTTTATAAACCACAGCAACCTTCCGCCTGACAGGATACCGTATTGGGATTTTAATGTAGGGCAGCCGGGTTTTGATCCACCCTGGAAATATGATCCTTCCCGATACAAAGAGATACCTCGTGATGCGTCTGCAGCAGCTATTACAGCATCTGCACTAATTGAACTGGCAGGGTATGTAAATAAAAAACAGGGAGCGATATATCAAAAAGCAGCAGAAGAAATGATCACCTCATTGTCATCACCTGCCTATCGTGCCGCAAATGGTTCCAACGGGGGATTTATTCTCAAACATGCTTCCGGCGGCATTCCGGGCAATGTGGAAGTAGATGTTCCGTTGACCTATGACGACTATTATTAT
>JASGDI010000180.1:0-23840 GCA_049841335.1 Niabella sp. | reverse complement strand
CTTCAAACTGGGCCTTGCTTATATCGCCATCCACTATAGAAGACTCGCCCCTCTCGTTTGTAAAACCTGCTAAAGTGCTTACCGATGGCCGGAAAATATAATTGAATGGAACAGACGCTTTTATTTCTTTTGTACCTGACCCCTTACCCATCACTACTTTTACCTCGCCGGTACCGGCTTTTGAAGGCACTGATACATATAAAATAGAACCGCTGGATCCTATTAAAGGAGCGCGTTTGTCATTTACATAAACTTTAATAAAAGAGGTATCTGTGCCGAAGTTGCTGCCGTAAATAAGCATTTGCGTACTTACCCCGCCACTGTCGGGCGTGAAATGGTCAATGGTAACCGGTTGGGAAGCGTCGAATGGTACTACCGGTTTGCTATCTATATCCTTCTTTTTGCAGCATAAGAGAAGAATTGAAGCACAGCATACAAAAAACGGCCATTTAGGATATCGCAGTCCTTTACTTTTCATATTTCTGTTTTTATCAATCATAATTATGGTTTGAATACTCCTTTCTTATCGCATTGAAACAACCTGATTAAAGGCAAAGTCTTTCCCCGCGGACAATATGCCCCTGCTGCACTTCTGCGCAGTTTGCCGATAAATGCCTGTACGGTTATTTACGATGGTCTGAATTCAGCCGATAAGAATCGTTAAGGTTTTATACAATCGTCTTTATGTTCCGGCTTAAGCCATGGCATCCTGCCAATGTTTAAGCGGCACAAAATTATTTATCTCACCAAACATTGCTATAATATTTTGTTCCAGAATTTCATCAATTTGTACCATTTTTACCAGTAACTGTGTACTATACGTATTTTAGCAGGCGAATGAAAGAGCTGCTTGTCATTTATTTCTTATGCTGCTTTCCTGTTGTGGGATCAGGTCAGTCTTTTTACTTCAGACACTATGGAGTAGAAGATGGCTTATCCAACAATTCGGTGATCAATATTGTGCAGGACCGACTGGGGTTTATGTGGTTTGGCACTTCGGACGGACTAAATAAATTTGACGGTAACAACTTTAAAATATACCGCAACACCGGTGAAGCCGGCAGCATCGGCAGTAATTCAATTTACAGCCTGTTAAAAGATAGCCGGGGCATTTTATGGATCGGTACTGAAAAAGGATTGTATTATTATAATTATGACAGTGACTCCTTCAGCAAATTAAATATCGCTGCCCCAGGTTCAGTCAGAAGTATATGTGACGATGGAAAAGGCGGGATCTTCTTTACCATCAAAAATCAGCTCTTTCATTTTACAGGCTTAGGAAGATCGCTGATAAAAAAGACATTTGGGAGCGTGAAGGAACTTACAACGATCTATAGAAGCAATATTGGCAATAGTATATGGTTAGGGACCTCCGATAGCCGGCTTTTATACTTTTCGGCAGACAGTGTGGCTGCTTTTAAATTATCGGGGAGCCATTTAAACAGCATTGAAACAATAGCAGGTTACGATGCCGGCTATTTAATGATCGGAACATCGGCAGAAGGATTGATGAAGTTTGATATCAATAATGCAAAAGCATATCCTTTGATCAATAAGGAGAACACAGGTGAAGATATTTTTGTGAGAGGGATACTTAAACAATCCGACAGCACATGGTTTATCAGTACTGAACGGGGATTGTTTCTTTACAACCAATACACCAGCCGGTTCAAGAGATTTATTAAGGACATTGCCAATCCTTATTCCTTATCAGATAATGCACTTTACGGTATGTACAAGGATAATGAAGGCGGCGTATGGATTGGCAGCTACTTTGGCGGCATCAACTATTTATCTTATAATAATAACCAGTTTGAAAAATATTTTCCTACCCCGCTGGCCAATTCATTAGCAGGTAATGCGATAAGAGAGATCACAAAAGACCGGTACGGCAACCTGTGGATTGGATCGGAAGACGGGGGACTTACAAAGTATGATGCATCAAAAAAACTGTTTATAAAATATACTCCCAATCCTGTTAACCGGATGTCAAGCTCCAATATTCATGGACTGTTGGCCCTGGAAAACCAGCTGCTGATAGGGACTTTTGAGCATGGCATTGATGTAATGGATATAGCCAGCGGTAAAGTAGTTAAAAATTATCCTGCAGGCAGCGGGCCTTACCAGCTTAAGAGTAATTTCATAAACAAAATTTTCCGCACTTCTGACAATATCCTCCTTATTTGTACGGCACAGGGCATTTACAGATTTGATATACAAAAAGGATTGTTCTATCTTATAAAGGAGCTGCCTGTCAATACTTTTTATTCTGCCATAACCGAAGATCATAATGGCACCGTTTGGATAGGCACACATAACAGGGGTTTGTTTTATCTTACTAAAAGCGGCGCCGGTTTATTTACTGCCAATACAAATAACGGCCATAAGCTTTCCGATACAAGGATATTGTACCTTATGGAAGATACCGGCAAATACCTGTGGGTATGTACTACTGACGGCTTGCATCAGCTGAACTTAAAGGACAGCTCCCGTATTTATTATAACAAAGTGAAAGGATTGCCAAGCGATATTGTTTATAGTATTGTACAGGACAATTTTAATAATTACTGGATACCTACTTCACAGGGACTGGCCCGGCTTGATCACAAAAGCCGGCAGATAAAAATATTCAGAAGATATAACGGCATTCTTAATAACCAGTTCAACTACCAATCAGTATATAAAGAGACTAATGGAGATATATACATAGGAAGTATTAAAGGTCTAATCCGGTTCAATCCATCTGCATTTCACAGCAAGGCTTATATACCACCGCTTTATATAACAGCCCTACAGCAACCAGGCATAAACTTACAACCTGACAGTACGGACAGAAGCAGGATATCTTTGCTTAATACCCGACACCTGGAGCTGCCTTATAACCAGGCTTCCTTCAATATAGAATTCGTCGCTCTGAACTTCACCAACCCTGTGAATATAACGTATGCCTACAAAATAAATAACAGCGGCTGGTACCAGCTTGGCAATATGCGAAAAATAGCATTCACCAACCTTTCTCCCGGCAAATATGATATTACTGTAAGATCCACCAACGGGGCAGGCCTGTGGATGCCTAACGAAAAAAATATAACCATCCGGATCCTGCCACCAATATGGAAGTCGAAGACGGCTTACCTTTTATACAGCATAGCCGTTATCGTTCTTATCACTTTGTTATACAAGTATTTCAGTAACCGGCAAAAAGAAAAGCAGCGTTATAAGATGGATCTTTTTGTATTGAATAAAGAAAAGGAGCTGTACCAGGCCAAGATGGACTTTTTCACTAATATTACCCATGAAATAAAAACTCCTCTCACATTAATAAAAGTACCGCTTGAAACAATAAGCAAAAACGCCGGAGAAATACCACAATTTCAAAAGCATTTACAAATAATGAAAAGCAATGCTGACCGGCTCTTTGAGCTGACCAACCAGCTGCTTGATTTCAGAAAAACAGAAACAGACCACTACCAGCTTTATTTTTCGCAAACAGATATAAGCGAAATAATAACAGATACATGGAGCCGCTTTACACCTGCTATGGAGCAGAGAAAAATAAAGTACAGCCTCTCGGTTGCAGCACAACCGGTCATTATATGGGGTGATAAAGATGCGCTAACTAAAATAATAAGTAACCTTATGGATAATGCTATCAAATACTGCGATACAGAAGTTAGTCTGCAAATGAAAAAGCCGGAGCTTCAACAGACAATACAGATAACTGTAATGAATGACGGGCCTGCCATACCACCTGAATTCAGAGATAAGATATTTGAGCCTTTTATAAGGCTTCATATCAAAAACGTTGCGGGATCGGGCATCGGCCTTTCACTGGCCAGATCTTTTACAGAGCTTCATAAAGGGACACTGGAGTATTTTGCTATAAATAATTTCAATATTTTTGAACTAACACTGCCTTATGCAGCAGCCCCTATCAAAGCTAAAAATTAACGGATGCAGGAAAAAAGAACCGTATTAATAGTTGATGACAATGAGGATATTCTTTTTATTTTATCAGACGGACTGAAAGATCATTGCCATACGGTATGTATATCGGACAGCAGCAAAGCCATGGACCAGCTGCAAAAAAACGATATTGACCTTGTTATATGTGATGTGATGATGCCCGGATTAAACGGCTTCCAGGTATGTGAATCCATTAAAGCTAATTTTGAATTCAGCCACATACCGGTTATACTGCTCACAGCCAAGAATACCTTGCAGTCAAAGATTGAAGGGTTAGATGCCGGAGCAGATGTGTACATTGAAAAGCCTTTCTCTATGGAGTTCCTGCTTGCGCAGATTAACAGCCTGCTAAAAAACAGGGAAAAGGTAAAAAAGCACTTTGCACAATCACCAACTGCTCACATCACCAGCATTGCCTATACAGCAACCGACAAAGCATTTTTAGAAACACTGGAAGCTCATATTAATGAAAATATCACTAATCCGGACTTAGATGTTGTATTGCTGGCAAAGTGCATGCACATGAGCCGGACCAATCTTTACAGGAAGATCAGCTCTATCTCCAATATGTCACCGGCCGAAATGATCAATGTTACACGCCTGAAAAAAGCTGTTGAACTGCTCGCTAACAGGTCAGTAAGGCTAAATGAAGTGGCTTACAGCGTGGGCTATAATTCTTTAACACAATTAGGCAGAAATTTTCAGAAACATTTTAACATGACACCTTCTGAATATGTAAGAACACAGCATAATTACAATTAGGTGTTACAATATAATTTTTCTCATCTGTCTTTTGGGCAGATGAGAGAAACTGAGCATATCATCAGCCGCTAAAACACAATACCCCGGGGCTTATCAACGCCTTCGGTTCCTGGTGATTCTTTGATTATATCCTGTACTTCCTCATCTTTTACAATCAGAGGCGGAGTAAACCTCACCGTATCACTGCCATCTTTAACTATTTTTGGAGGAGTAAACTTTATCACCCCACTTTTTGGTGGCGGCGGCGGCAGTAACCAACTTGCATCTCGTCTTTGTTGAATTGTCATTTTTTTATAAATGGCCTGTAAGTCCCTAAAATCACTACTCTCCGTTTTATAACCATTTTCACCGGCTTTCATTCTCTTAACTATTGACTCGTAGGTTGCCAGTTCCTCAACTGTGGCGCCTGGTCCCTCGGGATCATCTCTTATTATTTTGGGCGGAGCGAACTTCTTTATCTCTATTTTCGGAGGTGGTGGCGGTGGCGAAACATCCCGGCTGCTGTCTTTACCCGGAAGGGAGTTACCGGTATCCTGCAAGGCAGTATGCTGCTGCGCAGTAATTGCTTGCGTGTCTGCTGTGCCCTCTGTTTCTGCCGGAGGATCATTCTTCGTTACCCTGTTACAAAAGGAAAATGTAAGCATTATAACTAAAGGAATTACCCATAAAGACAGCTTTGTAGCTTTTCGTTTATTGAATGGTTTTTGTAACATAATTAATCGTTTTTTAGTGGTGTGGAAATTAAAGCTGCTGACCAATACCAACGGACTCTGCGTAACAGCCCGTTGCAGTAAAACATGCTGATAACTGCGCACATCACCAGTATATTTTACTACGGCAGCATCGGCCAGCAGCTCGTGATTAATTTTTACAGCCCACCTGTACAGGTAAATCATTGGATTAAACCATACAAAAACCTGTAACAGCTCAACCAATAAAATATCCCAGCTATGTTTCTGGCGTATATGCGCCAGCTCATGTTCCAGTACTTCTGCTTCTACCCTGTCCGCTTCATACTCTGCTTTATTTAAAAATATCACTTCCATAAAGCTATGAGGCACTGTTTCTGTGTTTAGCAAAACAACGCGTACTCCATTAATATATATGGCTTCATTTTCATTTATCCTTTGCCGTATTTTGTACAGGTTAAAACAAAACCGTATTAACAATGCTATGCTCACTGCTGAAAATACAGCCACCGCAATGTATAGCAGGTAATCGGGAGCTTCTTGTGGCAAAGGCTGCAGATCAGTTGCCGCATATATAACAGGCAAATTATTATTGTTCAATAGTTGCGGTGCAGGCGTTTTTACGGAGATAGTGATCAATGGTATAAAAAATGAGATCACAAGTCCGCATAACAAGTAGCACCTGTTAAACACCAGCATTTTTTCTTTCTGGAAAAGCAACGCGTACAGAGCGTAAAAAGCGCTACTGCAAACAATCATTTTAAAAAAGTATAGCGTCATTTTTTTTTCTTTTGAATTTCAGCATCAATGATTTTTTTCAATTCTTCCAGCTGCTCTTTGGTAAGCTTTGTTTCTTTGGTAAAGAAAGAAGCAAACTGCAGCACCGAATCATCAAAATAGTTTTTGATGAGGCTGTTTACATGTCTTGAAAAATAATCCGACTTCCTAATCAATGGATAATATTCTCTTGAATTCCCGTATTGGGTAAATGCGATCACTCCCTTATCTGTCATGCGCTTTAAAAGAGTAGCAATAGTAGTACTTGCCGGCCTGGGTTCCGGAAAGCAATCAATAAGGTCTTTCATAAATGCCCTTTCCTTTTGCCATATATACTCCATCAGTTGTTCTTCTGATTTTGATAATTTTATCATTCTACAATTATAGATTTATTTCTACAAATGTAGAACATTTTTTCATTTTACAAAATTTATTTTGAAATTAAAAAGCGCCGGGTGATCAATCACCCGGCGCTTCACCAGCAGGCTATTATACTTTTAAAAACTCACCATATTGTTGTGCCTGTTAACATCTGCCATTCGCTGGCTGGGATCTATCTCAATAGCTGCAATATCTTCTTTTTTCAGTTCAACTGATAAGGTGTAAGTAGGGATGGTCCATCTCCATATGGGATGTATCCTGCGTGGAACGCTGCTTTCAGCAGGTTTTAAGCCATACATCAGGTCCAGGGGAATATAATGCATTTCCTTACTGCCATCTTCTTTGGTAATCACCAGATCAATGGGCATAGGCATCAATCCTGCATTGCGAAGCCTTATTTGCATTTTCCCGTTCTGCTCCCAGATGCTGTCAATAGCATAATCTATCGTCTTCGTTGAATTGATCCAGAATGCTTTGTACCAGTCCAGCTTTATATCGCTGATGCTTTCTGAAAGCCGGATGAAATCATCAGCATCAGGGTGCCTGAATTTCCATTCCGCATCGTAAGCCAGCAAAATTTTGTCCCTTGTCTGAGCACCAACAATATAACCCAGCTGCTCTATAAAAACAGCGCCCTTATTGTAGCTGGCAGCACTATAAGCATAGTTCGTATTAAAATAATCGGCAGGAGTAGAGAGGGGCTCTTCCAGTCCACTGCGTACAAGGGCATAATAACTTTTATAGCTATCTGCCTGGGCAAAAGAAACAGAATCACTTTTCAGCCAGGCGTCAGTTCTTTGTTCAGCATAGGTAGTAAAGCCTTCATCCATCCACGGATATTTACTTTCATTAGTTGCCAGCACCCCCTGGTACCAGCTGTGAAACCACTCGTGTAACCATGCGCCGGGGCCGGCCAGTAAGGTAGCCATAGGATATTCCATTCCACCGTCACCACCGGTAATAAATGAATATTGCTTATACGGGTAAGGTCCGAAATGCTTTTTCATAAACGGGTATGCTTTTTCTGCTTTGGTTAAAATATCTTCCCATTCCTCAGGCGCTTTTCCTGCAGGCTTGTACAGCAGGTGCAGTGTTATCCCGTCAGCTATCCGCTTTTTCTTATGAATAAAAGCGGTATCAGCTGCCCACATGAAATCATGCACATTATCCGCCGTAAACTTCCAGGTAAGCTTTTCACCTGCCGGAGGATTTACTTTTACGCCCGCTGCCTCATAACCATACCCTACCTGGCTGGCATTGGTAAGATAACCGGTTCCACCCAGCATATAATTTTTATCAATACTGATATTCACGTTAAAAGTTCCGAAAGGGCCGTAAAACTCGCGTGCCACATAAGGCGCAGGGTGCCAGCCGTCTTTATCATAAGCACAAATCCGCGGGTACCACTGGCTCATGGAATAGCGTACTTTTGTGGTGGGATTATCCCTGCCGCTGCGTCTTATCTGTAAAGGCACCTGCGCTTCAAACTCCATATCAAATATCACTTTCTGACCTGGTAAAATAGCCTTGCCAAGAGGCACCATGAGTATGGTTTCCAGCTCCTCAAACTTTTGAGGGACACCGTTCATTTTCAGCGATTTCACCTTCTGATAACCTATCTCATCAGGATTTAACTTTTGTATCCGGTCTTTTACACGCGCATCCCAATCCACACGGGTAGACATAAAAGTACCCTGCCTGCGGCTCCGCTCGTCCATCATGCTCCCGGGCTGAAAGGCATTCCAGAATAAATGGTAAAATACTTTTTTCAGTGTATCCGGCGAGTTATTCCAGTATTCCAGTTTTTGCTTCCCTGTAAAACGGTTGGTTTGTACATTCATATCAATGTCCATGGTATACTTAACCTTCTGCTGCCAGTAACCATTTTGAGCAAATGATGCAAGACATACAAACGCAGCAACCGAAAAAGCAGCAACTCTTCTAATCATAGTAATTTCCCTTAAATACGAAAAATACAAATATAAGCGGATGCTTATGAAACGCAAAGCTATCGGCCGAAAGCCGAAGGCATAAGGCTTAAAGCTTTTGGCCTCTTGCTTCCCAGCCGAGTGTCCTGCAAGGCCAGTTTCTCTTTTGTTCAATTCTTAGGCACGTAGGTTATTTTCACTCCTCTTTTTGAAGCTTTATTCTTAAATATCCTGGCATTTTTATCATATTCTATCAATAGGTTTTCATCATTTATCCATTTGATCTGTAAGTCGATAATATCACCATTCATTTTTGCCTTCCCGCGCGCATCTGTAGCTGTGCAATGTGGGTATGCAGGTCTGTTCATATTTTGTACTGTTGGCTAGAAATACCAACAACAGTATAAAAAGCTCTAAGTCTCTTGCTTTCAGCTTTCTGCATCCTGCTCTCCCCATCTTTTCGCTTTCTCCGTTTTCATACCGTCCACCACAATCACGATCTCCCCTTTCACTGTTTTTTGAGAGAAGTACTCAGCCACTTCCTGCAAGGTTCCCCGCTTTGTTTCTTCAAACATTTTGGTCAGTTCGCGGCTCACACTGCACTGCCGCTCTGCGCCAAAATACTGCGCCAGGTCTTTCAGCGTTTTTACCAATCGTACAGGAGATTCATAAAAGATCATTGTACGTGCCTCGGTTTTTAATTGCTCAAGCATGGTATGGCGGCCCTTTTTCAAAGGCAGGAACCCTTCAAAGCAAAAGCTGTTGGTAGGCAGCCCGCTGTTCACTACTGCAGGCACAAATGCCGTAGCGCCGGGCAGACTTTGTACTTCAATATGGTGCTGCACACAGGCACGAACCAGTAAAAAGGCAGGGTCCGAAATACCGGGTGTACCTGCATCTGTTACCAGCGCCATTGTTTTACCTGCGGCCAATTGCTGTACCAGGTGCTCCAGTATCTTATGCTCATTATGTTGATGGTAAGGAGTTAGTGGTTTTGATATTCCGTAGTGATTAAGTAAATGAGAGGTAGTTCGTGTATCTTCTGCAAGAATAATATCTACAGCCTTAAGTACTTCCAAAGCCCTCAATGTAATATCTTTTAAATTACCGATAGGTGTAGGAACGAGATATAACATAGACAAATTATATGATTTACGATGTACGGTGTACGATGTAAAATTATGCGTGTTGCCGTGCTACTTATTGGGTCTGAAAATTAATGACACCAAAACATAAGCCGTAAATATTACGGGAACGGCCAGCCACTTCAGAAAAATAACAGCCAGCAACCCTATGACCAGCAAAATGAATTTATCTGTATTCGACTTAAGACTAAAATTTTTAAACTTCAGGCTGATGAGCGGAATACGCGATACCATAAGAAACGAAACGATCCCGGTAATAGTATATAAAACATAAGGATTATAGAGATACGCCGCAATCTGAGTATTATTGTCACTGTTAAGCACAAAAGGCAATGAAGCTATTACAAGGCCGGCTGCAGGGATAGGGACCCCTTTAAAATAATAGGTTTGCTCTTTATCCAGATTAAACCTTGCCAACCTCCATACTCCCGCGCATGGAATAAGTATTGCTGGCAGCAATAACCAGGTATTATCCGCCGGCATACCCGATTTTACTAATGCTATCTGCAGCAGCCTGTACATGATCATGCCTGGAGCTACCCCAAATGTTACGGCATCGGCCAGCGAGTCAAGCTGCGCTCCCATCTCTGATGTTGCTTTAAATAAGCGTGCCACAAAACCATCTAAAAAATCAACAACGGCAGCAAAAAAAATATATACACCACCTATTATCAGACCCATAGAAAACGTGCCGGGGGCATTGGTAAACAGGAAGCCGTCATTTTTAAAAATATAAATGATGGCTATACAGCCGAATACCAGGTTTAACAGTGTAAAAAGATTGGGAATTTGTTTCATTTTAGTTGATGGTTCATGATTCATGGTTCATAGTATGGATCACTACAGGCCATGAACTATTAACTATTATCTTTTCATCAATCTTTCAATATCTTCTGCCTCAATAGGAATATTCTTCATCAGATCTATGTTACCGTTTTTGGTAATCCAGAAATTGTTCTCAATACGAATACCCATTTTTTCTTCCTCAATATAAATACCAGGCTCTATAGTGAATAACATACCTGCCTGAACGGGCTGAAAGAAATTGGGACCGAGATCATGAACATCTATCCCTAAATGGTGTGAAATACCATGGTAGGTATATTTCCTGTAAGCGCGGTTTTGCGGGTCTTCGTTCTTCACATCGGATTTAGTGAGCAATCCTAATTTCAGGTATTGTTTTGTAAACGCATCGCCTGCTTTTTCATGATATTCAGCTATTGTAATACCCGGCCTTAAAATTTTAGCACAATACCTGTGCACTTCAAGGCAGGCATTATATACTTCCTTTTGTCTTTTGGTAAACTTACCATTTACAGGAACAGTACGCGTAAGATCTGCATTATACCCACCATACTCCGCCCCAAAATCCATCAATATCAACTCCCCGTCCTTACATTGATTGTTATTAAAAATATAATGTAATACACGGGCATTATCACCACTTGCTATAATGCTGTTATATCCCTCTCCTGTAGCGCGCTGACTCAGGAAAGAATGAACGATCTCTGCTTCTATCTCATATTCCCAAACGCCGGGCTTTATAAACTGCAATAAGCGCCGGAAAGCATTTTCAGTAATATCAATGGCCTTCTGTATTACTTCTACTTCGTATTTTGTTTTTATAGCACGCAACCCACGCATAATTGGCGCTGCACGTAAATAATGGTGCAGGGGGTAACGCTCTTTTAAGTGCTTGATGTAGCGCGTTTGCGCAGTATCTAACCACGAGCCTTTACGGTCATGCTCGTTAGAATCCAGATATACATTTTCAGCAGCGTGCATCCATGCCTGGAAAAGCGGAGGCAAAGTATCTGACCATACTATGGTTGAAATACCGCTGATTGCCGTTGCTTCAGCCGCTCTTAAACGTTTGCCATCCCATTTTTCCTTTAACTCGTTAGGACGCACCAATACCAGTACTTCACGGTACCTGGGATCAGGATTATCGGGAAAAAGAATAAGCATGGAGTCTTCCTGGCTGATACCCGTTAACCAAAACAGAGAGCTGCTGGGCTTATATTTGTATATGGCATCGGCATTCTGTGGCATTTCATCATTAGCTACAAAAATGGCGATCGAATTTTTCTGCATTTTATTAACAAAACGCTCCCTGTTATTAAGGAAGAGCTTTGGATGGATAGGCAAATATTTCATGTCCCTGCTATTGAATATTGATTATTGCAACTGGATATTACGTGCAAACTTAATCTTTAATATATTTTTTAAAGCCCCTTAAAATAGTCCGTATAAAGTGGAGTCAACTTTAGAAATGATCTCTCCAAAATGCTCATCATTTTCACCAAACTTATTTTTATCTACATCTACTACCAGCAATGGCCCCTCTTTATAAGAGGCGATCCATTTATTGTAAAACTCGTTGAGGCGTTTCAGGTAATCCAGGCGGATATTTTCTTCGTATTCACGGCCGCGCTTTTGTATCTGCCCCACCAGCGTAGGTACCGATGCGTTCAAATAGATCAACAGATCGGGCGGATTCACCATCGTTTTAAGGGTCTGGAAGAATTCGAAATAGTTATCAAAATCACGCTTGCTCATCAGCCCCATTTCATGAAGGTTGGGAGCAAATATATTAGCGTCCTCATAAATGGTCCTGTCCTGGATAACTGTTTCCGTTCCGTTTTGAATATCAAGCAACTGCTTCAGGCGGCCATGCAGGAAATAAACCTGGAGGTTGAAACTCCAGCGTGGCATATCCTCATAAAAATCCATCAGGTAAGGATTATGATCCACGTCTTCAAAATTTGGTATCCATTTATAATGCTTGGCCAACATTTGGGTTAATGTAGTTTTCCCGGCACCAATGTTTCCGGCAATAGCAATATGCTTGGGTTTAGGTTTTGATTTGGCCATTTTGCAAAGTGCTTAAAACCAACAGGCCACAGGACTGCCGGCAGAATATTTTAAAGTTTGACAAAGTAGTAATTTTTTCAATGTACTAAAAATATTTTAGTCCCATAGCCTTTCTTACCTCCTGAATAGTTCTGTCTGCACTTTCAGCAGCTTTCTGGGCACCCACTTTAAGAATGATGTTAAGATCTGATACATTGGCGCGGATATCTCTGGCCTTTTGACGGATAGGTGCAATATAGCTTACCATATCCTCTGCCAGCTGTTTTTTCATATCGCCGTAACGGATATTGCAATTGTTATAATCAGCTTCAAATTTCTCAATCACTTCCTGCCGGCTTACCAGCTTCATCAGATCGAAAATATTTTCAATATAATCGGGCTTCACACTATCTGGCTCCGAAGGACCCGCGTCTGTTTTAGCTTTCATGATCTTTTTGCGGATCAGGTCATCTTCATCCGACAGGTAAATGGTAGCATACTGGTTCTCGCTTTTGCTCATTTTGCCGGCGCCGTCAAGGCTGGGCACTTTCAACAGCTGTTCTCCGTAATTAAATGCTTTGGGCTCCGGAAATACATCGCCATACCTGTGGTTGAAACGGTTGGCAAAAGTGCGGGTCATTTCAAGGTGCTGTTCCTGGTCTTTGCCTACTGGTACCAGCCTGGCACGATGAATCAGAATATCTGCCGCCATCAGAACAGGATAAGTTAATAATCCAGCATTTACATTTTCGGGCTGCAGGCGTACTTTATCTTTAAAAGTAGTGGTTTTTTCCAGCTCACCTTTATAAGCCATCATATTAAGAAAAAGGTAAAGCTCAGCCGTCTGCGGAAGATCGCTTTGGCAATATAAAATCACTTTATCGGGGTCTAACCCGCAGGCCAAGTACTCTGAAACTACATGAAGCACATTTTCCTTTAGCTCTTTGGTATCCGGATGGGTAGTAAGTGAATGCAGATCAGCAATAAAAAAATAGCATTGATACTCGCTCTGCATTTTAACATAGTTACGCAACGCACCAAAATAATTACCCAAATGTAAATTTCCTGTGGGACGAACGCCACTTACCACAACCTGCCTGCCTGCCTGCACGGCTTCATTAATAGTACTCATAAGCCGCGAAGATAAATTGAAAATGCAGAATTAAAAATGGAAAATATAAGAGGCACTATATGCCCTCCCCTTCTGAGCTGAGATAAACCCCAGAAAACATCTTCCGGCCAGTCCCTGTTCCTGCCATTCATCTTCAGCGTCACTCATAAATCCACAGTAATACTGGTTGTTCAGATGCATCAATCCTGGCTTGCAGTATGTTTAAAAAAGAAGGGCTGACAGTAGGGCAACCATTGCTCTGGCAAATATCCTGTTCACGCTTATTGTCCGGCACACAGCCATGCGAGTGTAAAACAACAAATCGTTCAAAAGCCTTATCATTTGTGCTGTCTAAACCATGTAATTTGTAAGCCAGTCCAAACTTACCATAATAGCTTTTCCCTATTTTATATTTGCCGAGAGAAGTACATCCGCAACCTACTGTGTTCCCATACTGCCTGCCCTCCAGCCAATATTGGTTGCAATTACCATGTGTTACCAGCCCTGCATTCATAACAGTATCTTTCTTCAGATCATAAACAAAAAAACGAGGGCTCCCAGAAGGTAAAGACATATCTATAAAAAAACATAGCTTCTGATTGTATTTATTACGTACTGTAAATGTCTTTGCTGCTGCAGCTCGCAATTCACTTATTACAAAACCCTCCGGTTTGTGCTGAGCAGGATATGAAGAATATGAAGAAAAGGAAACAGCACGGTAGTTATCTTTCAATGGGTTGCCGGCAGTGAGCGCCAGTACCATAAAGGATATAATCAAAACGATTGCTGCAATTGGCAATTTCCACATAAAATGTAGTTGTATCTTTAATACAGACACATAAACTACATTTTCCACAAACCCATTACCAAAGCCGGTTAAATTTTTGAAGAGCAAAAGACGCACCTGCAACCAATGTATAATACCTGTTGGGATTCTTCACTGTTTCGTCGGGGAAGTTATCAAAATTCCTGGCAAAGAACCTGTAATGGCCCCCGGCAAATAATCTCACCCTTTTATTCAGCCTGAACTTTACACCACCACCTACAGGCGCCACAATGCCCCAACTCTCGCCGGCAGTTTTGGGCTCACCCTGTTTGAATTCATAATCGAATAAATAGTAGGCCCCAACACCTGCACTTACATAAGGGCTTATCCTGTGGCGATACAGATTAAGGAATTCATATTCTACTTTAGCGCTGCCTTCTACTACATAACCCCTAAACCCTCCTTTCAAGGGGTTGTCTGATGTTTCTTTATCCTTATCCATATTGTTTCCGGCTATTTCTCCAAGCATTAGCTCTCCTTTTACAAATAGCTGTCTGTCCAGGATAAGCCGATGGTCATAAAACACCGATCCCGACATAGAAGTATGACTGATAAAAGATGCATTTTTACTATACATACCTGTATAGGTGAAGGTTCCTAAAGAGACGCCTGCATAGCTTTTTTGCCCGATATAATCCTGGGAAAAAATTGTGGATGTAAAACAAAGGGTAAGCTGTAAACAAAAATATTTTCTCATCCGCATATTTTTTGTTTTTAAATCCAACCGGATAACAGGCACTGTTATGAGCTTTTCATTACCCGAAGGATAAAAATGAGCACTTCATGATGAATGTTTCCTCTAACCAATTAGCCAGGCTTAAGCATACCCAAACGTCTGAACTATAAAGCATTTCAGCACTAACCAGCAAGCAAAAAACTTTTTATTATAATGAAACGGAAACTTTAACTTCCATCATTTCCCTTACGGCATTGGCAATACCTTCAGCATCATAACCACATTCACGGTGTAACTCTTTAAGCGTTCCATGTTCCACTATCCTGTCAGGGATGCCCAATATTCTTATTTCATTCTTATAGCCATGCTGCGCCATAAATTCCAGAACAGCACTACCAAACCCGCCAGTAACGGTTCCGTCCTCAACAGTTATGATTTTGTCATAAGCAGACAGCGCTTCATGCAATAAAGTTTCATCCAAAGGTTTTGCAAAGCGCATATCATAATGAGCGGGGCTGATACCATCATTCTTAAGATCCCGTATGGCAGCAGCGGCAAAATTACCCGGATGGCCTAAAGAAAGGATGGCCATATCCTGCCCGTCTTTTAATTTTCTGCCTTTACCTATCTCCACTTCCTCCATAGGTGTTTGCCATTCGGGCATTACACCTTCACCACGCGGATAGCGAATAACAAATGGTTGTTGCGTAGATTCCAGCTGAGCAGTGTACATAAGGTTACGCAGCTCTGCCTCATTCATCGGTGAGCTGATGATCATATTAGGAATACAGCGGAAATAAGCAATATCATAGCAACCATGATGCGTTGGACCATCGTCTCCTACTAACCCAGCCCTGTCTAAGCAAAGCACAACAGGAAGTTTTTGTATTGCTATATCATGCACTACCTGGTCGTAAGCCCTTTGCATAAAGGACGAATAGATATTGCAGAATACCCTCATACCCTGAGTGGCCATACCGGCGCTCAATGTAGCCGCATGCTGTTCACATATACCCACATCAAAAGCACGATCCGGCATTTCTTCCATCATATATTTTAATGATGAGCCCGAAGGCATGGCTGGAGTAATAGCCATTATTTTACCATTTTGTTTCGCAAGCTCAATTATTGTTTTTCCAAAAACATCCTGGTACCTGGGAGCCTGCGGCGTATCGTATTTTTTTTGATAGATCTCACCGGTTACCTTGTCAAAAAGGCCGGGAGCATGCCACCGGGTTTGGTCTTTCTCGGCCAGCGCATAACCTTTTCCTTTGGTAGTAATAACATGCAGCAATTTCGGTCCGGGAATATGCTTCAGGTCGTTTAAAGTATCTACCAATTTACTGATATTATGCCCATCAATCGGGCCAAAATAGCGGAGCTTCAATGCCTCAAACAGGTTGGCGCTGCTGTTCACCATTCCTTTGATACCCTCAGTAAGCTTATGGGCCATGGCACGGGTAAAGTTCTTACCAATGGGCAGCTTACCTAAAGCATTCCATACGTCATCCCTGAATTTGTTATAAGTAGGTGAAAGCGTTATATCCGTCAGGTACTCTTTTAAAGCCCCCACGTTAGGATCTATCCCAATGCCGTTATCGTTCAGAACGATCAACATATCACTATCCGCAACGCCGGCATGGTTCATCGCTTCAAAAGCCATTCCTGCCGTCATAGACCCATCTCCTATTACAGCCACCACTTTCCTGTCTGTTTCGCCTTTGTACCTGGCAGCCATTGCCATTCCCAAAGCAGCAGAAACAGAAGTAGAAGAATGCCCCACTCCAAAAGTATCATATTCACTTTCCGAACGTTTGGGGAAACCGCTGAGCCCCTTATACTTCCTGTTGGTTTCAAAACTATCCCTACGCCCGGTAATGATCTTATGCCCGTAAGCCTGGTGGCCTACATCCCAAACCAACTGATCGTAAGGCGTATTATAAACATAATGTAACGCAGTGGTAAGCTCTACCACGCCAAGGCTTGCAGCAAAATGCCCGCCGTGCACGCTCACCACATCAATAATATATTGCCGGAGCTCTTCGCAAAACTCATGCAATTTTTCCATGGGGATCTTTTTCAAATCCCCCGGATTATCAACTGATTGAAGTAACGGGCCAGGTGTGATAGTCATTCAGAGAAAATTATTTGGCAAAAATAAGCATTTTAACATAAGATACAGTAATACAGGGGGCGTATACAGAGCGGACGCATAAATTTGTTTTTTTAAAATATCCGAACAATATTTTGCTGCTATGCAGCTCTTTTAGCTGTGGAATTAACGTTTTCTATTAATATGATACTGCTCGCGGTAAGAGAAAACGCTGTGTTTAGCTACATAGGAGCGGATATATTTGTGGATCAGCCCCGGGACGTATAATATTTTACGTTTCATCGTCGCCCGGAGGCGACAACATAAGCATGTGCGGCGTGGACGCCACACATAGTTCCTGGATGAACCCGAAGGGCTGACAGGATTATAAAATAAAAAGAAGCCCGCTAAAAAACTCCGAAAGGAGTCACATAAAACATAGCAACTTCAAAACCAGATGCGGCTGCCCCGTCACATTCATCCTCTATAATACCTCCTTCATAAATCCAGGTAACCATTAATAATTTAATAGCACAATAAGGTTTTGATTTATTTAGATTTGTTATATCATGGTTATTAGCAAAAAGTATTACTGGCTGTTCCAGATACTGGGTTGGGGCGTTTTTTTTCTATGGCATATTTTCGGTGCCTGGTCTGTTGGACGATTGAGCCTGCCGGATGAACGGCTGGTAATTATACAAAGGTCTGCTGGCTTTGCCGTTTTAGGGCTGGTGATGACCCATATCCTGAGGGTCAGTATCCTGAAGCTGAAAGTACTCCAGCTAAAGGTGACCGCTCAGATATGGATGTTCATTATTCTTACGCTCGCCATTTCATGTATAGCAGGGATCAGCGAACTGGTAATCTATAATAAGCTCAACCTGCTTAATGAAAAAGAAATAATCATTGTCAACAGGTCTGTTCTTCTTATTTTTTTGAATAACTCTCTGGCCTGGTTTACCTATTTTATTACCTGGAGTGCTATTTATTTCATCTACCATTATGTTGATGCCTCTCAAAAGGGGCAGATAGACAACCTGAAATTAAAATCGCATGTTAAAGAGCTGGAACTTAAGACCATAAAAACGCATATCAACCCGCATTTTATCTTTAATGCGCTCAATGGCATCCGGGCCATGGTGGACGAAAATCCGGAAAGGGCCAGAGCAGCTATTACCGAGCTGAGCAATATCCTGCGCAGCAGCATCAATATAGATAGGTCTGAAACAGTATCGCTTGCTGATGAACTGAACATAATTAAAGATTATCTTGCATTGGAGCAGATGCGCTTCGAGGACAGGCTCAGTGTTAAATATAATATTGATGATAAAACTACCAGCCAGCCTGTACCACCCATGATGCTGCAGATGCTGGTGGAAAATGCTATTAAACATGGCATCAGCCATGAAGTAAATGGTGGCACTGTATGGTTATCATCGGCGCTTAAGGATAATTTCCTGGAGCTTACAGTAGAAAGCACGGGGCGGTTAAAAAAGCAGCAAAAAGACAGCGGTTTTGGTATCAGGAGCATACTGGAAAGACTGAAGCTGATGTATGGCGACAAGGCAGGATTTGAGATCATTCAATCTTCCCCGGCTACTGTTACTGCCAAACTGAGACTTCCTGTTACATTATAATACTTTTTACATGAGAACGATTATTATTGACGATGAAAGGCTGGCACGCTCTGAACTTAAAAAAATGTTGCAGGCTTTTCCTGAAATTGAAGTGATTGACGAAGCTTCAAATGCTAATGAAGCCATTGAAAAAATAGAATTGCTGCAACCTGACCTTATTTTCCTGGATATACAAATGCCCGGTAAAACAGGGTTTGAAATGCTCACAGAATTAGATACGGTACCCAAAGTCATTTTCACCACCGCTTTTGACAAGTACGCCCTTAAAGCTTTTGAAGTAAGCGCACTGGACTATTTACTAAAGCCTATTGATCAGAAAAGGCTTGAAGCCGCCATTAAAAAAGTACATATCGGCGAAGCAAGGGAAAATAGAGAAGGGGAAGGCTTTTCCGGTAACGAAATACTGACGGATAAAAGCCAGGTTTTTGTTAAGGACGGCGACCGCTGCTGGTTCATAAAATTAAGCGAGGTAAGGTTGTTTGAAAGTGTAGGTAATTATGCAAAAGTGTTCTTCAGCAACCATAAGCCGCTTATTTTAAAATCGCTCAATGCTTTGGAAGAAAGATTGGATCCCAAAACTTTTTTCCGGGCCAATCGCAAGCATATCATCAACCTCCAGGCGGTAGAAAAAATTGAGCCGTATTTTAACAATGGCTTATTGGTAGAACTAAAAGGAGGCGAAAAAATAGAGATCAGCCGAAGGCAAACTGTAAAGCTTAAAGAAAAAATGAGCTTCTGATCCCACCGGGTAAGAAAATTCAAAAAGCAAAGGACAGGCCCCGTATTTGTTTTCCGGTATCATTGTCTGTTTCCTGTGTGGCATTTGTTTTTATTTGCAACAGTTCATCATTCATCCGGGTTATAGAGGTTGTTATAAAAAAAGCTGAAATAATATCCGGATCTTTATGTTTGTGAGCCCCTTTTAATGCATTAATATATGCGTCTTTTTGCCCGGCAGTAATAATAATGATCGGGTGACGAAACTTTGCTAAAATAAAATTAGACAAAAGCCTTCCTAGACGGCCATTGCCATCAGGAAAAGGGTGCAGGTAAATAAAATACTTATGAAATTTTGCGGCTATTTCAACAGGATGTGCCACTTTCTCATCAATAGCCTTCTGCGTTTGCTCCATCAATGCCGGAACATTGGCAATGCTGATTTCATGGTTGGGGAAAACAGTGTCTCCCGCTGCCATTTGGGTAGTAGTGTAGGCGCCCGGCTTATATCCTTTGGTATATTGAATTGTATTTTGTGTAAGGATTTTGTGCGTGTCAATTAAGAGCTGCTCCGTAAGTGGTAAAGTGAGATGAGTAAATAAAAATTCATACGCTTTAAAATGGTCCAGTATCTCAAATGCTTCCAGCATGGATTTATCGTGCAGCTTTAACTTTAAACCATGTTCCTTCAGCTCTTTCGTATCGTTAACCGAAAAACTATTCCCCTCAATAGCGCAGGAATGAGCAGAAAAAAGGATCTCGTTATATTCAAACAGGCTTTCTTCAGAAAAATTTTTTTCTACGCTGTTTGTATAAGTCTTCAAAACACTATCATACTCCTTTAAAAGCTGCTCTACAGAAAAAGACTGCTCCATAGTATAAATTTACACCAAATGGTGATAATTTATATATTAATTCCCAATTTTCAAGAAATTATCATACACAAAAGAACGGGTCAAAAACAGGAATACTATACTTAATTTTACTTTACCGGATGCGTTAATTATGGCATGATTTTAGAATTTTTAACTGCTCCCGGAAAGGATTTCTTAAAACTTAAACGCTACATTTTTTATGCGCCTTTTCACCTGCAGAAATTGCGGACATCCTGTTTATTTTCAAAACACCTACTGTCAGTCTTGCGGGAACAGTCTCGGCTTCGATCCCAATAGCCTTTTAATGGTTTCCTTAGCCTTGCAAAATAATGGTTCATTATCAGAACAGGCATCAGGTCAAACCTATCATTATTGTGCCAATCACGAATATGATGTATGTAACTGGATCATTCCGGATACTGATCCGGCCAGCTTTTGCATTGCCTGCTCATTGAACCGGGTAATTCCTGATTTGAGCAATATGGTGTACCGCGCACGCTGGGAAAAAACAGAAGCGGCAAAACACAGGCTTGTGTACGCCCTTTTACAGTGGGGGCTGCCTGTACAAAGCAAAGTGTTTGATGAGGCAGGGCTGGTATTTGATTTCATGGCAGATGCAGGTAGTAACGAACCTCGCGTGCTTACGGGCCATACAAACGGGGTCATTACCATAAACATAGCTGAAGCTGATGATGTAGAAAGAGAAATGGCCAGGAACAGTATGGATGAAGTGTATCGGACACTGCTGGGGCATTTCCGGCATGAAGTAGGACATTATTATTGGGACCTGCTGATACAGAACTCGTCCTTTCTACAAGAGTTCAGGACTTTGTTCGGCGATGAGACCTGCGATTACCAGGAGGCTTTAAACAGGCATTATGCAGAAGGCGCACCTGCTTCCTGGAACGAAAACTATATCAGTTCCTATGCCACCATGCACC
The DNA here is from genome assembly GCA_049841335.1 of Niabella sp. Lineage (GTDB taxonomy): Bacteria > Bacteroidota > Bacteroidia > Chitinophagales > Chitinophagaceae > Niabella. The sequence continues at coordinate 2,464 of JASGDI010000180.1, read as the reverse complement.
CCTGGGAGGACTGGGCCGAAACCTGGGCCCATTATTTACATATAGTGGACACTATTGAGGCTGCTTATTCTTTCGGATTAAGCATCCATCCTCCTGATTTTTCTAATGACCAGCACATGTGTGCCAATATCCGGCTTGACCCTTACCAGCTAAAAGACTTTGACACGATTTTTCAATACTGGTTACCGCTCACTTTTGCCATGAACACTATTAACCGGAGCATGGGCGGGCAGGACCTGTACCCGTTTGTGATCAGTCCCAAGGTGAAGGAGAAGCTGGGTTTTGTGCATAAGGTGATTCATAGTCAGTAAGTAGGAAATAGCAAGTAGGAACATTACTTACTACTCACTACCTAAAGTTTTAAAGTTTAAGGTTTGAAGGTAGTTGAAGATGGTTGAAGGCTGTTTAATAGTGGCTTAAGAGGTAAGGCGGCAATGATCGACCATCAACTATACCGTATATAAATGCTATACTTAAATAATCAGCAACCCATGCTGCTTTTCGTTTGCCAAAGTTAGTTTATGGTTCATAGTTCATAATCTAACGTCTAAGTACTAACTAAGCTTTCGGCTTCCTGCTAAAGCTATCTTTCTTGCGGACGGTCTCCGATCTGTGCACACCCGTTACCAGCTATTTTAAAAAATCATTTCCATTTTGCAAACGAACTAAACCTGAGACCAGTAAAACCCGCACATAGGTCTGGAGACCTGCGTGAGAAGGGTCTTATTCTTTGGGCTTAAAGCTGCCCCTACTCGCTACTTTCTATTTCCTACTCACTATTTACTATTCCCCAACGCTTCCCTCACTTTCGGTGCTATCCTGGTACCAAAAACTTCAATGGATTTCATCATTCTTTCGTGGGAAGGGGCTCCTACATCCATGTGAGCCGAAAAGCGTGTGAGCCCGAACATTTTCTGCATTTCAAGAATTTTATCAACTGCTTCGCTGGCATCGCCAATAATTAAATGCCCGCCTTTGCCACGTCCCCTGTCATACTGTGCACGCTGGTAGGGCGACCAGCCTCTTGATCTTCCTATTCTATCCATTTGAGCAGCATAAACCGGGTAATAATATTCAGCTGTTTCGCTGCTGTCCTCACCAAAAAATGCGTGCACATGAACGCCTGTTTCAAAAGCAGTCATATCATGTCCGGCTTGCTGGTATATAGCTTTATTGTATTCGAATAAAGGTTTAAACTGCGCCGGGTCACCTCCTATTATGGCAAACATTACAGGTAAGCCAAGCGTGGCAGCCCGTACTACTGATTCCGGTGTTCCGCCAACAGCTACCCATATTTTTAAATGATCATTCAAGGCCCTGGGCAGCACCATTTGATTTTTTAGCTCCGGACGGAATTTCCCTTTCCATGAAACAGGGTTCTGCTGATTAATCTGCAATAATAACCTCAGCTTTTCATCAAACAAAGCATCATAATCTTTCAGGTCCTGCCCGTAAAGCGGAAAAGATTCTATAAAACTGCCACGGCCGGCCATTAGTTCGGCACGACCATTTGAAATAAGATCAATAGTTGCAAAGCTCTGGTAGAGCTTTACAGGGTCCGAAGAGCTAAGCACAGAAACCGCGCTCCCCAGCTTAATATTTTTGGTAACAGTTGCTGCTGCTGCCAGAATTATTTCAGGAGCTGAAACGGCATAATCAGGCCGGTGATGCTCTCCTATCCCATAGAAATCCAGGCCCACTTCATCCATCAGCTTTATTTCTTCAATAATTTCCTGTAAACGCTGCTGTGCCGGTTGTGGTTTCCCATCAGCACCCATTTGCAGATCACCAAACATTCCTATACCTAACTCCATTATCTGAATCTTATTTATTTGATTATATGATTAACAGAAGAAAGGAAGAATTGTTTGAGGTAAGGCTGAAGGATGGAAGTTAAAAGCCGAATGCTAAAGGCGGAGGTATTTATTGGATATCGTCAGGATATCATGTCCCTAAAAAAGTGGGCACTTTTTGTTTGATAATATATTTTCTGTTTCAAATGAATATTGAGCATTGATAACTTCAGCCGTTTAAGGAACCGACTTCCGACCCCAGACTTTCTGACTTCCAACTAACTATGCACCTTGTAAGAAGCGTGAATGGCCTGCCCCATTTCGGCTATAAGAGACGGGTCTTTTTCAATAGCATTACCAATGACAATAACATCAGCGCCTGCTTTGCAGTTCAGGTAGGCCTTTTCAGGGTCAGTAATACCACCGCCCACAATAACAGGAACTTCCACATTTTCTGCCACAGCCTGTATCATGCTCTCGGTAACAGGTGTTTTTGCTCCGCTGCCGGCATCCATATAAATGAGCTTCATGCCCAGCATTTCGCCTGCAACCGCCGTACACATAGCTATTTCATTTTTATCAGACGGAACAGGGGCTGCATTACTGATATAAGAAACCGTTGTAGGTGCACCACCATCTACCACAATATAACCGGTAGGCATGATCTCCAG
>JASGDI010000179.1:0-13806 GCA_049841335.1 Niabella sp. | reverse complement strand
GCTGTAGTGGGAAATAGCATTTACATTTTTCAAGGAAAGCATAGGTCCTTCAAAAGTGGCCATACCATAGCAAATAACCGCTACTACAATAAATTTCAGCACCGGGTCTTCGCGTACTTTATCCCAGGCTCCTCTTAAAGTGAAAAGACCGTTCAGCATACCGCCCCAGCTGGGTAATAAAAGCATAATGGAGAGGGTAGTGCCTAAAGATTGTGCCCACTCCGGTAAAGCGGTATATAAAAGGTGGTGCGGACCTGCCCATATATAAATGAAGATAAGGCTCCAGAAGTGCACAATACTTAAACGGTAAGAGTAGATAGGACGGTTAGCCGCCTTGGGCAGGAAGTAATACATCATACCCAGAAAAGGTGTAGTAAGGAAAAAAGCTACTGCATTATGTCCATACCACCATTGCACCAGCGCATCCTGTACACCGGCGTACCAGGAATAACTTTTGAGGCCTGAAAGTGGCAGCTCGAAAGAATTGACAATGTGCAACAAAGCAACAGTAACCCATGATGCCAGGTAAAACCAGATGGCCACATACAGATGGCGTTCCCTTCTGGTAAGGATAGTGCCCATCATGTTAACGCCAAATACTACCCAAACCAGGGTGATGGCTATATCAATCGGCCATTCCAGCTCGGCATATTCTTTTGAAGTAGTATAGCCGGCCAGCAGTGTAACAGCCGCCGCCACAATGATCAGTTGCCAGCCCCAGAAGTGGATCTTGCTAAGCGTATTGTTCCACATGGAGGTTTTTAAAAGTCTTGGCATTGAGTAATAAACAGCGGTAAAAATGGCATTACCTACAAAAGCGAAAATAACTGCATTGGTATGCAGCGGTCGAACACGTCCAAAAGTGGTAAACTCCAATCCAAAATTTAAAACAGGAAAGGCCAGCTGAAAAGCTGCCAGCACCCCTACAAGCATTCCCACAACACCCCAGGTGACTGTAGCAATGGCAAACATTTTTGGAATCTTGTTGTCATAACTGAATTTTTCTAATTCCATACGCTTTGGTTATTTGTTGTTTGTTGTTTTGTGGTCATCAAATAATATTCTGTTAGGCGGGGCAAAATCGTCATCGTACTGACCGTCCTTTATACTCCATATAAGGGCAGCCAAAAAAACTCCGGCAATAAGTAAACTGACGATAGCTGTAATAATAATAATACTCATACAAAATTGTCATGCAAAGGTCATGGAATCAGTAGTTTCGAGGATTGACCTCGAACATACCAAAATATGATATACGTCATCTTTTTAACCGTTTTAGCCTCCTTCCATACCATTCTGACATTAAAAAAGTGATTAAAATGATACTAATTGTGCTCGCCGGCATTAAAATAGCAGCTATTACAGGAGCTAACAGCCCCTGCAGCGCAAAATAAAGCCCGATGATATTATACAGGATGGATACTATGAAACTGATAGTGATCACCCGTGCTGCATTTTTTGAAAAAACCAGCATTTCATCGAGTCTTGTGAATGCAGCAGCGCTGACAATACCATCAGAAGCCGGTGTAAATGAATTGTTTTCCTCCATCACGGCAATGCCCACATCACTTTTGCGCAGGGCGCCGGCATCATTCAGCCCGTCTCCCGCCATCAACACTTTAGCGCCGGATACCTGCAGCCGGGTTACGTAATTGTATTTATCCTCGGGCGACTGGTTAAAAAAGATATCGGTGCCGGTGCCCGTCATTTTTGCCAGCCGGGTATATTCAGCATCATTGTCGCCGCTGAGGACTGATAGTTTGAACTTTTTGCGGATGTTTTGCAGCATTGCCGGCAATCCCGGGCGATACACGTTTTCCAGCTCAAATACTCCGGGCACAATACCATCTATCCAAATAAATACCCTGCTGGTATTGGAGGGGTCTTCGCCGGCGGAAGCAGGCTGAACAAAATCCCTGCTGCCTATTTTGATATATTTATCATCTATCCATCCTGCAATCCCTTTCCCCGGAAGATTGGAGAAACTGTCAACAGTAAGAAGCTGTTTCATCTTTAGATGCCCGTAAATGGCCTTGCTTAGCGGGTGGGTAGAATGCCTCGAAAGTGATGCGATCAGCTTTTTTTCATAATCAGTAAGTGCTTTCCCTTTATAATTTACATTGAAGTTCTTATTAAGCGTAATGGTACCGGTTTTATCCAGCACAATATGCTTTACTCCGGCCATGCTGGTAATAACGTCAGCATTTTTCAGGTATAGCCCCGAACGGCTGAGTATACGCATTACATTTCCATTGGTAAAGGTTGCGGCAAGCAGCAGCGCACAGGGGCAGGCCACAATCAAAGTAGTGGTCAGCGCATTCCACATGGTGTTATATTCTCCTTTTACCAGCCAGAAGATGGCACTGGCAAATGTTAGTGCAAAAACAATAAGAGTGAAATAATTGCTGATACGGTGCAGCAGCTTGCCGGCGTCAAGATTGCTTTTTCCTTCTTTATTCCACAGGTTGGTAAGGTAGCCCTGGTCAGATTTCTTTAATACCATCAGCTCAATGCGCTCTCCTAATTGCTTACCGCCGGCATAGATCAGCGATCCCGGTTCTATTTGTCTGGGAATACTTTCGCCGGTTACAAAGCTGTAGTCAATGAGCGCTTTGCCCTTTGCCAGCACGGCATCGGCAGGAATAATTTCCTGGTCATACACCTCTATAATATCCTTTTCTTTAAGATCGCCGATCAGTACGGGCTCCACGCTGTCATTTCGCCTTACATTTACCGCAATAGGAAAGAAAGATTTATAATCCCTGTCAAAAACCAGCGATTGTTGGGTACGATCCTGTGCCCATCTGCCCACCAGCATAAAAAATACAATACCACTCATACTGTCGAAATAGGTATTGCCATCCAGTACAAAAAGATTGTACAGGCTTCTTACAAACGTGAGCAAAATAGCCAGTGCAATAGAACTGTCTATATTCAGGTACCTGGTTCGTACAGAGCTGTAAGCGTTAGTAAAAAACTCGCGTGAACAATAAAAGAAAACGGGTAAGGCCAGTATCAGCCCGATATAACGGAAAGCGGTTCCTGTTTTTTCCTGGAGATAATTGCTTACAGAAAAATACTCCGGCAGGCTGAGCATCATTATATTGGCAAAGCAGAACCCTGCAATGCTGATCTGCGTAAGACGTGAATAATTTTTAGGTCTCTCGCGTTTGGCCGCGTTCATGCTCAGGTAAGGCTCATAACCTATAGCACTCATAGTTTCCACCACTTCGCGCAGTGAGGTTTGTGTTTTATCATAAACCACAAAAACCTCTTTTTGCACGAAATTAACCCGGGCGTTAAATATACCTTTTTGCAGGCTGCCCAGGTGCTCCAGCAGCCAAAGACAACTGCTGCAGTGCATTTGAGGAACAGAAAAAGTAACATGCGCCTGCTGGTCATCTGCAAAAGAGATCAGCTGACTGATTACTTCCTCATTATCTAAATAGGCAAATTTATTTTTCCGCTTCTGGTGCAGCTGCTGACTGCCCGGGTGTTTATTTAGTTCATAATAGGTGCAAAGATCGTTTTCGTTTAAGATTTCGTACACCAGTTTACAACCGGAACAGCAAAAGATTTTGTCGCCGATATGTAAATGAGTGTCTGTGCACAGGTCACCACAATGATAGCAGGTAGTAGTTGTATCTGTAACCTTGTCGTTCAAGAGTAATTTTTTGAGTTAACCGCAAAAAAACCGATTGTCCAGCGCAGAATAGCTGACAGGCATCACGCTGAATCATGATTGTAATCAAATGCGAAAATAAGAGTAAAATATCTTTTAATGTTTTATTACATGATATTTTTATGACAATTTGAATTCCCCTGATTAAAAGTTATGGGTTTTTCTTATGGCTGCTTGTCAAACGCTACTATGGTAGCTACCGCCTGGCTGGCATTAGCGTTTACTTTAAAATCAATTCTTCCGTCCGAAGTAGCAGTTTGAGAGGAGGGAAGGGTCATGGAACGGATGGCATCATTTACCCTTGCTCCATAAGTGCTTTGTGCACTGTTATTGATAGCCTCGTTAAAAAGAGTATAGTTCAGTTCTTTTTTACTGGTAATAATAGCTATATAATCTTTGCTGCCTATATGGTCAGCTTCAAGCGATTGGGATTTGGGGAACAGCCTGTAACCCGTTATGCCGCAATAAGGAGCATGTTTGGAAACGGTTTCGCCAGTTTTCAGGTAAGGGAAAAGCACAAAGCTTTTACCATCTGTTTCCTGCCCGAAAATATAGATATAGCACTCTGTTGAGTTTTTTACCTCCATTTTAAACCGGGTACCCACTTTGATGGGGGTAACGGTTTGAAAGGCATTGTTCCCGGTTGATTTTAGTTTGATATATTGTTTGGTAGCATTATCAACCAGCCCAATCGTACATTCTAAAGGCAGGGAGGCAACTGCCGATGATTTAGGTAAAGGATCTATTCCATAGGCCTCGCGCACGTATTCCTTGAAATCTCCATACCTGACCCAGGCAACGCCATTAGTGCCCCATTGTGGCGACCAGCTGTTCATGATCTGGAAAGCACCTCCATATTTCCTGTCATCATAACCAATAACGCACATGGCATGGCCGCCTAAACCCACCTGTGAACGATCAAGCCCCTGGGGTTGCCACAGGTCTTTGCCCATCATATCCTGCATAAAGCTTTGGCCTACCATCATGCCAATTACTACCGGGGCATCTTTAGATAAATGTTCTTTTACGGCACGTACACTGATCTGGTTCAGGTTATCTCCTTCGGTCAGCCTTGTAAAGCCATGAATAGTATTTTGACGGCCTGCCTGTATAATTGAGCCATCAGGCATCCTGCTGCAATCCTGGTCGCTGTAAGGATATTGTGTCAGCGAAACCCCGCCATTTATTTTCATGGCCTGCATAGCCCGTTGTATGTACGAACCCTGGCAGTCGTCTCCAAGCCTGATCTGGTTGTATAAATAAGAAGGGCTGAATGCAATGCTGTTAGGATCTTTTCCGGTGGCTGCAGCAGTTAATATAGTTTGGGCTGCATAAGCGCTGCTCCAGGCTACACAGCTGCCCTGCGCGCCCTGATCGCCACGGCGGGGCGCAAAACGTAGCAAGGATACCGCTTCGGGGAGCGGGTTTTTAGCGTTGTCGTCAGCCAGTCCTTCATAAATAGAAGCTTTATTAAATTCATTGGGGTTATAGCTGTACCCGCTCTGGGAAAATAATTGCTGCGCCACATCACCAATATTCAGGCCGCCACACCCGCCGCCACGGCCTCCAAAAAACCACAAAGCGGCTACAATAACAATTAAAAGAAATATTCTTTTGCCCCTGAAGAGGCTGAATAATAAAGGTAATAATGCAAACAGGCCACCACCGCCACCTCCCCGGTTAGAACCGCCGCCACTGCGGTCATTGTTATAATCGTTGTCCTGGCCCTGGGGATCATCAGTCATTCTTATAGGCATACAGTAAAATTTTGATCAAAGACGGTTATGTTGTTGATTTATGATGTGAATATACGCATTTGAGATGTTGCTTTTAAGAAAAAAATACCCCGAAGATTATAATACTAATAGCCTCTGCAACTCTGTAGGAGTAACATAAAGTATAGAAACCTGCAAAATTAGATGTGTTTGCACTGAATATCTTCCTAAAAGCTGCAAATCCTGTTGTACATTGCTTATCTTTGCGCCTCCCCGGAGGGGTCCTCCGGACAAAAAAATTATAGCTTAGAATGAAGTTTGATCGTAATACCGTTGTTGGTTTTTCTCTTTTAGCAATATTATTTATCTTTTATTTTACCTATAACACAAAACAGCAAAAAGCTGCTATGGCTGAGCAGGCACGCCAGGACTCTATAGCCAGGGCCATGCAGCCCAGAGTAGACAGCGCTACCCTTCACCTGGATGCTGTAAAGGCCGACTCCCAGTTACATGTAGCCAGGGCGGGTATGTTTCAGCAGGCAGCCCAGGGAAGTGAGCAACTGGTATTTGCTGAAAACAGTGTTTTTAAAATTGCCTTTACTAATAAAGGAGGACAGCCTGAATATGTGGAGCTTAAGCAATTTAAGAATGCAGAAACCGGGCAGCCTGTTAAGCTGGCTGCAGCCGATTTTAATAAGATCAGTTATGCTATCAACACTTCAGCCAACCAAAGCTCGCAAACTGCCGATTTATTTTTCAGCAATGGTAAGGTAGAGCAGGGGCCGTCAGGTTCGCAGGTGGTAAGCTTTGAGTTGAAAGGAGGCGACAGCGCACAAAGCAATACCTTTATAACGCACCAGTATATTATTTATCCAGATGCCTATAAAATTGATTTTAATATTCAGCTGATGCAGCCCGGGCAGTTGCTAACGCAAGGCAACCTGAACCTGTTATGGCAATACGAAGCCCATCAGCAGGAATCTGACCTGGATTTTGAAAGGCAAAATACCCAGGTGGGTTACATGGAAAATGGCAGCTTTGATTATCATACCATAGGAAAAACCGATATCGTGGAATTTAATAAATCGGTGGAATGGATAGGAGTACGGCAGCGTTTTTTCAATACTTTCCTGGTGGCTAAAAATAAGTTTTCAGGCGGGAGGATGGAGTGGAAAATGCCGGCTGAAGGCGACAGCCATATTGTTGCCCAGTCTACTGCCAATATGCGTATCCCCGTTAATCCCGGAGCTACAGCTTCTGTTCCGTTAAGTATATTTTATGGCCCTTCTGATTACAATATACTGAAAAGAGAAGGTATGGGATTAAGCAAGCTGGTAAACCTTGGCCAGGGCGTATATGCTTTTGTGAGGCCACTGAACCAGTATATTATTATTCCTATCTTCAACTTCTTTAAAGGATTTGTAAGCAGCTATGGTATTATCATTGCCCTGCTTACGCTTATTATCAGGCTGGTTATCTCTCCGTTAACATACAGCAGTTACCTGAGCGGTGCTAAAATGAAGGCTTTAAGGCCTGAGATAGCGAAGCTGAAAGAGAAGCACGGGGACGATCAGCAGGCCATGAGCATGGACCAAATGAAATTATTCAGGGAGGCTGGTGTAAACCCACTGGGAGGCTGTATCCCTGCGCTGCTGCAGATCCCTATATTCTTTGCGCTTTACAGCTTCTTTAGTTCAAACGTAGATCTAAGAGGTATTGATTTTTTATGGGCTACGGATCTTTCGGCTTACGATGCGCCTATAAAGTTCGGTTTCAACATACCGCTGTTAGGTAATCACCTTAGCTTATTTACAATCGCCGCTGTTATAACCAGCTTATTGATATCAGTTTACAGTATGAGCATGACGCCGGATCAAAGTAATCCGATGATGAAGTATTTGCCGTACATAATGCCGGTGTTCCTTTTGTTCATTTTCAACAGGCTGCCATCGGCGCTTACCTGGTATTATACGGTATCGAATATCATTACATTGATTTTACAGTTTATTATTCAGAATTATATCATTGATCATGATAAGATCCTGGCTAAAATTGAAGCCAACCGTAAAAAGCCTAAAACTAAATCCAAGTGGCAGCAACGGCTGGAACAAATGCAGGAGCAGCAAAAGCAAATGCAGGAAAGAAATAAGAAAAAATGATAATAAAGGTCCGGGTTATTTACAACCCGGATTTTTTTTACGCAACTTATTGTTTATCTTGTAGCGTCTTAGTTAGTGTTGAATTAAAATAATAATGAAAAGCAGGTTACTTATTCTATTGTTTTTAGTACTGACGTCTATGTTTTCGTTCGCTCAGAAAAAGCTTACGGAAGCTACCATTTATTATGATATAGTAGTTAATACAGATAATGCTACACCAAAAGTTGGTGATATGCTGGATGGATCAACAAATATCATATACGTAAAAGGTAATTTAAGTAAGTCTGAGTTTATAAGTTCGATAGGTTCGCAATCAACCATTTATGATGCTAAAGAGGGCACTGCGGTTAATATCAAAGACTATGGTAATAAGAAATACCTGATCACATACTCCGCGGCTGAATGGAAAGCGTCCAATAAAAGATATGAAGGGGTGTCTTATAAAATAGAGAATGAGTTTAAAAAAATAGCCGGGTACAATTGTCAGAAGGCAGTAGGTAAACTTTCTGACGGAACTACGTTCACCGTATTTTTTACCAAAGAGCTTATTCCGGTAAATACCGGTTTTCAAAGTATCAATAAAGGGCTGCCGGGGTTTGCAATGCAGTACGATGCTTCAAGAGGAAACGATAAAGTAACTTATACGGTATCTAACATTGAGTTTTCGGTAGTGCCCCTGGCAAAATTTGATATACCCAAAACAGGATACAGGGTAATGACCTACACCGAGTTTAGCAGGCAAAACACTAAATAAAAAATCCCGGCTCTTACCGGGATTTCATTTATTAAATCAGTTAATATCTACTTTCCGGGATAATTCCTCAACAATTCATTAGGATTGAAAGTGATTTTATTCAGAATAGCTTTCTTTTTAGATGGAAGTAAATAGCTGTTTTGACTTTTCTCAAAAGAAAGGTTATTGTTAGAATAAGCTTTACTGGAAGCTGCCTCTGTATTAATCAGGTTCTCTCCCTTGAAATACATTCCTGACCGGAGTGAAAAAGAATGAAGCTGGGTGCCCGATTTATTATCCAGAGAAAAACTTTTAGGTTTCTCTTTACTAAGATTATCAGCAGCAACTTCTCCTTCCGCGTACGCTACCGCAGATAAGGAAAAGACGAACAGTAAGTTAAAAAATATGGCCTTTAGCATAACTGATAGGTTAAATATTATTAAAGACAATGCAAAGATACGAAATTTTATGAGAATATATAAGAAATTTTAAAATTTTATTAACAATTGTACAATTGGCTAATAATCAGCCACCAAAATAGTTTTGCACAGTTGAGGAAAACTTACATGTCTTATTATTGTTGAAGTAGTATAAATTAGTAACTGGTAACAGTTTGGGCGTGGTAATTAAAATAAAAGGAGGTTATTATGAAGGATTTTTCCCAACACGATGAAGAGAAAGACCAGGAGCTGGATGAGATGTTGCAACGCTATGAAAATTTGAGAAGGGGGAGGAGTGGTTCTTATCTTGAAGAGGAAGCTTTTGAGAAGATTATTGAATATTTTGAAGCCCAGGAGCAATATATAAAAGCCTTCCAGGCAGTTGAAATAGCTATCGGGCAATTTCCCTATTCTGCATCGCTGATCATTAAAAAAGCCGATCTCCTGTTAAGCAAACGCAGGTATGAGGAGGCGCTCAATTTATTGGAGCAGGCTGCTATATTTGATAATAATAATATTGATATATATATATTAAAAACCGAAGCTTTTCTTGCGCTGGACCGGCAGGAAGAGGCAGTAGCCCTGTTAAATGAAGCATTGTCACTGTTTGAGGGAGAAGATAAGATTGACCTGCTTTTTGAGCTGGCCGATGTATATGATGACTATGAAGATTTCGACAAGGTATTCGATTGTCTTAAAGAAATACTGTTGCAGGAGCCGGAAAATGAAGAGGCGCTGTATAAGATCTGTTTCTGGACGGATTACACAGGCCGCAATGCAGAAAGCATAGAAATTCACAAAGAGATAATTGATGAGTACCCCTATAATGAACTGGCCTGGTTCAACCTGGGCGCGGCTTTCCAGGGAATAAAGCTTTATGAGAAGGCTATTGATGCCTATCAGTATGCCCTGGTGATAGACGAAAAAATGGATTATGCCTATCGGAATATCGGGGATGCCTATATCCGTTTACGTAAGTACAGAGATGCTATAGAGAACCTTGAGAAAGTACTGGAGCTGTCCAAGCCCGAAGATGTTATTTATGAAGCGATTGGGTATTGCTATGAAAAAATGAAGAACTATGCGCAGGCAAGGTTTTATTATCGCAAGGCATCGCACTTAAATCCGGAAGTGAGCTACCTTTCTTACAAAATAGCCTTCACCTACTACAAAGAAGAGAAATACGAGCTTTGTATAAAACAGCTCGATACCGCTTTAAAACTAAAACGTAATAAAGCCGAGTACAATATTTTAATGGGTGATTGTAAAATGAAGCTTGGTTTTGAGAAAGAAGCCATTCAGTATTTTTCCAACGTGGTAAGATTGAAGCCCAGGTCTGCCATTGGCTGGGAAGCGCTTATAAAATGTTTATACGATGCGGGATATTATGATGAAGCATTGAAGCAGGTACAGAATGCGGTACAGATGACCCGGGATAAGCCCGTATTCACTTATTATAAAGCGCTTTTGCATTTTGTGCAGGGTAAAAAAAAGGAAGCTTTAATGCACCTGGAAGAAGCGCTGATCCAATCTCCTGCACAGTTAAAAAAGATACTCCAGGTTAACCCGGCGCTGCTTCAGCATCAGCAGGTAGCGGATCTTATCCTGAAATATAAAAAACGCAAAGGAGGAAAATAGCCGGGTGCTATAACCTTATACTGCAGCCGTATAATCTTGATATGTCTCATTATCTTTCCTGTTTTGAACAATATATAATACATTTGCCGCTATACCAATTTGAATTAGGGAATGAAGTTTAATCTGACTCAGTTACCGGAAAGGAAGCAACAACCCCGCACTTCCGGACTTACAATGGTGATGGATAAAGGCCTCAGCCTTGAAGAAGCTAAAAATTTTATGGATGTATCACATCCTCATGTTGATATTGTGAAGCTGGGTTTTGGGACTGCTGTGGTTACCCCGAGGCTTGAAGAAAAAATAGCTTTATATAAATCGCATGGTATGGCGGTCTATTTTGGCGGTACACTGTTTGAAGCTTACCTGGTAAGGAACCAGGTACAGGATTATATTGACACCTGCAGGAATTTCGGGGTTGACTATATGGAAGTAAGCGATGGGTCTATAATTGTTCCCCATGCTGAAAAATGTGGTTATATAGAAAAGCTAACCCAGTACGGCACTGTACTAAGCGAGGTAGGAAGCAAGGACGCCACGCATATCATACCTCCTTATAAGTGGATAGAACTTATGCAGGCCGAGCTGGAAGCCGGCTCTTCTTATGTAATAGCTGAAGCAAGAGAGGCCGGTAACGTAGGTATTTACAGGGGTACCGGTGAAGTACGTGAAGGCCTGGTGCAGGAAATACTGACCCAGATCCCTTCTGAAAAAATAATCTGGGAAGCGCCTCAAAAGGCACAGCAATTGTATTTCCTGGAATTGATAGGATGCAACGTGAACCTTGGTAATATACCCCCTAATGAAGTAATTGCCCTTGAAGCAATGCGCATAGGGCTTCGCGGCGACACTTTTCATTTATATCTCGACAAGAAAACTACTGCCTGATGCATCTGTATGGCCTTATTGGCATGCCTTTGTCCCAGTCTTTTTCAAAAAAGTATTTTACCGAAAAATTTGAAAGGGAAAATATTAGGGATACAGCCTATGAGCTGTTTCCGCTGGAGAATATCTCTTTGTTAACAGACCTGTTAGCTTCCCACCCCGGTTTAAGAGGATTGAATGTAACTATTCCCTATAAAGAGCAGGTACTGCCTTTTTTACATACTGTGAGCGATGATGCAGGGGAGATTGCGGCGGTTAATTGTATCAAAATAGGTAATAGCGGACTGCTTAAAGGGTTTAATACCGATGCCCCTGCCTTTAAAAGTTCTTTATTGCCCCTGCTCCAATCTCATCATAAAAAAGCATTGGTTTTGGGTACAGGTGGTGCAGCAAAGGCTGTTTTACATGTGTTGAAAAGCCTGGGTATTGAATATGCTTTTGTTTCGCGCAGCAAGGGTGCAGGCTTTACTTATGAAGAGCTGAACAGGTCCATCGTTGAAGCATATCCGCTGATCATCAATTCAACACCTTTGGGAAGCTTTCCCAAAGTAGATACGGCACCGGCTATTCCGTACGAATACCTGGGCAGTAAAAACTATTTATACGACCTGGTATATAATCCTTCCAAAACCCTGTTCCTACAAAAAGGAGAAGAACAGGGGGCCTCTATAAAAAACGGTTACGAAATGCTGGTAGGGCAGGCAGAGCTCAGCTGGCAGATATGGAACGATAACACCTTATAAAAGAAAGCACTGCAAGTACAGCTTTTTTTGTAACCTTAACAATAATATACTATCTTTATACGGTACAGCCCCTGGCCCATTAAACCTTTTACTTCATTTTTACAGGAACCCTTAGTCCGGGAGTATGTCGCTATTTTAGAAATACTGAAGGCGAAAGTGTGATCATTGGTTAACAAACCGGGAAGACCGGTATAATTGTACCAAAATGACCTTAAACGAATTTCTTGTTGCCGGTAACCTGGACCAACTCAAAGTATTGCAGGACAGCAAGCTACTGCAGAGCCGGTCAGATGGTTATTTTAAGTATGATATTTACAGGGTATGCGATTTCTATATATCTGTTAAAACCGGCAGGAAGGAGGGTAATGTAATAAGCATCCAGTATTCGGAAAAAATTGAATCCACCGAAATGTCTGCCTGATACCGTGGGTCTGCCGTTACGTTATCCGGCCAATGTAAGCTCTTTTTCTGCATTTTTGTACAGGTGCGTCTTTTTGCGGTTGTACCACCATTGGGGGACGGTCTTTTTCATCAGCGTATCAATATTACGCATTCCCAAAAGATTCCATGCGCCATGCAATTTCCCGCTGAGGCTGCTTTGTAAAGCACGCAGGCTCATAGCAAATCCTGCATCTATATACTCCATGTGATGCCAGTACCCGGCAGGCATGAACAAGGTATCCCCGTGTTCCAGTATCACTTCAAATCCTTTGGCAAGTTTTACAGCAGGAAAGCTGTCATAGTCGAAGTCCTCGCTATAATTAGCATAGTTGGCAAGGCTTAGCACTTCCCAGGGTTTCCGATATAGTTTATGCTGCTCTTCAAACGGGAATAACAATACTCTTTTCCTGCCTGCAAACTGGGTATGTATTATGTGGCTGAGGTCAATATCAAAGTGCATGTGCGTAATAGCCCCCTGACCCCCCACAAACAGCATCGGGAACTTTTTTACAAAGCCTTTCAGATATTCATCAGGCCAGGTGAAATCTTTTACGATCTGCGGTGCATGCTGAAAAATATTGAACAGGAAAATACGAAGGTCAACAGGGCCGTGCTTTACCATTTCCAGGTACGCTCCAAACTTCATATAGCCATCAGCCGTGTTAACAGGCGTATAGGAGTCGCTTTTTACGTTATTATAAACGCCCACTTCTTTTTCCCCGATTATTTCTATGAAATAATCCCAGTTCCATTTAGTATATGCCGGCCATTGCCGGGCCAGGCCTTTTATAACCAGAGGCCGGGACGCTTTATAGTATTTACTTTTAAAATCTTCGGGCGAGATGCTTTCAACAGAGTCTACTGCCTGTAGCTGCATAGTGTTTGAGGATTAATAGAGGCAAATTTATCAATTCCTGGTAAAATGAAAAACACTGCAGATTGTAGAGTATAAAATTTCTTATGTACTATAGGACCTGCGCTTCCGGGCTAAGTCTGAGCAGGTGTATTAACCTGATAGCATAAGGAAGGATAGGTGTTAGTGAGCCTGTCGAATCGCTTGACAAACTGTTACCGAAGGATACATTTTCCTGATTGTGCCCAGCAAAATTGAAAAATTTAAACAAGTTCCTTTAGCTCTTGCATGCGAAAGAGATATTTACCAATTACATCAAATTCAATATTTACGGTATCATTTTTATTGATGTATTGTATATTGGTGTGCTGGTACGTGTATGGAATAACAGCTACCTTAAAGCTGTTCCGCGCTACGTTAAAAACAGTAAGGCTGATGCCATTGATACAGGCCGAACCCTTTTCTATCACCAGCGGGGCAAATTTTTCATCAAATCTGAACTCATATTCCCAACTGCCGT
>JASGDI010000178.1:0-80793 GCA_049841335.1 Niabella sp. | reverse complement strand
CTCTACTCTTTCCTTGAATTTCCACCGGAAATAATCAGCATAAGAATACCGCTCAGACAGGTTAAGTTGATCTAAGGAAGTAATTGCTCCGTAAGGCACATCGGGTTCTTCTAATTTGTTACTATCGTCCATCACTTTATGTACATAAAGGTAATCAATTTGCCTGCATCTGTTCTGACACGCCACGGAATAAAAAAATTACATTCCCCAAAATATCAAACCCATGAAAACCGCAGCAGCGTTACATCATTACTTTAAGCCGCTCTACAACTTTGATCAGTTGTTGCTGTATAGCAGGATCTATAATATTTCCCGGTGACACTTTTCCTTTCACACCGTTAATCAGCAGGCAGGTTTCATCATTAAAATAGGCACCTACTGTTTTCATGATCAGCTTTATTTCCTCAAAAGTTTTTCTGCCATCGGCAGATGCAACAATCAGGGCTAAAGGCTTATTGTTAAAAATGGTTGTTGCAACGCACCATTCCAGTAAATTCTTCAACCCGGCCGGAATGCTGAAGATATATTCAGGACTGGTAATCAGTACGGCATCCGCCGCTTCAATTTTTCCCCGGACCGACTCAATAGCTTCCGGTACATTTTGTGTTGCCTGAAGCACGTCAAAATGCGGCAAAGACTTTAGCTCATCAAAAATTTCAATATGCAGGGTACCAGAAAAATGCTGTGCAAGAAATTGCACTAATTTAAGATTCGATGAATGGAGTTGTGCGCTACCTATAATTGCAAAAATATGCTTCATCCCAAAGTTTATAACGATATATCTTTCCTGATACGGCTTAGCGAAGTGTCTGTAACACCCAGGTAAGAAGCGATCTGCTTAAGCGGCACATATTGAATGATCTCCGGCTTTTCTTTCAGCAGCTTTAAGTAACGGCTGGTTGCGGTTTCCCTTACCATATCAAGCGACCGTTGCTTGATGGCAAAAAGCTGGGCGGTAAACCAAAGCCTGCCCCACTCTACAAAACCCGGCATGGCATGAAACAATTTTTGAAACATTTCAAACTCCATTTTCCACAAAACACAATTGGTAACCGCCTGCATATTCTCCTGCGAAGGTGTACGCTGAAACAGCGAAGAGGTAGAAATAACCAGCTCGCCTTCTGTAAAAAACTCGGTAGTTATTTCATCATTGTTATAATCATACACATAAGCACGGGCCATACCTTTTTGCAGCACGTAATATTCATTGGCTACTTTACCTTCACGCAAAAGAATAGCGCCCTTCTCTACTTCAACCTGTTCATGAGCTGCAGCAAGCGTTTGCATATCTGCTTCAGTAAAAAGAGGGTGCCGGTATAATTCTTTAAATAACTGTTCCATATAGCAATTAAACGTCTAAAATAACAAATTAGTCTATAAAAATAATTTTGGCGTGCCCCCCGATAAAGAAAAAACTACGGCTCTTGCCTCGCCTTGTTTTTCTAATCGGGGGTCGGGCCATCCTCTGCAAGTCCGCCACACCCCCAGTCCCCGAAGGGGAGAGCCGGCGCGCCAAATCTTCAGCGGGCTTTCCGTTTCTGTCCCTCACGCGGCTGACGCATCATGTCAACGCATCAACCTATCAACTTATCAACTTACCTTTGCAGCATGGAATTATTTGCAGAATCACTTACTCACTATAAAAGGCTGTTAACCAAAGAAGTAAAGATCGGAAATTTATTACTGGGCAATAATCATCCTATCCGGTTGCAAACAATGACCACTACCGATACCATGGATACCATTGCCACAGTGGAGCAAACCATCCGGTGCATTGAAGCTGGTGCTGAGCTGGTGCGCATTACTGCACCGTCTAAAAAGGATGCTGAAAATTTACTAAGTATTAAAAATGAATTACATAAACGCGGTTACTTTACGCCGCTGATAGCTGATATTCACTTTACACCGAACGCTGCTGAAGTTGCTGCCCGCATTGTGGAAAAAGTACGTGTAAACCCGGGTAATTACGTGGACAAGAAAAAATTTGAGCAGATTGATTATACTGATGCGGAATATGCCGAAGAAATTGACCGCATCCGCGAACGTTTCACCCCGCTAGTGAAGATTTGTAAAGAATATGGCACGGCCATGCGTATTGGCACCAATCACGGCAGCCTTAGCGACCGCATCATGAGCCGCTATGGAGATACCCCCATTGGTATGGTGGAGAGCGCGATGGAATTTTTACGTATCGCCCGTGATGAAAGCTATCACCAGATCATATTAAGCATGAAAGCCAGCAATCCGCAGGTGATGGTGCAGGCTTACCGCTTGCTGATCAAACAAATGCACGAAGAGTTTGGCGAGATATACCCCTTACATCTCGGCGTTACCGAAGCCGGTGATGGCGAGGAAGGCCGCATTAAATCAGCCGTAGGTATTGGCACATTAATGGAAGACGGCATTGGCGATACCATCCGCGTATCACTTACCGAAGACCCTGAATTGGAGATACCGGTATGCAGGGATATTGTGAAGCGGTATGAGCCGCAGTCAGAAAGTCAGAAAGTCAGAAAGACAGAAAGTCCATCTTCCGGACTTCCGGACTTCCGGACTTCCGGTCTTGCCTATAATCCTTTTCAATTCAAACGTCACCAAACAAAAGCTGTTAACAATATTGGCGGCGGGCAGGTGCCGGTAGTAATTGCAGATTTAAGTAAGGTAGAGCATATTACCCCTGCTTCTTTACAAAGTATAGGCTACACTTATAACGAAGCGGACGACAAATGGAATATTTCAGACACGGCAGCAGATTACGTGTACATTACAAAGCCTGAAATTGGCTTTGCATTACCGGGCACTTTGAAAGTGATATGTCCTGCTGATACCTTGCGGACATTTCGGGACAGTTCCCCCTCCTTTGGTGGGGCCAGGGAGGAGGTCTTTCCTATCTACTGTGCCGAGCATTTTGCAGCAATTGATGCACCCGAAAGCGAGATCAATTTTGTGATGATCGATTGTCCGGACGATGAAAAATATATAGAAACTATCGCATCAAAACCTAATACGGTGCTGTGTTTGAGCAGCACAAAAAAAAATGCGATGCAAACGGTTCGCGCTACTTGCATCCAATTGGTACAGAAAAAAATAACTGCGCCCATTGTATTTATTACTGATAGCAACTGGCAAACTGCCGATGAGCACCTGATACAC
Source organism: Niabella sp. (assembly GCA_049841335.1). GTDB lineage: Bacteria > Bacteroidota > Bacteroidia > Chitinophagales > Chitinophagaceae > Niabella. The sequence goes on along the minus strand of JASGDI010000178.1, from coordinate 77,640 downwards.
TATGCCACTGAAACCGGCGCGTTATTTTTAGATGGCTTTGGTGATGGTATCTGCCTGGGCATGATTAAAAATGCCTATGATAATTTTGGTAATACCGAATTAAATGGTCGCAAGTACAACGTTCCTTCTTCAGAAGGCGGGCGGGGGGAGGTTTTCCTAAACAATACCGCCTTTAGCATTTTGCAGGCCGCACGGATGCGCATTTCCAAAACAGAATATATTTCCTGTCCTTCCTGTGGCAGAACATTATTTGATTTACAGGAAACGACTACTAAGATCCGCTCGGTAACCAACCATCTTAAGGGCGTTAAAATTGCCATTATGGGATGTATTGTAAACGGACCAGGTGAAATGGCAGACGCCGATTTTGGATATGTGGGCAGCGGCCCTGGAAAGATTACTTTATATAAAGGTAAGGAAGTAGTAAAACGCAATGTGAATAGCGAAGTGGCCGTGGATGAGCTGATCAATTTATTAAAAGAAAATGAAGCGTGGATAGAACCATAACCGGCATATAGTTAATAGTTCATGGTTCATAGCTCATGATTGAAGGCTCATTGCTTTTCTTATTTCTTCTTGCAAGCACCACTGACTAATTTTTTCCTGTAAGTTTGATGCAGGCAGACAAAGCCGAAATTTTACAATGAAACCCCAACATTGGTCATACATTTTCCTTGCAGTGGTAACCTCCTATTTCGCAGGCATGGCTGTGCATAGCGATAAGCTGCAATTCATTTTTAAACCTTTGCTTGTCACCTCTCTGCTCGGTTATTTTGTTACAGCAACTAAAGGAGTTGCTGCTCATTTAAAAAAATGGATCATTGGGGCTTTGGTATTTTCCATAGCCGGCGATACCCTTTTAATGTTTGCTAATGATAATGAACTGTTTTTTATGCTTGGCCTGGTGGCTTTTTTGATAGCCCATATTTTTTACATAGTGTGTTTTCATAAAATAAGGACAAAAGAAGGCATTGCAGGGAAATGGTATGCAGCAATTATTGTAGCCGTATATTATTTCCTGATCATTAATTTTTTATTGCCGCATTTAGGCGGGTTAAAATATGCTGTAATTATTTATGGCCTCGTTATCAGCTTCATGCTCTTAATTGCCATGCACCTGTATGATTTAAAAGACAATCTTATAGCACGGTATATCCTTAGCGGGGCTATTTTATTCGTGGTATCGGATTCAGTGTTGGCCATCAATAAATTTTACCGGCCTTATCCCTGGGGTGGCTGGGCCATAATGATCACTTATGCACTGGCGCAGTGGCTGCTAGTAAAAGGATGTGTAAGATATGTTTCAGGTAAAGCACCCACCGGATAAGATATAAACAATTTCGCATGTTAGATATTTAAGGCATTACATATTGCGGATATTTTTGCCTGGCTGCCTGAAAATCTGGCTGACACCAGAAGAACTGACTTCCAAACTAATTTTCAGACAGCTTTAACCCGAAAGATCATTTCGCTGTAACCTTACATAGACCTACCTGTTTTTCCCAGACATATATAAACCGATCCAAATAGTTTTCAAAATTTTTTCCACCGTATATTTTAAAAATAATTTTAGCCCACCACCTGATTGATACTTATAATCCGTGGACTTATTTACATCTATTTAAGACCTTTATAACCAAATTATAGAAATGAATACAGCCTATTCCAAAAGTGAAAAAGCCTACTTAGAACAAATAGGAAGCCGGATACGTGAACTTCGTACAGAGGAAGCGCTATCCCAGGAAAAATTAGCTTTTGCATGCGACCTTGACAGAACTTATATCGGCTCTGTGGAAAGAGGGGAAAGAAACATTTCCGTTATTAACCTCAGAAAAATTGCTACGGCTTTGAAAATTAAAGTCTCCGTTTTACTAAACATTGAAGAATGAATAAAGACTTTAAAACTCCTCCAAAGTCAGTTGAAATGCTAACTGATTCAGAAACATTAGCACATTATTTTGCGGAGTTGGTTGGAAAACCTTTTATCCTAACAGGAAAAACAAGAACTGATGGTTCAAACATTCGTAAACTTATAGCTTCTGTATTAGAAAAATATCCGTTACCTGAATTGGCTGAAGCCGGACAATTTGAAATCGTTCCTCCAAAAGGGAAAGGCGTTCCGAAAATTACCAGAGAGTTTATTGATACCTACGTTGTAACGAGCGGAACATCTTATAATTTACAAGTGTGGAACAGAGTTCCAGCAGCAGAAACCTTGCTGATAAAATATGAATCTGGAGAAAGTCTCAAGTGCACCAATGTACGATTCGTATTTGTCAGGATTGATATAACAAAGAATATCATTGCTTCGGTTATCCTTCTCACTCCTGAATATATAGAACAGAGATTTGGAAAGTTCGGCAAACCAACAATTAAGCACCAACTCTTAATTTCCAGAAAAGTAAGAACGGATATTTATGAAAGCGAAGACAAAATCCTCTCTTTTCCTGATTCTAAAAAACTTTCTTACTACATTCGGCACGATTATCTGCCACCCAAATCTGGTATGGTAGAGAAACCGGACATCGGGCACTTATTTTCTATTGCCTTATTGAAAAAAATGGTCGCTGAAAAACTAATCAGCTTTAAGCTGGATGCGGCGTCAACCAAGAACAGAGGTCAGGCCTTAGAGAAAAAGGTTCTCGAATTGCTTGGCTATGAGATAAAGGAATCCGATTTGTTATACGGGGCTTTTCCTGATATTAGAAACCAATTGTTAGAGGTAAAAGTGCAGGACAGTCCTACTGTGGACTTAGGCAAATTTTCGCCCGAAAAAGAAGAAATCGTCATTGATGATTCAAGACTAACAACTTTTGATGTAAGGTACCTGATTGCATTAACCAATCCTAAAACAGAAATAATTGAGGGCATTATTCTTTCTCCGGGTGAAAAGTTGGGCGAGTTATTTTCTTATGTAAGTGCTGAAAGCTATAAATGCCAGCGGGCGATACCAATGCCCTTCTTTGATAGTCATTACGGAAAATCTGTTTTTAATCCAGACTAAAAACGGGCTTAACTCCAAAGGACTCCGCAACTTTAATTTCCAACAGATTTTCTAATTCTGAGATTTCTGTCTTATCGTTTGATTGATTTAACTCTTTAACGATTGAAATAATTTCTTTCGCTTTAGGAGAATTAAAATCGGGTAATGGATATCTTTCTACATATTGCGTAAAATATCTTCGCCTACCGGAATACAACTTGTTATTAAATACCAGGTCATGGTATTTGGTCATTAATTTAGAGTTAGCAATCCCTTGAATTAACAGCAACTTTTCTATATCTTCCTCTTTTGTTGCTACAATCCAGTAACAATTACCGTTTACTATCTTTCCGCCTTGATCGAAATAAAAACGCGGCTTTAAACTTATATCAGGGAAAACAAGCTTGGGGTATTTCCATTGGTCAGGGTGATGAGGAACCCACAGTTCGAACCATTGTCTCCCCGCTTCAATCAAATATTTTCTCGATTTTAATCTTTCTTCATACTGTAAAAAATATCTTTTTGCCCTGGGATATTGCTCAATATCAACCGTCTGCTTTTTTCCATCAACGGCAATGTGTGGATAGAGGACTTTTAATTTGAAATTATCCGTAGCATTCCATGGTTCTACATTTTCCTGTGAAATTAAATCTTTCAGCAGTTCATCTTCGGGCTTATCTCTTTTCAGTTCTTCCCATTTATCGCTGATGAATACTTTATCCGCCGTTGATTTGATACCTACTTTGACTTTAAAAAAATCTTCTATCCGATTTGTTGATGCTTTGTCAATTTTAGAAACCCAATCAGATTCATTTCCGGATAACATTTTCCAACAAGCGCCCAAACCAACTTTATATTTTAACGCCCCAGATGATTTTTTATATCTTTTTCCGTTTGCAATTACAAAATATCCCGATTGTTCTCTTCTCAAGATATCAAACACTGATTCAACAGACATGAACTCTCCATTATAGCCACTCAACTCTTCATAAACTTTAATAAAAGTTGCAGAAGAAGGAGATTCTTGCCTTTTCTTTTTTCCAATAAAAATGGCAGGTAATACAGCAGCATCAAACAATTTTGTATCCCCCAAATCAATTAACTCTAAAATCTCATAATTTTCAGACAGGAATTTCCGGATACTTTCTCCCCCCTTTGTTGACAAATACTTGTTGGAAGTGATTACTCCAAGTATTCCCCCCTCTTTCAGGCTTTCAGTCATGGCAATCAAAAAAGGATAATACAAATCAACCCTTCCTTTTAAATTAAACTTTCGGGCGAGCTTCTGTGCCTGTTCTGTCCCCAATATTTGGGTTCGTACATAAGGCGGATTAGCAATGACAATATCAAAGGAATTATTTATAGATGATTCATTGTGGTCCTGAATCAAACCTGCATCACTTTGACAGGAAGAAATATTAATAGCCTGCAAAAAGTTCTCGTGAATGAGTTTAGTATTTTCAGCACCAAATTGCAGCATCCTTTCTTTAGCGAAGCTCAAATATTGCTCATTGGCATCATAGCCTGTGAGTGAAAAATCAATAACCGAATCAGAAAGTACATTACCCATTGAAATAAGTAATTCCCCTTCTCCACAGGAAGGATCAAGCACTTTTTGATAGACAGGATTGATATAAGAAGCAATTTTTTCTGCTAAGAAAACAGAAAGCTCTTTAGGGGTAAATGTCGCCCCTGTATTCTTTATTTGCTCTTTGGTTACCATTGACGGACGCAAAGATACTTAAAATCATCAAGGAGACAACGTCCCAAAGCCCTTTTTATCACTTAAAAAATACCCCATACGCCATTCATAAGCTTCTCTTCCCCATCTTTGCAGCCATGCAGGTTCCTTCCCTACTTCAATCTTATACTATTGACAAAACAGCAGTAGAAATTTATGTGCCGCAACCGGTATTTATACAGCAACTTTACCAAAACAATAAAGGAAACGCTTACTGGGCACAGGTATGGCCGGCATCTGTTGGATTGTGCAGGTTCTTAAACAAATACCCTGAATATATTATTGACAGGAATGTGCTGGAACTGGCTGCAGGATTGGGCCTGCCGGGATTATTCGCTGCCCGGCGGGCCCTGCAGGTAACCATTACTGATAAAGAACCGCTTGCTGAGTTTTTTGTAACGGCATCAGCAGCGCATTTACAGTTATCCAACGTTACAGCCGCCACATTAAACTGGACTGAAGCCTCCAAAACGGCGCTCCCTGATGTTGTATTGCTGAGCGATGTAAATTATGAACCGGCAGTGTTTGAAGAGCTGCAAAAAGTAATTGAATATTTTCTTACCAATCATACCACCGTTATTGTAAGTACTCCTCAAAGGCTGGTGGCGAAACCATTTGTTATGTCCCTGCTTCCGCACTGCAGCTTTCAGTGGAGTGATACTGTGCTGCTCAATAACACAGAAACCGGCGTAAGCATTTTTGTGTTGCAAAGAAACAGTGGCAGATCTGCGCAATAGGTTTACTTATTGACCGGTAATAAAAAACAGAACTAGCTATATGATTGGGATCATGCCTAAATTAAAGTTTTAGCAACAGTTTTACAAACTGCAAATGCAGGCGGTACAAACAAATAATTTAAAGTATGACTTTTACAACAGAAATACAGGACGAGCTGGCCTGGATCAATAGCAGCGAATTTAAACTTGGCGAATACATTTATATGGGAATGGGAAAGCTCGGAGGCAGAACCGTATGTATTTCCACCGCTTACAAAATAGACTATTGCATGAAAAAAGCGCTGCAGTTTACCAAAGAAGATGCTAATGTTGTCTTAGATCATATTAATAAAGTCAGGATAGGACAATTAGAGCCTTGCCACCGGTTCTCCGTATAATAAGCTGCTGATAAACCCTTCCCCAACATTTATGACTCTAACAGGAACTGATTAGAGTGACATCACAAAGCTGAAAAACAAAATCACTTTAGTTTTGGACAAGTCAGCAAAACATTGCAACTTTGTTGCAGTTTTGAAAAAGGGAGAGATTCATACAGGTATTATTATAGCAAAAACAGGCGCAGCATTTTTTGCGCTGATAATGCTTTTTAATATCGCGGTGCAGGGTTTCCATAGTCACCACCCAAAGCAGGTAACCTGTGAACATGCAATACAGGATACACTAACCAGTTACAGCGCTCCCTGTACTATCTGCGATCATTTCCAGTATCGCACGCATTTTGATATACCATCCTTATCCAATATTGAAATTACCCCACTCTTGCCCACTGTACCAGTACATGGCGGCAGGTACTATATCGGGTTCTACAAATTCACTTTACAGGGCTTTACCAATAAAGGCCCTCCTGCTGGCATAGCTATTGTTTAGTAGCCTATCGTCTTAACAGGCGGTATCTGTTCACCCTATTCCCTATTTAATTTATAGCATAAACGCAGGCATTTGCTGGGTTTATCGCATCTGTGTGTATGAAGTTTGTACTCTTGCTTTGCTGCAGCTTGTTTTGCTGCACAGCAAATGCCCGGTTACATCAGCTTATCGTGACCGTTATTGATGATCATAACAAACCTGTTCTTGGCGCCAATGTATCTCTTGAAAAACATGAGATGGTGCCTGTGGCAGACCCTAATGGTGTGTATATTTTTAAGGAGTTGCCACCGGGGGATTATCGCCTGCGCATATCTATGACGGGCTATAAATCTTTCAGGAGAAAGATAACTATTACTGACTATGATATATCATTACCGGTAACCCTGCACCCTGATGTACATGTTTTGCAGGAAGTGATAGTACAAAATCATACTATCGGCCAAAGGAAAAAAGCAGAGCAGCTCAACCTGGAAATTGTAAAAAGCGATTTCATACAAAAAAACCTCGGTGGCAGCCTGATGCAAAGCCTGGAAAGGTTACCCGGTATAAAAACCATTGGTATTGGTTCAGGACAATCAAAACCTTTAATAAGAGGCCTGGGCTTTAACCGGGTAGTGGTAATAGACCGGGGTATCAAGCATGAAGGCCAGCAATGGGGCGCCGACCATGGCCTGGAAATAGACCAGTTCGCTACCGAAGAAGTAGAGATCGTAAAAGGCGCTGCTTCTTTTGCCTATGGCTCTGATGCCATAGCCGGGGCTGTCAATGTAAAGCCTCCTGCCCTGCCGGCTGCCAACAGCTTTGGTGGTGATATTAATTTTATCGGCAAAACCAATAATGCCCTGTATGGTACATCATTAAATCTGTATGGCAGAACTCATAAATGGTTTGGCTCTGCAAGGGCAACAATACAGGACTATGGCGATTACCGCATACCTACTAGACGGCTGTATGTATATGATTATCCTGTCGACCTTCACCATAATTATCTCCGCAACACTGCCGGGCAGGAGGCTAACCTGCACTTCAGCACCGGTTATGTCAGCGATCAATTCAGGTCGGTTTTCTATATCAGCAACACTTATAGTAAAAGCGGCTTCTTTGCCAATGCGCATGGCCTGGAACCAAGAAGAGTGGATACGGCTATGCACGACCACAGCAGCCGGGACATTTTAATGCCGTACCAGAAAGTAAATCATTTTAAACTCATTAACCGCAGCTATATCAGGCTGAACGATCATTTTGTTGAGCTTGAAGCAGGATACCAGAATAATTTCAGGCAGGAGTATAACCATTATGTCAACCACGGGTTTATGCCGGCGATATATCCTAATACGATGACCATACCTATCGACCTGGAACGGGCTTTCAACAAAAATGTGTATTCGCTTAATATCAAAGACCGCCTGAAGCTGAACCTGCATGAGCTTCAGTTCGGCCTGAACGGAGAAATACAAAACAACACCATTAACGGCTGGAGTTTCCTGGTGCCCTCGTTTGATCAGAAAAGTATCGGCGCTTTCCTGTATGACAAAATATTTATAAACGACCGTACCCTTTTGCATGGCGCTGTAAGGTACGACCACAGCCATATCCGCATTCATCGCTATACCGACTGGTTCCCGTCACCGCATGAAGAAAATAGCGCAACATCCGACATCCATATAGTAAGAGCCGACAACATAAAAAGGAGCTTCAACAGCCTCACCGGTTCCATTGGCATTAATTATAACCTGGAGCATATAGAGCTGAAAGCCAATGCAGGTAAGAGCTACCGCATGCCCATTGCCAAAGAGCTGGGCGCTAACGGCGTAAATTATCACTACTTCAGCTATGAGCGGGGAAATGCCCGCCTGAAACCGGAGGAATCCTATCAATTAGATGCAACAGTAATTGTAAATACAAATAAGTGGCGTATCCAGCTCAGTCCGTTCTTTAATTATTTTCCTAACTACATCTATTTAAACCCAACTGCGGAGCATGATTACCTGTATGGCGCGGGCAACCAGGTGTTTGAATATACGCAAAGCAAAGTGGTAAGATACGGCGGCGAGCTGCAGATAAAATACCAGGCATGGGAAAACCTCAGTGCGGAAGTTTTGGGAGAATACCTGTATGCAAAGCAGTTGTCAGGGAGCAAAAAAGGCTACACGCTTCCGTTCTCACCACCACCATCTGTATTGCTGAACCTGACTTATGAGCCTATACACACCGGTCCTTTTCACCGCACTTATTTTTCAGTGGATTACCGCATCACCGCTGCGCAAAACAATATTGTTCCGCCTGAAAAAAAGACAGAAGGTTATGCGGTCATGAACATACAGGCGGGCAGCCGGTTCAATATACAAAAGCAACAGGTGCAGCTAAGCCTGCAGGTGCAAAATGTATTTAACACCAGGTACCTGAACCATACCAGCTTTTACCGGCTAATAGGTCTGCCTGAACAGGGTCGTAATCTGGTATTATCCATAAAGATCCCTTTTAATTTTTTAAATACTAAACAATAAAAATGAAGCATGTAAAAATTTTGAAAATCCTGTCTGTTACCATTGGTATGGCTGCTGCTATAGCAGGTTGCTCTAAAGACAAGGACAAAGTAGATACGGAGTATCCGACCATTGATGTTGCAGCAGCTGCTGCTTTTCCTAAACAATGCAGTGAGGTTACAAGAGGGCAAAAATTCACGGCTAAAATATTAGTAGCCGACAATGTCGAATTAGGATCCGTAAGCATTGATGTCCATCACAATTTTGATCACCACAGCCACAGTACAGAGGTAGGAGCATGTAATATGGATGCCGTTAAAACACCGGTAAAGCCTTTCCTGCTGGTAAAAAGCGTTCCCATCCCGGCTGGTAATAAAAGCTATACTGTGTCGGAAGAAATAGAAATCCCTGCGGATGTGGATGCAGGCGATTATCATTTTATGATACGGGTTACGGATAAGGAAGGCTGGCAAACCATGAAAGGGTTAAGCATAAAAATTAAATAACAGGATAAAACATTTTAATCATCTATATAAATTCTTAATCAACTCACTTAAAAAAAATTAACAATGAATTCAAAACAAATTGTCAGCAAACTAAGCATCGCCCTATTTCTTTTTATCCTGGCTTTCAGCGCCTGTAATAAAGACAAAGATGTAGTAGCCAAACCCACTGTTACCGGTTTGGAAGTAGGTATGGACAACAATAAAACGGGCCATCCCGGCGGCGACCTGCATTTAGAAGCAGAGATTTTGGCCCCCGGCGGCATTGCAAATATTAAAGTGGAAGTTCATTCCGAAGGATCAGCAGGCTGGGAATATGAGCAGATTTTTACAGATGGCTATGAGGGTGCAAAGAATGCCGATTTTCATGAGCATATTGATATTCCTGCCAATGCAGCCATTGGAGACTATCACCTGCACTTAGTGGTAACCGATAAAAAAGGCAATACCACAACAGCAGAAGCCGAATTTAAGCTTGAGCTGAAAGACCCCAGCGCGGCACTGGTATTTACAAAAATAACAGGATCAGGAGTAGTGGCTCATAACGACCATTTTGACGGATTAGGAGGAGCCGTAGAAGGGGCCCCTGTTACCGTAACATTTGACGAAAATGGAACGGCCATTTCTAACGGCCACCTGCATTTAGACCCCGATGGTATTTACAAAATTTCATTAAAAACCTACGATGCAAACGGAGCCGAAACACAGAACCAGTATATTGCCAATGCAACCGCCGCAGCTAATTATAAAGCATTCCTAGTGGGAGGCAGCTTTATTTTAAATATCAATTCTGCCGGTGGAAAAGGCGCTATCTTCCAGACCCGAGAAACCCAGTATGCAGATGGAACGGCTGTTTCAGGCGCCGTCAATACTACAGGTGTTATCTCTTACTTTAGAATAGGCGATGATAATGAAGGCGAAAAAGAAGTTTCTTTTATTATGCGCAAGCTAAATGCCGGGGTTAAAGCCACTATTACCCGCGCAGACTGGAACCGTGCAGATTATGCCACTGCCTTTGCCGGCACAAATGAGCTGGAGCTGAAATTTGAAATTCACGCCGAAGAAGAGCACAGCCACTAAGATAAAGTTGTCGTTCACTCACGCTGGCCTCTCCCAGGGAGTCCTTCGGACCGGGCCAGCGTGCTTTCGTTATTTGCTTCCTTTAAAGCAAAATTTTAAAACAAAACAACTCCAATGAAACGTCGTTCGTTTTTTAAAAACAGTTCTCTTACCCTTTTAGGTACCGCCTTGCTGGGTAAAGGCGCTGCTGCAACCACTGCAGCAGGACACCTGCCGAAAAGGCAAGCTAAGAATATCATTTTCATGGTAAGCGATGGCATGAGCACCGGCACACTCAACCTGGCTGATATGTACCTGTACCGGAAATTTGGGAAGCGCAGCGCCTGGTTGCAATTGTACGATGAGGGAAAAATAAACCGGGCTTTGATGGATACAGCTTCGGCAAGCTCAATGGTAACCGATTCCGCAGCCGGAAGCTCTTCCTGGGGCGGCGGCGTTAGAGTGCCTAACGGTTCCTTAAATGTCAATGCTGACGGCAGCTTTAATAAACCCATTCTGCAGAAATTTAAAAGCGCAGGGAAATCTGTGGGTTGTGTTACCACGGTGCCCATAGCGCATGCCACGCCTGCAGGATTTTGTGTTAACAGTAAGAGCCGGGGAGATATGGATGAGATAGCGTTGCAATACCTGTCGCTCCGCTTTGATGTGATGATGGGCGGCGGTAAAGATAATTTTACTGCCGATGCAAGAAAGGATAAGCAGGATGTGCTGGCCAATTTCCGTAAAAACAATTTTGCTGTGGTTACCAGCCGGAAAGAAATGATGCAACTGCCTTCATCTGATATGCCCTTACTGGGTATCTTTTACAACGGCGGACTTCCCTATTTATTAGACAGGGCACAGGACCAAACATTGAGCGAAACCATTCCCACACTGGCAGAGATGACAAAAAAAGCTATTGAACGGTTGAGCAAAAATAAAAATGGTTTTGTATTACAGGTAGAGTCAGGCAAAGTAGACTGGGCGGCCCATGCTAATGATGCGGCAGCACTGATTCATGAGCAGATAGCTTTTGACGAAGCTTTACAAAGTGTTATGACGTTTGCGGAAAAAGACGGCAATACGCTGGTGATCATCACCACCGACCACGGCAATGCCAACCCCGGTTTATTCTATGGCAGCAAGGCTGATAAAAACTTTGACCGTATGCACACCTTTAGGCATACGAACGACTGGATACTGAACGGCATCAATAATGAATACTCCAACCAACAGGTGAGAGAACGCATTGAACATGCCCAAAGCTGGGCGCCCTCCGAAGATGAAGCTAAGGAGCTACTGAAACATTACCAGCAGTTAGATGAAACAGGTTTGTACAATCCCAGGAAGCTTCCTTTTAAATACCTGGCGCAGATACAGGAAAAATATACATCCATCGGCTGGGGCTCAATGGACCATTCCGGGGATTATGTAGAACTGGCTATGTACGGGCCGGGCAGTGAGCTGCTGAAACCATTCGTAAAAAATCACGAATTACATAACCTGATGCTAAAGGCCGCGGCTGTAAGCCGGTCTTGAAATGGCCAGTGCTGATACCTTTCTCAAACCGGTTATTAGTATAAAAAATTAGCGTTGAACAGTAGCAATTATGGATGTAAATATCAACACTTGTTAACTTGACACGATCAACACGATATCGTCCGTTAATAGGTGTGTGCGTGCTGATGTTGTATGCATTCATCAGCACGCCGGTGCAGTTATGGCATCATCACCCGCACATTACAGATAATGTAAAAAAGGAAACGGTTAATGATGCGCCGGTAAATAAAAAATCATTTAACATATATCCGGCTCTTTGCGCAGAAGAAAATTGTTATATCTGTGAACACCACTACTCCCTTTACGGAGAAACAGAGCTGATAAACATACCTTTTCAAAAACCAGCAGCCTGGTTAGAAAATTCCTGCTTTTACATCCGGCCAGCGTCACAGGCTCCGGCTTCCGCTTTATCCAATAAAGGTCCACCACTGATTTAGTTAGTTATTTCCTCATTATCTGAGTATTACTGTACTGAAAAAACACAGTAATACCAGCATCTTACACTACCGCTAACAACCGGAAGGTGCTATTGGTGCTGTATATCATTGCTATAGCTATTACACGGGCAGCTGAAGAGTATACAAAAATATAGCGTTACTCGCTCCTTCATCTGCTGAAAATACAATGAAGCGTTTTTTAAATCAATATCTCTTTATTCAAATACTCCTGATCAGCCTTACTTTAAGACTGTCAGCTCAGCAATTCACTATTGGAGGGAACTTATCTGACGGCGTTACAGCCATAACCTATGCCAATATGGAACTTCGGAATGTTTTTGATACCGCATACATCCAATACACCTTGAGCGACAGCCTGGGATTTTATAAATTTGATATTTCCCGCACCGGCAACTATATCATCAAAATATCACATACCGGTTTTCCTGATCTTGTTACCGATACCATCCGTATTATTCCCGACAAAAAACAATATACTTTAGATATCGCTTTAGAAAGAAAAGGAACAGCCATGCAGGAGGTGGTTATTACTTCAAAAAAACCGCTTCTTGAAACAGAAAAGGGAAAGCTCATCTTCAATGTTCAAAATTCGGCATTGACATCAGGACAGACTGCTTTTGATATGCTGAAAAAGCTACCCGGCGTAACAGTTGGGCAAAATGAGGATATTCTTTTCAAAGGCTCACCTGGAATCAACATGATGATAGACGGTAAAATGACCTACCTGTCGGGAAACCAGTTAACCAATTATCTGAAAGGAATGAGTGCGGAAGACATCAATAAAATAGAACTTATCACCACACCATCTTCCGAATTTGACGCGGCGGGAAATGCGGGAATCATCAACATCATTCCCAAAAGATCATTGAAAAAAGGTTATGCAGTGGATTTGCGCACTTCTGTCTCAAAAGGGAAATACTGGATGGTTAATGAAAACATATCAGTAAGCCTTCGCACCAAAAAGCTAAACCTGTATGGTTCTTATGATTTTAATACACCACACAGTTTTTACGAGGGCACCAGCGGAAATAACTATAGTAACAACGGGAGCTACCTGCAATTAAGCAGGAACAACAATAGGGCCTATAAGGTTAAATACTACACAAGGAGAGCCGGAGCCGATTGGCAGTTCTTTCCCAAACATAATATCAGCATTGGTTATCACGGCTACTTCGATGATTTCAAAAGCTTTAATAATTCTACGGTAAAGAACCGTGACCACTCAGGCAACCTGCAATCCTATATGCTTTCTCAAAATAATATTATTGAGCCTTATCATTTTGATGCGCTCAGCTTCAATTACAAATTTGATCTAGATACGCTCGGGAAAAAAATAACAGCCGATGCTAATTACACTTCTTACCGGAATTTTTCAGACGGGTTAATGACTACACGAAACTTTAATGCAGGTGGCGTTTTTCTCAATAAGAATATTCTGCGATCACATCAGCCAGGGTTTGTAGAAATCGCTTCTGCTAAGGCAGATGCGGAGCTTCCGTTTAGAAAGTTCTCTATAAAAACAGGTATAAAATATGCCGAAGTGGCCAATGATAATCAATACCGGTTCGACTCTTTGCAATCAGGAAATTACGTTGAAATACCATCAGTGAGCAATCATTTCAAATACACGGAACGGATTGCTGCCGTTTATTTTTCAGGCACTAAAAAGCTTAATAAAACCAATGTTGAAGCAGGTTTGCGGATGGAATATACCAATGCGGATGGCCGCACTGTAAAACAGGATATTACCAATAAATGGCAATATGCAAAGCTGTTCCCATCACTTGCCGTAGAACAGATCATTAACAACAATAATAAAATTGATTTTTCCTTAAGCAGGCGTATTAACCGGCCGGCCTATACCGAGTTAAACCCGGTACGCTGGTACACCGACCTGTATTTTTACTGGTCGGGTAACCCGGAGCTGCTTCCGGAGCTGGCCTGGATATATGCATTGAACTACAGCTTAAAAAAGAAATACATTTTTACGATTGCGTATAATAACAGCATCCATTATATCAACAGGAGACTGGATATAGATGATGACGGTGTTATAAAAACACAGAGCGACAATTTTGGCAACCGGCATCGTTTTGATCTCACCGTGTCTGCTCCGGCACGACTTTGGAATTTTTGGGACATTCAGCTTTTCACGGGAGTCAATTATACATCTTATCCGATCTCATTGCTTTCGGGCGAAAGACGTGCATCACTTTGGGCGGTAACGGTAAGCCTCCAGCAGGATATTTCTTTGCCCAACGATTTTAAGATCAACATTGCTTCATATTTTTTTTCGTCAGAGCTACGGGGTATTTACATTACCAGGCCTGCGGGGTTTGTAAATTCCGGAATAAAGAAATCGTTACTCAAAAAGAAACTGGAAGCGCAGCTTACCCTATCCGATGTATTCAATACCAATCGTTACAGGGCTTCTTCCCAAACCAACATCACCAACTATTATTACAACGACAAGCCTTATAGCAGGATCATTGGCTTGTCATTGAAATATCATTTGGGCGGAGAGCTGATAAAATCAAACGATAAAAGAATCGAAGAGCAGGAACGGCTTTGATAAAACTATATAAAAGCCGGAACATCTTTAATATTTTTAATAATCAAAAAACAAGTAAACATATTAACGTAATGAGGCTTATAACTGTTCTCTTATTTTTTTCATCAATATTCACCGCGGGAGCGCAAAACCTGGATGGCATCCTTAAACAATTGAGTAATGGGAGCCGGTCAGATACGCTTATTGCCTTTGACAGAGGAAATGAGCTGGGCTATATTCCGCTGACTGTTATTAAAGGAAAACAGCAGGGGACTGTTTTCACTATTGTAGCCGGGATACACGGGTATGAATATCCGCCAGTAATAGCCGTACAGGAGCTGGTGAAAGAGATCGATCCCAACCAGCTTCACGGCACCCTTATCATCTTGCCAATTGCCAATATTGCATCGTTTTACAGACGTTCGCCCTTTGTTAACCCAATAGACGGGAAAAACCTGAACAATGTTTTTCCCGGTGCTCCTTCCGGTACTGCCAGTGAACAGATCGCCCACTGGATCACCAAAGAAGTGATGGCAAATACGGATATATTTTTAGACATTCATGGTGGTGATGCCAATGAAGACCTGCTTCCCTTTATTTGCTATTACAATAATAAAGACGAAGCTCAAAAAACAGCACAGGCCCGCCTGCTGAGCGAAGCTTCAGGAATGGAATACATCGTCTCTTATCCTTATACACTCGAAAAGACGGCGCCCGCAAAATACGCTTTCAAACAGGCAGTGCAGAACGGCATTGTTGCACTGAGCATAGAAGCGGGAAAGCTTGGAACAGTACAAATAGAAAATGTAACCCTGATAAAAAATGCGGTTTACAATATGCTTAGCCATTCAGGCATATATAAAACGAAAAAAGCAGTTACTGTAACAAGCAAAAAATACCTGTACAACCAGTCATACGTGAAAGTGCCTGGGAAAGGTATATTTTACAGTTCTATAAAAAGTGGAGATGCTGTTGTCAGGGGAGCAAACATCGGACACATTACAGATGAATTCGGCAAAACACTTTATCAAATTACAGCCCCCGAAAGTGGGATCGTGCTGTACAAAACAGGCACACCACCGGTAAATAAAGACGAAACACTTTTTTGTATCGGGCATTGACCCTTTTCTAAAACAAGATACTATGACAGACAGTAATAATTTTGATGTTATCATCATTGGCGGAAGCTATGCAGGCCTTTCCGCAGCAATGGCATTGGGACGTGCCTTGCGCAATGTTTTAATCATTGACAGCGGATTGCCCTGCAACCGGCAAACACCCCACTCGCATAATTTTATCACACACGACGGAGAAAAACCTGGCACAATCGCAGAGAAAGCCAAAGCACAGGTTTTACATTACAGCACCGTAAAATTCTTAAATGGCCTTGCCGTTAATGGAAAGAAAACCGGGGGAGGCTTTTCTGTTACCATACAAACAGGTGAAACATTTATAGCTAAGAAGCTTGTTTTTGCAACAGGTATAAAAGACATAATGCCCGATATCAAAGGCTTTCCGGAATGTTGGGGCATATCCGTTATTCATTGTCCGTATTGCCACGGGTACGAAGTAAAGGGCGAAAGAACAGGGATTTTAGCCAAGGGAGACGTTGCTTATCATATTGCAAAATTGGTGTATAACCTTACCAAAGATCTGACCATTTTTACTAATGGCAAAGCTGAATTGACGGCAGAGCAATTGGCAAAACTACAACAGCATAATATTCCGGTGATTGAAAAAGCCATTGCTTATTTCAATCACGAAAACGGTAATATCCGGCAAATCGTATTCAGGGATCAATCAGCCTTTGATTTGAAAGCCATCTATTCCCGGCCAGTTTTTGAACAGCATTGTAAAATTCCAGAAATGTTAGGCTGCGAGTTCACAGAGCAAGGTTTAATTAAAGTAGATATGTTTCAAAAAACAACTATCGAAAATGTGTTTGCCTGCGGCGATAATTCAAGCCCGATGCGCTCGGTGGCTAATGCGGTATCTACAGGAAACATTACAGGAGCAATCGTGAATAACGGGATGACGGAAGAGGATTTTTAATGAGCCAAAGTAAAGATCCCAAAGCCGCAAACAGGTTAACCATCTAACCAATGCGCTCAGCCATTATACAAATGATTTTATGAAACAGAATGTTGCCGCATATTTAAAACAAAAAGGTATATACGTTACACCGGCACGGCTTGCGTTGCTTCTTGTTTTTATTAAACATAAAGAAGCACTTAGTCACCGTCAGTTATTTGCTATTTTAAATGGCGTTTTTAACAGGGTTACCCTATACAGGGCCTTAGAACTATTTCTTCAAAAAGAGATCATCCATATATTGCCTGGTATAAAAGGTACGTCGCATTATACCTTATCTGCCAACAATGCCAGCCAGGCATTTCATCATAAAAAGCATCTGCATTTTATTTGTAAAGTCTGCGGTAAAACTACCTGCTTTGAATCTATCCCCACCCCTTCTTTTCATTTACCGGAAGGTTTTATTGAAATAGATACAGAAGTGATTGTTCAAGGTATTTGCTGTAGCTGTCAAAATATGATTCCTCATATCACTGGCTAAATAAGGGCATTGTTACTTAAAATAATTTTATGCAACAATGTTGCAATATATCAATTGCAAATATTACTTTTGCAACAAAGTTGCATTTAGTGAAATCCTGTTTGTTTAGCCTTTTTGTTTGTTTCCCCTTTATAGTAACCGCACAGCAGGTTTATGTGCAGGTAACCGATAGCAGCACTAACCAGCCTTTACCCGGAGCAACGCTGGTATTAAAAATACCCGGCATTGCCCTTGCACAGAGCTTTACCTGCGATGCTCGGGGAGAAGGGCATTATACTCTGCCAGGCTCCCCTGGTGCTGAAATGACGGCTGAAGTGTCTTGCAGAGGATACCATACTAAAAAACAGGTACTGCATACCGGTGAAATAAATTACATCCGGCTGGTGCCGGTGGTAAAACAACTGGATGCGGTGCAGGTAGCAGGTACCGGTGCTCGTGCTGCACTGGAAGCGCGTCGTTCGGTTCATAATATAAAAGTGATGGATGCCGGACAAATCCGTGCGCAGGGCGCCGTCAACCTTACCGATCTGCTGGCTTCGCAAATGAACGTGCGCGTGGTAAACGACAATGTAAACGGGGCCAGCATCATGGTACAGGGGCTTTCCGGACAAAACGTAAAAATTCTGCTCGATGGTATTCCCATCATAGCCGGAGAAAACAACGAGCTGGACCTGAACCAACTGAACCTGAGCAACGCTGCCAGGGTGGAGTTTGTGGAAAATGCAATGGCAGTGCAGTATGGCAGCAACGCCACCGCAGGTGTCATCAATATTGTTACCAAAACCGCCAGCGGGTTAAAACCGGTTGAAGGAAGCGTTTCCACCTTTTATGAAACGGTTGGTAAATACAATATAGATGGCCTGCTGGGCTTGCGGTTGCGCGATAGCAGCCGCCTGTCTGTGACATTGGGCAGAAACCAGTTCGACGGATTTTCGTCTGAACGCCGCCCCCGTAGCAAGATCTGGAACCCTTCAGTACAGTATTCAGGAAACATCCGTTATACCAAACCCTGGAAGAAGCTGCTGTTAGGTTTAGCTCATAACCAGTTTTTTGAGAACCAGATCAACAAAGGCGATCCCGACCCGGGTTACCTGTACCGTACCACCAACGATGTTGAATTTATCACCAACCGTTTCAACTCTGTGGTGTCCCTTTCGGGTGAGCTACTACCGCAACTCAAAATTGATCTCATCAACAGCTACCAGTATTACAGCCGGGACAACCATGAATACCTGGTGAACCTGACAGACGAAACCCGTAAAGAGCTTGAGGCTACTGATACCCGGTTCAACAGCTATGCATTCCGCGGCAATGCCAACTACCGGCACGGAGAAAGCCGCATGGCGTACCTGGCGGGATACGATATAAATCTTAACCGGTCCAAAGGAAGCAATATAGATCCTCTTGGATCTTCCATCAATGATTACGGCTTCTACGGAGGCATCGGGTATTACCCGTCACCTTCGCTGTATATACAGGGAGCGCTGCGCTGGCTGCACAATTCAAAGTTCCGGGCCAATGGTATTAATTTCCTGGGGTTGGGACTGCCCGTTGTTCCTTCCCTTAATATCAAATACGATATAGCGAATGTGGGAACCATCCGCCTTGCCTATACCAAATCATTCCGGGCGCCGGGTTTGCGTGAGCTGTACTGGGACTTTCAGGATGCCAACCACAGCATCAATGGCAACCCCGGTCTCAAACCTGAAATAGCGGACAACATCACAGCTTCGGCAACGATCAACTGGCGGCGCGGTCAACACAACTTTGGTATATCGCCCCTGCTTTACTACAACTATATCCTGGAAAAAATTGAGCTGGTAGATAAGGACAGGGCCACCATGGAGCCTGCACGGCAGTATGTAAATGTGGCGATGATCTACCAGAACATCGCCCGCTTTCGTACCTACGGCGGCAGCCTGGGCTTCCTGTACAGTTATAATAACCGGTTTACTATCAGGCCTGCTATAGGGCTGCTCATGCGCTCGGGCAGCAACTCGCTGAATAAAGTGTACCAAACGCCCGAAGCCAATGCAGCCATTACTTATTTGAATGACTGGTCGAACATCAGGTTCTCGCTGTTTTATAAATACAACGGGCGGCTTTCCCGGTTCGGGCTCAGCCGCGATGGCCAGCTGCAGGATCGCTCACAAGGCGATTACCACCTGCTGGATTTTAGCATGGCCAGGAACTTTGGCAGGCAGTGGATGGCTACTGCAGGAGTAAAAAATATAGCCGGGGTAACAGAAGTAGAACAAACCAGCCAGGGCAACACGGATGGCTCAAACTATAGCCCCCGTTTACCTGTAGGACAAGGCAGGCAGGCTTTTTTCCGGCTAACCTTCCAATTGTAGCAATAGTAAAATCAATTACTTAATAAATAAAAAGTAAATACATAAAAAACAAGATTATGAACGTAAACAAAATAAGAAAAGGAGCTGCTGCCGTCTTCATCCTGGCAGCTATTGCCTCCTGTAAGAAGGACAAACCATTTACCGAGCTCACACCCGTTGAAGGAACGCTTGTGGCCGAAGTAGGCGAAGAATTGAAAAATCAGATCTACATGGATTTAAGCGAAGGGTCAATGCATGTCATCCCTGTAAATTCCTGGGATATCGCCTTTCAGAGTGAGGGAGGTTTTGCGGTGAAGGTCAATTCAGCAAAAAAATCGCTGGTCTGGAATACCGGGCAAACAAATTTCAACGCCGTTACCGAACCGTCATCCACACCGGGTGTATTCAAATTTGACGATGCGGGTAATGAGCTTGGCGGCACTGCAGTAGGCGCCTGGGGCAGCAATGGCGTATCCGAAAAAAAAGTGTATGTCATTAACCTTGGGCAGGATCCGCCCGAGTCAACCACCAGCCTGGGTTACAAAAAACTTGTTATTGAAGGTTTTGCCAACAATACCTATACAATAAAGTACGCCAACCTGGATGGCACTGCGGAAAAGACCGTACAGATACCAGTAAACAAAAACAGGAACTACACCTATTACTCTTTTAAAACAGATGCAGTAGTTAATATTGAGCCCGACAAAGGAAAATGGGATATCCTGATTTCAGCATACACCCGCCGGGGAGGCAGTACCGGAATTACACTTGGCGTAGGCGCCCTGGTAAATACTTATGGAGGAGTGCGTGTAGCGCTTGATAATCCTGGCAGTGACTTAACACCAACCGATGACCCGGAAGCTCCTATCAATACCTTTCCATCATCAAATAGCCGCTACGACAAGATTACGGTTGCGGACTACAACGCTTTAGTGCCTTCAGACAAAATGTTGTCTATAGGGTCCGACTGGTACCAGATCCTTCAGCCGCACCGCAATGGTATTTATAAGATCTACGACTGGAAAACCTATATCGTTAAAGATGTTGACGGACGTTATTTCAAAATGAAATTCCTGGCTTACAAAGGCGGCCCCAACATTACCAAGGGCTATCCCACTTTTGAATATAAGGAGATCAAATAAAACTTTTCCAGACAATGAAAATTCCTGTTAAACAACATAAACGGAAGCTGCTGCGGGTATTATTATTGCTCGTGGTGGTTTTCGCATTGTATCTCCTGTACGCCAGATTTCTGGCTCCCACGCGCATAGCCTTTGTAAACTTCCCGGAATTTCGGCTGTCCACTATCAGCAAGGCCAATGACAATCGGTTTGTGCGCACCAGCATACTCACCGAAGACGAGCTGGACAAGGCCGGGAGGTACGATGCAGTTTTAATTTTTGGCCGTGGTTTTCACCTGAACGAAGCCCAGCAGGCTAAGCTGCTGCGGGCAAGTCGCAAAGGTACACCTGTGTACGTGGATGGCGCTACCAACCCGGCGATGGATTTCACCAACATAAAAGGCGATACGCTGGAAGCCATCAAAGGTTATCTGGATTACGGCGGACTACTCAACAATAAGAGCCTGCTGAATTATGTTCGCAAAGTGTTTGACAGAAAATCACTTTTCACGGACGCCATAGATCCTCCCGAAAGAATAGACCGGGATGTATTGTTTCATATAGATGAAACGCGTACTTTCAAAAGCCCTGAAGCGTTTGAGGCTTATGGAAAACAAAAAGGATTTATCAAAAACGGGGCGCCTGTAGTAGCGCTGCTCACTTCGGTACCCGGGCCCTTTAACGCCAACCGCGATCATCTTAACAGCCTTATTACCGCTTTGCAGAATAAGGGTCTTAACGTGTATCCAATGGCGGCGTTGAACAGCCGTGCGAAATGGTTAAAACAGCTAAAGCCCGATTTGGTGGTAGCCATGCCGCATGGCCGTTTCAGCCTGGGACAACCGGATAGTACCGCCGCCTGGCTGAAAGAAAATAACATCCCCGTGCTGGCGCCCGTCAGCGTATTTGAACCGTATGATAAATGGAACACGGATCCGCGGGGGATGGCAGGAGGGATCCTCAACATGTCGGTTACCCTTCCCGAAATTGATGGTGTAGTGGCGCCTTATACCATCGTGGCCCAATACCGCGATGAAAACGGCTATCTCGCTTTCAGGGCAATACCCGACAGGCTGGAGAAGTTTGCCGGTATGGTAGAAAAGCGGATCGCGCTGAAACGAAAACCCAATAATCAGAAAAAAATAGCTATTTATTATTTTAAAGGACCCGGCAAAAATGCATTGGTAGCGGCCAATATGGAAGTCGTATCCAGCCTGTACAACCTCCTGCTTCGCCTCAAACAGGAAGGGTACCAGGTAAACGGGCTTCCGGCTTCTGCAAAAGAACTGAAAGCATTGATCCAGCAGAATGGTACCGTGCTGGGCCCCTATGCCGAAGGAAGCATCAAAAAATTTCTTAACGAAGGAAATCCCGCACTGATACCGGCTGCCGACTACGAGCAATGGGCAAAGCAGGATCTCACACCGCAACGCTGGCAAAGTGTGCTCGACCGCTACGGACCGGCTCCTGGTGAATATATGGCCTTACGGAAAGTGGATACCAACTACCTGGCCGTGGCACGGATACAATTGGGAAATGTAGTGCTACTGCCCCAACCCATGCCCGGTATTGGCGACGATACGTTCAAAATGGTACATGGTACCGACCAGGCGCCGCCGCACACTTATATTGCCAGTTACCTTTGGGCACGTCATGCCTTTCATGCAGATGCCGTGATGCACTTCGGCACCCATGGAAGTCTTGAGTTTACACCTGGCAAGCAGGTGGCTTTATCCAGCAACGACTGGCCCGATATGCTGATCGGCAATACCCCCCATTTTTATGTGTATACCATTTCCAATGTGGGCGAAGGCATGATCGCTAAAAGACGTACTTATGCCACACTGTTCAGCTATCTTACGCCACCGTTTATGGAAGGGGATACTTATAATGAACTGGCGGCCCTGGAACAAACCTTACATAAATTTACCGCGCTGGAAGATCCTGCTGTACAGCTCGCTTATGCGAAGTCGATATCGGCCCGTGCAAGAAAAATGGGGCTTTACAACGATTTACAGGTAAAAGACAGTACCCGTGATCTTTCGGTAGCAGAAGTGCATCGCCTGGCGGAGCTGGTAGAGGAAATCGGGTCGGAAAAAGTAACGTCAGGACTTTACACTTTGGGTGTTCCCTACACCGCAGCACAGGCCGCCGCTACAGCGCGGCTCATGGCCATTGATCCTATTGCTTATGGTTTGGCAAAGCTTGATGTTCTTAAAAATATCATTCCGGCATCACGCCTGGAACAGAAAACCTTTATGAACGCAAACTATACCAAACGCGCGGAGGCTATTATAAAGAACTGGCAGCAGGGCAAAAAGATTGCGGTAAACAGTATTCTGTCACCAGCAGACATGGAAAAGGCTGCCGCTTGGAAAGCAAAACAAGTGCCGCCACAACGATCAAAACGAAGTCGAGGCATCCCATCCGAAATCACCCGAGCCCAAACGCCATCAAGACCACAGCAGGGCGGCGGTCATCCACACGGAGCTGCTACCAAAAAGGGCGATACGCAAACACAAAAACCTTCCGGGCCACCACAGCAGAGAAGAGGCGGCCCTCCTCCGGAAGTGGCCGAAGCATTAGCCCGCGCCAAAAAACCGCTAACCCCTGCGGAACAAAAAGAAGCTGATTTTGCTACTGCTGTTACTCAAATAGAAACAGCCGTCAGCCATTTGGATGCTTACCGGCAGGCGCTGCTAACCAGTACCGACAAAGAAATGCAGGCGGTGATAGACGGACTCAACGGAGGTTATACATTGCCTTCATCGGGTGGCGATCCTATCAATAACCCGCAAAGCGTGCCTACAGGACGTAACCTGTTTTCTATTGATGCAGAGAAAACACCGTCTGCAGAAGCATGGGAAGTAGGTAAAATGCAGGTGAGTTCGATGCTGAAAAAACACCGGCAGGAACATGGCGGAGCATATCCGAAAAAAGTGGCCTTCACGCTTTGGGCAGGCGATTTTATCCATACCGAAGGAGCAATGCTGGCACAGATCTTTTATTTGCTGGGTATAGAGCCGGTACGTGATGCCTTTGGCCGTGTGGCCGATGTGCGCCTGATACCGGTTAAAGAACTCGGCCGGCCGCGTATAGATGTAGTGGTGCAGACTTCGGGGCAGTTACGTGACCTCGCAGCATCCCGTTTAGAACTGGTCAACAAAGCCGTAACAATGGCAGCCGCGGCTGATGATGCCGGTAACCCTGTGAAAGCAGGTGTTGCGCTGACTGAAAAAATGCTGAAAGAAAAAGGCTTTTCGCCGCGGGAAGCAAGAGAGCTGTCTGCCCTGCGTGTGTTTGGTGGTGTAAATGGCAACTACGGCACGGGCATCATGGGTATGGTAGAAAAGGGTGACAGTTGGGAAAGCCGCAGTGAGCTGGCGCATACCTACCTGAACAATATGGGCGCATTGTATAACGATGACAAGCACTGGGCAGATTTTAAGGAGGGTGTTTTTGAAGCCGCCCTTCAAAATACAGAAGTCATCATCCACCCACGCTCGTCTAATACCTGGGGGGCATTGAGCCTTGATCATGTATATGAATTTGCAGGCGGGCTGAACCTTACCGTGCAGGAAGTAACCGGCCATGAGCCTTCGGTATATTTCAGTGATTCACGGAATCCCTCGAACCCCCGGGTACAGGAGTTGAAAGAAGCCATTTGGGTGGAAGCGCGCAGTACCCTGCTCAATCCCAAATACGTGGGCGAGCTGCTGAAAGGCGGTGCTTCTTCGGCCGAAGTATTTACCGAAACCTTCCGCAATACCTATAGCTGGAACGTGATGAAACCCGGCGCCATTGATGCGGCACTATGGAATGAATTGCACGAAACCTATGTGCAGGACAAGCTGCAACTGGGGATGAAAACCTTTTTCGACCGGGAAAATCCTTATGCCTTGCAGGAGCTGACAGCCGTAATGCTGGAAACGGTTCGTAAAGGTTTCTGGAAACCTACGGATAAACAATTGCAGGAAATAACCGACCTGCACTTGGCGGAAATAAAAGATCACGGAGCCGGTTGCTCAGGGTTTGTTTGCGGTAATGCGGCGCTAAACAAATACATCGCTGCTCAACTTCAGGGAACAGCCCGCGCCGATTACGAGGCCAGCCTGAAAGCAGTAAAAGAAATACGGACTGCAGGGTCAGGAGTTGATAATAAGTCTACGGTGTTGGAAAAGGTAGAGGAGAAAACCAATGATAAGCGGAGCAATACAAACGAGCGGGTTAGCGCCATATCCGGCAGGAAATGGATGCTGATTGGTGCCGGGCTGCTGGTATTGCTTTCCCTGCTAGTATGGTATTTCCGGAAAAAGAACAACCCTGCAAAATGATCTTTGAACTGTTGTTACTGATCCTGGTATGGAGCGTACTGAACAGCATGATTCAGTACGCTTCGGGGGAAACCTTAAGGCCTTTAGCTGTTGTAGCGTTTATCTCTGCCATCTTTTGCTATGCCACCTACCCCATTGCCATAGAGCAAAGTGTGCCGGTATTGAAAAAGTTGCCCGAAGACCCGCTCTGGTTACAGCGCATTGCGGTGCTTATTTTGGCTGAACTGCTGCTGCGCTGGATGACGGTCAGCAGCCTGCTGCGCACCGCATTAGGTTATCCTGTAAAAAAACGGGTACACTGGTTCCGGTATGTGCCACTACCCGGCTTACCCGCTGCACTCTTCCTGTTCCAGGTGCTGCTGTTTTATGCGGATACAGATACCGGTTTTCAGACGCTGGCAATGGTCTACGCAGTGGCTGCAGCATTGGGATTGCTGTTAGGAGGGATCGCATTGCGCCGGTTGCTGCCCAGCCCGGAACAACGGCTGGAACTGGCGCAGGTACTGATCCTCATCACAGCAGTAACCACCTGTATGCTGTCTGTCAATGTACAATTTGACCAGTTGGGCGACACTGCCGATAAGGTAGCGGATTACCGCCCGTTTGCAGTACTGGTATTGCTGGTGCTGCTGGTGGGCATATTGGGTTATATATGGTCAAAAATCAGAATTAAATTTTTACGTGATAAGAAATAGAATCACTAAAAAATATTCGTGTATTCGTGGCTATTATTCGTCATTACATAAAAAAAAGAAATGGATTTTTTAAACAAACTGATTTACTGGATTTCTACCGGCTTCCTGGTGCCAACGGTGCTGGCGCTGGTGTTTTTGTTTTTTCGTGCTTTGTTATTATTAGGATCGTTTTATGGGTTTTATATAAACCGGCTGAAAACGCGCCGGCGTGTAGAACCATTGATTGCCGGCCTGCAACAGGATAATGTGCTGGCTCTGACAACGGACGGGCTGCCTGCTTCATCTTTTAAAAATGCACTTAACCGGATCGTCAGTAATCCTTCATCGGAAGTGATACGGGAAAAAGTGCTGACCGACTATGAGCTGCTCACACAAAAAGATTTAGACCTGGCGCGAACGCTTTCAAAAGTGGGTCCTATTTTGGGTTTGATCGGCACACTCATTCCCATACAACCAGCGCTAGTAGGACTTAGCAGCGGCGACCTTACTTCTATAGCCAAAAACATGCAGGAAGGGTTTGCTTCCACCATTATCGGATTGATCATTGGCGGGGTGGGCTTTATTACACTCCAGGTAAAGCAACGCTGGTACAATGAAGACCTTGCCGATCTGGAATTTGTTCACGAACTTATCCGGGAAAAACAATGAACAGCAACAGAAAAAGAAAAAGACGTTTCAGACGCACAGACGATGAGGCACTGGATCCCATTGCGGCAGTAGCCAACCTGTTTGACTTTTCCCTGGTATTTGCGGTAGCGCTGATGGTGGCGCTGGTCACCCGCTATGGCATGTCTGAAATACTGAGCCAGGAAGATTTTAGTATGATCAAGAACCCCGGCAAGGACAACATGGAGATCATCACTAAAAAAGGTAATAAAATAGAAAAATACCGTGCCAGTAGCAGTAAAGAATCAGGACCTGGTAAGGGGAAAAAAGTAGGAACAGCATACCAACTGGATAACGGTGAAATTATTTATGTGCCTGATTAGGGTATGTTTCTGAAAACAATGGCAACTGATACTGTCACTAAAAGAAAAGATTCGCATAAGATGTTCATAAAAAATATTACCTGTTTTGCATTGTTATCAGATTACAATAAAAACGTACACCCTGTGTCATTATATTCAACATCTAAATCTCATGTTAAAAGACACATTGACTGGTTTTATTTAATTGCAACAATGTTGCAATTAAATAAATAACATTTATATTTGTATCTGCACTTAATATCAACTAGACATTAATCGACTGTCGTCCTGAGCTTGACGAAGGACATTAGTAATCCATCGCTCAAGGCTTCGTCAAGCTCAGCCTGACAACGTATTGTCAATTCAATAAACTTAATTTTTTTATTACCTGTGCCTAAGGACGACAATTTAAATGTTTAATTGGTATAACACATAGTCTGGCACAGTGTACAATATTAACAAGCACAATACCTGTTACATCAATGCTGCAAACAAACAACATACAATTTTCTTATCCGGCGGTACAGTTCCGGTTTCCTGATATCCAATGTAAGGCTGGCGATATATTATTGATAGCAGGTCCGTCCGGTAAGGGCAAAACAACTTTGCTGCATTTATTAGCAGGATTGTTAAAACCCCAAAGCGGGAACATTTATATTGATGGAACAGATATCACGGCTTTACATGCTGGCTCTTTAGACAAATTCCGGGGACAAAAAACAGGCATTATCTTTCAGCAGCCCCATTTTGTGGCATCATTATCTGTCATGGACAACCTGCTGCTGTCTCCATACCTGGCAGGCATCAAAGTAAATAAAAACAGGGCCAAAGAATTACTGGTACAGTTAAATATTACAGAGCAGACAAATAAAAAGCCCTCCCGGCTCAGCCAGGGACAGTTGCAAAGAGTCTCCATTGCAAGAGCCCTGATGAATAATCCGGCAGTAATTTTAGCCGATGAGCCTACATCGAGCTTAGATGATGAAAACTGCTATAAAGTAGCTACGTTGCTGCAGGAGCAGGCAGCAATTACCAATGCCGCTCTTGTAATTGTAACACATGACCAGCGGTTGAAACAGCTTTTTCATCAAAAAATTGAATTATTATGATGCTTAAACTTGCATGGAAAAATTTACTGCACAAACCGCTCAGCGCTTTGCTGTGCTGGATACTGCTGGCCGTAAGCGCAGGCATCATTTCTTTACTCATCCTGTTGCAAAGCCGGTTTGAAAACCAGTTCAGTCGTACCATCAGCGGCATTGATATGGTAATCGGTGCTAAAGGCAGCCCGCTGCAGTTAATATTATCGGCAGTATATCATGTAGATGCACCCACCGGTAATATAAAACTCGAAGAAGCTGAAAAATGGATGAAACATCCTTTTGTTGAAAAGGCCATCCCCCTGGCTTACGGCGATTCCTATAAAGGATATAGCATTATCGGGACCACCAAAGATTACCTGGATCAATATGGCGCTGCCATAGCAACAGGGAGCCTGTACAAAAACGATCTCGAAGTGGTAGTGGGCAGCGCTCTGGCTGCTAAACTGCAGCTAAAAAAAGGCAGCAGCTTTTACAGCACACACGGCAATGACGGTAACGGTGAGGAACACAGGGAGCATGCTTATACTGTAACAGGTATCCTAAGCCCCACCGGCAGCGTGGTGGACAACCTGATCATTGGCAATATTGAAAGTGTATGGAAAATACATGAGCACCATGAAGGGGAAGCACATCATGATGCAAACAGTCATCAGCATGAAGCCGAAAAGCATCACGAGGCAGGCGAACACCACCACCACGGGGAGGAACATGAAACAGCGCATAGCGAAGCAGAGAAAGAGCTGACAGCCGTTCTGTTAAAATTCCGTAACCCGATGGGTCTTGTTCAGTTGCCCCGTATCATTAATCAACAAACCAACATGATGGCTGCCGTTCCTGCTATTGAAGTGAACCGCCTCTTTACATTATTCGGCGTAGGGATTGATACGTTAAAGAACATGGCATGGGGCATTATGCTGTTATCAGGGTTAAGTGTATTTGTAGCGCTGTTCAATTCGCTCAAAGAAAGAAAATATGAGCTGGCGCTGATGCGCACCATGGGCGCCGGCCGGGGGAAATTATTATGGCTGGTGCTGATGGAAGGACTCCTGTTAAGCATTGCAGGTACTATTACCGGGCTTTTGCTAAGCCGGTTGGCTTTGTGTTTAGTTGCAGGCCGCTTTGAAAAAGATTACCACCTCTCGGTTCAATCGTGGGCATTGCAGTTGCCCGCTGAAATCTACTTATGCCTGCTGGCAGTGATCATAGGGTTGATCGCATCGCTGGCGCCTGCCATCAAAGCATGGTTCATCAACATATCAAAAACATTGGCAAATGGATAAAATAAGAAAGCCGGTACTCTGGTCAGCATTGGTCCTGGTTATTGTTACTACTAACTTCTCATCCATGTGCAGACATGGACTTGTAAATAATGCACATGCTGCTTTTACTTACAGGCAAAAACCGGAGGCTGTTGAGTATAAAACAAATATTACAGGTATTACATGGAACCCTTTCGCTTCTGAAATAAAGTGGAGCCAGCTGGCTGATGTAAGCTACGTTCCTAAATATAACAAACAGTTTGATGCAGAAATTCTATACCCGGTATTTGGAAACAGTGTTAAAAAACTGGCAGGAAAAGAGTGGATGATAGCGGGTTACATGATACCGCTGGATATTGAAAGTGGTTTATATGCTATATCCCAAAATACTTATGCCGCCTGCTTCTTCTGTGGTGCGGCCGGTGTTGAATCTGTTATTTCCTTAAAATTCAAATCCAAACCCAAACGGTATAACACAGACCAATATTGCTACATGAAGGGGACGCTGGAGCTTAATGACAGCAATGTAAATGACTTTATATACATATTCAGGAATACCGAGGAAGTAAAGAAATAGTTTAGGAGGTTTAGCTTTCCACAAAAAATCGCAATAACACCCCTTCTTTGGTTAGTAGATTATTTTAGTGCACTTACCAGTAAGAACATTAGCATGCCTCAATTACCGCCATGAGCAAACTCCAACCAAAGCTCAAAGAGCTAAAAAGATTACCTTCTCATTAATCTTGCAATGCAAATTGATAATTCATGATGGCCTCAACCACAGTAAAAAATATATGCAACACAGTTGCAATAAAACAAATAAATTATTTATATTTGCAACAATGTTGCAAATAATTAAATTCAAAATATTTTATGAAAGCAAAAGTATTTGATTGGTTAGGCATATCAGCCGCTGTATTGTGCCTGATCCATTGCCTGTTATTTCCCGTGCTGATGGTTATTCCCCTGGGCATAGAGCACGAGCACGATGCTTATATTGATGCGGCCTTTCTGCTGATAGGCGCTGTGGTAGTGTACCGGGTTACCGGCAACATGGAATCCAAAAAACTGAAATACACTTTCTGGGCCGCCATCGGCCTGATAGCCGCTTCGGTGTTGCTGGACTTGTTGTTCCATATCCATTCCCCATTGATCTACATAGGCGCCGCATTACTGATAACCGCGCACATTATCAATTTCAAAAATCACAAACATTAAGCGCCGCAAACAATGATACCTCAAACATTTGAGCAGTGGCAACATTGCATCGTACATGACTGCCGGATGCCGCTCACTAAAGATTTTGCAAGAAGCCGACTTGCTATCTATAAAGAAAGCAATCATCCCGAAACAAAAAAGTTCGTTCAGTTATATGGAACGCAACACTTGCAGAACATTATTGAATGGCTGGGGCGCGTGGCAGGCTCCCGGTAATACCTGTTCTACCTGCTATCAACTGCTAAAAGTAAAACTACAAACTATTTTCTCATGACAGAAAACTATGCACAACCATTATCCCCGGCCCAAAAACCTGTTAGCAAAAAGCTTCCTGTAACTGTTTTGAGCGGTTTTTTAGGGGCAGGAAAAACCACCCTGCTCAATCATATTTTACATAACAAAGAAGGAATTAAAGTAGCGGTAATTGTAAATGATATGAGCGAGGTAAATGTAGATGCTAGGCTGGTAGAGAATGAAAACACACTATCCCGGACTGAAGAAAAACTGGTAGAGATGAGCACCGGCTGTATCTGCTGCACCCTACGCGAAGACCTGATGCTGGAAGTGGAAAAATTAGCCCAGGAAAACCGTTTTGATTATTTACTGATTGAAAGCACCGGCATCAGCGAACCGGTTCCCGTAGCGCAAACTTTTAGCTATGCGGATGAAGCCAATGGCATCGACCTTTCACGTTTCAGCTACATTGATACAATGGTTACCGTAGTGGACTGTTTCAATTTTTTCAAAGATTTCGGAACAACCGAATTGCTGCAGGATCGTAACCTGACCAATATGGCAGGTGACGACCGCTCCATTGTAAATTTATTAACGGACCAGGTTGAATTTGCCAATGTGATCATTTTGAATAAAACCGATCTTGCAAACGCTCATACTGTAGGCCTGTTAACGGCCGCCCTCCACAAATTAAACCCGGGAGCAAAGATCATTACTTCTTCATTTGGCAGGGTAGAACCAAAAGAAATCCTCAATACAGGACTTTTTGATTTTGAAGAGGCACAAACTTCAGTTGGCTGGCAAAAGGAGCTGGAAGCGGAAAGCCATACACCCGAAACAGAAGAATACGGCATCAGCTCTTTTGTATTTCGTGATCAGAGGCCCTTTCATCCCGAAAGGCTCTGGAACTACCTTAATACGCAATACCCTGAAAATATTATTCGTGCCAAAGGCCTGTTCTGGCTGGCCTCCCGTCCCAACGACGCTTTAAATTTCTCACAGGCCGGTGGTTCATCCCGCCTGGAAAGAGCCGGTGTATGGTGGTGCAGTATGCCTTTTAATGAAAGAATGCGGTACCCCTCTTATGTGTATAACAGGGACGCGATTGAAGAAAGATGGAGCAAACAATGGGGCGACAGGATGAATGAGCTGGTTTTTATAGGGCAGGATATGAAAAAGGAAAAAATGATTTTCAACCTGGAGCAATGCCTGTTGCAGGATGATGAAAAATACCTGTTCGATATGAAGATGAGGTTTAAAGATCCGTTTCCGAAAAATATTTAAGGCAAAATCATATGAGTATTCAACCTAAGCCGGTTACTATTATTTCAGGTTTCCTGGGAGCAGGCAAAACTTCTTTTCTTAACGAATACACTGCTAAAAACAAAGGCGTACGTCACTTTATCATAGAAAATGAGTTTGGCAAGGAAAGTATTGACGCCGAGCTGATCATTGCTCCCGACTCAGATGTATTTGAGCTAAATAGCGGATGCCTTTGCTGCAATTTGAATGAAGATCTTTTTGACGTGTTAAAAGACCTGTGGGAAAGAAATGAAGAATTTGATGAACTGATTATTGAAACCACCGGTATTGCCGATCCCGCCAACGTAGCACAACCATTCATTATAATTCCTGAAATAAAAAAATACTATAGCCTTAGCCGGGTCATTTGTATTGTTGATGCCCGGTTGATACGAATCCAGTTAAGAGATACAGAAGAAGCGCTTAAACAAATAGCTTTTGCCGATATTATACTGATCAACAAAACAGATATGGTTGATGTGGGATACCTGACAGAGCTGGAAATATTGCTTCAAAAAATAAGCCCTTACGCAACCATTGTACAGGGCAATAAAAACACCGGGTACCCTGTTCCTAAATTGCTAAGCCTTTACCGTGGTGATTTTGATGCTAAAATATTAGCTCCTGACCGGGAAAGTGAAGAAAACAACCATATACCAGGAAAAGCTCATAAAGAACATCATCATCATGGCATCAGCTCATTAACTTTTGTTTTCGACGAACCATTTAATCTTGAAATATTTTATCACAGACTGTTATTGTTGCTCAATATTCAGGCAACCGATATTTACAGGGTAAAAGGTATTCTATGGGTAAAGGATCAACCGGAAAAAATGATCGTCCAGTCTGTTGGGAATATACTGGCCATCACTCCCGGAAATAACTGGAATGAAGACGAACCCCGGAAAACCAAACTGGTATTTATTGGTCGCGACCTTAAATCCAAAGGGCTTGGAGATTTTTTAGCGCATTGCCTCGTTAGGTAATACTCCCGTACGCTTATGGCTCCCAATCCTAAAAAAACAAATTTAGATAAAGCGCTATTTACCCAACGCTTTTGTGTAATTATCATTCACTGCAGCCCAGTCAACCACATCAAAAAAAGCTTTGATATAGTCGGGCCGTTTATTTTGATAGCGTAAATAATAGGCGTGCTCCCAAACATCTATTCCTAGTATAGGCGTTCCGGAAATATCCAGGCCGGGCATTAACGGGTTGTCCTGGTTAGAAGTGCTGCCAACAGCTAATTTTCCGTTTTTAACCACCAGCCATGCCCATCCCGAGCCGAACTTTTTTTCAGCTTCAGATGACAATTTCACTTTTAAAGAATCAAAGGAGCCAAACTCTTTTGTAATAGCATCTGCCAGGATACCTGAAGGCGCTCCACCTCCTGCAGAGTTCATAGTAGCAAAATATAGCCGGTGGTTATAATAACCGCCGCCATTATTTCTTAGTGTGGCATTCGACATATCCAGGTTCTTCAAAATGTCTTCAATGGGCATTGAGGCCTGAGGTTTCCCTGCAATCTCTTTATTGAGCTTATTGGCATATCCCAGGTAATGTTTGGAAAAATGAACTTCCATTGTTTTAGCGTCAATGGATTTTTCAAGGTCGGCATAGCCATATTTTAAGGGCTCAATTTGAAAAGGCCCTTCATCTGTTTTTATATCGGCGGGATTGCCTGCGGCAGATGGGGGAGCAACAACTGTGTCCGATGATGTATTACTATCGTTGTCTGGGTTTGCAGTCTTATTATCATTGCACGACAGAAGAACTACAGACAGGCTGAATAAAGAGATAAATAAATTTTTCATATTTACGAAATTTTCAAATTAAGTTGTTTGCAAGACAGATTAACTAACTAAAAGGTCATAGCAATACCAAACTTCCTGGTATAAAAACGGAAATCTCAAAAAACTTTTATTGAGCAAAAATCCGTTTTGCTAAGGTAAATGTTTTTTGCATCATTGTTGCAAAAATACTTCCTTTTCTTGTCATCCAAAAATGTGGTGCCACCGCAGGTCTTGCGGAAGAGTTTTTACAGGGTACCCCTTAGAGCCTGTTTAAAATTCACTTATTGGCCCTCTTATGATTCTTTTTGGCTGTAGCTTCATTAAGTTTCTCACCATAGTGACTTGCTATGACTGCGAAATTTGCCTCATTTTACTCAACAATAAAATTTAAACGGACGCTTACTCACACTGCTGCTGTATATAATAGCGGTAAAATGTATCACCCTCACCATCACGAAAAGGAACATGAAGCTAAGCAGAACGCCAATGAAAATTTTTCTGTAGGTTTGATGCCATATAACCGGGACGATAATCCCGATAGCTATCGGGAGTGCGACGCTCCGCAGGAGTCTCCGAGGGAGTCCTTTGGACCTTCGGACAACAAGGATGCGACCCGCATTACAACCCGGTCCAAAAAAATTTAATGCAAATACATGCAACAAGTAGATTTTTTAGTAATAGGTACAGGCATTGCTGGTCTTACTTATGCCTATAAAATGGCATCCAAATACCCCGATAAAAAAGTGCTGGTACTGACTAAAGCCGCTGCGGATGAAACCAATACAAAGTATGCTCAGGGCGGTGTGGCAGTGGTAAACGATTCTGAGAACGATAGCTTTGAAAAGCATATAGAGGATACACTTATTGCCGGTGACGGGCTCTGCAATGAAAAGATTGTAGAGATCGTTGTAAAGGAAGGTCCGGATCGTATTAACGAACTAGTAGCACTGGGAACCAATTTCGATAAGGAAGTGGACGGCGATTATAAACGTGGCAAAGAAGGAGGCCACAGCGAATTTCGCATATTGCACCATAAGGATATTACAGGATGGGAAATGGAGCGTGCCCTGCTCGAGGCTGTGGCTGGCTTAAAAAATATAGAGATCATCAAACATTGTTTCGTGGTGGATATTATTACCCAGCACCATCTTGGGTACCTGGTTACCAAATCTGCCCCGGACATTGAATGTTATGGCGTATATGCACTTAACCTGCATACCAGCGAAATAGAAACCATACTGGCCAAAACCACTTACCTGGCAAGTGGCGGTAACGGGCAGGTGTACCGCACTACCACTAATCCCGGTATTGCTACGGGTGATGGTGTGGCAATGGTGTACAGAGCCAAAGGCCGTATTGAAAATATGGAATTCATCCAGTTTCATCCCACTGCTTTATACGAACCGGGATTACGCGGACAGGCATTTTTAATTACTGAAGCGGTGCGAGGCGATGGAGGCATCCTGCGTAATAAAAACGGGGAAGCTTTTATGGAGCGTTACGATGAGCGTAAAGACCTGGCACCTCGTGATATTGTAGCCCGTGCTATAGACAATGAGCTGAAAACAGCCGGTACAGAGCATGTATGGCTGGACTGCAGGCATTTTGAGGTTGAAAAATTCGTTGAGCATTTCCCTAATATTTATGAGAAATGTAAAAGTATTGGCATTGATATCTCAAAAGATATGATTCCCGTAGCTCCCGCAGCACATTATAGCTGCGGAGGCATTAAAGTAGATGAGTGGGGCCAGACCTCAATAAGGAATCTGTACGCCGTTGGTGAATGCAGCAGTACCGGGCTTCATGGAGCCAACCGCCTCGCTAGCAACTCTCTGCTTGAAGCTATGGTTTTTGCGCACCGGTGTTTTGTGCATGTATCTCAAAAAGTAGATAATAACGAGTTGCCCGAGCATCCTACTTACAAGCTGAACATACCCGGCTGGAATGCTATGGGCACCAGTACGCCCAAGGAGCTGATACTTATTACCCAAAGCCTTAAAGAAATTCAGCAGGTAATGAGTGATTATGTAGGTATCGTGCGTAACAATATAAGGCTGCAACGCGCCATGCGAAGAATTGACCTGTTATGGGAAGAAACCGAACAGCTTTACAAAACAAGCACACTTTCTCCCAATATCCTCGAACTTCGCAATCTCATTACCGTGGGATACCTTATTGTAAAAGGAGCCAGCTTCCGTAAAGAAAGCCGTGGCCTCAATTATAATACTGATTATCCGAATAAAAGCGAGCTGTTACAAAATATTGTATTGTAAAAAGTTCATGGTTAATGGTTCATGGCTGATAGCATGTCCATGAACTACGAACTATGAACTATGAACTTAACTAATGTACTATATCATTTACTTTTTCCTGTATCTATTTTCCCTGCTGCCTCTAAGGGCGCTGTATCTTATTTCAGACTTCTGTTATTTTATTGTTTATTATGTAGCAGGATATCGAAAAAAGGTAGTAATGCAAAATCTGCTTATCGCGTTCCCTGATAAAACGCTGAAAGAGAGAACGCGCATCGCCAAAGACTTTTATCATAAGTTTATTGACTCGATGATAGAAACAATCAAATTGCTTTCTGCTCCAGACAGCTTTTTCGAAAAACACTTTACCGGCAATTGGGAAGTAGTGGAAAAGTATTATTTACAGGGACGCTCTGTTCAGTTACACCTAGGCCATAACTTTAACTGGGAGTGGGGCAATGTAACCGCGGTAAAGCATCTCAGCTATAAATTCTTAGGCGTTTACATGCCACTGGGTAATAAAACCTTCGACCGGCTCTTTAAAAAAATACGCTCCCGAAGCGGCACCGTGCTGCTAAGCGCCCACAAAATGTCGGTTGAATTTTTACCTCACCGGAATACGCAGTACTGCCTGGGGTTAGTAGCTGATCAAAGCCCCGGCAACGTGCAAAAGGCCAGGTGGTTTAACTTCTTTAACCGTCGTACAGCTTTTACTATGGGGCCGGCTAAAAACGCAATAAAGAATAATACCGTAGTAATATTCGCCTTTATAAGCCGCCCCCAAAGAGGCTATTATAACGTAACTTTTTCGCTGGCTGAAGAATTCCCAAAACCAGAAGAAGAAATCGGATTAACCCAGAAATTTGTACAATACCTGGAAGCTGTTATAAAAGAAAACCCCGATATGTGGCTATGGAGCCATAGAAGGTGGAAGCATGAATGGAAGGAGGAGTATGGGATGGTGGAGTAGCCATGCCACTGTTTAAGTATGATGAAAGAGAATACCCCATTCCCTGTATCAAGGCAAAAAAGAGCCACTGTGAAAAAGAGGCTACCGAAAAAGTGATCTGCTGACAAAACATTCGTATATTTGCAGCGCAGGTCTCATACGGCCAGCTCCTGATGAACCTCCCCAGGGTCGGAAGACAGCAAGGATATTCGGTTGTAGCGGCGCGATGTGAGTAGCCTGCTTTTTTTATTGAATATTTAATATTTTTTTATTGAATATTGCTTTTCTTTCCTAACCTTTGGAACTATGAATGCTAATGAACTACAGGAAAGACTCAAAAATTTCGCTTA
The DNA here is from genome assembly GCA_049841335.1 of Niabella sp. GTDB lineage: Bacteria > Bacteroidota > Bacteroidia > Chitinophagales > Chitinophagaceae > Niabella. Next base: position 40,212 of record JASGDI010000178.1, on the reverse strand, counting down.
CAGAATTGTTCCCCTCTGTGAAGCACTGCCAACCAAAAAAGTAACAAAAATTATAGAAGATCAGCTAATACGCTCTTCCTTTTCCGCTGCCGCCAATTACAGGGCCGCTTGTAAAGCTCAGTCTGTCAGAGCTTTTACCTCCAAGTTAAGCATAGCTTTTGAAGAAATAGATGAATCTCTTTTCTGGCTGGAAGTGATAAAAGATTTAAGACTATTAAAAGAAAAGCAATTGCAAAGTATTATTATTAAGGAAGCTGATGAACTTACAAGAATATTGGCAGCTTCCAGAAAAACATCGCAATCAAAAAATATAAAATCGTCAATATAAAAATATTAAATAACATGAAATTTTTTATCGACACAGCAAATCTCAACCAGATCAAAGAAGCTAACGATATGGGCATACTGGATGGTGTTACTACCAATCCGTCCCTGATGGCTAAAGAAGGCATTAAGGGCCACGATGCCATTATGAAGCATTACGTTGATATCTGCAATATTGTTGACGGCGATATCAGCGCAGAAGTGATCAGCACTGATTTTGACGGCATTGTAGCCGAAGGGAAGAAGCTGGCAGCCCTGCACAAAAATATCGTGGTAAAAGTGCCTATGATCAAAGAAGGCATTAAAGCTATTAAGTGGTTTACAGACAATGGCATCAGAACCAACTGTACGTTAGTGTTCAGTGCAGGCCAGGCTATATTAGCTGCAAAAGCAGGCGCCACCTACGTTTCACCTTTTATTGGCCGTATTGACGATAGCGGGTGGGACGGTGTTCAGCTGATTGAGCAGATCGTACATATTTACAATATACAGGGTTTTAAAACACAAGTGCTGGCAGCTTCCATCCGCAATGCCAATCATATCATCCGCTGCGCCGAAGCTGGAGCAGATGTTTGTACCTGCCCGCTGGAGCCCATCCTGGCTTTATTAAAGCATCCTTTAACAGATATTGGTCTGGCGAAGTTTTTAGAAGATGCTAAGAAGTTTCAGTAACTAGCCTATCGTTCATAGTCTATGGTTCACGGAATCTACTATGAACTATTTGCTATGAACTATGCACAAAACTCATTTTTCCAACCTTTTAACTCATAAAGCTTTCAACTTATCAACCTGTCATCCTTCATAGCTACCCGCATTGCGTTCAACAAAAACCGGTCTTTCTCAAGGTTTATCATCAGGCTGTCTATTGTTGCCACGGTAATAAGCGTAGCTGCTATGATCATTACATTAGCCTTCGCCAACGGGTTTCAGAAAAAGGTAAGTGAAAAAGTATTTAGCTTTTGGGGGCATGTGCGGATACAGGAAACACTTCCCTACTCCTCTCTTATTACAGAAGAAATACCCATCATTAACAATTCAGAAATCGTAAGTCAAATAAAAGCCAGTCCTGATGTAAAAAGCATCTACCCTTTTGCCACCAGGTATGCTATTCTTAAAACAAAAGACGACCTGCAGGGCATACTGGTAAAGGGACTGGACAAAAGCTACAACTCCGCCAATTTAAAAGAATTTATGGAGGAAGGCAGCTTTATCCATTTTAACGACAGTTCCTACAGCCGTGATATCATGATATCCAAAAAAACGGCGCAGGAGTTGAAGCTGAAAATAGGCGATAAAGTTTTGATCTATTTTATACGTCCCGATGGTTCTAAAAGACCCGACAGGCTAACCATTAAAGGAATTTTCAAAACAGGTATCGGCGATTTTGACAACTCTTTCGCAATCGGGGATATTCAATTGATACGCAGGCTGAACAACTGGCAGCAAAACCAGGTAGGTGGATACGAAATTGTTTTACATGACTATAAAAAAGCAGATAGCGTAACACAGCAATTTACACATTTGCCTGGCTTTGATGAAGACTGGAGCGTTCAGAATATCAAAGATTATATTCCCAATATTTTTGACTGGCTGAACATGCAGGATACCACAAGAAATGTGCTCATTGGTATTATGATTGTTGTGGCGGTCATTAACCTCATCACCTGCCTTATTATCCTAGTTTTAGAAAGGATGCGTATGGCAGGCGTGTTAAAAGCGCTGGGTGCCAGTGACTGGACCGTGCAAAAGATATTCCTGAGGCATAGCCTCATTATTGCGCTCCGGGGCATTCTGATTGGTGCTGCTATAGGTCTGGCTATTTTATATGCCCAGGTAAAAACCGGTTTTATAAAATTAGATGAAGAGGCTTACTATATGGATCGCGCGGCTGTTCAGATAACAGCAGGGGAAGTGCTTCTTATTTGCGGGGTTACTTTTATAATTTGTATGCTGGTACTGCTGATTCCCTCCTATATTGTAAAAAAAATACAGCCGGTAAAAGCTATTCATTTCAGGTAAAGAGAATTATACTGGATACAGGTTACTGGATGCTGGTCGTGCATCGCCCCTTCAGCATCCCGCTTTTAGCTTTCGGCTTTCATCCCGTACATCGTACACCTTACATCGTACATTATTCTGGTTACTGGACGTTGGTTTGTGTGTTGAGCTTTTTGCCCAGCATTATGCTTTATGCCTTCGGCGTCCTAACATGCGAAAGTATAATACCTGTGGCCACTGCAGCATTTAAAGACTCTGCAGCGCCCCATTTTTCAATAGTGATCTTTTGATTAACCTTTTCCATTATATCACTTCTTATGCCTTTTGACTCGTTACCAATCACAATAACCCCATTATCCAGTCCTGAAACTTTTTTCAGCGGTGTGCCATTTAAAGCAGCGCCATAAAAACAGGTATCCGGCTGTACATCCATCCAGCTATCCAAATCGGTATATAACAGCTCTACCCTGAAAATACTGCCCATAGTGGCCTGCACTACTTTAGGGCTGAAAGCATCTGCACAATCTTTACTGCAAATGATCTGCTCTATGCCAAACCAGTCTGCGATCCTGATAATGGTACCCAAATTCCCCGGGTCTTGGATACCGTCCAGGGCAAGGCTTAACAGGTGTTTTTTAAACCTGAAATTATTTGCCGGCATTTCAGCAACAACCAGCACCTGGTTGGCCGTTTTTAACTGTGATATTTTCTGAAGCTCAAAAGCTGAAACAATCTGAATCTTTACATCCGGGTAGGAGGCTGCATGATTGTCTGCCCATTCTTCCAGGGCATATACTTTATTAATTTTCACCTGCCGGGAAGCCAGGGCCTCTTCTGTTATTTTCGGACCCTCAATAAGATAAGCGCCTGCTTCATCCCTGAATTTTTTTTGGCTTAAACTTTGAATATATTTGACCTCAGATTTATTAAGCATCCTGTTACTATAATTCAATCAATTGCGTAAAAACGTACGATCATACAAAAATAGATATCGAAGCCGTTTAAACTCTTATTTTTTGAAGCAATTCAAAGGAAAAACATTTAACCAGCTTCATTTTCTTTCAGCAGCCATTATAACGGCCTTTGTTTTTTCTTCCTGTACCCTGTTCACTATTGTTAAAAACGAACCGCCCAACAGGGCTTATATTTTTGAAACAAAGATCAATGTAAAAGATGAACATCTTAAAAAGCAGGAAAGATCACGTTTGGAAGAGGGCCTCTCTGAACAATTAGATGACAGCATTGCAGCAAGAAAGCTGGATAAGGTTTTTTGGGAAGTATTAAAAAATCCACAACCGCTCGATACCGGCCTTATCAGCAAGTCTTTGGAGTATATGGACAACTATCTCGCGTCAGAAGGTTATTTTCATGATTCGATAAGCTATATTACCCGCATTAAAAATACCGGTAACCAGCAAAGAGCCTATATTGACTTTAATGTATGGCCCGGAAAAGTTACCCGCATTGGTGATCTTTCCTATACACTGCAGGATGATAGCCTGCAACACCTGGCCGATGAAAATATAAACGATGCCCTTATAAAAAAAGGTGACCCTTTTGCCCAGGCGCCTGTTTCGGCCGAGATGGACCGGCTGGTGGAATTATACCGTAACAATGGGTACCTGCTTTTTTCAAGGGCTAATTTGTATGGTCTTTGGGATACCCTGGACCTTGACCTGCTGGAGCCTGCCCTGGATCCGCTGGAGCAACTCAGTCACCTGAAAAAATTACAGGAACGAAAAGAGAACCCAACGGCCAGCTTAGATATAAGATATAAGCCATCGGGTGATACCGCCAGCCTTCAAAAGTTTTATGTAGGTAATGTAACCGTTTACCCCGATGTAAGAATGGATACTTCAGCCAGCACAGAAAAAACTACTACCATCAGGAATGTAACCATAGTACAGGGCTCCAATAAATTCAGGCCTAAAATTTTTCCGCAATATATCTATTTAAACCGGGGTGAAATGTACAGGCAGGGCAGGTATATGCGTACCCTCAACAGGTTTAATAATTTAGGTACCTGGCGTTTGGTAGATATTGCTCCTGTACGCCGTGATCAAACCGATACTGTAGATTTTACAATGCGACTGACTCCCGCACCTAAATTCAATTTCACCACTAACCTTGAAGGCAGCTTCAGTCAAAGCGTAATAAGCGGCAACTTTGTAGGGCTTGGAGTAAATGTAGGTTTACAAAACAGGAATTTTTTGCGCAGCGCCAACCTCGCTACAACCAATGTTCGCTACGGCGTGGAGCTGGGAGGCATCAGCTCAGGAGAATTTATACAAACACAGCAGCTAAGCCTCAGCAACTCACTTATTTTTCCCCGCTATGTTTTTCCGGGGATGAAAGAGTTCAGAAATTCCTTTCGCGGCAATATACAATCTATTTTGAGCGTCAATGCAGCCAACACCGAGCGGCGCTACCTGTTCAACCTTACCAGCTTTAATACCTCCTGGGGATATGAATTTGCCTGGCGCGCAAAAGAATACAGCTTAACCAACCGCACCTTTAATCTTGGGGTGAAGATCCCCAACATTGAATACTCTTATATCCGGAAGCGGGACAGCCTGCTCCGGCTCATTGCCAACAACCCTTCCATACAAAACCTGTTCTCCGATGGATTGATCACTTCTGTTATCACAAACTTTTCCATGCCCTGGAAAAGCGTCAATGAAAAAAGCCTTAATGTATTAAGAGTAAATCTCGAAGCCTCGGGCCTCTTATCAGGGCTCATTCGTAATAAATTTATTGATGACCAGCTGTACCGCTTCGTAAAATTAGACGCCGAGTATGCCAAACTGGTTAAGCTGACCTCCAAAACAGGGTTAGTGCTCAGGGGCTTTGGTGGTATAGGCTATGAACTTGATGCTACAGCCAATCCTTTAAAAAGGTCACAGTTGCCCTTCTTTAAACAATATTTCAGCGGGGGGCCTAATAGTATGCGGGCATGGCAATTGCGCAGGTTAGGCCCCGGATCTGCCGTAAAATATTATGAGAACGACCCCTCAGTTGATAATGAGATCATTGTACCCGACCGTTTTGGCGACGTGCAGCTTGAAGCAAATATTGAATACAGGGTTCCGATATTCAGCATAGCCGGCATTCCTGTTAACGGCGCTTTGTTTACAGATATCGGTAATGTATGGCTTTTGAAAAAAACGGCAGGCTCCCCCGAAGAAAGATTTAAGTTATCGCGCCTCGGCAAAGACCTGGCTATAGGATCCGGAGCCGGTGTTCGTGCAGATTTTGGCTTTTTTGTAATCCGGCTCGACTATGCCTACAAAGTAAAAGATCCTAACCCATCTCCTAATAATGCATCGTACCAGAACAGGTTTTTTGCTTACCCGTTTTTCAGAGGAAGCCAGCTGCAGGTGGGGATCGGATATCCGTTTATATTTTAAGAAATACAGCCTCTTCTCCTTCGGAGCGGGAGTATATTTCAGTTAAAAAATACCATGGTCTTCTATTTACCGCCATTTCAATGCACCTGTTCAAGCCTATAAATCTATCAATTTTCTAACTTTTTAACTCTAATTTTTCTCAAACAACCAGGGAATACGGCGGCGCTTTTTGATCTCGTAATTAGAAGTAATGTATTTGCTGATATGGTTCATAGCTTCATCTATATCATCCGTAAGCAGCACCAGGTCAAGATCTTCCTGTGAGATCGTTCCTTTTTCCGCCATATCTTCAATCGCTACCATGAGGTCGGCATAAAATTCCTTCCCGAAAATCACAATAGGAAACTCCGTAATGGTTTTCGTTTGTACCAGGGTAAGGGTTTCAAAAAACTCATCCATGGTCCCAAAGCCGCCGGGCATAATGATAAAGGCATAGCTATATTTTATCAGCAATGTTTTGCGGATAAAGAAATGGTCAAAAGTTACCGCTTTGGTCAGGTACTTATTATAATGCTGCTCAAACGGCAGCTTAATATTACACCCTACTGATTTACCGCCGGCTTCAAATGCCCCGCGGTTGGCTGCTTCCATAATACCAGGTCCGCCGCCCGTCATAGTAGTAAAGCCGGTTTCGGCAATGCGTCTGCCAAACTCCATTGCCTGTTGATAATAAATATGGTCTTCCTTGAACCGGGCAGAGCCAAATACCGTAATGCACGGTCCTACAAAATGCAGACTGCGCAGCCCTTTGAAAAATTCCCAGGCTACTTTAAACAAAAATATAAACTCATAACCCCGGCTCTTGGGGCCCTCAAGATACACGGCTTCCTTTGCCGGTATTATAGGCGCTGCTATTTTCTTTGCCACTTCTTCTTTTGTCGCTTGCATACATCTTTTTTTAGTGAATCATTTGCTGTACATATAGCATCAGATGTTTGGGCACTATCAACCATCTGGTTATAAGCGAATATAAATTATAAAACAATAAATAACGAACATCTTATTTTTGCGCACACACTTTAAGTAAACTACATGCGCATTATCAGCTATAACGTAAATGGCATACGCGCCGCCATTAAAAAAGGTTTATTGGATTGGTTGCAAACCGATCCTGCAGATATTGTCTGCCTGCAGGAAACCAAAGCCGAAAAAGAAAATATCGACTGCGCCCTTTTTGAAGAGCTGGGCTATGAAAGCTACTGGTTTTCAGCTCAAAAAAAAGGATACAGCGGCGTAGCCGTTTTTACTAAGATAAAACCAGATCATATAGTATATGGCACCGGCCACCAGGTAAGCGATGATGAAGGCCGCGTTATACAACTGGATTTTGGCGACATACGCCTGATTAATGCCTACTTTCCATCAGGCACCAGTGGCGATGTAAGACAGGCTTTTAAATACATGTGGCTGGATGAGTTCTTTGTGTATTTAAATAACCTGAAAAAAAAGCATCCTAAACTGGTTATCTGTGGTGATTATAACATTGCACATAAAGAAATAGACATTCACGACCCTAAAGGAAATAAAAAATCATCGGGCTTTTTACCTGAAGAAAGGGCCTGGATGGATAAATTTCTGGCAGAAGGATATAACGATACTTTCCGGCTGGTGCGCCCCCATGAAGCGCATCGCTACAGCTGGTGGAGCCAGCGTTTTCCCAGCGTTCGCTTAAATAACAAAGGCTGGCGCATTGATTATATTACCGTTACCGACCCGCTGAAAAGCAAGGTGGCGGATGCTGAAATATACCCTGATGTTAAGCATAGTGATCATTGCCCCATTTATCTTAAACTGGATCTGTAATGCAACAGGAAGCCGCACTTATATACAATGTCACCAATAAAGTGTCCCACAACATTCATAAAGAATGGCTGCAATGGATGCAGGAGCATCATATTCCCGCAGTATTGGCTACAGGCTGCTTTTTTAAAGCTACTGTATTAAGGCTTAAAGGGATAGACGATGAAGAAGGGCCTACTTATGCCATACAGTACCATGCAGCCGGCGAAAAAGACTATGAACGCTACCTGGCCCTCTTTTCTGAGGTACTGCGACAGGAAGTTCTGGACAAATGGGGCGACCAATTCATCGCATTCAGGACGGTTATGCAAGTTGTGAATTGAATGTGCATAAGATTTTTTTTGCTGCTTGCAAATCCAAAAAAAATGCTATATTACTCTACAACCCTTTGCAGCACTGCATTTCAGCTAAATAACCCTGAAACCCGCTACAGCAAAGCGTTTCAGCCGTTTGAACTATCAAAACACTTCAGGCATGTCATCTGACTTTTTCTAAAATGCTTGCCACACCTGTATTACAGACGATTTACAAAAACATAATTATAACAAAATATTTTGCTGGTATGCTTTAAAAGCCTCTAAATTTGTTGCCGAAATAAAACTCATTAAAAATTTAACTATGAACAAAGCAGAATTGATTGAAAAGCTTGCCAAAGATGCTGCAATCACAAAAACACAGGCGAACGCCGCTTTAGACTCATTTGTAGAAGCTGTAACTAAGACTTTGAAAAAAGGTGATAAAGTAACTTTGGTTGGCTTTGGTACTTTCTCTGTTACTAAAAGGGCTGCACGTAATGGCCGCAACCCTCAAACAGGCGCTGTTATTAAAATTAAAGCTAAAAAAGTGGCCCGCTTTAAAGCTGGTAAAGAGCTTTCTTCTAAGATCTAACAGTAAGAAATCAAACGCTTTAATGCCTGGCAAAACAGCCGGGCATTTTTTATGTCTACATAATATCCTGTCCGCCTCTGCCTCAAATATTTACCTTTGTTCAATGGAAGATTTGCAGCAAATAGCCGAGTTCAGGTCATCGCCGGAGCTTATCGAAAAGCTATACCGGTACAGTATTCAGAAAAATTATGAAGCAGGCAGCGTCATACTTAACGAGCGCTCCTATATCCGTTCCATTCCCATAGTAATGCGGGGCGCGCTCAAAGTGATCCGTACCGAAGATGACGGAAGGGAAATTTTACTCTATTATATTAAAGCAGGCGAAAGTTGCATCATGTCTTTCCTGGGCGGCATGCACAATGAGACCAGTAAAGTAAAAGCAGAAGTTGAAGAAACCGCTGAGATCCTGTTCCTGCCCATCGAGAAGGTTTCGATCCTTATAAAAGAGCACCCGCAATTTCTCGATTATATTTTCCGGCTATACCACAAACGGTTTGAAGAGCTCCTCGAAATGATCAACGCAGTAACATTCAAAAAAGTTGATGAAAGGTTATTAGACCTGCTACATAAAAAGGCCACACTTACTCAATCAAAAACAGTACAGATCACTCATGAGCAACTGGCTAATGAGCTGGGAACAGTACGCGTAGTAGTCTCCAGGCTGTTAAAGCAGTTGGAAGAAAACGGCGTGGTAAAGCTCGGCAGGAATAAGATCACGCTTGTGTAACTAAAGTAACTGTAGCATAGAGAACCGTTCTCCAAATTTGCATTAATGAATCAAAATAATACAACAATGACAGTAGAACAAATTTATACAGGATGTTTGGCCCAGGGAGCCTACTACATCACATCAAACGGCGAAGCTGCCATTATCGACCCTTTACGCGAAACACAACCCTATCTTGACAGGCTGGCAAAAGACAATGCCCGGCTTACCTATATTTTCGAGACCCACTTTCATGCAGATTTTGTAAGCGGCCATATAGACCTGGCTAAGAAAACCGGCGCGCTTATCGTTTACGGGCCCACAGCCAGTCCTGAGTTTGATGCCGTTGTAGCCGAAGACAACCAGGTATTTGAGATAGGCAATATAAAAATCAAAGTAATACATACACCAGGACATACTATGGAAAGCTCCTGCTTTTTATTGATAGATGAGGAAGGAAAAGAAACTGCCTTATTCAGCGGCGACACACTTTTCCTGGGCGATGTAGGCCGTCCCGACCTGGCCCAGAAAGCGGCTAACTTAACCCAGGAAGAATTAGCCGGATTGCTGTACGACAGCCTTTATAATAAAATTCTGCCGCTGCCCGATGACATTACCGTATATCCTGCCCACGGCGCAGGATCGGCCTGTGGGAAAAATATGATGAAAGAAACAGTGGACAGCCTGGGAAATCAGAAAAAGATGAACTATGCACTGAACCAGCCGGATAAAGCCTCTTTCATAAAAGCTGTTACGGACGGGTTACTGCCACCGCCTGCTTATTTTGGGATGAACGTGGCCATGAATAAAAAAGGGTACGATAGTTTTGACGAAGTATTAAGCCACGGGATGAAAGCGCTTTCTGTAGAAGAATTTGAGGCTGCAGCAGAAGCTACAGGCGCATTGATCCTGGATACCAGGAACAACGCAGATTTTAGTAAGGGCTTTATTCCCCAGTCTATAAATATCGGGCTGGCCGGTGATTTTGCACCCTGGGTAGGAGCTTTGATCATTGACGTAAAACAGCCCGTTTTGTTAGTTACCGATGCAGGAAGCGAAGAAGAAGCCGTTACCAGATTAAGCCGTGTGGGTTTCGACAATGTGGTGGGGCATTTACAGGGTGGCTTTGAAGCCTGGCGGAAAGCTGGCAGGGAAATTGATCGGGTAGAGCGCATTAGTGCCGAACAATTGGCAAAGGAAATAAAAACCGGGGAAAGCAGGATCATTGACGTTCGAAAAGAAAGTGAGTATGCAGCTGAGCATGTTGAAGGTGCCGACAGCAAACCGCTGGCCTACATCAATGATTGGATAAAAGATATCAATCCTAAGGAACATTTTTACCTGCATTGCGCCGGGGGTTACCGCAGTATGATAGCCGCCAGCATTTTACAGGCAAGAGGATACAGGAACTTTACTGAAGTGGAAGGTGGTTTTAAGGCTATCGCTGAAACCGATATAGCCAGAACCGACTATATATGTCAAAGCAAAACGCTATCATAACCCTATTCAATACCAATAATATTATGTTCGGATTATTTAAAAACCTGTTCGCCGCAACTGACAATAACCAGTTAAGCGATGCTCTTAAAGAAGGCGCTTTTTTAGTAGACGTACGTACTCCCGGCGAATTCGCATCTGGAAGTGTAAAAGGAGCAGTGAACATTTCAGTTGATCAGATCGAACGGCAGCTCCATAAGTTTAAAGGCAAAAAATACATTATTACTTTTTGCAGAAGCGGCGCAAGAAGCAGCCAGGCAAAAAGCATACTGGAAAAAAATGGCTTACAAAATGTTATTAATGGTGGCACCTGGAGAAACGTCAGCCAGGCCGTATCGGCACTCTGACAGGAAGAAACGCTTTTAAATATTCGTTTTCCCGCAATAGCTCAGTGTCCGGTCAGCTGCAATAAAAGCTTGTTTGTGTGCTCAATCACAGTTACATTTGCAAAAATTTAAATTTCAAACTATGGGAAGAGGCGATAAAAAAACCGCAAAGGGAAAACGTTTTAAAGGGTCTTTTGGCAAAAGCCGCCCTGCAATTTCTCCTGAGGTAAAGAAAAAGCAGGCAGCCAAAAAAGAAGAGGCAGCCAAGTAACTTAATACCTTCGGAAAAAGCTTATATAACAGGAGCCTTTGTGCTCCTGTTTTTATGCCTGTTTAAAAAGGCATAACAGTTCCTGGGCTTTAATTTCGTTATCGGCCTCTTCAAGCGCCCTGTAGAGCCGGATCAGCTCTGAAGGAGTAAGTATCAAATGCACATCCTGTGAGGGAGTAGCGAGCATAATGATTTTTGAATCCGGGTTAACATGGGAGTAGGACTGCAACGCTTTATATTTTACCTGTTCGCAAAAAACATGGAAATCAGCTTCGATAAGGGTAAGCATTGTAGATACAAACGCTACCTGGTAGTGACCGCACTGTCTGCAGCGCACTACATAACCATCTTCGCCATAATAGAGGGATTGAAAATCGCAGGACATAAAAAAAATTTCTGGCAAAAATTACGATACCGCCCAAAATTCAAATGCCGCATCCGGAAAAATTTTTTACGAGATCGGGAAAATCTGGAATAGTGTGAAAAGTTGAAAGTCTATAAGTTAACAAGGATCAAAAATTATACTTCCTTATCAACCTGTCAACTTTTAAACTTATCAACTTAGCATTATGGCGCCAACCGCTCTATTTTCCAGCTATTATCATCCTGCAATGTATATAATAACCTGTCGTGCAAACGGTTAGGACGCCCCTGCCAAAATTCTATTGAATAGGGCTTAACAAGGTAACCGCCCCAATAATCAGGTTTTTCTATTTTCTTCCCCCCTTCCACTTCAGCTAATACCGTATCTAACTTTTTTTCCAGTTCTTCTCGGTTTTGCAGCACCCTGCTTTGCTGTGAGGCCCAGGCGCCTATCTGGCTTCCTACCGGGCGCGAAAAGAAATACTGCTCACTTTCTTCCTTTGATATTCTCGAAACAGTACCGCTGATGCGTACCTGCCGCTCCAGTTCTTTCCAGAAAAATAACAGGCAGGCCCGGGGATTAACGGCTAACTGCTGCCCTTTTGCACTTTCATAGTTGGTAAAAAAAGTAAATCCTTCGCCGGAGAAACCTTTTAACAAAACGATCCTGGCATCGGGTGTGCCATCAGCAGAGGCCGTAGCCAGGGTCATGGCATTCAATTCTGTAAGCGCTGCAAGCACTGCTTCGTCCCACCACTGCTGAAACTGGTCTATAGCATTTGATGAGGCTTCTGCTTCCAGCAAACTTTTCTGGCAGTACTGTGTACGTATATCAGCTATGGACATAAGAAATAATGAATTTTGAATAATGAACTTTTGAATAATCTTCTCAGTATAAAAATGATCCAAAACCCATACAATAAAGATGATTTATATTTCTGTAAGAAATGATAATCATCAGTAACCTGACCAATAAGCCTGAAAAGCTAGTGTCATGTCAATGAAATAATGCCTGTCGCCCTGAGCTTGTCGAAGGGCGGTTCGTTATCCCGATGGCTATTCGGGACACCATGACAAAATTTATTTGACTCAGCACTAACTTATCAGCGTACCTACATCCTCTCCCAATACCACTTTGCTCAGGTTACCCTCTTTGTTCATATCAAAAACAATAATAGGCAGCTTGTTCTCCATGCAAAGCGTAAAAGCGGTCATATCCATGATCCGCAGGTTGTTGCTGATACATTCCTGGTAGCTTACCGTTTTATAGCGGGTTGCAGAAGGGTCCTTTTCCGGATCGGCTGTGTACACTCCGTCTACGCGCGTACCTTTCAAAATAACATCTGCCTTTATTTCTACGGCTCTTAATGAGCCTGCTGTATCCGTAGTAAAATAAGGGTTACCCGTACCAGCTCCAAAAATAACCACGCGGTCTTTTTCCAGGTGCCGGATAGCACGGCGCCGGATATAGGGTTCTGCGATCTGCTCCATATTGATAGCGCTTTGCAGGCGGGTGAACATACCGGCTTTTTCAAGTCCTGCCTGTAAAGCCATACCATTAATCACAGTGGCCAGCATACCCATATAGTCACCATGGGCGCGCTCAATACCTGTTTGCGCCTCGTTCATACCCCGATAGATATTACCGCCGCCTATTACCAATGCCACCTGCACACCCAGATCTACAACAGTTTTTATTTCTTTGGCATATTGAGCAATCACATCAGGGTCCATACCAAAGTTTTTATCTCCCATCAATGACTCTCCTGAAAGTTTTAACAAAATTCTTTTGTATTTGGGCTGCATTGTTACTTATTTTATGGTTAATTGTTCAAATCGCCCGGCGAAGATAGGGAACAGTTTAAAGGTTGAAAAGTTTAAGATCGAAAAAGAAGTCAGGAAGTTAGAAAAGTCTTGGTCGGAGGTCAGAAGACCGAAGTTAATATCTTGTAGTATTCCATCAGCTAATGGGCTTATTAGTATATTTAGAGCCTTAAAATAATTTTTATATGAACCGATTAGGAACAACTGATGTTGAAATAACACCCATTACAATGGGCGCCTGGGCCATAGGCGGATTTATGTGGGGCGGCAATGATGAAAAAGATTCGATTGCTGCTATACAGGCTTATATTGACAATGGGGTAACTTCTATTGACACGGCACCTATTTATGGTTTTGGTTACAGCGAAGAACTGGTAGGCAAAGCCATAAAAAATTTCGACCGAAGCAAAGTACAGATACTTACCAAATTTGGAATGGTGTGGGATATGGAGAAAGGTGATTATGCCTTTGAAGGAAAGGACAATAGCGGCGAGCTTAAAAAAATATACCGGTACGGAGGCTATGAAACCGCATTGCGCGATGTAGAAGCCAGCCTTAAAAGATTACAGACCGATTATATAGACCTGATACAATTGCACTGGCCAGACACCACTACGCCTATTGAGGAAACCATGCGTGCTATGGAAAAAATGTTACAGGACGGGAAAGTTAAAGCAGTAGGTGTTTGCAATTACAAGGCAGCCCAGCTCAAAGAAGCAGAACAAACCATAAAGCTGGCCAGCAACCAGGTGCCGTACAGCATGCTTAAACGTGATATTGAAAAAGAAGTGGTTCCTTATGCGCTGGAAAACAACCTCTCCATCATTGCTTACAGCCCTATGGAAAGAGGCCTGCTGACAGGAAAATACGAGAGCATGGCCGCGCTGAATGCAGAAGACCATCGTAATAATTATTTTAAAAGATTTGACTTCACTGCAGTTAAAAAGCTTACAGATAACCTTGCTGATTTAGCTACGAAATATGATGCTACCACAGCACAACTGGTATTGGCCTGGACCTTTCATCAGCCTGCTGTTGCCGCAGCCCTGGCCGGCGCCCGTAATGCGCAGCAAGCCGAAGAGAATGCAAAGGCGATGGCTATCTCTATTAGTGATGACGACTTAACGCTGATCAACGGATGGCTGAACGATAAGTTTCTTTTATAAAAAGTCCGGAAGCCGGAGGTCAGAAAGTCCGAAAAAGAGCTAACCTCCAACCTCTGTCTCCGGGCTTTCCGGCTTAAAACAAAACATACATGAAAACGATTTGCTTTGGTGAAATTTTATGGGATATACTTCCCTATGAGAAAGTTCCGGGTGGTGCGCCTATGAACGTTTGCTACCATTTAAACCGGCTGGGACAAGAGGCTGCCATCATTTCCAAAACCGGGAACGATGAAAACGGGAAGGCTCTGATTGATTTCTTACAGCAAAACAATATCAACACCTCGCTGGTGCAGGTGGATAACGACCAGCCAACCGGTACCGTTATTGCCACACAAAAAGGCAATGAAATGGAGTACGATATCGTACAGCCTGTAGCATGGGATTTTATAGATCAGGATGAAGCACTTCTGCAAAAAGTAAAAGAGGCTGACTATTTTATTTGTGGCAGCCTTGTGGCAAGAAGCGAGCATTCCAGGAAAACCTTGTTCAAACTTTTAGAAGTTGCCCAAACAAAAATCATAGACATTAACCTGCGCCCTCCGCATTACAATCAATCTACCGTAGAATACCTGTTCAACAAAGCCGATATTTTAAAACTGAACAATCACGAGCTGTCTTTAATCACCGGCTGGTACAGCAATGAAGCTGATTTTGAAAAACAGGTGCTGCTGCTAAATGAAAAGTTTTCCATTCCAACCATCATTATTACAAAGGGAGAGGCAGGCGCAGCACTGTTATTTGAAAAAAGATTTTATTATCATGCAGGGTATAAGGTTGAAGTTGCTGATACCATTGGCAGCGGGGACTCTTTCTTGGCAGGTTTTTTATCAAAACACATGGCCGGCCAGGCGCCTGAAACAGCATTGGCATTTGCCTGCAGAATAGGAGCTTTTGTAGCTTCTCAAAAAGGCGCATGTCCCGTTTATAACCCTGAAGATATTTTATACAATATAAAATAGTATTGGAAGCCCGGAAACAAAAGAGGCTACTCAAAAATTTTAAGCAGCCTCTTTTGCTAATCTTTTATCACCTGTACCACTTTACTATATTCATATTGATGGTCCCTATCAATCTGCTTAATACGTATATAGAGTTTATCAATATTCGTTATTGAGGTAGGATCCCCTTTTGTGCAGGAGTAAAACAAACAGGAAGATATTATTACAAAAGTCAATGACATGGCCCACAGTTTATTTCTACGGTTGAAAAAGATTAAAAGTAATCCTATCAGAACGCAAGCAGGAATGAATAAGAGATCAGGGGCAATGCTTTTCTGAAAACTATATTCAATAGCCGTAGATGAATCTCCATTATCCGCCCTGGTTATCACCTCGCCTATTTTAGCAAAATTCTTACCATCGTATGAGGCTTCAATTTCAAACTTTGCATTACCTGTTTCTGTCAAAGTGCTCCAATAAACAAAAAGCTCATTATTCTTTACATAAGCATTGATCTTACCAAATGTAACAGGAAGCAGATCCTCATCAAGAATACCAAAATCAATATTCTCTATATCATTGTCCTGTATTTCACCTATATTGATAATGCCCGTTTTGTTTGAAGTGTTAGCCGTTCCGCCAACATTTACGCCGGTATAGCCATAACCATCAGGCGTTTCAGCCTGGGTAAGTTTCTCGCCTTCAAAATGCTCGCTATTGGTCAGCACAACTTTATAGTTACCGTCCAAAACGTTATTATCCGCTATAAAAAGAGTGTAATCTCCGTTGTCAGCTACTTTTACAGAACTTACCACATTGTCTTGCGGGTCCACAAGATTGGCCCATAAGCCTGTAGGCACCGGGGTTTCAGCAGGGTCGGTTATTGCATTCTGGTTTTCATCCTTCCAAACCGTTCCTTTAATCAGAAATGCTTTAGTAAAGAATCCACCACCTGCCATGAAATCTAATCCATAATCATTGGGCGATTCTTCTGTATCGGTTGGATAATTGCTAATATTAACTAAGGTACTACCTGTTGCATTTACATCGCCTGCAAAAATGCTGATTCCGTAAAGTGTAGAGCCGGCAGGCAGCTTTAGATCTGACAAAGAAACAAAGACACCGCTAATTGACTGACTCGCAATATTCTGACTGGGCTTTAAATTATTGTCTGTACCAACAACACGCTGCATAACCAGTGAAGCAAAGGAAAGGCCTGTTGCTCCCCATTTATTTTTCTCTACTAAAACAGGGGTTGTGAACGTTGTTACATTATCACCGGATAGTCCGATAATGGCTGCCACTTTAAATACATCATTTCCTCCCCTCTCCATTAATAAAAATCCCGATGTGGCCTGGTTAACATTATTTACAGGTACTGCATCTTCCATTATCATATCAACCCTTTCAATATTGTTACTGGTTGTACCTGAATTAATGAACACATTATCTGTACCACGGTTAATAACATAGCTGTTGATCAGATCTTCCATGGTACCTATATAATCTGGAGTCAGGTAAACATTAGTGTTGTTGGGTACAGGGTTGCCAGACGGCGTATTTGCTATTTCAAATAGTGCCGTGGTTTTCACTGAGGAAGTACTCCTTTTCACGATCACTTTACCAAAGGGCTTTTGTCCCGGAACAGCTTTTGTAACACTATAGGATTCTTCGTCAATTTCAAAGAGCTTTACAACCCTGTTAAATCCCCTGGTGCTTGCATTCCTTGCACCGAAAGACAAGTTATAATTAGAACTGGTGCTATAGTTTGATCCAAATCCCCCAATCCGATAAGAGGTTTCGGGAGTCTGGGCCTCATACTGTCCTAAGAGAAAGTTGACCGGCTTTTTCTGAGCTATACATGCATAAGCAGTAACACTGAGCAAAAGGCATCCGGCTGCTTTAATTAAAGTATTCATCAAACTGTGTTTTGTAATAGAAGACATATTGATTTGTGCTAATAACTATTCCATTTCCAAAAAATGGAGGAATATGATTTTTACTTCACAGCTAAAGGTTAACGCATATATAAAAGTTCCCTATTGGGCGTAAAAGGGTTCCAATACTGTTAAGTGTGGCGAAGCTATTATTTCTATCATTTTAATGAATAGAGCTGATTTGCAAATACCCTTAAAAGGGTACATAAAGTAATTATAATAACCCAATCAGGTTATGCTATTATAAAAAAGCGTTTCAAACTCGTTTATGAATAATAGCTCTGGTGTAATTTTCTGGTTTAAACAGAAAAGTATAACTGATTATCTATACTTTCATTCATTATTATGAGTTTAGTCTTGCGGAATATTGAAAACCTGGCCATCGTTTTTGATGATCATAAATTATTTGCCGATGCTTTTGGCAGCATGTTAGAAACCACACGTATTTTTAAACATGTATCTGTTCTTTACGAAGAGAAGGACGTAGCAGAATTCTTAATTAAAGAAAAAGCAACAGAAAATATTGTTTTATTTCTTGACTATTACATTAAGGATAATACTGCACTTAATCTGTTCAGAGATATAAAGCGTATACGTTTTAAATGCAAAGTCATTATTACAAGCACCATTACAAATCCTGTCCTGATAAGAGATTTAATCAGATACAGGCCCAACGCTATTATTAGTAAATCATCCTCCATAGAAGAAGTAATAAAATGCTTACAGCAAATAGATAAAGGGAAAATTTACCTTTGTCCGGTAATTCAATCCTTGCTCAATAATATGCCCGCAGAAAAGGCGCTAGCCCTTACTTCAAGAGAAATAGAAATCATCAAACACTTTGCTACAGGAAAATCTGCTGCAGAAGTAGCCGCTTTGCTTTCCTTAAGCCAGCATACTATTACCGCGCACAGGAAAAAAATTTTCAGAAAAATGAGCTGTAACAGCATTACAGAATTACTTGCCATTGCCAGAAACCTTGACCTTATTTAATGATGTTCTTCTTTAAAGTATGAAACGAAAATATAATATCGCTTTTCTCATTATCATTTGCACCACATTCTATCAAACTCTTTTTGCACAGCCTAATTCTACAGATACAGTAAAAGTTTATGATTCGCTTAAACAGGCCTATTACAATGGCCGTTTATCCGGGGGACAATACCTTCGCAGCATCGACTCTCTCACATTATATTACTTTTCAAATGGAATTAATTTTTCAGCAGGTCAGTTACAGAACTACCTGGATCTGTTTAAAACAATTGCCTGGTCTAAAAAAGAGCAACGACCGTATCGTCCTGTATATTTCAGGCTTCTTATGAATAATGCCGATATACAGGGAAAAGGAGGAGAAGCTATATTTTTTGCAGAAAAATATGCTGCGGAATTGCATAAACAAAATAAAAGCGACCTGTCTGAATTATATATCAGATGCGCCTTCTACAATCAAAACCAAAATGTCAAAAAAGCCATTACTGCTTTCCTGGAAAATAAAGAATATCTAAACAGACTCATTAATCTTGCTAACCGTTCGAACTTCAATATAGATGAAGGAATGGTTGCCATGCAAACATTTACATCTATCGTTTATTCCTACCTTTCAAACAAAGACACGGCTAATGCATATAACACCGGAAATATGGCCCGCCAGCTATACAAAGCTATAGCAGCAAACCCAGGTATAAAAGCCCCGCCAAAAGCAGCAGCCAACTCTATGCTCATTTTCATTGACATCGAGCTCGCTATTGCAAATAGAGATTTTGATAAGGCAAAAGAACTTTTAAATGAACAGCAAAGATTAATAGATGCCACTAAAGCCGCCTGGGGCAATATTTCCCGCTTTTTCGAGATGAATCTAACAGAATGGTGGTTAAAATATTATCTCGCCATAAAAGACAATAAGAACACTGCGTTATATATCCGGCAACTGGAAAACACACCGCGGCTTTTTGGTGATCAAGCTGCTGTTTATTTTGGTTATAAAGCAAAATATGCAGCCAATCAAAATAACTATTCACAGGCATATTATATGCTGGATACGGCGCTGAATGAAAAGGAAAAGGAAATGGGAAAGCTGCTTAACGAAATTGATGAGCTTTTATACGCCCATGCAGAAGCCGAATTTAATAAAGCCGGGTTAGCAGCTTTAGAAAAAGAAAAGCGACGCAGAACAATTTTAATGCTCGCTGTTATTTTAACTACTTTATTAATTATTCTGTTTATACTGCGCCATTTGAGAAAGGAGAAGATCAGGTCAGAGAAGCAGATTGCCCTACTCAACGAAATGGTGGAAATTCAAATTGCCGAAGAAAAGGAATATATTGAGAAGGAAGCCGAAAAACGACTGGGACAGCATTTACATGATGACCTGTCTGCTGAGCTTGCAGCTGCAATACAGCATATTCATTCTTTATCAGTTTTACAAAACAATTCAGATTTTCAAACTGAAATTAGCAATGTGTCTGCAATACTGAGAAACAGCTATGAAAAAATAAGGGCAAAAAGTCATTCCTTATATAATGAAGCTTCAAAAGATCACATTGCTTTTTTCGAGCAAAGTGTGAGGAAAATACTTGGATCAGCTTTGTCAGATAAATTATACAAGAAGGAAATTGACATTGAAGATGCGGCAGTAGCAGACTTGAGCCTGAATGCCAGAGTTGAAATTTTGCGTGTTGTTCAGGAAGCGATTACCAACATCATCAAACATGCATCAAAAGCCGATGAGGTGTTTTTATTTTTATTTAAGAAAAACGATGAAATTGTTTTGGAGATTGGTGACAATGGTAGAGCAGGTACCAGCAACAGTCATACCCGTGAGTCAGGAATGGGCATAAAATCTATGCAAAAGCGGGCACAAATGCTTGGAGGTAGGCTTTTCATCGACACTGACAACGGAACCATAATAAGATTATTTGTTCCTTTAAGCGGTATCAGGTAAGTTTTCTTACATTTAAGAAGCGATTGCTCAAGTCTTTAAAAACTCATTATACGGGTCAGGTCCTCCATCTTAGTTTACGTTACAAAAGGCTGGGATAAATACAGGTCACTAAACGGCTGCTTCCTGCTATCCTATCTTTCCACGATCGGCACTCCATTAATAGACTGGCTGGCATCCATCTGCACCCTTCCCACCGAATCCGGCAAATCTTCTAACATGGCTACATTATTTAAAGCATACTGTAAATAATAATTGCCTGTATAGTTCTGTTCTTTCAGTACCTGGCACATTTGCTCTATATCACCTTGTTGTAACAGGGCCGAGTGAACAGTGGTTCGTACCTCAAAAGGCAGGGAGGCCCCCACCAATAGCTGCAGCGTTCTTGTAAAGTCATTATAATGAGGAGCACCGGTTACCAGGCTGTACTTGTTGGCAGGCGCCTTAAAATCAACCGCCACATAGTCTATCAGGCCCTGGCTGATCAATATTTCCAGCAATTCGGGGTGAGTGCCATTGGTATCTAATTTTACCAGGTACCCTTTTTGTTTAATAGCCGCTGCAAAAGCCGGCAGGCTTTTATGGAGCGTACATTCCCCGCCACTTAAAACTACTGCATCCAGCAGCGTCTTCCTGGTTTCCAGAAAATCCAGCGCCTCCTCAAAGCTATGCCGGCCTTTTCCTAGAACAATTTCCGGGTTATAACAATAGGCACACCGCATATTACAACCCGCAAACCAGAGAATAGCGGCTACTTTACCGGGATAATCGAGCAGCGAAAAAGGAGTGATATCATAAATCGGCTTTACCACTGCTCACTTTTGAAAAAAACACTCTTTGCTTATGTTCCCCTTTTTTACCAATATTAAAACTCTCCACAGGACGATGATAGCCCATTACCCTGGTGTACACCATACATTTGGTACGTTTGTCTTCGTTTTGCAACAGCAGTGCATTAGCATTTTTTGTATTCATATTCATTTGTATTTCTCTGTGATTTTTTATTGCTTTCTAGAGGCCTCTTTGATGCTCCGATCTCGAAAAAACCGGGACGGAATTGATGCTTTCCTTGTACAATTTAAGCCTGAAGTATTTCATGTTGATTGGACAGTTTCTCTAATAATTGTTCATCGCATTTGGGACAATATTCATGCTCTCCGCTCAGGTAGCCATGCACCGGGCAAATGCTGAATACCGGTGTAACAGTAATATAAGGCAGCCGGAAATTGGAGATAACCTTCCTGACAAAACTGCGGCAGGCATCAGCATTGCTGATCCGCTCTTTCATGTATAAATGCAGCACAGTACCCCCGGTATATTTACATTGCAGCTCATCCTGAAGCATCAATGCTTCATAAGGATCTTCTGTAAATTGCGCTGGTAATTGCGAGCTGTTGGTATAGTAAATATTTTTATCGAACCCGGCCTGTATAATATCTTGAAATCTCTTTTTATCTTCTTTGGCAAAACGATAGGTTGTGCCTTCGGCAGGAGTAGCTTCCAGGTTATAGAGATTGCCCGTTTCTTCCTGGAACTGCTTCATCCGGTTGCGGATATGGTCCAGTATTTCCAGCGCGAACTCTTTACCCTCAGCATCTGCTATATCCAAACGGTCATTGGAGAAATTACGGATCATTTCATTAAGCCCATTCACGCCGATCGTAGAAAAATGATTGCGGAAGTGAGGCAGGTACCGCTTAGTATAGGGATACAGCCCCCTCTCGTACATATCCTGTATAAAGACCCTTTTCTTTTCAAGCGTGCTTTTTCCAATGTCCAGTAAATAATCCAGGCGCTCGTACAGGCCCGCTTTATTCCCTTGAAAAACATACCCCAGCCGCGCCATATTAATAGTAACAACGCCTATGCTACCTGTCATTTCTGCGCTGCCAAACAACCCATTTCCCCGTTTCAAAAGCTCTCTTAAATCCAGCTGAAGGCGACAGCACATGCTGCGTACGGCATTGGGCTTATAAGCATCAGGATTCTCCATTCTTTTGCCACTCTCATCGTACATGTACTGGCTACCGATAAAATTTTGAAAATACGAAGAGCCTATTTTCGCGGTATTCTCAAACAACAGGTCTGTGTTAGGCCCGTACCAGTCAAAATCTTCGGTAATATTTACAGTAGGAATGGGAAAAGTAAAGGGCTGGCCATTGGCATCACCTTCAGTCATTACGGTATAGTACGCTTTATTGATTAGTTCCATTTCCGGCTGAAAGTGTTTATAACACAGGTCTTCCAGGTTATCGACACCCCGCTCCTTTGCTTTTAACACTATGTCAGCATCATGAATACCTGAAAACAGGTGATGATTGCTGCGTGTAGGCATTTGATTCTTCAGATCCTCCGGTACGGTCCAGTCAATAGTGATATTTGTAAAAGGCGATTGTCCCCAGCGTGCCGGTACGTTCAGGTTATATACAAAGCTTCTTACGGCCTTTTTAACCTCCTCGTAGTCCAGCTTATCCTTAAACACATATGGCGCCAGGTAGGTATCAAAAGAGCTGAAAGCCTGTGCCCCGGCCCATTCGCTCTGCAGTATGCCCAGGAAGTTGGCCATTTGCCCCAATGCCTCCCTGAAGTGGTTAGGAGGACGGCTCTCCACACGGCTTCTTACACCGTTAAAACCATCGTTAAGCAACACCCTTAAGCTCCAGCCGGCACAATAGCCGGTGAGGCAATCCAGGTCGTGAATATGAATATCGCCATTACGATGAGCGTGCCCTTCCTCTTTTGTGTACACTTTATCCAGCCAGTAATTGGCAATTACTTTGCCTGCCACATTATTGACCAGCCCTGCATTGGAGTAGCCTGCATTTGCATTGGCATTCACCCTCCAATCCTGCTGATGAATATATTCTGTTATAGTCTGCGTGCAATCAATATAAGTGGTATCGTCATTAATACCGGCTACATGCTCTCTCTGCATTTTCCGGGTATGCCGGTATAGCATAAAGGACCGCATGACCTCGAAATACCCGGCTTCAAACAATTCTTTTTCTATCAGGTTTTGAATGTCCTCAACCTCCCAAACCGTCTGCCGGTTTATATCTCCCATTACTCGCTCAAAAATACTGTTATCCGGGGCCAGGGACACACTTTCAAAGCCCTTTTCGATCGCATCCTTTATTTTATAAGGATGGAACGCTTCAAAATTACCGTTACGTTTAATTACATATACTTCCATAGTTTATCAGTTTCTGTGTAGTATGGTGTAATCGACAGGCAACAAAAAACACGACCATCAGATAAATAAAGATGGATGTGGCACAGCAGATTTTTGTAACAGTCTGCGGGCGACAGGCTGTACATCAAAAGCAGATCATAAAGTAACGGCATAAATACGGTTAGCTATCACTATACTTATGCACCAATTGTTGAAAAAATTTGTAATCCAATAGCCATAAGGCTTCCGGGCTAAGGCAGTAGTTCTGTCGCCAAAATTTCTTATTTCAGATCAAAAATTTGGAGAAGAGGTAGTGCAGTCATAAATATAATACCAACCAATCCCTTATATTTTTAGCGAGTTGCAGGTCAGAGAGGTATTACGGTAAAAGGACAGATGCTGGTTACTGGAAAGTCAGAAAGTCGGAAAAGTCCGGAAGCCCGAGGTCGGAAGATATGTGAACGGATACAGCATGCAGGGGGCAGCTTCCGGCTTTCAGCCTTTCGCTTTCACTTCGTACACCGTACAACTTACATCGTACATTATTCTGGTTACAGACGGAGACTTAACATTCTACTGTTAAGTTAAGTGTGAGTTGTCAATAGTGAATGGTGAATAATTGCAGATACATACTCATTATTGACCATTCACTACTCACTTTAAATGCGACAAGTCTTCATTAACATGACACTACATTTAATATTCAGCATTTTACATTCTCCATACCCCGTCAACTATCATCTGTCATCTGTCAACTTTTTTATCAACCTATTTTATGCAGGTACAATTTATTAAATAACAAAAGCGCCTCATTTCTGAAGCGCTTTTTACAATATCAATATAGATTATATTAACCTAAAGCTACTCTTTTAAACTCTAATACATTCACACCGTTTTCTTTCAGGTAATCACCTACAGATTTACCGCCATCTTTTACAAAAGCCTGTGCAGTTAAAGTTTGTTCCTTAAAGAAAGCGCCTAACTTGCCTTCAGCAATTTTAGCCAGCATTTCTTCCGGTTTACCGGCCATTTTAGGATCTTCTTTCATAATATCCATAATAACCGTTTTTTCGCGGGCTACAACATCAGCCGGTACGCTTGCAGCATCTACTGCTACAGGGCTTAAAGCGGCTACCTGCATAGCTACGTCTTTGCCAGCTTCAGGAGCTTCTTTATCCAAAGCAACCAGTACACCTATACGGTAAGCACCGTGAATGTAAGAAGCTACATAAGGAGCGCTTACTTTTTCAAACTTGGTAATACCGATCTTTTCACCGATAGAAGCCAGCTTATCGTTCACCAGCTCAGCAATCCTGGAACCGTTTACAGTAGCCTCGTTCAATTCTTCAACAGAGCTTACATTATTAGCAATAGCCGCATCTGCAATGCTTTTTACAAAAGCAACGAAATCCTCGTTTTTAGATACGAAGTCGGTTTCGCAGCTTACACATACAATGATGCCTGTTTTATTATCAGCTGTAGTTTGAGCTACAACCACGCCTTCTTTTGCTTCCCGATCGCTGCGCTTAGCCGCTACTTTCTGGCCTTGCTTACGCAACCAGTCAATGGCTGCTTCAAAGTCGCCGTTGGTTTCTGTAAGCGCCTTGCGGCAATCCATCATACCGGCACCAGTAGCCTGGCGCAGTTTATTAATATCCTGTGCTGTTATTGTTACTGTACTCATTCTAAATTTATGATTTGAGATTTATGATTTGAGATTAATAGTTCACAACAATACTAGGAACTATTAACTATGAACCATTAACTATGAACGTAATTATCTTCTCGGTGCTCCGCTTCTTGCACCACCACCGGTGCTCCTTCTGCGCTGACCACCTTGTCCTGCACCACGGCCACGGCCACCACGACCCGCTTCTGCTTCTGCTTCTGCCTGTATCTTAGCTGCCTGCTTTTCATTCTCATCAGCAAAATTATCTTCTACTTCCTCATCTTTAGCAGCCTGCCTTTCAGCAAGACCTTCTTCAATAGCAGCAGTGATGTAGTTTACTATAATAGCGATAGACTTTGTAGCATCATCATTTGCAGGGATGGCAAAATCTACTTTATTAGGATCGCAGTTAGTATCTACCACACCAAAAGTACTGATGCCAAGGCGTTTTGATTCTGCCAGGGCAATATGCTCATGACCTATATCCACAATGAATAAAGCAGCAGGTACACGGCCCAGTTGAGCGATACCGCCCAATACTTTCTCCATTTTATCTTTATCGCGTGTCAGCGTAAGGCGCTCTTTCTTGGTGATGCTGTCAAAAGAACCGTCGCCCAGCATTTTTTCAATGCTCTGCATTTTTTTAACACTTTTACGTACTGTATTAAAGTTGGTAAGCATACCGCCTAACCAGCGCTCGGTAACATAAGGCATTCCTACCTTTTGAGCACACTCAGTTACAATATCTTTTGCCTGTTTTTTGGTACCAACAAACAATATTTTTTTACCGCTGCGTGCTATTTGTTTCATAGCGGCTGCAGTTTCCTGCAGGCATTCAACGGTTTTGTTAAGGTCAATGATATGGATACCTTTTTTCTCAGCAAAAATGTAAGGTAACATTTTAGGGTTCCATTTCTTTTTTAAGTGGCCGAAATGTACGCCTGCTTCCAGAAGCTGCTGCTGTAATGATGTATTGTTATTTTCCATCGTATAAATTTGAAAAGTATTTTTAAACATTCATAGTTCATGGTTAATAGTTCATGGCTATGAACCATGAACCATAAGCCATTATCTTTTAGAGAACTGGTAGCTCTTCCTTGCTTTTTTGTGACCGAATTTCTTACGCTCAACAGAACGGGGATCGCGTTTCAGCAATCCTGCAGCTTTTAAAGCAGGGCGGTATTCTGCATTTATATCTACCAATGCGCGGGCAATACCCAACATAGCAGCTTCTGCCTGGCCTTTTACACCACCACCAGATGCATTGATCTTGATATCATACTTATCAGTAACTTCAGCCGCTTTTAAAGGACGCTCTACCTGGTTTTGTAAATAAACCAGGGAGAAATAAGTTTTATAATCTTTATCGTTTACAGTAATGGCGCCATTTCCCCTGCTGATGAAAACACGGGTAACTGCTTCTTTACGACGACCTACTGCATTTTTTTGTTTTTCCATTTATTTTATGCTTAATGCTTAAAGCCTGATGCTTAAAGCAGGTTATTAGAATTTAAGTTCTTTAGGTTGTTGTGCAAAGTGCGGGTGATTAGGTCCTGCATATACAAATAACTTTTTGTACATCTTGCGGCCCAGGCGGTTTTTAGGTAACATGCCCTTTACTGCTCTTTCAATAATTACTTCCGGGCGGCGCTTTTGCAGGTCGCTGGCCACTTCTTCTTTACGTCCACCGGGATATCCGCTGAAGGTATCATACACTTTCTGATCTATTTTATTACCGCTCAGCTTTACTTTTTCGCAGTTGATAACGATAATATAATCGCCTGTATCAACGTGTGGTGTATAACAGGCTTTGTTTTTGCCACGTAAAATAGCGGCAATACGTGAACACATGCGTCCTACGGTTTGATTAGTACCATCCACAACGTACCAGTTACGCTGCACGGTAGCCTCGTTCGCATGTTTGGTGGTGAAATGTTGTTTGCTCATTTTTATAAATTCAATTTGTTATTAAAAAACCGGGCTATCCCCCGGCCCCTGAAAATTGGGAGTGCAAAAGTAGGTACTCTGTTCCAGGAAAGAAACAAAAAAAGGAGATTTTTTTACAGCACCTTTACAACGAATTGATTTTCAATAAAAATTTTGCATCAAAATATTTATTGATGGCTCTCAGGTAGGATTAAAGAGCATTTTGTGGTAGTAGCCGTAGACGATGGCATTATATTCATAGCTGGGTCTCACAATGGGAATTGTATATGGGCTGTGGACTCAGCGCTACATTCACAGCGAGCCCTGCTGGCAGAGACCCGCCTGGGAAGAACAAAAAAGCAGCCCGAAAGCTGCCTGAATATGATCACGATAAACCTATAAGGTTTAAGAAACCCTATAGTTCTTAATGTCTGAAATGCCTCATGCCTGTAAGTACCATAGCCAGGTTGTTTTGCTTACAGTATTCGATGGAATCTTTATCCCGGATAGAGCCTCCGGGCTGAATAAAGGCCTCAATGCCTGCTGCATGGCTCATTCTCACACAATCATCAAAGGGAAAAAAGGCATCGCTGGCTAAAACCGCTCCTTTCAGATCAAAATTGAACTGGCCTGCCTTTTCTATAGCATGACGCAAAGAATCAATGCGGCTGGTCTGGCCACATCCTTTACCCACGAGTTGCTTTCCTTTTACCAAAGCAATGGCATTCGATTTCAAATGCTTGCAGATAATATTGGCAAACACCAGGTCTTCTTTTTCTGAAGCAGTAGCTTCACGTCCGCCGCTTTCTGTCCATTCTGCGTAATTACCCTCATCGTTAGCCTGTACCAATACACCGTTTAATACAGATGCAAACTGATTTTTTTCCTGCGGGAAAGATTTCAGCTGCAGCAATATCCTGTTCTTTTTACTTTTCAGGATATTGAGCGCCGCGTCTTCAAAAGCAGGGGCAATCAGCACTTCAAAGAATAATTCATTAATAGCATTTGCAGTGGTCTCATCTACCCTTCCGTTGGTAACCAACACGCCTCCAAATGCACTTTCCGGATCGCCCAAAAGCGCCGCACCCCAGGCATCAGCAATAGTTTTACGGGAAGCCACACCACAAACATTGGTATGCTTGATAATGGCAAAAACGACCTCACCCTCCTCCCTCTCCTTTGGAGAGGGAGCTTCGGAAAACTCCTGGATAAGCTGTACCGCAGCATCCACATCTACCAGATTATTATAGGAAAGCTCTTTCCCATTCAATTGATTAAATATCTTTTCAAGATCGCCATAGAAAACACCGGGCTGGTGCGGGTTCTCACCATAACGCATAATTTTCGGATGCGTCTCAGAATGGAAGAAATATTCCACATCAGCATTGGTAGTATTGAAATATTTGGCGATAGCCACATCATAATGGCCAACAATTTCAAAAGCCTTTGCTGCAAAGGATTTACGCTGTTCGATGCTTGTTTCACCATTTTGGGCCTGTAATAGCGCTGTAACAGCCGCATAATCTTTTTTTGCAGCCACTACCAATACATCCTTAAAGTTTTTAGCTGCAGCACGGATCATAGAAGGGCCGCCAATGTCTATTTTTTCAATGATCGCCTTTTCATCGGTAGTAGCAGCTACTGTTTCTTCAAAAGGATACAAATCCACGATCACCAGGTCTATTTCAGGAATTTTATACTGCTGCATTTCCTGTATATCAGTTTCCAGGTCCCTTCTGCCCAGGATACCTCCAAATACAGAAGGATGCAGGGTTTTCACCCGTCCGCCCAGGATAGAAGGATAGGTTGTAAGATTTTCAACCGGGACTACTGAAATTCCCAGGTCTTCGATAAACTTTTGGGTTCCCCCGGTGGAATAAATAGTAATGCCGAGGCGCGCCAGTTCTTTTACAATGGGCTCCAGCCCGTCTTTATAAAATACCGAAATAAGTGCTGATTGGATCTTTTTGTTCATGGTAGTATGTGTAAATAAAAATTATTTTAGTTTAATGCAAAAGTAACAGCGGCCTTAGAATGAATCTGTGTTGTATCAAATAAAGGTGCTTCTATATCCCCTGGTTTAATCAACAATGGAATTTCTGTACAGCCTAAAATAATGCCTTCTGCGCCCTCCCCCAGCAATTTATTTATAATTGCCAAATAGCCTTGCCTGGTCTCTTCACGTATAATGCCCTTGTGCAACTCTTCATCAAGGGTTTTAACAATATAGGCGATATCTTCTTCGACGGGAATGATAGTTTCTATACCGGCTTCAAGCAGCTTGTTTTTAAAAAAATCCTTTTTCATTGTAAACTGTGTACCTAACAGGCCCACTTTTTTTAAGCGTTGCTGCTGAATGACCTTTGCTGTTTCGGAAGCCACATTTATTAAAGGCAACTGAATATGTTGCTCAATTTTATCAGCCAGCAAGTGCATTGTATTGGCGCATAAAACAATTGCTTCGGCACCTGCCTTTTTTAAATTTTCGCAGACGTTGGAAATCAGGTTGAAAGTAGCATCCCAATCGTCAGCAGCATTATTGTTATGTATTTCCTGGAAGTTTACAGAATATATAATACATTCAGCATAATTGAGCCCTCCCAATCTTTCATTAATATATTCATTAATATACCTGTAATAATCAATGGTAGAAACCCAGCTGATGCCGCCAACGAGTCCTATTTTCTTCATATACTTATAGGAATTGAGCCGCAAAAGTAAGTTAATCAAGGCTCATTACAAAAGCCCCATCCTCAGAAACATTATGACAGGAAATTCCTGAAAACCTGCAGTTGTTCACCCAGTAAACGGCTTTTTTAGCAGGTACGGACCCGTCTATCACAATTTGCCGCGGGTTCATCACTGCTAAAAGGTCTGATATATAAAGCCTGAGGTTACCCGATAATACGACCACATCAACGTTCAGCTTATTATAACCCGCATTTTTTTTCAAAGGGCTGTTAATAAAAAGAAGCCTCTTGTTCTTAAAGAAAACAGCAGGCCCGTTTTGATACCCCACTACCTCATCACCGGCTCCTTTCACCCTGTGTAAAACGCGGGAAGGCTTCAATACATAGCCTGATAATGTTTCGTTTTCTATCAATTCTTTATGACCGACATAAGCATACTGCCTGCCTGAGATAAGATCAGCGGCCGTATAGTTATTGGCATTGTACACTATCAGCTTTTGCTGGTGTCCGGCCACAAAAAAAGAATGTGCCCTTATAGTAAAGAATACCAACAAGCCCGTAAGGGTAAACCATAAACCGGCCTTATATTTTTCAATCAGCCAAAAACCGAGCCCTGCAATAATGAGCAGCATCAATACAGCCTGGAATACATTTATTTGCAGGCCTTCCCATAAAGCAAAAGGAAAGGTTTCCATACGTTCTATAAAAGTATTCAGCCACCAGATCAAAGCATTCAGTAATGCGCCGGTAATTGCAGCCAGTATTTTTACAGGAGCAACCATAACAAGTATCAGCGTCCCTACCAGCACCACAGAGGATACCGGTACTACCACCATATTGGCTAATAAAAAGTAAACAGGGAACTGGTGAAAATAGTATATGGACAATGGTGTGGTTAATATTTGCGCAGCTATACTCACCGCAGCCAGTTGCCATACTTTGTTGAGCATTGGATTTTTTATATAAAGCAGGCTGTACACAGGTTTATAAAATATTATTATGCTCAACACTGCAATATAAGACAACTGGAAGCCTACATCCCAAAGCCAGTAGGGATTATACACCAGCTGACAAAATGCGGAAGTTACCAGGATATTATATACGGAGGCGTTCCTGTTAATTAGTTTGCCAATAGTAATGAAACTGAACATCACTGCTGCACGAACAACAGATGCCGCCCCGCCGGCTATAAAGGAAAAGCCCCATAAAATACACAACACTAGTATTGCATAAAGCCACCTGGCTGATCTTTTTTTCAGCAGGGGGCGCAATAATAAACTGATGATCCAGTACAACAGGCTCAGGTGCATACCCGATACCGCTATAACATGCACTACTCCTGTATTGGTATATGATTGCAAAAGATCTTTATCAAGATCGTCTCTATAGCCTATCAGCATAGCCTCGGCCAGGCCCTGCTCTTTTTTACCTTTAATATTGGCTTTGATCGTATGTAAAACATATTCCCTGGCTTTGAGCAACAGATCTTTCCATACTGCAATATCTTTTCCTGGTAGTATTATATAATCATTTCGGGTTAAATAAACCTGGTGCGTAATACCGTTAAACAAAGCATATTGCCTGAAATTGAAGCTACCCGGATTACCGGTATTACGTATCTCCTGTAAAGGTTTCTTAAAAAGCAGCCTGGCACCGGCCTTAAGGTTCCGGATGCTGCTGTCTTTTTTAAAGTAGATAATGATATTTCCTGATGAGGGCCGTCTTCCGGCACTATCCATAATATAAGTAACGGCTGCAGTTGCTTTATACGATTTTTCTTTAGCAACGAGCGGTTCTTTCAATGTAGCGACCAGTATTTCGCCCTGGTTATAAGTATGGCCCAACCAGCTTTGCCTGTGACGCACATCTTTATTACAGGCAAGCAGCATCCCGCAGGAAATAGCTGCCAGCACTATAACACTTCCCTGCAAACCAGCGTATTTCAGCTTGCTGAAACCGCTCTGTTTCCCCATAAACAAGAAAAAGAGCATGCAGACAATAAAAACACCTGTACTTATACAAAAAGGGACCTGTACATACCATTGAATCATAATGCCAACAGCCAGCGGCAGCAACAATCTTATCACAGGATTACGCCTCAAAAACATGATATACCCCAACTCAGGTGTTTACAGGTTAGACAACAGGTTATAGCGTAACTAAGTTAAGGTAAAAAACCAAACAATATACCGGGAGCATAAGAGCGGATAATACTTTTACGTTTCATCGTAGCCCGGAGATACGATCCTATACGAAGTGCGAGGCGAGGACGCCTCGCACAGCCAAACTAATACGCTAATCTTCCCTCACAAAGGGATTGTTCTTTTTTTCAAAGCCAATACTGGTGCCACCACCGTGTCCGGGATAAACTTTAGTAATATCCGGCAAAGTATATAATTCTGTTTTTATAGATTGTTTAAGCACTTCAAAACTTCCGCCCGGCAGATCTGTTCTTCCGATGCTGCCGCTAAATAATACATCACCGCTGATCACATAATCATCATTCCCGTTGTAAAAGCTTACGCTCCCGGGCGAATGTCCCGGTGTAAATAGCACCCTTAATTTACCAGTGCCGATCTTAATAACATCGCCGGGGTTCAGCTGTTTCATTTCTCCTTCGTAGTTATCAAAAGGCAAGCCATACATTTCGGCAGATTTAGGAGCAAAGCTTAAAACCATTTTTTCGGTTTCGTGCAGATACAGGGGTAACCGCCAGGTTTCGCTCACAAACTTATTGCCAAAAACATGATCTAAATGGCAATGTGTATTCAATAAATAAACCGGTCTGAGCTTTTTTGATTCGATGAACCGGCGTAACTCATTCCGCTCTTCTTCAAAATAACACCCAGGGTCTATAATGCAGCAATCCCCGTTTTCGGCATAAAGGACATACGTATTTTCCTGGATGGGATTAAATGTAAATTTCTGTACAGAAAGCATTGCTGTAAAAATTTGTTATCTGCAAATGTAACAGTTGCAACTAATACTGCGCCTATGGCATCTTACAAATCAAAACAATCATTAGATTTGCGCCTGATGAACCGTCCTTTGAAGATCCTTTTTCTATTGACTTTCCTGTTGCAGGGACTGGTGGCTTTTTCCCAAAAAACATTAAGAGGCTTAGTGAAAGATGCCCATAGTGAGGAAGCTATTCCTTTTGCCAGTATTACTTTTAAGAATACCCATACGGGTG
This sequence comes from Niabella sp., assembly GCA_049841335.1. Classification (GTDB taxonomy): domain Bacteria; phylum Bacteroidota; class Bacteroidia; order Chitinophagales; family Chitinophagaceae; genus Niabella. The sequence goes on along the minus strand of JASGDI010000178.1, from coordinate 7,179 downwards.
CAATTACCGACTCGGCAGGCAGGTTTGCTTTTTCTATAGACAACTGGCCATCAGATACATTAGAAATCAGCTACGTGGGTTACGAAACCTTCTTCTTAAAATTAGAAAATGATAAAAGCGAATTTGAAGTTATCATTCCGATGGAAAGAGCAACGGGAGATGTGGTAATTGTAAAATCTAAAATTGATAAGGGACTTTGGCTCTGGAAAAAAATAGTTGAACACAAGCCCGAAAATAACCGCTATAAGTTTAATAACTTTTCCTATGAGCTCTACAATAAACTGGAGGTGGATCTTAAAAACTTCGGAAGCCTCCAGAAAATAACCAAGATCAAACCACTAAGACCCATCAATGAGCTTATTAAGCAAAATGTAGACAGCTCTGAGGGTATCCGTATATTACCCACTTATCTTACAGAAGCCATAAGCAACTATTACTACCAGAAAAAACCACTGAAACGAAGGGAAGAAATCGTGGGCGCCAATACCAACGGCATTAAAAACGAAAGTATGGTAAAGTTCCTGGGAGGCATGGACCAGGTGATTAATGTATACAATAATTTTATCAATGTATTTAACAAAGAATTTGTGAGCCCCATAAGCGATAACGGGGATTTTTATTATAAATATACGGTTGCTGATACGCAGTACCTGGGGGGGGAAAGATATTTTCACCTGCTTTTCCGGCCCCGGAGAAAAGGGATGAACACTTTTGAAGGCGATTGCTGGGTCCATTCGGGCAGTTATGCTATTCAAAAAATGAATCTCTCACTGGACAAAAGTGCCGATGTAAATTTCATGGAGAGACTGAGCTACATTCAGGAATATACAAGGCTGGCAGACAGCAACTGGTTTGTAAGCCGCGAAAAGCTGGTAGTAGATGTAGCGCCTGTGGGCAATAAAACCCCGGGTATCATCGGACGAAAAACAAGCACTTACAGGAACATTGTGGTAAACGACAGCTCGGTTATAAAAAAACTGATGCTAAACAAAACACAGGAAGAAATTATTACATTACCTGAAGCACAGGGAAAGGATAATGCTTATTGGGATGTGGCCCGACATGAAGAGCTCAGCAAAACAGAAAAGAATATCATTAAAATGATTGACACCATTATGAATGCGCCTGTGTACCAGAAATTAACCCGGCAACTGGAGTTTTTGGGTACAGGATATTTTGATGTGGGTAATGTGCGGTTAGGATCTGCCTACAACTGGTTTTCGGGAAATGCATGGGAGGGTTTTAGGATGAGGTTTGACGTAGCCAGCAATAAGCATTTCAACAGGAAGCTGATGTACCATACCTACCTGGCTTATGGATTTACTGATCAGAAAATGAAAGGCATGGGCGAACTGTTTTATCTGCCCAAAAAAGATCCCCGGCAGTACTGGTCACTCTCCTATAAAAATGACCTTGATTTCGGGCAGCGTTATTACGGAGAAATATCATCAGACAATATCTTTTCTTTTGCTGTGCGCAAGCCGAATGTGCCAATGAAATTTATCAATCTTGAAGAAAGCAGCTTCGAGTTCTTTAATGAGCTACCCGTTGGTTTTTCAGTAAAGGCCGCAGTAAGTAATAAATCCTATACCCCCCTTGCCAACCTGTTACCGGCAGACTCTTTCAGTACGGGCATGAAGCGGTTTACCTCTACAGAGTTTTCGGTAAAGCTCCGCTTTGCTTTCCTGGAAAAGTTTATTGAGAACACTTTCTACAGAGCCAGCCTGGGCAGTCCTTACCCCATCGCTGAAGCCAGTTATACCAGGGGCGTTTCGGGTATTCTTAACAGCCAGTATAATTATTCCAAGCTTTTATTTGCAGTTTCGGATTATGTTAAAACCCCGCCTTTTGGCAATATCAGCTTCCAGGTATATGCAGGAAAAACCTTTGGCACCGTTCCCTACACATTTTTGGATGTAGCCCCGGGAAATGAGCTCTATTACTACAATAAATATGCTTTCAATACCATGCTGCGGTATCAATACGTGCATGACAGGTTTGCCGGCATCAATTACGAGCACAACATTGGTAATGGGATATTCAAAATAGCCCCCCGGCTAAAGTTCAGGCAGTTCTATACAGTAAAGGCATTATGGGGCTCATTGTCTGATGCCAATAAAGCGCTCAACTTTAAACCCGGCAGCAACTTCCTCTCGCTGGACGGAAAAACCTATTTAGAGCTGGGAACAGGAGTGGATAATATATTACGGGTACTCCGTGTGGACTTTATATGGCGCGTATTACCCGAACAACAGCCATCATCGGCCTCCGTCAACAATTTTGGCGTTTTTGGAAGCATAAGATTAAATTTTTAACCAGGCTTCAACGGAGCCTTAACATTTTTCGATATAGAATAGATTAAATATTGAATGGAATCGGAATATCCCCCATTGAAGGGGGTGGTCGAAGGCCGGTCCGAAAGTCCGGGGGACTCCCTGAGAGACTCCTTTGGAGGGGAGAACCGTTCACCTTCCAACTTTATATAGCCTGTTGCTTTTTCTTAGAAAAATAACTGGTTAGTTTCTCTTGTCATTTTTTATTGTTTTTTGTCAAGAGGGACCTTTGATGTTCCGATCCCTAAAAAATCGGGACGGAATTCATGCTTCCTTTGTGTAATTTTAGCCTGTTCAAAGAACTCCTTTGGGGAAAAATTTCATGTTGGTTTTATATTTGGCAATAAGCCCGTTGTTTGTTTATGAGCATTTTTAAACCCTTGCTGTTTTTATTTACCTGCATAGCTGCTTCTGCATCGTTTTGCCAGAACGATCCAAACTTTAAGCGCTTAGGTGTAAACGACGGACTTAGCCAGAATTCAGTAAGAGAGATTTTCCAGGATCAGCAGGGGTTTATATGGATTGGTACCGGTGACGGGCTGAACAGGTATGATGGCAGGCAAATAAAAAAATACAGGGAGAGCTTCCGCGACAAAAGCTCAAAACGCTTCCCTGGGAAAATAATAAACGGTAAAATCATCCAGGATAACCGGCAAAACTTATGGATGATCGTAGACGGGCAGATCGTAAAGATGAACCTTGTTACAGAAACTTTTTCAGTAATAAAAAAAATAGGCCGGGACCTGGAATGTATGATCCTGGGGCTTTTTAAAGACGAGATCATTATTACGGTACCTGACGGCATCGTTAGTATTGATATAAATACACTATCAACAAAAACCATACATATATCCAATGTTTTTGGAATATACGCTCCTACCCCATCAGATCTTTATCTCCTCTTTCAAAAAGACAATGGCCTGTATAAGTATAATACTAAAAGCAAATCGGTTACTCTTCTTTTAAGCACAGGCAGCCAAAAACCATCAGCACCTGTTGTATATAATAATTCGAGTGTTCTTTTTATCCTGGGAAATGAAATACAGGAGTTTAACCTGCTATCAGGCAAAGTGACCGCTACCTACAAAATACCCTATGGAAAAGAACTGCACCGGCAACTGACTCCTGTTGGAAAGACCACAATCCCAAAAGGGAGCATCATTGTTCTGTCGCCCGACCGCGGCTTTGTAATTATAGACAGCATTAAAGGTACTTTTCATCACTATACAAACATTGAAAACAACCCCTTAAGTCTTTCCTCCAATCTTATTTATACTTCTATTATTGATCATGTTGATAATTTGTGGTTGGGTACAGAAGGAGGTGGCATAAGCATCTTAAATCTAAAACCAAAGCTCTTTGAGGCTTTCCCTGCTGAAGCTGTTGCAAAAAGGGAGAGTTCATTGCTTATGGTAAAGAGCATCTATCACAAAAACGGGGAAATATACGTAGGTACCTATTCCAGAGGGTTGTACAGGGTTAACCGCTTTACCGGGGAACACCAATTGATTTTCGATCCGGCAAAAATCCCTGGCAATGCTTTTCAGGGCATTTATTTTATTAAGGAAGATGATAAGGGGCGTATATGGATGAACATAGGCGATAAAATAGGTATCGCTGATATTGATAATGCAAAGTTTACCACCAGTACCCATATAGAATATGTACGAAAAGGGAAACATCATAACATCCTTCAATGTTTCGCCCAGATAGGGCCTCATAAATACATGGCAGGAACATTTCAAAGCACTTATATTATAGATGAGACCAACGGGAAATTATCGGTAACAGATCTGGGCCTTGCCAATAAGCATTTTGAAGATGATATACAATGCCTTTTTGTAAAAGATAACGGGGATATAATAATTGGCAAAGGAGAAGGTGGGGGGTATGTAACGGTTCGTACAGATGAAAGAAATAACGTACGTATTACAGGGCAGGGGCTTTATGGTTTAACAATTAAACAGGTGCGCAGAGATACTTTAAGAAAAGCTTTCTGGTATGCTACCAATGTAGGGATTATTATTAAGCAGGATAACGCTGATACTTTACAGGTCATTGATGAAAAAAACGGGTTAAGTAATGATTTTATTTACTCCATCATTCCTGAAGACAATTACAGGTTCTGGATCAGTACCAACAAAGGCCTTAATAAAATCACTTTAAAAAAAGGTACAGCAATAGCGGTAAGTGAAATAGAGCAATATGGCATACAGCACGGATTACAGTCCAACGAGTTCAATACAGGCGCCTATTTTAAAGATGGCCCTGTTATTTTCTTCGGAGGTGTTACCGGTATTAACTGGTTTGATCAGAGAAAGTTTTTTAAAAGAGCTTTCGCGTCCAGATCGTATGTAACAGATCTGCTGATTAACGGGAAACCCTTCAAAACTGATACAGCCATCAACTTCCTGAAAAAAATAAAACTCAACTATGACGACAATAATATCTTTATAAAATTTGCCACATTAGACTATACCGCGCCTAATGTAAACCAGTACCAGTACCGGTTAAAAGGCTACGAGAACAGGTGGATCACTGCTTACAATATTCCCGAAGCCAGGTATAACAAACTTCCACCCGGCACTTACACTTTCGAAATAAAATCAGCTAACAGTGAAGGAGTGTGGTCCGTTTCCCGGCAACTCCTTGCCATTACTATTACACCACCTTTCTGGCGTACCTGGTGGTTCAAGATTTTCGCGCTTGTATCATTGTCTGCTCTTGTATTATCGGGATTCAAATACTATTTGAACAGAAGACTGGAAAAGCAACGGCGGATTATAGAGAAGCAGCTTGCTGTTAACAATGAACGGCTGCGTATATCAAGGGATATGCATGATGAATTAGGAACCGGCCTCAGTAAAATTGCCCTGCTTTCTGAATTAGGTAAAAATACCGGGGCACCGGAAGGCAGCCATAAAATAATAAATGAAATAAGCACTACTTCACGCGGACTGGCTGATAAAATGGGAGAAATTATATGGACATTAAACCCGCATAACGACACCCTGGGCAACCTTGCAGCCTACCTGAATGAATATGTTTCTGAAACAACCGAGCCTTTATCTATAAAAGTGGCATTTAATTTTCCGGATATGATCCCGGATATCTCACTGGGGCACCTGCACAGGCAACAGCTAATGCTGGTAACAAAAGAAGCCCTCAATAACGCTTTAAAATATTCGGAGGCTACTAAAATTACTTTTTCGCTTTTTGCAGATGACAGGCAGGTTATGTTTTCCCTAAAAGATAACGGAAAAGGCTTTGATGCAGACAAAGCCATCCGGCCTAAAAACGGCAAACGCAACGGGCTTGGCAATATGAAAGCCCGGATGGAAAGCATAAACGGGAGCTTCAGCCTTATATCAGGTAAAGGCCAGGGCACAGAAGTGAGTTACGGCATAACTCTTTAAATACTACTTTTTTACTTAAAGTATGGATACTTCTCCTGTTTAATTTTATACTTTTAAATATATATGGCTGCTTCAAAAATCAAAATTGCTTTAATTGAGGACGAGGAAACAATAAGGACTTCCCTACTTGCTTTATTGTATATGCAGGAAGAACTGGATGTGGCAGATGCTTTTGAGGATGGCGAAACCGCTTTAACCTGCTTAGAAAAAAAGCCGGTTGATGTGTTGCTTTTCGACATTAACCTTCCCGGCATATCCGGGATTGATGTAGTAGCTAAACTAAAAGTGATTCACCCCGGTATGCAATGTATGGCTTTAACCAGCTATGACGATGCAGAAAATGCTTTTAACGCCTTAAAAGCCGGGGCAACAGGCTATATCCTGAAAAATACTGATCCTAAAAAACTGGTTGAGGCTATACAGGATATTCACAACGGAGGTTCGCCTATGAGCAGCCAGATTGCAAGGTTAGTAGTAATGGATTTTGCCGCAAACAGAACAGAAAAAATCTATTCAGACGTTTTATCAAGGAGAGAGAACGAAATACTATCATTGCTTTCCAAAGGATTCAGATATAAAGAAATTGCCGGCCAGCTTTTTATAAGCATTGAAACAGTTCGTACCCATATCAGGAATATTTATGAAAAGCTCCAGGTAAAAAGCCGTTCAGAGGCCATCTCGAAGTTTAATCATTAATGGTTACCGTCTACTACTTTTTTCACATCATTCCCCATAGCTCCCCGCTTTATTTTTACGGCAGATAAATAACTGCAACATGAAGATTATATTATCACTTATCCTGACCATTGCTTTTTCACTTAGCGGGCACACACAAACCCTCGGGGATTTCAAACCCAAAGACCAGTCTTATGGCCTTAAAAAGATAAAGGACAAACGCCTGTACATTGCCTCTTTTACTGTAAACTACCAGGTGTACAACGAAAAGCAGGAATTTAAGCAGGGCGGGCGTATGCTGGGTGGCGCACGTAAAGGTGATGCCGAGGCATCCCTGTCTATAGGGCTGGAAGGGCTTACGGAAACTAACCTGCAAACTGTTACCGACAGGCTGTACCAGGACTTTACAGGTATGCTTAAAAGTAATGGCGTTACCATTATATCTGCTGAAGAGGCCGGGAAAACCGACACTTATTCGGAGTTTACCAAAGTGACAGGTGGCACCATCAACCGCGCGCAGTTCCCGGGCACATTAGCCTCTACGCCAACAGGTATGGAGTACTATGTAAAAAAAGTAGAAAGCTCGGGCAAAGAAAAGTCGGGCGGATTTATGGGTCAGGCCACTTTTGTGCATGCCAAATTATCCAAAGACCTCGATGATGCCATTATAGCCGATGAGCGAATCTTCGCCATCGACCGGGTAGACGCGGGCGTGACCCTGCTGGCGCAAACCGTCGACGAGCGTATCGCGGTCG
>JASGDI010000177.1:0-11340 GCA_049841335.1 Niabella sp. | reverse complement strand
CCGTTGTCCCTGTACTTTTTTACGGTTGACTTGTCGAATCCTGACATTTCGATGGAAGTGGCCACGCCCAATGAACAGCCAGCTTTTGCCCTGCAAACCGTGAGAACCCAGGCTATACGCAAAAACACGGCGCTGGAAAACCGGGGCGAGCAAAAACATGTGATTGGCGCGGTAAACGGCGATTATTGGGATGTATCAGGCAATCCGGGTATAGTTCCCGGCACACCACTGGGTCCTGTTATCAAAAACAGAACCGTAATTAAAGACTATTTCATTCCAACAGGCGCCTATTATTTTTTAAGTATTCAAACCAACAAAAGAGCTGTGATTGGAGACCGCAATTTATTCGCCAAATTGAGCAATATGAAAGAAACATTGGGCGGAAGGTACTTGCTGGTGTACAATGGTGAGGACAGGACCGCTTCGCTGAATACAAATGTGGAACCGAGAACAGCAGTGGGTCTGGTCAATATGAGCAAAGTGATTTTTATGGTTCTGGATGGTCGCAGACCCGAGCACTCTGTTGGAATCACAATGGCCGGGCTTGCCAAAATATTTATGGCTATAGGAGCAAAAGATGCCATCAACTTAGATGGGGGAGGGTCATCTACCTTTGTCAGCTATAACAAAGCAACAAATGACCTCGAAATCAAAAACAAGCCTTCAGACAATTCTCCACGTAATGTTGCTAACTCGTGGACGATTATTAGTAAAAAGTAAGACATGAAATAATCATTAGTATGCATCGGACCATGAACTTGTCTAAATTTTTTAAAAATGAATGTCATGTTGAGCAATGCGGCAATAACATATAATTAACCGTCTTTTCGACCGAAATCCCAGATTACCGGGATGGAGGGAGAAATCTCACCAGCGGATTCAATCGAAATGGTGATTCTTATTCAACTGTCATTTCAAAGAACATAATTCACCTTTTATTTTGGCCTCAGGACGATATTTTCTTTCAAAAGGAACTCAAATAATAAAAGCTTAAATAAGTTCCATATACAAAAACCTCCTGTAATTTGTATTCCAATTACAGGAGGCTGCAATAAAAAGTTGAAAAATATTTTTACGGCTGTACCACTAACCTGAAGCCGTTACCATGTATATTCACGATCTCTATCTTTTCATCATCCTTCAGGTACTTGCGCAGTTTGGCAATATACACGTCCATGCTGCGTCCGTTAAAGTAAGTATCGCTACCCCATATTTTCTTTAAAGCCTGCTCACGGGGCAACAGGTCGTTCAGGTGCTCAGCTAACATCTTCAGCAATTCATTTTCTTTGGGAGAAAGAGTTTGCGTATTGTCATTATGTATCAGCTGGCGAAGTTTAGGGTTAAAATGATAGCTGGCAAGGTGGTATTCCTTGTTTTCGCTTTCTTTATTCAGCTCTTCATTGCGCTTTAAAATAGCTTTTATTTTAAGCAGCAACACTTCGCTGTCAAAGGGCTTGGTAATATAATCATCAGCGCCCAGTTTATATCCCTGTATGATATCTTCCTTCATTGTTTTAGCGCTCAAAAAGAAAAGAGGCACATCTGCATCAATGTCGCGGATCTCTTCTGCCAGTGTAAAGCCGTCCATGTGCGGCATCATTACATCCAGCAGGCAGAGATCAAATTTCTCTCTTTGAAAAGCGGCGAGGCCCAACCTTCCGTCTCTTTCAAGTGTAACATCATAATCATTCAACTCTAAGTAGTTCTTCAGCACATTGCCCAAGTTGGGATCATCTTCACATAATAAAATGTGTGGTTTATTTGCTTCCATTATTATCAGTTTATTATAAATATATTCTTTGACGGCAAATAAAGTTAATGCTTTTGAATACATAAGCAATTTTTTGTTAAAGTGCTTGCTTTAAGGCAACTGTATAAATTAATTTTAAGTTTTTTATAGCTTATAGTATATTTCAAAAAATTTTTTCTATGGCAAACGCGGAAAAGTTCCTGGAAACAGTACAAAACGGCTATATTTTTAAAGGAGAAAATTATAAAATTGGCAGGGCTATGCTGGATGGCCAGGTGGTGGAGGGCGCTGATGTTTTTATACCATTCAAAACATTGAACAGGCATGGATTGATTGCCGGAGCTACCGGTACCGGTAAAACAAAGACCCTGCAGGTTCTGGCCGAAGGGTTAAGTGATGCCGGCATTCCCGTGGTTTTGATGGATATAAAAGGGGATCTGAGCGGTATTGGCGCCGCGGGTGCTGCCAATGATAAAATTAATGCGCGTTGCCAGCAGCTGGGCATAACGTTTGAGCCTGCTGCTTATCCTGTTGAGTTTTTAACGCTGAGCAATGAAAAAGGCACAAGGTTGCGAGCTACGGTAAGCGAGTTTGGCCCTGTGCTTCTCTCAAAGATCCTGGATTTGAATGACACGCAGGGTGGACTTGTATCAATGATATTCAAATACTGCGATGATAATAAACTGCCATTGCTGGACCTTAAAGATTTTATAAAAGTATTGCAGTTTGTCAGCGGGGAAGGCAAGGCCGAGTTGGAGAAGGATTATGGAAAAGTTTCTACTACTTCTACCGGAACTATTTTAAGAAAGGTAATTGAACTGCAGCAACAGGGCGCTGACCTGTTTTTTGGAGAAAGGAGCTTTGATGTGGAAGACCTGATGCGCATCAACAATAACGGACGTGGCATGATCTCTATTGTACGGGTGACCGATCTGCAGGACAGACCCAAACTTTTTTCAACCTTTATGCTGCAATTGCTGGCAGAGCTTTATGCATCAAGCCCGGAGCAGGGAGATGCTGACAAGCCCAAACTGGTTTTATTTATAGATGAAGCGCACCTTATTTTTAACGAAGCCAGCGCTGCACTGTTAAACCAGGTAGAAACCATTGTAAAGCTGATCCGTTCTAAAGGCATCGGTATTTATTTCTGTACGCAAAATCCGATGGACGTACCGGCTTCTGTATTATCCCAGTTAGGTTTGAAAGTGCAGCATGCTTTGCGTGCTTTTACAGCGGCAGACAGGAAAGTGATCAAACAAACTGCAGAGAATTATCCCGAAAGCGAATTTTATAAAACCGATAACCTGCTCACGCAGGTGGGTATTGGTGAGGCATTGATAACCATGCTGAATGAAAAAGGTGTTCCCACACCATTGGTACATTGTATGTTACGTGCACCGCAAAGCCGTATGGATATATTGTCAGAAGCTGAGATTGATGCCATCGTTAATAATTCAAGAATTGCCCGTTTTTATAATGAAACTATAGATAGCCACAGCGCTTACGAAATACTTAATCAAAAATTACAGGAAGCTGCCGACAGAAATACAGAGCTTGTAAAACAAAAAGAGGCTGCCAAAACGCAAAAGCAGGAAAAGGGTATTTTGGATAATCCTATTGTAAGAAGCGTAGCCCGTACTGCAGGTAATACTATTATACGCTCATTATTGGGTGCCATAGGTCTGAGCGGGGGCAGCCGAAAGAAAAAAAGCTGGTTTTAGCCAGCTTTAAAAATGTACATCAATAATACTGCTTAAAGGAATGTGCATCCCGGCCTTTAACACAATATAATTTTCGGTTATAGACCATACCGTAGTATGCACCGTTCGCGGACCTTCTGTTGTGTTAAAGGTGATGCTTGTTTTGCTTTTAAACTCGTTACCCAGCCTTTGGGCATATTCCAGCTTTTCTTTCCAGTAATCGCTTCTGTTTTCTTCGGCTGATACCAGGGTTAAATTAACTATTTCCTCTTTAGGGATCAGGGTTTCAGTCATGGCTATATTTATTTTTTGTAGTTATGAGATCAGTATTAAATATGAGACGTTAAAAATGCCTAATAAACTTTTATTGATATGTTAAGATACGTTTTTTATAGTTTAATTGCTGCATTGTCATTATCCGTCCCCAGGTCCAGTTTTGCCGGGGCAAAATCTTTGGGCCTGTTATAATTCAACAGTTGCTTCATTTTTCCTGCCTGGGAAAAGAAATTGTCTTTCCCGGTATGCAGCTGCTTTACAGCTTCCTCATATTTGTTCACTGCATTGTCCAGGTGTTTTCCCACGGCGTCCAGGTTATCTGTAAAGCTTACCAGTTTTTCATACATTTTTAAAGCCCGGCCGGCAATTTCCATGCTGTTGCGCTCATTTCTTTCACGCTTCCATAAATCGGCAAGCAATTTTAAAGCTGCAATTAAATTGGTGGGACTTATCAATAAGATCCGCCTGTCATAAGCATATTCCCAAAGATGGGCATCACCTTTCAGTGCAGCAAAATAAGCAGCTTCATTGGGCATGAACATCATTACAAAATCCATTGATTTATCGTAATCGTCATAGGCTTTTAAATGCAGCTCATCTATATGCGCTTTTACCGAACGGACATGTGATACAAGCTCTGCTTCCTGCAATACCTCATCCTCTGCTTCGGCGTATCTTACAAAAGCGGTTAAGGATACTTTAGCGTCAATGATCACGTGCCGGTTATCCGGATAAATGATCAGCGCATCGGGCCTCATTTTTTTACCGCTGACAGCGCTGAGTAATGCTTTACCATTGCTGTCATAAAGCTGGTATTCCATAAAGAACTCTTCGTTCTTTCGCAGGCCCGATTTGTCGAGTATTTTTTCCAGGATCATTTCTCCCCAGCGTCCCTGTGTTTTGGATTCGCTTTTTAAGGCCCGTGTAAGATTCTGGGCTTCCTTGCTTAACTGCTGGTTCAACTGCATCAGGTTTCTTACTTCGTTCTGCAGGGAAAAACGCTCGTTGCTTTCTTTACCATAGGCTTCCTGCACCTGTTTTCTGAAGTCGCGTATATGCTCTCCCAATGGCTCCAGTATATTTTTCATATTGGCTTTATTGAGCTCGGTGAAAGAGCCGGTTTTGGTCTCCAGGATCTTATTGGCAATATTTTCAAATTCGGTATTGAATTTTTTGCCTAATGCTTCAATCTCTTCTTTTTGTGTTTGCAGCTTTTCAGTTAAAGCATTATTGGTGGCATTTGCAGTGGCCAGTTGCTGTTGAAGCGAGGCCTGGTCAGTCCTTAGTTGCTCTGCTTCTGTACGCGCTCTTAAAAGATCATTGTTCTTTTCAATAAGATGTTGCCTTGATGTATCATAAGCCGCTTTTACCGATGCGTGCTGCTGCCGGTTATGATCCAGTTCGGCGCTGATGGCACCGAGGTCTTTTCGTAAAACAGTAATATCCTGTTCGCGGATCATTAAACTATGGTTCGCCGCTTCCAGCCGTGCAGAAGAAGTAGCCTGCAGAGATACAAGTTCTCTTTCCAGCTCGTTCTGCCGGGCAAGGGCTTCGTCTTTAACAGCCTGTATGCCGGCTGCTGCGCGGCTTTTACCTGAAAGCCAGCCGATCACTAATCCTGTAATAACACCCACCGATACGTATAAAATGATTTCCATACTATAAATAAACTAAATCTGATCTTAAAAACGGAAAGTAATAAGGCGCTCTTCCTGCTTTGATAATTATTTAACACAATAAAAACAGCTTTTGTTTTTTAAGGTGTGGTTTTTGAAACGGTTGAAAAAACAACAGTCATCACTTTAAAAATTTTAATTATGAGTAAGAAAATCGCTATACTGGCTACCCATGGTTTTGAAGAAAGTGAATTGAAGTCTCCTAAGGAGCAGTTAGAACAACAAGGCTGGGAGGCACATATTGTAAGCCCCGAAAAAGGAAAGATTAAAGCCTGGGCAGATAAAAACTGGGGTCCGGAGTATGACGTAGATAAAACACTGGCCGAAGCACGGGCAGATGATTATGATGCGCTGGTGCTGCCCGGTGGGGTAATTAATCCTGATAAGCTGCGTGTAATTGATGAAGCCCTGAGTTTTGTAAAAAGTTTTTTTGACCAGGGAAAACCTGTTGCTGCTATTTGTCATGGCCCGCAAACTTTGATCAATACTGGTTTAGTGAAAGGCCGTAAAATGACTTCTGTAAAATCCATAAGCCAGGATCTAGTTAATGCCGGAGCTGATTGGACAGATGAAGAAGTGGTAGTAGATGAGGGCCTGGTAACCAGCCGCACACCGGAGGATCTGCCGGCATTCAATGAAAAATTGATAGAAGAAATTAAAGAAGGTGTACATGCCTGATGCATAAACAGGTTTTTCTGAAGCTGCGTTTAACAGACGCAGCTTTTTAGTATAAAAATATTGCTGAAATGTTATACCATCTGTTGTCGTTCTTAGATTACATTTCCCTAATTTAGCCCGTTAAAATATAGGCTGGTCTTCTTTAATATTAAAAACAGTTATAAAATATATTACAAATGAAACGTACGTTATAAAACTTTCATTTATTACACAGGGGGAATGATCCTGATAGTTTTCAGGATCATTTCTGATAAATAAGCTTCGTTCTACCGAATTAAATAACAAAAAATATACAAATGAAAATTACCTTCTTTTCAACAAAGAGATATGATAAAGACAGTTTTACCAAAGCTAATGAGCCTTATAACTTCGAGCTTGAATTCTTTGAGACCCATTTAGGGCCGCATTCAGTGGAAATGGTGAAAGATGCCACCGTGGTTTGTGTATTTGTTAATGATAAATTGACCCGTCCGGTACTGGAAACGCTTGCGGCCAAAAATGTAAAGATCATAGCCCTGCGCTGTGCAGGCTTTAATAACCTGGACATGGAAGCTGCTAAAGAATTAGGCATTAAAGTGTGCCGTGTACCTGCTTATTCACCGCAGGCAGTAGCAGAACATGCGCTGGCAATGATCATGACCCTTAACCGTAAAACCCACAAGGCATACAACAGGGTACGGGAGCAGAATTTTGCTTTACAGGGCTTATTAGGTTTTGATATTTGCGGTAAAACTGTGGGGGTAATTGGCACCGGTAACATTGGCAAAGCCTTTATCCGTATTATGCTGGGCATGGGGTGTAAGGTAATAGCGTATGATATGTATCCTGATAAGGCTTTGGAAACAACAGGCGTAAGGTATCATCCGTTGGAAGAAGTGCTGCAGCAAAGTGATATTATTTCTTTGCATTGCCCGCTTACAGATGATACATACCACCTGGTAAGAAAGGAAACGATTGATCAGATGAAAAAAGGGGTGATGATCATCAATACCGGTAGGGGAAAGCTGATCGACACCAAAGCGGCCATTGATGCCTTAAAAAGCGGGCATATAGGTTATTTAGGTATTGACGTATATGAGCAGGAAGAGCAGATATTCTTCAGAGATCTTTCTGCAGACATTATACAGGACGATATGATACAGCGCCTGATGAGCTTTCCTAATGTGCTGGTTACTGCGCACCAGGCCTTTTTTACCAAAGAAGCCCTGGAACAGATCGCGACGGTTACCTATAACAATATACAGTCTCTTACCAATGGTAAAGATCCCGAGACCCAAGGCGCTATTGTAGTGTAAGCTTTTACCATAAAGACCATCCACCACCTACTTTGCCTTTAGTGCCCGACGGGCGCAGATTGTAAGTAAAGGTGGCGAGGAAGTACTGCCCCAGCACGTTACTGTAGGAAGTTTGCAGCGTATTCTGGTTGGGAATGATATCGGTATTAATGGTTTTGTTCAGGATATCGTTGGCATATAAACGTAATACCGCCCGCTCATCTTTGAAAAAAGTAAAATTGAGACCGGCGTTCCACATAAATATTTTCCTGAGATTGGCTGTTGGGAAGGCGTTGTTATTGATGTACCGCAGCTCCGAATCAAATATTACATGCTTGATATAACGCATTATGGCTTCCATTCCGATGGTTTGTTCAAAGCTGTTCTTAGGGGTAAAAAGCGGGTTGGTATTTTTTACATTCATATAAGAGAATGAATAAGCAGGGCCAAGCTCCAGTTTATCATCCCAGTTAAATCCTATATTGCTCCATACATTACTTATCAGTCTTTGCTGGGTGCTGGGCTCGTTATTATAGTAAAAGGAGTTCTGGCGGTATTCCGTCCAGGTGCCTATATTCCATGAAAAGGTAAAGCTGTTCTTATACTTGATATCCTGGTTCAGGCCAAAATTGGCGGCTATGCGTTTGCTGCCGTCAGCATTCACAGGCCGTGTGGTTTGCAGGCCGCTTTCGTCCAGCGTAATGCTTTGCACTACGTCGTTATTGGCAATCCATGCTTCACCCCAACTCCATACATTAAGATTGTTTTTAGGGTTAAAAGTATTGAGGTTCATATATACCCTGTCCATCAGGGCAGGTAAAAGATTCGTGTTACCTAATCTTACCACATAAGGGTTGGTATTATTTCTTACGGGGATCATATAACTATAATCGGGTAGTACAATATCCCTGCTATAATTAACAGTCAGCTTGCGGTAAGTAATTTCAAGCTGTGGTAAAATATTATTCAGCTTTTGAATAACAGGGGCAGCTGCAAAGGACAGCTCGTTATCGAAGTGCTGGTATTGATAACGCACGCCGGGCGTAATGGCCAGGCTTTTATGTTTAAATTCAATGCCCGTGCTTAAAAAATACCGGTTACTGTTACGCGAAAAAGTGCTGCTGAGGTTGCTGTTTTTACTGTTATAACCGGTGCCGCTCTTATCAAAAGTAGTGATATCATTTTTCAGGTTTTCATATTCATACCTTGCTCCGGCCCGCAGGAAGATCTTTTTACTTAAAGGCTCCCGGTAATTAATGCCGGCAAATGCAAACCAGGAAGGAACGTCTTCTGCTCTTAGCTGGTTGGTAGTACTGTCAAACTGCGCCGGGTGCAGGTATTGTATCAACGCATCGGTATAATTATTTACATCGCGCCGGTTGAGGGAAATACCCTGCGCAAATGAGAGGCGCCTGCCGGTCTTGTTTTTAAATAACCGGGTTAAGGAAAAGTTTTCCCGAAGGATATTATTGTCCGTTCTCCCGTTGATATTGACTTCACCTGTGTTTAAGTTGCCTGTAAAATTATTGACCCCGCTTTGTGTGTTCAGGCTGTTGGTTTTTTCGTTGGCCAGTATGTAATTTGCTGTAGCCGTGATGGTAGTCAACGTATCTGGCTTCAGGTTCAGACCAATACCAAAATTATGGGTATTGCCTTTTACAAGTGCATTGTATCGCGAGGTATTGGTAACGGTAGTATCCCCGTTAAAGATATGCGTTGTATTGTTCGATTCAATATCGGTGCGCACTTTGCCATAATAGTACTGGGCAAAAAATGCCTTTTTGTTATTAGGAGAGTGGTTAAGGTTAAAGCCCAGCCCGTTGCTGGTTGTTACACCTCCCAGGCGTGACATGCCCCCGAAATTAATACCGTTGATACTGATATTTGACCCAAAATTGCTATTGTTACTGCTGTTATTGCCACCACCAGATACCTGCCGGCTCCTTTGCAGGCCGCCTGTCTGCATCAGGTCGCTCCATCCAAAGCCAGGTCTGTTAAGGTTATTGCTATAGCCCAGCAAGCTTACCTGCAACGTATCTCTGAACACATTAGCAATAGCACCTGCCTCAAACCGGTTCCCATTGGGGCCGGTACCTCCACCGCCATAAGCTTTGCCGAACATTCCCTTCTTCACTCCCTTTTTAAAAGTAAGGTTGATCACTTTTCCCACATTATTCAGGTTATCGTCCCCGCTTTCCAGCAATTCGTCCTTATCGTCTGTCACCTGTATTTTATCAATAACATTTGACGGCAGATTTCTTGAAGCCATTTTTGGATCGCTGCCAAAAAAATTCTTACCATCCACCAATATCCTGTTCACGCGCTTCCCGTTTACCATAATGTTGCCCTGCTTATCCACCTGTACGCCGGGTAGTTTCTTCAGCAGGTCTTCTACCATGGCATTGGGCAGAGTCTTGAACGCATTGGCATTAAACTCTACCGTATCTTTCCTGATGATCATGGGCGGGCGCTCTGCTACTACTAAAACCTCATCCAGCTCCGTTGCTGCAGGTTGTAAAAAAATGGTGTCTAAATCAAGATGAGCCGAATCTTTGGTAAGCAGGAACTCTTTTCTGTACACCGCATATCCGGTAAAAGAAACAAGTACCCGGTAAGGGATATCTGTAGCAAGGCCCGGTAACCTGAACCTGCCATCTTCTGCGCTTAATCTGTAAGTGACCACAGAGGTATCCACTGCTTTAAATACGGTAACCGTAGCCATATATAATGGCTTTTGTGTTTGGGCATCTACAAGTTTTCCAGACAGAGACCCTTGTCCGTAAACAGGCACTGTGGCAAAACAGGTAACAATAATAAAAAACAACAGGTATCTCAATAACGGGTATGGTATAATGCGCATAACAGGTAATCGCAGAAACCGGCAAAATGTTACAAGTAAATGACCCCTGTTTTACAAAAGGGTTATGGAATTGTACAGATAATATGGAAATATTGAAATTATACAGGTTTTACAGCGGCGACCCGTAATTTTGCACTCTAAAAAAACGGAATGAAGGTAATAGAGCATATTAGCAGGGCGCAGGAAAAAAAAGAAACATTGATTTCTTTTGAGATCCTGCCTCCATTAAAAGGAAAAGGTATTGAGGGTTTATACGATCATTTAGATCCTCTGATGGAATTTAAACCGGCCTATATCAATGTTACTTATCACCGCAGTGAGCACGAGTTCAGGCAAAACCCCGATGGATCTTTTAAAAAGGTAATTATACGCAAAAGACCCGGAACTGAAAGTATTTGTGCGGCCATTATGAACAAATACAATGTAGACACTGTTCCCCACCTTATTTGCGGTGGCTTTAGCGTCAGTGAAACAGAGGATGCGCTCATCAACCTGCAATACCTGGGTATTGACAATGTGCTGGTGCTGCGTGGTGATGCTGCTAAAAACGAAACCGCTTTTATTCCTCATCCGGACGGTCATAAATATGCTTCTGATCTTTTAAAGCAGGTGATAAATCTTAATAATGGTATTTACCTCGAAGAGGAGCTCATCAACAGCCGCAAAACCTCCTTCTGCATTGGTGTAGCGGGTTACCCTGAAAAACATTTTGAAGCGCCTAATATGCAAACCGATCTGGCATACCTGAAGGCAAAAGTTGATGCTGGAGCCGATTATATCGTTACGCAGATGTTCTTTGACAATGCAAAATATTATGCTTTTGTGGAGGCCTGCAGAGCCAACGGTATCAATGTACCCATTGTTCCCGGTCTTAAGCCCATTTATAACAAGAAGCAATTAACCACTCTACCTAAAATATTTTCTATTGACCTGCCGAAGGAGCTTTCAGATGAAGTTTCAGGATGCAAAAGCAATGCAGATGTAGAAAAAGTAGGTGAAGAGTGGCTCCTGGCGCAAAGCCGTGACCTGAAGAAGAATGGTGTTCCCGGGCTGCATTATTACACGTTGGGTAAACCGGGTATTGTAGCTAATGTGATTAAGAGAATATAGGCTTTATGTACGGTGT
>JASGDI010000176.1:0-17839 GCA_049841335.1 Niabella sp. | reverse complement strand
CCCCGGTTTTCCAGCGCCGTGTTTTTGCGTATAGCCGGGGTTCTCACGGTTTGCAGGGCACAAGCTGGCGGTTCATTGGGCGTGGCCACTTCCATCGAAATGTCAGGATTCGACAAGTCAACCGTAAAAAAGTACAGGGACAACGGCGAACCGGATGTGTTGACCAGCTTAACATGGGTTTCTTTCACCCCCTCATGAAGCTCAAAGGTTTCATTTGAAGTGATGCTTTCTATAAAACCGGTCCGGGCTTTGATACGTTCAGCATACTCATCAGGTGCTACAACAACTTTAGTAGGGTCGGCCATTATCAGCTCGACCCTTTCCCCTGCTTCTTTTTTACAGGACACAAAAGTGATGGGCAACATGAATACTGCCAGCGCCCATCCTGTCATCCAATACTTAGAAAACATCTTCTTTATCATCTCTTTAAAATTTATTGTAGTGTTATATCAATCTCATTATTCCGGCAGAAAATGCCATGAAGTCCTGTTTTTATTGTCCTTTGTCTTCCGATAGCCATCGAAACAAGACAACAATCTCCCCGCAATTTTATAGTTGAAGTGACTGCAGCATAATTAATTCACGTCAATCATTACTTTAAGCGTTTGGGCCGAGTTAGCATCTATGTATTCATATGCCTTTTTATAATCAGTAAAATTGAACCGGTGCGTGATCAATGGCTTCAATTGCAGCTTCCCTTCGCTGGCAAAACCAAGCGCCTCCTCATAATCCTCATGCCGGTACATCATACTGCCGTTTACTGTCAGCTCATGCTCCCCCACAAAGCCCATATTAAGGCGCGGATGCTCTTCATACACCCCTACTATGATCACTTCACCTCCTTTCTCTACATGATTGACAAGATTGTGCAAAGCAGCTTCTGCACCCACACATTCTATTCCTGTTTGAAAGGCTTCCCCGTTCAACACACGCTTTACTCCATCATCAAAACTTTCTCTGGAAAGATTGATCACATCCCTGATCCCTATTGAGGCCAGCAGATCCAGCCTGAACTGGTTAAAATCCGTTACCACTACTTTTTTTGCCCCCCGTATGGCTGCCAACTGAGCCACTAGGTTCCCGATAGGACCGGCACCTGTGATCACGATATTCTTTAAATGGATGTCTCTGATCTTTGCAATAGCATGGGCTGCAACGGCAGCAGGCTCAATCATCGCAATTTCGTCAAAGCTCACATGCCCAGGCGCTACATACAGCCGGTCTTCGGGCAACACAAAATAATCTCGGGCTACCCCCGGCGCCTGGAAGCCTTCTACTTTAAGATTGGAGCACACATTGTACCTGCCTGCTTTACAAGGCCCGCAAACACCGCAAACCAACTGCGGCCGTCCTGTAACCTTATCCCCCGGTTTGGTTTTGGTTACCTCTCTTCCCACAGCTACTACCTCGCCGCTATATTCATGTCCCTGTATAACAGGGAAAGGTGTGAACGGATGCTTACCATGATATACATGGATATCTGATCCGCAAACACCGATCCTTTTTATGTTGATCAATACCTCATTCTCTTTTATGCCGGTTATATCTGCTACTTCAGATATTTCTATTGCTCCCGGGGAGGTCATGATTGCCTGTTTCATAAGTATATTTTTAGTCCTTTATGTTTTTTTATTATGCTGCATCCGGCTGGCCCTTAGGCCGCTCTGGCCGAACCATGGTCCACAGTATCAAAACCGCGATGGGATGTAAAAAAGCCATCGCAAAAAATATTTTTTCAGCACTAATAGTGCCCATCATCTGGCCCACAAAGTAGTTGAACAATACAGCACCTAAAGCGCCGCAACCCCCGGCAATGCCTAACACACTGGCCACATTGCCCAAAGGAAAAGATTCTGACACTAAAACCCCCGTAGTAAACAGCCAGCTAAGCGCCGCAATGGCTACCAGGCTAAATACAGCCAGGGTAAAGAAGGCATTGGGCATAAAACTGGTAAGGGCGCAAAGCGGCGCCAGGCAGGCAATCGTGGACAGCATGATCTTGCGCGCACGCAAGGGAGCATGGCCTTTGCGAACCAGCCTGTCGGACCACGCAGCCGTACCAATAGCGCCCAGGTCAGCAGCCAGAAAAGGGATCCAGCCAAACAGACCTACCTGTGCCAGTGACAGCCCGGACTCCTCCTGTAAATACCCCGGCAGCCAGAATAAACAAAAATACCATACCGGGTCACTGATAAAACGCATCAGCAATATACCCCACAGGGTTTTTGTTCTCCATAATTGCTTCCAGCTAAACTTTACGGTCTCTTTCACTACAGCAGACTGCGTTGTTTCGGCAAGGATATGTTCTGGCGGTCTTTTATATACTACTCTCCATAATAAGGCTATCACCAGTCCCACGCTTCCCATTACAATAAACGCCGTTCTCCAGTTATAGGTTAAAGCGATCCAGGCTATAATTGGCGGGGCTATAATGGCCCCAACAGAACTCCCGGCCTGGCATAAACTGTTAGCAGTAGCTCTTAGCTTACCAGGGAACCATTCAGTAACCACTTTTATCTGAGAAGGAAAAACGGTGGGTTCGGCAATTCCCAAAAGACCCCTGAAAAACCCAAACTGTCCTACCGTCCTTGAAATACCACCCCCAATGCAGGCCAGAGACCAGGTTATTATGCCCGTAAACATCACAATCCTGGCTCCAAAACGGTCCGTCATCCAGCCCGTAACCGGGTACATCAAGGCATAACAAACCGTAAAAATATTAACAATAACAGCATAGCCTGCATCATTGAGACCAAACTCCCCTTTCAGCACGGGCTTTAAAATGGAAACAATCTGACGGTCTACATAATTGAATACGATAGCAGTAAACACAACCGCTATGATGATCCACCTGCGGTTCTCCGGTTGTATGCTAATGCTTTTTTTCATTTCCCAAAACAATTATTATTGAACCTGTTTAAACAAGTTTAATTACTTACATACTTACCAAACTTCTCTTTCACAAAATACCCTTCACGGGTATCATCCAACACCAATACCTCATACTGGCCAGAAGGGTACACTCTTATCACCACATGCCCCTGCTCGCTTTTCAACTTGCTTACGTCAAAAGAGGTTTTGGTCTCCTGCATGATGTTGGTGACAAAAATGTCACGCTCACCAGGGTACACCCGGGGGCTGATCATTCTGCGGTACACACTCATTGCCGGCTGGCTGGCACCCCAGCTCTGAACAACAATTACCCTGGGCCTTAACCCACGCAAAAAGGAAACGCTATTGGCATCAAAATTGGCGTGGTGATTGGCTTTCATGGCTTCTACCGGCCCGGTGGCCATCGCTACAGGTGTTTCCAGGTCTTTCCATTGCTCCGAAGGCCCCGCCGTTTCCAAACCGGCAACGCTGAGATCACCCCCGGTGAAGTAATCAAACTTCCCATACGATATACGCAGGGCGATGCTCAACCCGTTCTCTCCGATCTCTTTGGGATGGATCCCTTCAGGAATAAGATTTTTTGAAGACGTCCCCTCTCCAGTCCACACCATGCCGTTAGCAGCAATATTGCGCACCTGGAACCCGGGATATTTTCCAGGAGCCACATTCAACTTTATCTGGTCATAAGCGCCTACCCGAAGCTTTTCTACTTCTGATTTTTCTTTCCTGATCTTATAATCTAAAAATTTACGGTAGTTGGCTACTTTCAAATCTTCGAGCAAAGGGACCGGCCAGTTATAATCGGGCCATGCCCTGTCTATGAACTTACTTACTTTTATTTTGTCCAACGCTTCGGTAAAACCACCCAGCTGGTAGTCGCCTGATGCATTGAAAGGACTCTTTTTGGTAATATTGCCCATGTGGTCCCAATGAAAATGGGTAACTATGGCATAGTCTATCTTATCCCTGCCGGCCTGTTTCAGCAGCGGTGCAATATAACGGGCAATCCACTCACCTGGCTCTTTACTATCATTGGGCCTGGGATCCGCAGCCCAGGGCTTTTTGCTGCCGGCTGCCCCTGCATCCACCAGCATACTCGTACCATCAGGAAAAATAAAGAAAGTGCTTTCCCCCTTACCGGTATTAATGTTGTGGATGTCTAAGAAACCCTCCTTCCAGGGTTCCAGCTTCTCTTTTTTCTGTGCATCTGCTGAAAAACAGACTGCAACAAACAGTAAGGTCAGAACATATCTATTCATAAATATTAGATTTACCAGGTATCAATTAACCCGTTTTGATCTTTAATTTTTTGCTGCAGCACAGCTACATCCAGGTCCCTGGGTACGGTGTTGCTTAAACTGCTTTGCGCCGCAGCGATGCCTGCTGCATGGCCAATAGCCCCACAGGTAGCGCCCACACGAACAGAGCCCATGGCTTCCCTGTCTGCGGAGATGCCCCGACCGGCTACGATCAGGTTGTCTACGCTTTTAGGCAACATGGTCCTGTACGGTATCTGATAAGGTAATGGCACATACATTTTATGCATACCCACATGCCCTTTGGGCGGATGTACATCTATCGGCCACACGCCTAAAGCAATGCTATCCTCAAACCGTGTGGAATCATGAATATCCTGCCCGGTAAGGGTCAGCACTCCATCTAATCTTCTTGTTTCCCGGATACCCATAGTGGAAGCGGTTTTCATCACCCACGCTTTTTCAAAACCCTTGCAGTTGTTACGGTAGAAGTCCACTATTTTATTCACGTTGTCCCGGCCCTGTATCTCTGCTGCCGTCAGGTCCCGGGCATTGATGGCCGAACCGTAAATGCGCGTGGTATTGACCCAGGGATAGCTGGTCCTGAGCCCCCCAAACCAAGGGCCCCCAAAGTTGGGCAGCCTGCCGGCTTTGCCTTCTTTGTTTAAAAGCTCCCGGTCTATATCCACATCCCTTCTGCGGGAGGTATAGGTTTTCAATAAATATTCATCCAGGTAACCCGGCTCCGGTCCCATGGGTACTACCAGTTCGTCCTCGTAATCCAGATCGCAGTTCTTCTGAAAATCCGCCAAAAAGAAGGGCAGCGTCATGGGCTGCAGCTCGTTGGAAATATGATGCGCTTCACCCGCCCGGGCAAATACATCGCCATTGCCGGTACAGTCCACTACACATCTGGCAAGGATCACGGAGCGCCCCTCTACATTTTCAACAATTACCCCTTTCAGCACATTGCCCTCTACAATAACATCAGCTACCCAGGTATGTAGCAGGCATTTGACACCGGCCTGTACCAGCATCCGGTCTGCCACTAATTTCATCACTTCCGGGTCGGAGCTTAATACCCAGCTCCTGTTATTTTCCACACCATTTAATTTCTCTGCTGCAATGATCCATTCTTCGGTAACGCCTTTAACAACACGGTTGTACGGCCTTAGCCAGCTGTTAAAGCCTGCCAGTGTGATCACCAGCCCATTGGTCCACATACCCCCAAAAGAACCCAGGTTCTCTACGATCATTGTACGGGCGCCTTCCCTGGCAGCACCTACAGCAGCAGGTACTCCCGACGGGCCGCCTCCTACCACCAAAACATCTACCTCATCTGTAACCGGCAGCTGCCGGGATGGTTCTGTATAAAAATTTTCAGCCATTCGATTTTTAAAATTTTGTAAGAGTGACTCTTAATCCCCTGATGGTACAGGCTTCTGTTGCTTTTATCTTCAACTCAAACGTTTCTTTGTGCAGCAAGACCGGGTACCTGAAACAAGTATTTTCTACAGCCGTGAGCTCGTACTCTTTTTTTTTGAACAAGCATTTGCATTTGCCGGAAAACACTATCTCCAACGTTGCACCATACAGGAAAAAATGCCGGTACTGTTTTACCTCTATGCCTAAATAGTTACCGGGTTTTAATGCTATCCGGTCAGGAGCAATGATCCCGTCCGTGTCAAGCTCTTTAAGGGCTTCATTGTCCCAGTCCAATATATCAATGACCTGGCCGTAACCCGTATACTCGGGCATCAGCAGATCGGTGCTGATAAAATCAATACCATTTTGTATAATGAGATTGTATTTATCAGGCGTATCGGCATGTGATTCTGTTAAGATACCCTGCTCATTGGCTGCAAGCACATTTTTATTCAACTCCACAGCTGTAAACCTGCTGGCGCTGATGGCCATAATAGCATGCTTCCAGCTTTGGATATGCGCAAACGTGGTCTGGTACAATATACCCATGACCATTACATCGTTATATCCAAAATCCCTTAGCCTGTCGTTTACTTTATTGTTGGAGGTAATAACATAGTTCTCACGACCAATAACCGCATCCAGGTAGTGCAGCAAATCATCATACTGCTCTTTTGAAATGCCGGCATCTTTAATTTCTACAAAGGGGATTACCCTGTAAAGACCACATGCCTGCACATATTCTTCAAATGTGGGAACAATGGTTTTGGCTTTTGCATTTTCGGTATATACCTCGTATTCAGACCGCAGCTGCTTAAAGGTTAGATCTTTTACATAGACAGGCTCCTGCAATTTGTTCCCCCGCAAATCTCTCAACGTCCTGTTGATCGTCTCATCGTGAATAACTACCGCCTTACCATCACTGGTAAAACGTACATCAAACTCTACGCACTGGAAACCTGCCCGTTTGGCCAGCCGCAAAGATTCAATGGTGTTTTCACCCGCCACACGCTGCTTTAAATGCACACCACGATGCGAGATATAGTACGTCTCATGACCCCGGGGCGCTACATTATTGGACAGGTAGAAAGCAGCATTACCTTTAACAACCCTGCCTTTACTACTGCCAGTTGTAGACGCACCACCTAATAATGGCACCCCTGCTACCCATATACCACTGTTTAAAAAACTCCGCCTGTCGAGCATTATCTTCTGATTATTATACCCCTTTTAATTCTGATAAACTCCTATATCGTCAATAGTCCACCGGCTGCCTGTACCCAAACCTTCACTATGCTGTGTAAAGCGGAAACGGACGGGACCCCGGATGTCCAATTCATATTCCTTATGGTTCAATGGATGGTCTAAATCCCTGCGGAAAGGAATACCGCTAAAACGGTCTAGCTCTGTCCAGGTTTCCCCCGAATCCTGTGAATACGACACACTAAACTCGCCGGTATTATTGTCTGCAGCGGTGGCTGGTCCTACATAAAACGATAATTTGGAAGCGCCATAAG
This sequence comes from Niabella sp., assembly GCA_049841335.1. GTDB lineage: Bacteria > Bacteroidota > Bacteroidia > Chitinophagales > Chitinophagaceae > Niabella. Next base: position 10,749 of record JASGDI010000176.1, on the reverse strand, counting down.
GCAGGTTAAAGTTCATTTCGAGGCTTACGGTAAAGTTGGCCTGAATCAACAAACCACGTGCAGCAGTAGCAGGAGGTATGGGAGGCCGCCTGCCTATGGTACCACCACCGTTGCGGTTCATTCGGGGGAACAACCATTCACCTGACGGGTATTTGTCTACACCATTAGGATTTGCTGCCGTCAGGTGCGGCAACATCGTTTCATCTTCCCATCCTTCGGGGAAGTTCCGGTACAGCTCTCCCGGAAAGCGGGGTTCCAGATCCAGCTCTTCTATATCTAACGCATTCCTTATCCAGATAGTAGGTTTTATTTCGTTGTTAACAGAATGAAAGAGCGCTATACCTGTGTAATTGCCCATTCCGGGTATAAGCATTGAAGCAAATTCGGCTGTTGGCCTGGTGTAAAAATTAACTCCGTTGGCCCAATCGGTGATAAGCCTGTTTCCCTCGAAAGGCTTGGAGGCATCAGCGGCATCCGCCACAGCGGAAATAACCTGCACCAGGGTGGACTCATATATGGCCATATTGTTGGTGATAGCCGTCATGGTACCTGTAACCAAAGCAGGAGCGGGATACTGGTTCACTTCCTTTACTTCGATATCTGCAGCAGTAAGCCCTGATATCTGCAATATACCGTTCATCCTGTCAAGCGTTTTGCCGTTTACATTTACCAGCAGCACATCACCGCGGTAATAGTTAGCAGCATCAGCGCCTAAGTTTAAGGCTATGCCCCGTGTCATAGCGCCTCTTGTAGCCTGTATAATCACCAGGCCTTCAGGGGCGTTGCCTCCTTCCGGGTCAGAAATAACTACTCCTGTGATAGAGGTTGCTTCCTGCAGATCTTCACTTTTTATCATCACCGGCTGGCCCTTATATAAATTCCGTACTTGTCCCAGGAATGTAATAGAAGCTGAAACTCCTGTAATCCTGTCTTTCACGCAGCGGGTAAAAATCACTGCTGTTGAAAAGAGTAATATTATTAAAAAGGATATCTTTTTCATCCGTATATTTTTTATTTTTTTAGTTTGGTCGGATGGAACTCAGCATATACTTACTCCTGCTACCAAAGCGGGACGAGTTGCGTGAGAAAAATTTATCATGCTTCGTTTCATCTGTATATTTTTTCTATACTAAATTCATACTTATTATAGCTGCAGGCCTTATCGTTTTTGCCACCATAGCTGCGTTTTAAGGTTATCGGGGCCCTGGATGGCTATCGCCTCATTATAGTTTGCGAGATTAGCAGCCTGTACTGTCAGCGGATAGTACAGGCGGGTTGGCATTACACCGTCATTGACTAATGACGGGCCTTTGGGCAATACCGGGTAGCCGGTACGGCGGTATTCGCACCAGGACTGTATATCGGTATAAAACAAGGCAAAATATTTCTGGTGCAGGATATGCTCCAGCTTTTGCGTTTCTGTCAACTCATCATTCCACTTAACCATAGGCCCGGAGAGAAAGTCGCCCATCGTTGCTCCCCACAGGGTAACGCGTGCAGTAACCGCACGCTCATAATAGCTTTGGGGGCTATCTGCACTTATCCATCCTTTTAGCGCTGCTTCGGCAAGGATAAACTGCAATTCGGCGTAGCTCATTATATTGCCTGTGAGCGGATTTGACTTCAATCCATCGGCCATCAATGATTGTGTTTCGGGTGTAGACCCCATAGGATATGCGCTTGGGATCCCTAAATACATACCCTGTACCATTGTCAGCCACCTGCTGGTACAGGGGTCAAATGATTGGTCCAAATGGTCAACAAAGAAACTGCATGCCTTGGGTCTGCCCCATTCTGCATTGGTAAATGTGGCAAAAGGAGAAACATAAGGTGCCGTGCCTGTCCACCGGAATACTGCCGACTCGGCATTGCTGGTAAATACAGGGTAGTTATTGGCATTCGTTTCTACAATTTCCTGTATCCTGGCAATCACATCTGCGGATACTTCGGAGTTGCCGGAAGCCCGGAGCAACAGGCGCAGGTAAAGGGAGTTGCCAAATTTGCGCCAACGAGTAACATCTCCCCCGTAAACAGGGTCGCTGTTAGGGCTAACATTTCTTGCTGCAACTAATTTGAAGAGTTCATTGGCCTGCTCCAGCTTATCGAAAATATCCAGGTAGATATCCTTTTGCCGGTCAAACCCCGGCATAAAATTTCCCTCTTTGGCCTGGTTGGATTCAGAATAAGGGGCATCCCCGTAAGTATCAGTGATCAATGAATATACCCAGGACTGGCAGATGAGCGATATAGCCATATAGCTGGGCTGTGCGGTTTCTTCGGCAAACTGGTAGATCTCTTTGAAATTTGTCAGTTGAACATACCAGTCGCGCCATGGTGTTTCCACAATCGGGCGCCTGATATCATAGCGAAAAACCCGGTCTATCTCAGTCTGTGTGTTTACCGTTACCTGCATCAGCTCGTGCGTAATGTCCTTGGCAACAAACATATTTCTTACAATGGTTTCATTAAGCGCAGGCGCCAGCATAGTTTCCGGCAGTGCTTTCTCGGACGTGTTGGGGTTTGTATTGATCTCCTCGAAGTTCCTTGAGCAGGATATACCGCTTATTAGCAGGACACAGATAAGAAAATAGTATAATAGTATATTTTTTTTCATGATGTTTCTTTTTTAAAATGCTACGGTAAGGCTTGCCCCGATAGTACGTGTTGACGGGAACTGCCCCCGCTCAAATCCGCGGTTGATCTCCGTGCCGCTTAGTGTTCCGAATTCAGGATCGAACCCGGGCCATCTGGATAGTATAAACAGGTCACGACCATAAACACCAATGGTTGCTCTTTGTATTCTTATCCGCTGGAGTAGCGCCGGTTTGAACGTATAATCCAGCCGGCACTCACGCAGTTTGATAAAATCTGTTGAGAATGTGGAACTTTCTACATTTTGAATACCAAAATGTGAGTCGTAGTAATCCGAGAGATTTTCTACGATAACGTCATTAGGACGGTAGGTTCCGTCGCCGTTGTCAATAACGCCGGTACCCACAATGCCGTTATACCTGCCTGGTAAGGTTTCTGTTGTTTTTCCCTGTATGGCCATTCTTGCCTGCGTGAATGCGTAACCTACAGAGCCATACTGTCCGTCAATAAGAAAGCTAATCCGGAAGTTTTTATATTTAAACTCGTTATTGATGCTTGCTTTCCATTTGGGCATGGTATTGCCATGATACATAAGACTGTCGCTCAGGAGGGGGTATCCGTTGCTATATAAGATCTGCCCGTCCGGTGCCCGCAGGTAACCCCGTCCATAAAGATCGCCCATACTGCCTCCAACCTTGGCAATGATAAACCCGTTGTTACTGGGGCCTACTTGCAGTGTAAGGTCATCCATGCCTTCTGCCAGTTCCTTCACGGTATTCTTATTGGCAGAAAACTGCATACTGATATCCCAGGTAAGTCCTTTGGACTGTTTTACCGGCGTACCGGTAAGCGCCACTTCAATTCCTTTGTTTTGCACCATACCGGCATTGATAACCACGTTGCGCATACCCGAAGCAGGATCTACTATCGAGGTCAATATTTGGTCAGATGTATTACCGAGATAAAGGGTTACGTCCATACCCAGCCGGTTTTTAAAGAATCTGGCTTCAATACCGCCTTCGTAAGACCTGGTAAAGAGCGGACGCAGCAGCGGATTGGAAAGCACAGTTGGATTAGAGAGCCCTCCACCCGGATACAGGCTGTTAGCAGTATAGGTGATGGAAGTGCGATAAGGATCGTTCTGCCCGCTGCCCACACCAGCCACAGATCCGCGGAGCTTGGCATAGCTGATAGAACGGGGTAAAGTGAACAGGTCTGACAGAATAAGGCTGGCATTGACCGATGGATACATGATGGATACATTTTCTTTGCTGACAGGAGTAGCCAGCATGGAAGTCCAGTCGTTCCTGAGCGAAAAATCGACAAATGCGTAGTTTTTGTAAGCGGCCGTGAACAATCCGTACAGGCTGTTGATAACATACCTGCTGTTATAAGGTACAGAGACCAAAACCCCTGCGCTGTTTGCCGTAGTATAAATACCAGGGTATATCAGCGAATCGGCTCTTACTTCATTTTTATTGTAATGATTTTTTAAGGTACTACCGCCCACGGATGCAGTGAAATCAAAATCTGAAACAGATTTTTTGTACTTAAGCAGGAAATCGCTGTTCATTTCCTGACTGAAAATACCCTGTGTGCGATACATTCCCTTTCTAAAGCCAAAGGCATCCATGGGGCGTTGCTGCGAACGCTGATCATAAGCCATGTCCATTGCTGTACGGGCGGTTATGGTCAAATCATCGGTAATGGTATAGGTGGCCGAGATATTCCCGGTTACCGAGTTCCGGTTCATTTTATTCAGGTATTCATAAGCAATAACATAGGGGTTATCTGTTCCTGTTGTGAACGGTCTGCGCTGGGTTATATGGTCCTGCCCCGGCTCCCAGTAATCCCGGAGCCAGGAGATGGGTATATTAGGCTGCCAGAAAATAAAACCATACATCAGGGTCTGGTTGCCATACCCGGCGGCAGGCAGATTATCGCTCAGCTTATTGGTATAATTGATCCTGGTTGCTATCTGGAGATTTTTGGCCGGCTTTGAGTTTACGGCTACAGCAACTGTATTCCTGTCATACCCCGTGTTGGGTACAATCCATTTGTTGATCTGGTTGGTGTACGAAAAACGTGCAGATGTTCTTTCTGTACCGCCATCCACTGTTACCGTATTGGTAAGGGTTTTTGCCGGCTGAAAAAAGCCCATGAATCCTTCTTTTTCATATGCCCTCCAAAGTGTTCTTTCTTTGCCCTGTGTATGAGTGGCAGGATCATATTGATAGAACATCTGGCCTTCAAACTTCGGTCCGTAAGCGCGTGTAGATCTGTTGGTACCTGGTCCGTCTTCCGAAGAGTTAAATGAGTAATAAGGTGAGCCATCTTCACCCTGCCCATACTCATACTGCAGCTTGGGTTGCCGGTTAATGGTTTCGTAGCCATAGTTTGAGTTGATGGTTATCCCTAATCCTTTCGCCTTGCTTTTGCCCTGTTTGGTGGTAATGACCAGAGCACCATTTCCACCCCTTCCTCCATACAGAGCCGCCGCACCCGGACCCTTCAACACGGTTACGCTTTCAATATCATCCGGATTAATATCATTCAGCGAGGTTCCCCAATCCACAGCTGTTTCTCCTCCGTCAATAGCTGCTGAGCCTGTAGCCCTTCCACTACCGTGGTTGATAACTACACCATCTACAACAATCAGGGCATCGTTATCACCGGTGAGGTTGTTTTCTCCGCGTAAGATCACCTTTGTAGAACCTGCCGGACCGGCATTGGAGCGGACCAGGTTCAAACCGGGTACTTTTCCGGATAAGGCATCAAGCCAGTTATTCGACCTTGCTTCCGTTAAAGCATCGCCTTTAACAACCGTTGCGGCATAACCCATGGCTTTCTTGTCTCTTTCAATACCTAAAGCAGTTACCACTATTTCACCCATATCTTTTGCCTCGTTCAGTAAAGTGATGTTGATGGTCGTTCGGTTGAACACCGTGACCTGCTGTGTTTCGTACCCGATACGGCTGAACACCAGCACCGCATCACTGCCTCTTACATTTATTGTAAAATTGCCCTGGCTGTTGGTTGAAGTTCCGTTAGTGGTACCCCTTTCCAATACGCTTACCCCTTCAAGCGGGGCACCTGCACTATCTGTTACCCTACCACGCACTTCTATAGGCGGCGGTGGCCCGAGTAATTTCTCCGGCGTTACTGCCGGCAACTGTTGTTGCTTTTTTTCAGAAAGGACAATTGTTTTATCCTGGATAATGTATTGCAGCGGCTGGTCTTTCATTACAAGGTTCAATGCCTCGGTTAGCGGCATCTTTACCGCTGAAAGTGTAACTCTTTTTGCACGGGCATACACGCCTTTTTTACCCAGCACCACATAGCCTGTTTGTTTTTCAACGGTTGTAAAGAACTCCTGAAGTGTAATATTCTTAGCAGACAAAGTGATGCTTTGTGCACTGCCGGTAGCATAAGCATGTACCAGGGTAAAAGCTAATAAAAATGCTGTTAATTTCATAATCCGGGCAATTTGCTTTAATTCCGGTTTTTTAGCTTGGATAACAAGTAGCCAATAAAGCTTTTTTTGCATAACTTGCAATCAATTTAGTTGTTAAAAAATGGTTCACCGATCGTTTTTACAATCAACTTAATTTTTGGCCGTTGCGGGTGCCTCCGCAATGGCTTTTTTTAAGCAATTATTTTTTTTGACAGGAACAGCAAGCATTGCACCTGGCAAAACAATCATTTTAAATATTATGGTTCTATAATCAGTTTTCTTCCTTCAAGTTTGTAATGCACCCCTAGCTGCTGCAGCACAATCATCAATCCATTCAGCGTAATCCCCCTTGTCATTTTTCCCATCAGCTCTATATCCTGCACGCCGTTTTCATACACCACATCTATATCATACCAGCGCTCTAATTGCCGCATGGCTTCCTTTAAAAACATCCCATCAAAATTGAACAGGTTTGCCCTCCAGGCCATTACTTTATTTATATCTGCAGCCATTACTTTTATACCACCGCTTCCTGCAGCTCCTGAAGCCTGCTGGCCGGGCTTAAGCATTGCCGATTGATTATTGGACACTTTCACACTTCCTTCCAGCAGTGTTACTTTTACGTCCGGCTCGTCTTGGTATGCGTTCACATTAAAATGAGTGCCCAATACTTCTGTTTGTACACCATTGGCCACTACTATAAATGGCCTTTTCCCTACTCCGGTAGTTGGCAAAGAGGCGGAGGATGCTACTTCAAAGTAGGCTTCGCCGGTGATGGTTACTTTTCTTTCGTTATCAATGAAAGCTACAGGATAAGTAACGGATGAGCCGGCATTCAGCCAAACACGGCTGCCATCAGCCAACGTCATATCAATCACCCGGCTGCCTCTGGGGTTTGTTAGAGTATTAACCTCCCTCCTCCTGGTAGCCATCGGGACTCCAGGGGAGGGGGAAGTTGTACCGTCTTCATTTATGTACGCGATCTGTCCGTTAGCAAGCTTTACCAGCTTTACGTCTCCCTGCAAAGCCAGTTGCCCGTTACCTACACTGTCTAAATATACCGTACTTCCATCTCCCAGCGTAATTGAGGCCCGGTTAGTTAGCGGTGCTGAAATATCATTTACCTTATGAATTGCGGTAACAGGAGCTTCGGGCTTTTTATCTGTATCATAAAAATAAATACTCAGCCCAAGCAACATGATGATGGATGCCGCAGCCCAATACCAGCGGCGTATAACAGGCATTTTGCGCCTGGCCGTATGCCCCTGTAATATAGACTGCACCATATCCTGGGGAACATTAACCGGTATTATGCCCCGGTGGTATAAATTTTCCTCCGCTTTTTTTACGCAGTCATAATTAAGCGTATCGTATAACGGATCTTTTAAAAGCAGGAATAATTCCTCCACTTCATCCATTGTAGCCTTGTCAGAAAGGTACCGCTCCCAAAGCGAAATAATATGTTCAGGCGTTTGTGGCATACTGCTCTCATAAGTATTGTCGGGAAAGGTACCGGAATGTACTAATGGAATTGAATACTTTTTCTAAAAAAAATGATAACAGAACCAACAATAGATATAAAAATCAACATGTTGTAGCATGTGTGCCCTGATGGTTTTCATGGCTTCTGCAAGATGGTTGCGCACCGTATTGCGGCTGAGTTGCAACTTTTGGGCAATTTCTTCGTAGCTCAGCCCCTCTTCGTAACGAAGCTGGTAAACCATTTTTCTCTGAGGGGGCAATAAATCTACAGCAGCATGAAGTGCAGCAAAAAGCTGTTCCCATTGGTATTCTGATAAATGCTCACCGGCATTTTCAGTAAGATACTTCCATGCATACTGCGCTTTTACTTCTGTTTCTCTTTTGCGGATGCGGTCAACAGATTTATTCCATATCAGCCGATGCAGCCAGGCTAACGGGTTTTCAATAGCTGTTAGCTTCACCCTGTCTTTCCAGACCGTTACAAATACTTCCTGGATGATTTCTTCCGCCCAGAACTCACTTTTTACATACCGTAACGCATTGGTATATAAATCGCCATAGCAGCGGTGGAACAGGTCTGTAAAAGCAGCCTGATCGCCTCCGGCAATAAGCTGAAATAACTGTATGTCGGTATGTGTTTGGCTTAAACTCAAAAATATTGCATTGATAGAAGCAGTCAGTAAAATTAGATTATTTGCAAAAGCAAATACATTAAACTTACATGAAATTTTTCTTTAAAGAAACCCGCCTGGAAAAATTGTAAATTGCAGGTATGGATAACATCGTAAATGAACCTGCACCGGCTTATCAAAAAATCTTTTATACAATACCGGAATATCTTGAAATGGAAAAGGCCTCGGATACAAAACATGAATTTTTCCAGGGGGAGGTATTTGCAATGGCCGGCGTCGGGCTAAAACATAATATTATTTTTTCCAATTTAATGGCGAACTTTATATAAAGCTCAAAGGCAAACCATGCAAGCCTTTTGGCAGCGATATGCGCATCCATATCCCTGAAAATACGTTGTTCACCTATCCTGATATTTCAATTATCTGCGGCGATATCATTTCTGCTGAAGAGGATGAAGATACGGCCCTATTGCCCTCTGTTCTCATAGAGATATTATCTCCATCAACAAAAAATTACGACCGTGGTGAAAAATTCAAATTGTACAGGGATATACCTTCCCTGAAAGAATATATACTGGTTGATTCCGAATCGGTAAATATAGAAGCGTTCAGATTAAATGCCCACAGCCATTGGGAGCTGGAGGAGTACAGGTCATTGAAAGATATCTTAACCATTAAGACTATTGATGTAGCTATCAGCATACAGGATATTTATAATGACACTAAGCTAACTTCTTAAAAATTCTCGAGTATTTCTGACGCGTGCTCTTTGCTTTTAGGCTTTAAGAATATCTTCCTGATGATTCCTTTTTCGTCAATCAGAAAAGTAGTACGATACACACCCATGTATTTATGACCAAACATTTGCTTTTCACCCCAAACACCATATTTCTCTAATATTTTATGACTGGTATCCGCAATTAATGGAAAAGGTAAATGGTTTCTCTCTTCAAACTTTTTATGTTTTGCCACATCATCCGGGCTAACTCCTATTACATAAATATCATGCTGCTGAAGCAGGGAAAAATTGTCTCTAAGATTGCAGGCCTGCACCGTACAGGTTGGCGTTAGATCCTGCGGATAAAAATACAGCGCTACTTTTTTGCCTTTGTATTGGGATAAAGCTATTTTATTCCCATTCTGATCTGTTCCCGTAAAAGCCGGAGCTTTTTGTCCTTCTTTAAGATGCGTTGCCATTAAACGAATTGCTGATTTATGATTACTTATCTGATATTTATTTCTTTTTCGTCGTTGTTGTTTTCTTTGTGGATGAGCTTTTTTCAGCAGGCTTTTTATCAACTGTTTTTTTAGTTGCTGATGTTGATTTTGCTGTAGTGGCTTTTTTACCGGATACCGTTTCTTTTTTATCCGTAGAGGCTTTGGCTGTTGCTGATTTTTTACCTGTTTCTTTTGCGGCTGCTTTTGAAGGCGTTTTTGAAGCAGTTGTTTTTTTAACTGCCGGTGATTTACTGCCTGTTTTAGCCGGAGCTACTTTTGCGGGGGTTACGTTTTTCTTTACAGCGTTTTTTTTGCTTTCATTAACCGCCGGAGACGAAGCCGCAGCTGCCGGTGGCGGATTAACACCTCTTACAAACTGCCAACTCCTGCGGGTCACATTTCCGGCTATATCAGTTACGGTTACTGTTAAAGTATGCTGTCCCGGCTTTACCCTGTTATCAAAATTATATATCCAGGTACGCCCTTTATCATTGGTAAAGCGCAGCCACTCCCCGTCCAGCTCGGCTCTGAAGCTGGCTATGCCATAATTATCGGTAGGCGTAAACGTGATCCGGGTTGCTTTATTCAGGTTTACTATTTCCCCTGTCCCCAATGAGTTAACGGATGGTGGCACATTATCAATAAAAGCCTCAAAGGTTCCAAAATCCCTAAACTGCGCTGTAAGCCATTCACCGTTCCAGCTTGCTTTTCTTATTGTAGTGTTTTTACCAACCCGTTTGATAACAATACGGTTACGGTTTTCAGGACTGATATACTTATCAGGTTTTATTTTTACCTCGTAATTGCTATGCACAGGAATATAGGTTTCGCCCAGCTTATGCCGCGCAGAAACACTGTTTAAAGATGCCGAAGGTGTACTGGTATAGCCGGTATTCATTTTATCATATAAAGCATTCAATGGCATGCTGGCCTCAAAAGCGCTTTTGATCAGCCGGTTGGGCCTGCCGGGCCACCACTCATAGGTTTTTGCTGCAGGAGCTGCGCCACCGTTATTTTTCACATTAAAATTGATAGTAGATACATTCCCGTTTGCGTCAGCAACTTCTATTCTTACATTGCGTATTAACGTATCTGTAAGACTGATAACGCTGTTTTCCCCCAGATCATAGTACACGCCACTTAAATCGCCCGGTAATTTCGAGGTATGCTGCATCCAGCTGCTGCCAAAGCTGATCATCCTGTAATCCACCTGGCAGTTCATATAGCGACTGTCAGCATAATCAATACTGTCAATATAAAAGCTGCTTGTTTCTTTATTATCAACATATTACCTGGCACTGTATATCCAATCCTGGTTGCTGGTAGCGTTGCGGGTATCATAAGCCTGGATCGAGAAGCTTAGCTTTTTCT
>JASGDI010000175.1:0-5586 GCA_049841335.1 Niabella sp. | reverse complement strand
CTCATCCTTTCTCACTTCTTTAAATCTTCAAATTTATTAGTTCAATACATCAAAATCTCAAAGAACTGTTTCTAGTGTACAAACATAGGAGCTATCGGGATGACGAAGCCTTGAGCGATGGATTACCAATGCCCTTCGTCAAGCTCAGGGTGACATTGATTTAAACTTCTTGTCATTAATAGCCTGACGAAATCTTGACAACTAAAGTATTAGCCTTCGTCAAGCTCAGGCTGACAGCCTCTTAGGGGATGAGGCGAAAAATTCGTTGATTTCATAAAAATATTCACACATGATAAAAAAGAGTATATTCTTTATAATGGTTTTTCTTGTATGGGGAAGTACAATAAGTGCCCAGGAAAAACCACTGTTGCATTATTTCGATTTGCAGGATGTTACCCTGCTCCAAAGCTCCTTTAAGCATGCAGAAGACTTAAATAGAAAATACCTTTTAGCGCTGGATGCCGATCGGTTGCTCGCCCCGTTTTTGCGTGAAGCAGGGCTGGCACCCAAAGCGCAAAACTATACCAACTGGGAGAATACAGGGCTGGATGGTCACATCGGCGGGCATTACCTTTCAGGATTATCATTGATGTATGCTTCCTCTGGCGATACGGCTATCAAAAACCGGCTGGATTATATGATCAGCGAATTGAAAAGATGCCAGAATGCCAACGGGAACGGCTATATAGGCGGCGTACCGGGCGGGAAAAAGATCTGGGATGAAATAGCATCCGGCAATATTAAAGCGGGCGGTTTTGACCTTAACGGCAAATGGGTGCCTTTGTACAATATCCATAAAACTTATGCGGGACTGAGAGATGCTTACCTGGTTGCAGGTAATCTTACAGCAAAAGAGATGTTGATAAAAATGACAGACTGGGCCGTGCAGTTGGTGTCCCGTTTATCAGAGGTGCAGATACAGGATATGCTGCGCAGTGAGCATGGAGGACTTAATGAAACTTTCGCGGATGTGGCAGCCATTACCGGCAACGAAAAATATGTAAAGCTGGCGCACCAGTTCTCACATAAGGTCATTCTCGATCCTTTACTGCATCATGAAGATAAGCTCACCGGTATGCACGCTAACACGCAAATTCCTAAAGTGTTAGGCTTTAAACGTATTTCAGAGGTGGAAGGAAATGCTTCATGGGAAGATGCCGCCCGGTTCTTTTGGGAAACCGTGGTACAGCAGCGATCAGTAAGTATTGGGGGTAACAGCATTTCCGAGCACTTTAACCCGGTAAATGATTTTTCGCGCATGGTAACAAGCATTGAAGGGCCGGAAACCTGTAACACCTACAATATGCTACGGTTGAGTAAAATGCTCTACCAGACTTCTAAGGACAAAAAATACATAGATTACTACGAGCGGGCATTGTATAATCATATCCTTTCCACACAGCATCCTGAAACAGGTGGCCTGGTCTATTTTACGCAGATGCGACCGGGGCATTATCGGGTGTATTCCCAGCCGCACACCAGCATGTGGTGCTGCGTAGGCTCAGGGTTGGAAAGCCATTCCAAATATGGAGAAATGATCTATGCGCATACGGATCATGAATTATATGTAAACCTTTTTATTCCGTCGGAATTAAACTGGAAAGAGAAAAAGGTACGTATCATACAGGAAAATCATTTTCCTGATGAAGCGAAAACGACTCTTACGGTTCATCCCCGTAAGGCAACCATCTTTACCTTGCAATTGCGCTGGCCAGAATGGGTGGCAGCTGGTGCATTAAAAATTTCTGTAAACGGAAAGAGTTATCCTGCTCAAAATAAAGACGGGTATATCGCTATCAATCGCAAATGGAAAAAAGGGGATGTGGTTGTAATGGAGCTGCCCATGCAGCTGCATATAGAGCAGCTACCGGACCGCTCCAATTATTATACATTCCTGTATGGCCCTGTTGTGCTGGCGGCAAAAACAACGGCAGATGATCAGCCGGGGTTATTTGCCGATGATAGTCGCGGCGGGCATATTGCCAGGGGAAAGCAAATACCCCTTAAAGATATGCCGATTGTAGTAGGCAATGCAAACAGCCTGCCTGCATTGCTGACACCTGTTAAAGGCAAACCACTGACCTTTCAGTTGAACAGCCTGTTCCCAGAAAAATACGCAACAGGCATGGAGTTGATACCTTTTTACAGGCTGCATGAGTCGCGCTACATTATTTACTGGCCGCAGGCAACAGCTAATGGGGTTAAAGAAATACAAAAGAAAATTGAAGCGGAGGAACAGGAAAGGATAAAGCTGGACGGTATTACAGTTGATAAAGTGGTTTGCGGTGAACAGCAGCCGGAATCAGATCATTTTATACAACAGCAGGATTCCCGCACCGGCTTTACGGATGATGTGCATTGGCGGGAAGCCCGCGGATGGTTCAGCTACAGGATGAAGACAGCCGGTGCCACGCAGCTTTATTTAAAGTATTTCGACAATGATAAAAACAGGGCTTTTGATGTGCTGATCAACGGCAAAAAGCTGGCTGCAATGCAACTGAACGGCGGAAAGGGCAATACGCTGCAAACTTATATTGTGGACGTCCCTTCAACACTGCTGGGTACTGAAACAGCAGAAATACGTATCAATGCGCATAGCGGGTCAATGACAGAAAAAATAGCGGAAGTGCGGTTGTTAAGGGAATAATAAAGGAATAGAACGTAATGTCGCCCTGAGCCTGCCGAAGGGCATTTTACTATCGAACTACGCTTCGACAAGCTCAGCAAGACATTCGTTTTGTCATTTTAAAAAACTTGATTCGCAATTATCTATGCCTCAGCACGACATTCTCTCGACTGTGCAATAAAGTTTAAAAGTTCAATGAATAATAAATAACGAAATGTTCAATCAAAAAATTTTATTCATACTGATTGCTTTGCTCAATCTTTTTACGGCAGCGCAGACGCAGGAACTGACCGGCGAACGGAAACAGCTTTTTAATGATAACTGGAGATTTTTTTTAGGCGATAATAAAAATGCCGGAACTGAAAAATTTCAGGATAAAGACTGGCGCACATTAGACCTGCCACACGACTGGAGCATTGAGGGAAGAGTGGATCCTAAAAATCCAACGGGCAACGATGGAGGGTATTTCCCTGCCGGTATTGGCTGGTACCGCAAAACATTCCGCTTGCCTGCTGCATTAAAAGGAAAACAAATATCCGTTTACTTTGAAGGTGTGTATATGAATGCAGAAGTATTCATTAATGGAAAATCGCTGGGCGTGCGTCCTTATGGCTATTCTTCTTTTTATCATAATCTTACTCCTTATATAAAGTATGACGCTGAAAATACCATAGCTGTACGGGTGGATAATGCGATGCAAAAGAACAGCCGCTGGTATAGTGGTTCGGGTATTTACAGGCATGTATGGATCTATGCAACAGATCCCGTTCATATTGATCATTGGGGCGTGATTGTGCATACTACGGAGGTTAGTAAAAAGAGGGCTACTGTTCAGCTAAAAACTACGGTAGTGAATAAAACGGGTGCAGCTAAGAACATTGTGCTTTCGGGCAGCCTTTTAAATGAAAATGATCAAAGGGTGGGTGCTGCTGAAGTAAAAGTACAGTTGCCTGCCAACAGTAAGAAAGAAGTTGTGCAAAATATTACGGTCAGCAATCCCGAGCTATGGAGCCCTGAAACGCCCCGGCTTTATACCGCGCAATTAGCTGTTAAGCAAAATGGAAAAGAGCTGGATAAAACCACCGAACCATTCGGAATACGTTCCATTCAATTCAGTGCGGATAAAGGGTTTGAGCTGAACGGCCAAACCGTAAAACTGAATGGTGGCTGCGTACATCATGATAACGGCTGCCTGGGCGCTGCTGCTTATGACCGGGCAGAAGAAAGAAAAGCGGAGTTGCTGAAGGCTGCCGGGTTTAATGCGGTGCGTACGGCACATAATCCGCCTTCAGAAGCGTTTTTACATGCCTGTGATAAGCTGGGTCTGCTGGTGATAGATGAATCTTTCGATGGCTGGCGGACCGCCAAAACAAAATATGATTATGCCGTCTATTTCGATAAATGGGCGAAGGCTGATATAGATGCGATGGTAAAACGCGACCGTAATCATCCTTCTATTATTATGTGGAGCATTGGCAATGAGATCATCGAAAGAAAAGATCCGCAGGCCGTGGAAACAGCAAAAATGTTGGCCGGTTATGTGAAAGAGAGCGATGCTACCCGCCCGGTGACTTCTGCTATGACCACCTGGGATAAGGATTGGGAGATCTTTGACCCGTTAATGGCAGTTCATGATGTGGCAGGTTATAATTACCAGTTGCACCGGGCGCCTTCCGATCATGCAAGGGTGCCTTCAAGGGTGATTGTGCAAACAGAGTCTTATCCGCGTGATGCTTTTGCTAACTGGAAGCTGGTGAAGGAAAACAATTATATAATCGGCGACTTTGTATGGACGGCAATGGATTACCTGGGTGAATCCGGAATAGGTCGCTGGTATTATTCAGGAGATGTTACAGGTGAACATTATGATCGTGACCTGTTCCCCTGGCACGGTGCTTATTGTGGTGATATAGACCTGCTTGGTTGGCGGAAACCCATATCGCATTACAGGAGTATGTTGTATAACAATACAGAAAAACTATACCTCGCTGTAAAAGAGCCGGAGCCGGCTCCTTTGCAGATCAAAGAAACATTATGGTCTGTATGGCCTACCTGGGAAAGCTGGAACTGGCCGGGGTTTGAGGGGAAAAATATAGAAGTGGAAGTGTATTCAAAATATCCTGAAGTAAGGCTTTACCTCAACGGGAAATTAATAGGGGAAAAACCAACAACCGAACAGGAAGCCTTTAAAGCAGTATTTGCTGTTCCCTATGCTGCGGGCGAGTTAAAAGCCGTTGGAGTGGATGGAGATAGAGAAGCAGAAACCAGAATTTTAAGAACAGCAGGAAAAGCAGCTAAAATAAAACTGACGGCAGACCGCACCTCCCTGTTGCCTAACGGGCAGGATTTATCTTTTATTGCTGTTGAGATAGTAGATGAGAAGGGCAATATATTACCTGGTGCGGATAACAAGCTGCAATTTAAAATAGAAGGTCCTGGTGTAGTAGCAGGAGTGGATAATGCTGATCTAAAAGATACCGATCCTTATGTTTCTGACACCCGAAAAGTATGGAAAGGCAAAGCCCTTGTTGTAGTGAAAAGTAAAAAAACAGCAGGCGATATCCGTTTATCAGTTAGTGCGGATGGTCTGCCCGGTGCTGTTATTCTTATCAGGTCTGAAAAGAAATGAAGCCATAGCCGCATAGCTGCGAAACAATAGATCTAAATTTGGTATGGCATCTCTCACCGGGGAAATACAGGAAGGTGAAATTACGCGGAGGTTCTTTCCAGGATACGGCTATGTCTGCTGATATCTGCATCTTTTTCAATAGGAGCCCGGTACAGGATATGTGCTGCAAGCTGGCTGGCAAAATAGGGAGCAAGCGAACATCCTTTGGTGCCCATACCATTTAAAATGCCAACGTTTTTGTAAACAGGATGGAGGCCCATGTTTCCGGCGCCGAAGGGGATGAAGGAAGGCGCATAGGGACCGGTACGATAGGTGAAGAGCGGATAGAGCT
>JASGDI010000174.1:0-3127 GCA_049841335.1 Niabella sp. | reverse complement strand
TTCTCAGCGGGGGCAATAGTATCGCGCGACATAATATTCAAAAGTTCCATGAGCCTGAACCTTGTAACGGCTACACGGTAAGCCATTGCCGATCTTTCTTCCGCCTTATACTGCTCTACCGATTCTTTATTCAGCTGTTCTACCACATTCTTTACAAAAAGGTTATTCTCTTTAAAAAACTGTGGCATATATAAATGTTTCCTTCCTTCATAACATTGCTGGTCAAAATCTATGGCACGGATGCGATATTGATGGCTTTCAATATCCGGCGTAGCTACTACAACAAAATTATAGGCCCTCATATCACCCAGCAGCCTTACAAAGCAGCGTTCATTGAATTTTACAAACTCTTTAGCCAGCCTGGTCTTATTGATGTCCAGCTTGTCAAGGTATTTTTCCAGGAACACATCGCCTGCGACACCCGGAATATGTTCTTCCACCAGGGTGCCGCCGTCAGTATAAAAGGTAATGCGGTTGGGAGAAAGAAAATGTTCCAGCTCCAGGCCATACACTCTTGAAGCATCCGTGATCTTCATGTAATAGTGGTCATAATTGGAGTTGAACTTATTAACGATGCGTATGCGGAATGGGAGGGAGTTCCCAAATGCACAGTAATCAATACGGGCTACATCCAGATGATTGGCAAAGCTCATATCGCCCTCTGTTTTTAATATGGCATATATTTTTACCAGTCCCTCGCGCAGATAGTCCCATTCCCGTTTGTCATATATAGCTTTTTCCCAGTAAGTGCTGTTGCCCAGTTCGTCTTTAATAGGCACCGACCATGTAAAATTAAGAAGGTCGCGGTGGGAGACCGGCAGGTGCACTTCACGTCCCTGCCGTACCAGGTAATTGGCTAATTCTGTATTTACAGGATAAAGCAGTTTCTTTTTGGAGGGCTTGTTATTTAATATTTCCAGCTCGTTCATATACCATGTTATGAAATACCCAATAAAAATCAATATATAAAATTAGCATATTATTTGCGCAAGCTGTAGCAGAAGGCTAACTTTTATGTAAAAAGGAAAGAATAATGTATAATGTGGAAAATCTTTAGAAAAATATGCAGGTTTTAAATAGTTATTAATTATCTTAAACTATTATTTTGCTGCTTTAATGGGAAAATTCACAAATAGAATAAAAAATGCCAACCTTGTCAAAAAACTGGTGCATTGCACTGTAGGGTTATGTACCTATCCGGGTATAGCGATGGCAAATACATTACGTTTCAGGGGTGCGGAGCAATTGAAGAAGCTGCCGCCTTCCAATGTGCTTTTTGTGTGCAATCACCAAACGTATTTTTTAGATGTAATATCTATGTTCCATATTTTTTCTGCTGTTAAGTGGGGAAGAAAGGACAGGCTGGGCACACCCTATTATATGCTGAACCCTTTTACGAGGGTTAATTATGTGGCTGCCGAGCAAACCATGAAGAGTAGTTGGATGAGTCGCCTGTTTTTACTGGCCGGAGGCCTTACAGTACGCCGTACCTGGAATGAGAACAGCAAAGAGCAACGTACGGGCCTTGATCCCAGCGATACAAGAAAAATTGAGCGTTCCCTGCTGAACAACTGGATTATTACTTTTCCGCAGGGGACCACCACACCCTATGCACCCGCAAGAAAAGGCACAGCCCTTATTATCAAGCATCATAAACCTATAGTAATACCTGTGGTAATCAATGGCTTCTCTAAAGCATTTAATAAAACGGGCGTAACGCTCAGAAAAAGAGGCATTTTGCTTACAGTAACCTTTAAAGAACCACTGGAAATAGATTATGAAGCTTCCGCCCAGGAAATAACCGCGCAAATAATGGACGCTATAGAGCAAAGTAAAAAGTTTATGCCGGAAGTGATGAAGCATTAATATTTTTTGCATGAAGCTTTACAATATTTCTATAGTCTTTTTTTTACTGTGCTGCACAGGCGCCAGCTATGCTCAGGATATTAAAATATCATCCGAATTTAAAAGCCTGATACCCGCAGGTTGGATACCCGAATCCCAATATGAAGGGGACCTTAACAAGGATAAGCTCGAAGATGTAGTACTTGTTTTACGAAATACCGACAGGAAAAATTTTGTAAAACATGATGGATCAGGCGCTGATACGCTGGACCTGAATCCACGCCGGCTGATGATCCTTTTTAAAACAGGAACGGGCTATAAAAAAGTACTTGCTACGGATAAGTTCCTGCCATCGGTTAACAGCGAAATAAACCCCTGCCTGGACGACCCTTTATTTGATGGTGGTATAGAAATTAAAAATGGTGTATTAAAAATACGTCATCATTACTGGCTGAGCTGTGGAAGCTGGTATGTTACCGATTATGAATACACATTCCGATATCAGCATAATAAATTTGAACTGATAGGGCTGGATATAAGCTCTTTTCACCGTGCATCGGGCGAATCGGGCTTCACCAGCTACAATTTTTCTACACGAAAGAAACAGGTTATTACCGGTATGAATGAATTTGAGGAAAAGAATAATAAGCCTGTTGAAAAATGGGAAAGATTTTCTGTTTCCAAAACATACGACCTGGCTACAATAGAGGAAAATACTGCCCTGGAAGATTTTGTAAAATAACCTCATTCCTTACAACTTATACCTGTAATAAAGAATATGATCCTTATTAAAAAAGTTTAGATAAAGCATTAAGCAGATGCTGATTGCAGGGCATCAACAAGCTCAATGGCTTCCACAGCTTCTTTTACATCATGCACCCTTAAAATATGGGCACCGTTCAGTAATCCTATGGTATTTAAAATGCTGGTGCCGTTAAGTGCATTGTTGGCATCAGTACCAAGCTTCCGGTAAATCATGGCCTTTCGGCTAATGCCTAATAAAAGGGGGCAACCGAGCATTTTAAATACACCGAGATTTTTAAGCAGGGTATAATTGTGCTCGGGGCTTTTGCCAAACCCAAAGCCGGGATCTATGATGATATCTTTAATTCCTTTGCTACGCAGTATCGCAAGCCTGTTAACCAGGAAATCGAGCACTTCCCTGGTTACATTTTCATAAGCCGGATTTTGCTGCATGTTTTGCGGTGTGCCCTGCATGTGCATTAAAATCCGGCTTATGAAAATGTAACCAGGGAAGTGCTCGATTTCCTGGTTAACAGGC
>JASGDI010000173.1:0-10985 GCA_049841335.1 Niabella sp. | reverse complement strand
TATCTTTGATAAACAAAAACATTTATACACTCACTGCTAATTGCAATGGTTCGATACCTTTTTATACTCCTACTTCTGCTGGGGCCGCTGTTTTCTGCAGCCCAAAATACCACTGTTGCAGTAAGCGGGAAAGTTACTGATATTACGTCTGGTCAGCCGCTTAACGGCATTTCTGTTTACATCAACAATACTACTTACAGCACTCAGACCGAAAAGGACGGTACTTTTTTACTGGGCAATATACCTTTACAGACCTTTGAGCTCACTTTTTCAGCCATCAACTATGAAACACTGGTTATGAGTCTTGACACCCAAACGGTTATGAAATCACTGGATATACGCCTGAAGCAAAATGCCGTAACCCTTAACGAAGTAGTTGTATCAGGCATTTCAGCTAATGGATGGGCACAATACGGTACTACCTTTACCAGGGATTTTTTAAGCTACTCACCATTCTCAAAAAATTGCGAGATCGTCAATCCGCACGTGATCAGATTCAGGAATAACAAAAAAGATAATATCCTGAAAGCGTACGCTACAGAACCACTGAAAATTAAAAATAAAGCCCTTGGCTATGAGCTGACTTACTGGCTGGAAGAATACGAGCACCGGTTCCTGCAGCAAATAGTGCAGTTTAAAGGTTATACACAATTTGCAGAAATGCAGGGCAGCAAAAAGAAACAAAACCTGTGGAATAAAAACAGGAATACTGCCTATCGGGGATCTTTAATGCACTTTCTCCGATCCGTTTATAAGGGTACTACTGCCGAAGAAGGTTTTATTGTGAACCTCATAAAAACCATCAGCTATAAAGACCTGGAACTGTATTTACCTGTATCATCGGATACAATCAGCCAATCTCTCCTGACAACATACATTGCTGCTATCTTAAAAAATAAACCCGGTGCTGACATCAAAGCCCAAAATCTAAAAACGATACAATGGCTAAAAAATGATCATAGCCATGCACCTCTGTCTATGTCCCTTCCTTCGGATAACGCTATACATTCTGCTTACTTCTTTGTAAAAGACACCCGGCCCGGAGACCAGGTATTTGTGTACAGATTTGATGTAAAGGATCAAAACAGGATACCACGCATCCAGTGGCAGACTGCCGGAAGCGTCATTCCTGACAACAAAACGATCCTTAAAATAGATGGCTACGAAAGCATCAGCGCAGAACAAAAAGACAACCTGAAAATCAAGCTCTTTTACAAACAACCTTTAAAGGTCAGTGATTTCGTTATAAGAAAAGGAAAGAATGTTTATTTCAGGTTTGATGACAGCTGGCAGGTATCTTACACAAAGGAAGATACCGAAGATGCATATATCACCGGAAATTCTTTGAACAAAGACAGCAAAGCCTACCAGATCTCTGTGCTTTCGATGGCCGGTCAGGAGCCTGTTGTCCTCTACCCCGACGGATACCATATAGGTACTTACAGCCTGGTTACAGGCGCCTACTGGTCTTATGAAAAAACGGATAAACTGCTTCCTTTAGACTTCAGGCCCCATTAATTATAACACTTGTTTATGATGTTTCCTGCTGCGCTGACAGGTTCTGATATATTATTTTTCTGCTTCCTGCTTTTGTGCTTCTTCTTCTAATGCTAGGCTAAACAGTGCCATACTACATTTGCTGCATCCCAGATCGGAGCCTACAGTAAGCATCTCTTTAGCCATAGTCATATCTCCAATTAAAGCATAATACCCACCCAGCACACTGTACCCATTCAAATCGCCGAACTCTATAGCCTTATATATAATATTCAGTATCTCCTCATTAGGCTCGGGTTCCTCAGTCTCCTCCTTTTTAGCGCTTAAAAGACTCCCCGCACCTCCTATATCCTCCAATATTTTCAACCCTGCTACATCAAGACAGGCTTTAGATAAACCACTATCACAAAGACCCCTGAGCGAGTTTTCGTAGCTGGTATCAGGCTCACCTAAAAATGCCCACTCATCTACACTGCTTTTTAACTGGTAATATTTATACAGAAGCATTGCACGACCATCCGATTCTGCTGCATTAAGCCTGGTGTTGGTTACAGCCGTATCCTTTACCTTTTTCCATATATTACCTTCCACCCAGTCTGACGCACCATAAAGCTGGTCATCCTTCACAATGAATTTAAAAATACTTTTATCAGGGTATACGATCAACGTATCATCTTTCTGAAAGTAATAGCCTGTCCCTAACCCTACTATATCAACAGTTCCATTGCCATCAAAAGAAAAATAATCATATAAAGTGCTGTCTGAAACTGCCTTGAAATAACCCTGTAATTCGTTGGTAACTTTTTGTGCAGACAGGCCAGAAAAAATACCGGCAAAGAAGTATGCAAATAATAATAATCTCAATTTCACCTGTAACATTTTTGTAATAAAAAACTATAATAAACAAAAATGCGAAACCATAAAAGTTCCGCATTTTTAACCCATCAGTTTATAAATTAAGCTTCATTAACCGCAGCGATGCCGGGCAATACCTTTCCTTCAAAAAACTCAAGCATAGCACCACCTCCGGTAGACACATAGCTCACTTTTTTTGTAAAGCCGAATTTTTTAACCGCCGAAACACTATCGCCGCCACCTACTAATGAGAAAGCACCTTTTTCAGTTGCTTCCGCTACCGCTTCAGCAATAGCTTTGGTACCAGCCTGGAATTTCTCCATCTCAAACACACCCATAGGGCCGTTCCATAAAATGGTTTTGGACTGCAGTATTACATTGGCAAACTGCTTGCGCGAAGCGTCTGCTATATCAAGCCCCATCCAACCTTCAGGAATATTATCGCTCGGAGCCTCGGAAACACTGGCATCCTCTGCAAATTTATCAGCAATAATGCTGTCGCCGGGTAAATGAATATTAACACCTTTCACTTTGGCTTTTTCCAAAATTTCCTTTGCCGTATCCAATCTTTCCTCCTCGCAAAGCGATGAGCCTATATTGCCGCCCAGCGCTTTAAAGAAAGTGTAAGCCATACCTCCGCCAATTATGATGTCGGTAGCTTTTTCCATCAGGTTGTCAATGATCAGTATCTTATCAGAAACCTTTGCACCTCCTAAAATGGCTGTAAATGGTTTTTGAGCTTCCTTTAATACTTTTTCAGCGCTGCTTACTTCGTTCTCCATCAACAAACCAAACATCCTTTTTTCGACGGGGAAGAATTTAGCTATGATTGCTGTAGAAGCATGTGCGCGGTGAGCTGTTCCAAAAGCGTCGTTTACATACACATCTCCCAGCTTGCTTAACTTTTCTGCAAAAGCTTCATCACCTTTTTCTTCCTCTTTATAGAAACGAAGATTTTCGAGCAACAGCACTTCTCCGTCCCGCATCATATCGGCTGTAAGATAGGCCTGTTCCCCAATACAGTCATCGGCAAACAACACCGGAGCTCCATCCAACAAATCGCTTAAATGCTTTACCAGGTATTTGAGAGAAAACTTATCCTCCGGACCTGTTTTAGGACGCCCCAGGTGAGACATTAATATTACCTTTCCCCCATCGGCCAGTATCTTTTTAATAGTAGGAACAGCAGCCTTCATACGGGCATCGGAAGTGATCTCCATTTTATCATTCAGGGGCACGTTAAAATCTACACGTACCAATGCTTTCTGGCCTTTAAAATTATAATCGCTGAATTTTGACATCTTTTTAATTTTTAGCTGGCAAATGAAAGATGACAGTTGACCGGGTGTTTAATGCCTGAACAATTGTTATATCATTCACTGCCGGAGTTATTGCTGATACATCTGCTGCTATTGAGCTTCACCCAAAGGAAAGCAATAGTAACAGCGCTGTAGCAGGGTCCATAAAAATTAAAGGCGGGACTGTTGATGTCCCGCCCTTGTATTAATATTGCATTATTTACTGATCAGTTTCGCAAAATAATCAACGGTACGAACCAACTGAGAAACATAACTGTTCTCATTGTCATACCATGATACAGTGCGCGCGATGTGCTTATCACCTACAGTCATTACTTTAGTAAGTGTGGCATCAAATAAAGAACCGTAAGTAGTTCCGATGATATCGCTGCTTACGATTTCATCTTCATTATAACCAAAGCTTTCGTTAGCAGCCGCTTTCATTGCTGCATTGATTTCTTCTGCAGTGGTGGGCTTGCCTAAAATCACGTTCAGCTCTGTGATAGAACCTGTGATAGTTGGTACACGCTGAGCGCTACCGTCTAACTTACCTTTAAGGTTAGGTAATACCAGGCCGATGGCTTTAGCTGCACCTGTGCTGTTGGGAACAATATTAGCTGCTGCAGCGCGTGCACGGCGTAAATCACCTTTTGGATGTGGTGCATCCAGGGTATTCTGGTCGTTAGTGTAAGCATGGATAGTTGTCATGATACCGATCTCGATACCGTAAGTATCATCCAGTACTTTTGCCATTGGAGCTAAACAGTTAGTGGTGCAGGATGCACAGCTGATAATTGTTTCACTACCATCTAAAATATCGTGGTTTACATTATATACGATCGTTTTCAGATCGCCTGTTGCCGGTGCTGAAATAACTACACGTTTTGCACCTGCAGCAATATGAGCTTCTGCTTTTGTTTTGTCAGTAAAGAATCCTGTACACTCTAATACCACATCTACATCGTGCGCTCCCCAGGGAATTTGAGAAGGATCCTTTTGTGCATAGATCTTGATTTCTTCACCTTCTACAGTGATGGAGCTATCTGAATGAGAAATGTTTTTGTCAAACGGCCCCTGTGCTGAGTCGTATTTTAGTAAGTGGGCTAAAACTTTAGGGCTTGTAAGATCATTAATTGCTACCACTTCAATGCCTTGCTGATTGTAGATTTGACGGAAAACAAGGCGTCCGATTCTACCAAAACCATTGATGGCTACTTTAACTGTGCTCATGACTTTTTTAGTAATTTAAATTATGAAGTACTTTTTGGAGGCGTGAAGTTAGTGATTATTATGAAATAAGTGTACCTCATACATTTTAAATTTTTATAAACAGGATGATGTGCAATAATTTTTAAAAAAAGTTTTTGGCTATTCAACAATAGCGCCCTATATTTGCACTCCCAAAAACAACAAGCCGCGTTGGTCAAGGGGTTAAGACGCATCCCTTTCACGGATGAATCACGGGTTCGATTCCCGTACGCGGTACACTCCCAGCTTTTTAGCTGGGTTTTTTATTGCCCAAAACCCAGCATTTACGGGTATTTCAGGGATCAGGTTGAATTATTAGGGCATTGGAGGATCAGTTAAGTATAACTTACAATCTATCTGCCTCCCAAAGCTATTTTCATTCCGCTCGTTAAACGCCAGGATTATTTCAGCTAGCTGCGGGTTGTGCTTGTGTAGAATGATCGAGGTGTAAATATCAATGCCTTCAACTACAACCATACTATCCTCTTTTAAAAGCATTCCACTATTGTAATTAAAAAACCAAGTACCTGTGGGGCCCGGCATATTACTATACCCATACCTGATACAATTTCCGGTTTACTACAATCAGAAATGTATAAAAACCGGTTGAAGCAGAAGTACCTGGCTAAACTATCAAAAATATCCAATACCCGGCTTTCGGAAATAATGCATGAAAAGAGGCCGCTTACATGTAAGCGGCCTCTTGCGATATTGAATAATATAGGATATTTATTTTCTTACTACCTGAACAGGTTTACTATAGGTAAATTTACCATCTATATCTACCTGCTTGATGCGTACGAAAACCTTTCCGGAATCTTCAATTCCTGCTGCGTCATTTTTAGAGCAGGATGAAGCACCGAAGATGCTAAGTCCGCCAACCAGTACTACAGTGTACAGCCATTTATTCTTCCTGCTGAACAGCAGCGCAATAAATGCTATGGAGAATAAAGCGATACCCAGCAGTGTATTACCATTTTGCAGATTTACGCTAAAGTCGTAATCAATAGCTACATCAGAGTAACCACCATTTGCTTTAGAGTCTACAGAGCCTATTTTAGTAAAGTTCTCACCATCTTTAGATACTTCTATGTCAAAGTAGCTGTTACCAGATTCAGTTAAAGTAGACCAGTTTACTACTAACTGACCATTTACGAAAGCAGCATAAACAGTACCAAAATCTACTGGCAGTGTGCCATCTGCAGTAATGGTAATAGTTGTAACGTTAGACTCGTTGCCACCAGTATCCTTAATAGTGTAATTAACTAATATTGATTTGTTGAAATTTTGTGTAGGCGTAAAGCTAACCGTACCGTCTTCATTCACCTGGAAAATTCCTTCATCAGCAGTAAGGGTTTTCCCGCCATTAGAAACAACAGGGTTGGTAAGGCCGTGGCCGGTAGTAGGTACGGTTAATATAATAGAAGTAGGATCAATAGGTAACGAACCTTGTCCATCCGTACCGGTTCCTGGCCCTGCAATAACCGGAATACTTACCGTGCTCATATCAGTAAGCGCTCTTGTATCAGGATTAGCCGATGGAGCTACTACAGCAAAGCAGCGGGCACCATCCTGAACCTGCCCTGTTGCATTAACAAGCGCATTAGAATATTCTGTAGCACCAAAAGGAGCTGTTCCATTTAAGGGATCGTCAAGCTTATAAAGGATAGAATTTTGATTGTGTCCAAAAAACAGATTGCCTGTCGCATCCATAAAAAGAGTACCATTAGTGCCTGCAGTTAAACCAGTAGCGGTAACTGATCCTCTATTAGTAACTATGCCAGTATTTAAATCTATCTGTACTAACTGGTTTGTGCTGGTTACAGAAAAAAGTAAATTAGATTGTATAGGGTGAGGAACAATATCATCAATACTTCCCGTAAAAGCATCACCCGAAAGCACAACCTCCGATACAGTGGGCGTTGTTTCCGTAATGTTTATTCTAACAAGCTTATCAGCACCCAAACCATCAAAATTGTTATGGAACGCATAGTACATGCCATCTGCTGCGATGCCACCTGCTGAATATCCGGCTTTTAATAGCGTATTTGGGTCGTTCACCGCAACCGTTCCATAAGCTCCGTTGGCGTCAATTTTTAAAAGCGCTCCAGTGTTATAATCCAGAGCAAACAAATAACCGTCTCCCACATCGTCTAAACCCAAGGAATTGGGATTGACTCCAATCGGAAATGTTGTTATACGGGTTGCTACAGCATTTGGGTCATTAACCGACAATGAATATAAATGATATTGACCTTCATCGAACGTAATTACATACGCCAACCCCTCCGATGTACATTGTATGGGTACTGTTTGCGCTAACGCGGCCTGCGGCGCCATTATTAGGGCTGCAATTGCCAAAATTGTTGTTCGGGCTTTGCCAAGCAACCGTTTTTTCAAGGATTGTTTAATTTTCATGTGATTGTTGATTTTTGTTAAACTTTTAGCGAATTTTTTTAGGTATAATTATTTTAACATATTGATATATAGCACACTTTCCCCAGTCAAAATTTGTATCCAGATAACATTAAAGGGTTTTAGATTTAAGATTGTTATATCAGTAATATTTATTTGTTAGAGGATAATGTCTGCAGGCTCACAGGATAATCTTTTCAAAAGGCATCCTTTAAAAATCCACTTTAAATGTTAATTTTTAAGGCACATTGATGCGCAAATATATAGGTCCGCCATGCGTCCTAAAAGAACTTGTATTACCATAATAAGGAAAATGATAAGTGTTTCCGTAAAGTGAAAAATGGTAGTATTTTATATTATTAATATAAATTAAAATATATAACTATATAATAAAACACATTTTAACCAGCACCTTATTTTCAAAATCAGGAAATTGAAAAATACACCATATGGAAATCGGGTATTGGGTCTTAGGAGAAAACAAAAAATTAATTTAAATCAATTCTATAAATTTACCCCGTACTTCAACGTTACTAACTTCAGATACTAATGATAATAGTCGCAATGACGGTCAGCGACATTGGTGTTATCGCCTATAATTACATTAGTCTTAAGTTAATGGCATTGACTGTACTTTATAAAAAACTTTAACTACAGGAAATTCTGAATGCAGCGGCACATGAAATTTAAAGATCATTTCTTACTTGTATTTACTACATTCTTAATATCTGTTCCAGGGAAAGCCCAGGATGCAGAGGCTTTTAATAAAATTTATATCCAGGCATATCTGGAAATAGCTCCTAAAGACATAAAGAGGGCATTTGATATAGCTGATTCTCTTTATAAAGCGTCTACCCTTCCTGTTTTTCAGGCGAAAAGCCTGATGCTATCAGCTACGCTTTATCAGCAAAAACAGGAGCTGACAAAATCAATAGCGTTTGCTGAAAAAGCAGATAGTATTATCAGCAAAACAAACGATTATAACTGGAAGGTTAGGATCTGCGGATTTCTTGCTACTCAATATCGCCTGATGCTATTGTATAATAAGTCCAGGAGTTACTCACAGAAAGCACTCGGGATGATATCACAAATTGAAAACCCTGAAACAGCCAATAGTGCTGCGGGATTAATGAAGCAGGAGCTGGCCTATTATGACCAGGCCGTCAAAAATTACAGATCATCCATAAAACACATAGAAGAGTCTCAAAAATATTTCAGCCATATTACGCAAAACAAGGATTTTTTAATGGCTGGCAATGAACAGTTATTAGGGCTTAACTACTATTATCTTAAAGAATATGAAAAAGCTTTGAAACATTATCATAAAGGCATAACACTTTTAAATAATATGCCGTCTAATGTAACTACCGGCCTTATTTATAATGGTATAGCTGCTGTCTTTATTGAAACAAATGAATTAGCAAATGCCAAAAGATACCTGGACAGCGCCATGAAAGTAGCCAATGAGTCTCCGGACCTTCAACTGAAAAATGTAATATATAAGACTTCCCAGGATTACTATACAAAAACAAATGATCTGGCTAAACTGCAGGATAACCGTCAAAAACAGGATACAATTACGGAACAGATTTTTGCAAATGCCACCAGCGCTATTGACAGCCTTGTTCTTAAATTAGAAAAGCAGCGACAGGCTGCAGAAGCCAAAAGCAACACAAAAGACATCTACATAATAGCAGGTATTACATTACTGCTTGGCGGCATTCTTTTCTTTTTCTTCTACAGGAAAAAACAAAAGAAAATAATGCTGGAAAAATTTAAAGCTGCCTTACAACAAACAGAGCAAAAAGAACAACAGCACTCCCAGAATTATATAACAACGGAAATAACAGATACCGCACCTGTTATAGGTTCTTCTTCCTTTAAAGAAAACGAGGTTAGCGGAAATATGGATGTTCCTGAAAATGCTGAAATCTCCGCCTCTTCTCATAATCACGAAGAGAACTCCTTAATACCGGAAGAAACAAAGCTAAGACTGCTGACCCGCCTCAGAGAGTTTGAATACTCAAACCTTTTTACATCCGGCAATATGTCATTATCTTACCTGTCTGCACACCTGAACACTAATTCCAAGTACCTATCTTAT
The DNA here is from genome assembly GCA_049841335.1 of Niabella sp. Lineage (GTDB taxonomy): Bacteria > Bacteroidota > Bacteroidia > Chitinophagales > Chitinophagaceae > Niabella. Next base: position 1,568 of record JASGDI010000173.1, on the reverse strand, counting down.
GTAATAAAAAAATACAAACAAAAAGATTTTAATAACTATATTAACGAGTTGCGTATTAATTACATCATGGAGAATCTAAAAAATAATCCTGAGTGGAGGCAATATAAAATTAGCGTGCTTGCAGAAAAAGGAGGTTTCTCTTCGCACAGCAAATTTGCAACAATATTTAAAGCCAATACCGGCCTGTCTCCTTCCGTTTTTATCCAGTATTTAGGAGATCCGGAAACTACAAAGTGAACGAGCAACTGCTTAAGCCTTTCGTTCACGCCTGGTTTATCCTCATCGGCCAATTTGCCTGCAGGAAAAAACGGCATATCCGGCTATATATAGTCATTACTTTATCTATGGCATTAGGAGTAGCATGGTTCTCATACAAGCGGTACAAAAGGCGCAATCAGGTACAGGAAAAAGAACAACTGTCAAAAGAAAACGATGTAGCAGTTGATACGTCTGAAAGTCATGCTATTGCTACCATCCACCACAACAGCGATAATTTACTGATACCGGAAGAGACAAAACAAAGGCTCCTGAACGGCCTCAACGAATTTGAAGACTCAAAGCTTTTTACATCCGGCAACATCTCATTATCTTACCTGTCAGCACACTTTAATACTAATACCAAGTACCTTTCATATGTAATAAAAAGCATAAACAAAAAGATTTCAATAATTATATTAACGAACCGCGTATTAATTACATCATCGAAAATTTAAGAAACAATCCTGAGTGGAGACAATATAAAATCAGTGTGCTTGCAGAAAAAGGAAGTTTCTCCTCGCACAGCAAATTTGCAACAATATTTAAGACCCATACCGGACTGTCTCCTTCAATTTTCATCCAGCATCTTAGTAATGAAGATAATGGCCCAGATTCGAACCCACGACACTCCGCCTTAGTGAAATGCGCTTCCAGACTGCATCAGACAATATAAAACAACAGGAAACAAAAAAAGTCCAACATTTCTGCTGAACTTCTTTTATGTCGGGACGACTAGATTCGAACTAGCGACCCCTTGCACCCCATGCAAGTGCGCTACCGGGCTGCGCTACGTCCCGAGACCAATTCCGGTATAATCACCGGAAGGAGTGCAAAGGTATAGAATTTTTCGATCAAAAAGTAGCTTCCATTAAGCGTTTATCAATCTTTTTAAAGATTTATTTTTCCTCAATAGACAAAGCAAAGGCTTTGTCGGCTTCTTTAAAACAGAAGTTTAGAATTTTGGTAGTAGAAGTTTTAAATTCTAGGGCAGCGCCAGATGATGTATTGTATACCAGGTAGCTGTATAACTCTTCTTTTGTTTTGTTCCTGGTGTTAACACCCCCATCAGGATCTATGGCATAAAATTTAGAAAGCGGGTATTTGGCACTTAGCAACTGATCGAAATAATGAAACGTATTTTTAAAAGTGCCATGAGTGCCTATGGTTGTGCTGAAAACTATTTTAGAGATAATGCCTTTACGCTCTGTGATTTCACAAATAAAGTTGGGATTAGGCGATTCCCTGTCCAATACAGCAAGAGTAACTTTCTTGTTACCTTCTTTTTCAACTACTATCACATTAGTGGCTGC
>JASGDI010000172.1:0-37972 GCA_049841335.1 Niabella sp. | reverse complement strand
GTTGATGCCAAACTGGTTCACCGGGTTGCCAAAGCGTATAATTTTGTTCATTATAACAATCACGAGGCGCTTTACCTGACAAAAGAAGAGGAGGTTCTATTATGGGATCTGTTCAAAAAAGCCTTCGATGAATTTCAAAGGCCGCATTATTCAAAAGAGGTCATCCTTTCTTATATCGCTTTAATATTATCATACACGCAGATCTATTATGATCGCCAGTTCGACACAAGAAGCGCCGTATATCACCAGGTAGTAGATAATTTTTACAAGAATATAAAAGACTATTACAGCAGGGGAGATGAAGTTTCAGGAATGCCGTCGGTGGCATATTTTGCCCAGAAAGCTTGCCTGTCGCCCAATTATTTCGGCGACCTGGTCAAGCACTTTACGGGGCAATCTCCCATTGAGCATATCCAGGATTTTGTATTGCGGTTGGCAAAAGACAAACTGAAGAAGACTTCACTTTCCATTTCGGAAATATCTTACAGCCTGGGCTTCGACTACCCAAATTATTTTGCAAGATTTTTCAGGAAGAAAACGGGCATGTCGCCGAAGGTTTTTAAGAATGTGTGATGGAACGCGGATGACACGGATTAGGCAGATTTTAAAGGGTTAAAAATCATATTCAATCATATAAATCAGCGTCATCTGTGTCATCTCAACATTCATTTCCAGTCTTAGTTTTTTCCATAAACATAACCATACCCCAATCGCCTGTAGTGGTATTGATAATTTTAATATCGTTCGCTTTCATCATATAAATTGTTTATAACTAATTCCATTTGAATATTAGCTCTTTTGTATGGTGTAGGTCGTCCTGATATTTTTTGAAAGCCCATTTTGTAATACAGGTTTATAGCAGGTTTCAGAATAGTATTGCTTTCCAGGTAGATCTTTGATGCTCCTGATTCTTTGGCTTTATTGATGATTGCCTGTCCTAATAACCATCCGATATTTTTCCCCTGTGCTTTGGGAGATACTGCCATTTTACCCATTTCAAAATCATAATCAGGGTCGTCCATTTTAATTAAGGCACAAACGCCCACCGGTTCGCCGTTGTATAGTGCTACAAATATTTCCCCGCCTTTGTTCAGGATATATGTTTCGGGATTACCCAATACTTTTATATCAGCTTCTTCTATTTCAAAATAGGCAGAAATCCATTCTTCGTTCAGCAATTTAAAAACAGATTGGTATTGCGGTTCGTATTCCACAATCTGAATAGTTTTACTTTCACAAAGTTTTTTTTGTTCCTGCATCCGTTTAAACATTGATTTTTTCCCAATAAAAAATTACTATCGGTCCATCTCAACCCCGAAGAGAAAGCTTTTGAAGCTATTCCCCGACTTTCAACTCTCCGTATTCACTTTGCTGTATGATTTGATTTTGGAAATAATTTAAACAATTATGATTTTAGCGCTTTCCTGATAATCTTTATTCCCCAATCATAATGGCTTGAAGTTGCAGAAATAAGATATGCTCCAAGTGATGTTGTACCTGTCCATTCGTATCTTTTTTTCTCAAACAACTCTTCGCTGGTATATTTCTCAATAATATTCTGAACTTCAATATGAGATTTGGTCAACAAGTTTTTAGCATCCTGCAGGGTTACATTTTGATAGTCTTTCCAGATCTTTTTATTCAATTCTGAGGTGTCTTTCCATGTATAGCCTTTAGCAGGCATTGTGGGCTTTTCTCCTTTCATCCCAACATTATACCAATCTAACATCATTAGATGCCAATGATGTAAGTGGGTTAAAATATCCCTGACATTTCGGTTCATTGTTCCTTTTGGAAATTCAATGTTTTCATCAGCCATATTATTAATTAAACTAAGGAGTTTGTTGAAATTGTCTTGACTTAACTTTAATAGTTCTTCTTTATTTGTTGGCCTGGGCATTGCCGATATTTCGTTTATTCAGACTTTAAACAAAATTACACAAATATCTCAACTATGTGCTGTATTGATAGGACTGATTGCTATTAGGTACCAGCATAATGCTCACACCAGCGGAGGAGCGCACAAAAAACTATCCCAAAATAACTTTCCGGTGCTTTTGCCCCCAGGCAACAATTTGACCGATCAAGGGGTCTAACGATTTGCCGTGTTTGGTAAGACTATAAACAACCGACACAGCGGCTGAAGCCTCAACTTCCCGGCTGATCAGTTTATTCATTTCAAGATATTTTAACTCTTTGGTTAAAGTCCGGGGAGTAATACTTCCTAAATCCCGTTTGAGTTCATTGAACCTTTTCTCTTTGTCGCAAAGACTTGCCAGGATAGCCCCACGCCAACGCCCACCAATGATATCAAGCACGTCCTGAACATCTCTTAACTGAACTTGTTTTTGCTTATTCCTCATTTGACTTCTTTTGCAGTATCCTAAAAGATAGCGGTATTTTTTGCAAATGTAGTATATTTTGGATACCACATTTATACATTTGCCGAAAATAATTAAATCAAAAAATGAATATAACAGTTATAGGCGCTTCGGCAGGCGTTGGATTGGAGACAGTAAAAAGAGCTTTGCTGCGAAATCATAAAGTAACCACACTCTCAAGGTCGGAAATTATCTTGCCGGTTAATACAAACCTGCTACAGATCAAAGGAAGTGCAACGAATAAAACCGGCTTGAAAAGATCCATTGAAAATGCAGATGCTGTAATTGTGACATTGGGAACAGGGAAAAGCAGGAAGCGAACAACGCTGTACTCAGACTTCGCAAAACTTTTGACAGAGGTTCAACAGGAAACAAACACCCAGGTTCCATTTATAATGGTAACCGGTTTTGGAGCAGGAGAAAGTGGTGCTTACAGCTCTTTTTTAATGAAAATATTTTTCAAACTTCTGCTTAAAGATGTGTATGCGGACAAGACCAAAATGGAAGAGATTATTACAACATCAAAAATAAAATGGGAGATCGTCAGACCCGGGCTTCTGAAAGACGAACCACTGACAGAAAAATACAGAGCAGAAACCCAACTTTATAAAGGCATCAATATTAGCAGTATCAATCGTTCAGATGTTGCAGATTTTTTGGTAAAGCAAGCCGAGCATCCAACAGAACTGAACAAATACGTTTCACTATCAAATCAATAAAAAAGGTTATTCGACAACCGATCATATTTATGCGTTTGTCCTGATGATGCTTGCTATTATACTCACGGCATCCTGAGCCTTAACATTAAACGATACTTTTTCAGCAGTATTTCAGATTCATCGGTTGGACCCAGCTTTCATTTTTGTTTGTCATATTTTGCAACATTTTCAGGAAGAAAACAGACATGTTGCTAAAGGTTTTTAAGAATATATAATGAATGCTTAATTAATGTGCAGATTCACCTGCATATTCCAGGATATCTCCGGGCTGGCAATCTAATGCTTCACAAATAGCCTCCAATGTATTGAACCGGATGGCTTTTGCTTTGCCTGTTTTTAAAATAGAGAGATTGGAAAGGGTTAGACCCACTTTTTCGGAAAGTTCGTTCAGCGACATTTTCCGCTTTGCCATCATCACGTCTAAGTTTACAATAATTGGCATAGCTTAAATTGTTAAGTCGTTTTCAGATTTCATATCTATGGCATTTTGCAGCAATTTTTCAAATATTGCAGCAGCAGTTGCAACTACGATAGAAATAAAAATAGTCACCATACAGATGGCAAGAAAACCAGCAGGGTCATCTTCTTTATTATGGAATATCCTTATATATAGGCCTGCTATCAGAATTAAAATGCTTAGTATGATTGCACAGTGCTTTATACTCTTTAAGGTCTTTACAGCGCCTACCGAGAATACTTTGTTTTGCCCGATATATCCAAGTAGTTTGAACGCCTTGTACAGTGCAACAAAAAAAGCGATTGATGCGGTATATCCATACAGGATGAACGGGTCAAGGTAAATGTTGATCAGGTTTAAGTTGGTGGCTCTTCCTTCAGTTAAAGGAAACCAAATTAACAGGGCAAGCGCCACAATGCCTATAAGTACGATAACTGCCTGAAGAAATACTATTGAAGTTCTTTTCATAATGATTTTATATTATATTGTTAAATCGTTTTCGGTTTGGAGTTCTACTCCTCTTTTAAAAATACTTGCAATAATGTATATGACCGCTGCCATTAGGATAAATGCCTGACTGTCTGAAAAAAACTCATTCAGATTGTCGGTTGCAAAACCTTTGTGATGTATATTTTCAGCGGTTTGCCGGGCGATGTAGCTAAGTATTCCTATTGAAAAAGTGTAATAGCTGATTTCTGTTATCCGTTTAGAAACAAAACGATTGAAGGGTTTTGCGAAATCAAATCTGTGCATCAGCCTGATGACGATGTAAAACAAATAGGCTTTCAAAACGGCAATAACCAGGATAAGCGAATAGATAATGAAAAAAGCCCATTCGCTACGGTTATACATTTCACTTAGGTCTAACTTTTGATACAGGTTTGGGACGAATTCGGGGTTATAGATAGTAAAAATAAAATTGACGATCAAACCTCCGGCTTCAATGCACAAACCAACGAAAATGATCCAGGCCACAATATACAGGCCCTTAAATAGCATGTTATTTCTTGCAGACATAAAAATTGAATTTAAATTTACTATCGCAAAAGTAATAAATATTTATTGATAAACAATAAATTTATTTTGATAAATACAAAAATTCTGTTGAGGGGATAGAAGGTGTAATGCCGTATTACAATTGCTGCTTTGTTCCTGCAATTCGAAAAGAAAGCAGCTATCTTAATTAAGCGTTAATCCGTAAAATGTATCCGTTTCCCGGTAATCTGTTTACGTTTTGAAGCAATAGCCGGGTGTAGTTTTGTATTAAATAACAAATTTTCAAATTATAAAAGTTATGACAACGCAAAAAGTAAATTTTAAAAACAGCAATAACGGAAATATCACAATGGCGGGTATCATCTTTCTGCCGGAAGGATTCAATGAAGCAAGCCAACATCCTGCAATTGTGGTAACACACCCGGGTGGAGGCGTTAAGGAGCAGACAGCAAGTATCTATGCCACTAAATTTGCGGAAGCCGGTTTTGTAGCGATAGCTTATGATGCTTCATATCAGGGTGAAACCACTGGAGAACCGCGTTTGCTGGAAAATCCGTATATCCGTGTGGAAGACATCAGCGCTGTGATAGATTATATCAGTGCCTTACCTTATGTAGATGAAAACAGGATTGGTGCGGCAGGTATCTGTGCAGGTGGCGGTTATTCCATTAATGCAGCTATCAATGACCACCGTATCAAAGCAGTGGGTGGTATCAGTACTGTAAATATTGGTGCAATGTACCGCAACGGTTGGGACGGTTCTGTAAAAGATGCCGATGCGATGCCATTATTGATGATGGGAGCTGATGCCCGTGCCAAAGAAGCACAGGGAGCTGACGGAGGAAAACTGCCTTTTGCTCCTGAAACCAAAGAAAGCGCACCCAGCAAAGAAATGGAAGATGCCTGGGAATACTATCGTACACCCCGTGCCATGTGTTCTACATCTCCGGGATATGTGCTTTCAAGAAGTTTAACACAATTGGTTACCTATGATTCATTCAATCTTGCAGAAGCATTTTTGGTACAACCATTGCAAATCGTGGTAGGAAGTGAGTCCGGATGCAGATGGATGAGTGAGGATATCTATAACCGTGCTGCAAGTGCTGATAAAAATATCCACGTTGTAAACGATGCCAACCACATGCAGCTGTACGATGTACCGCAATATGTGGAAGAAACTGCTTCAGTTATCGTTCCTTTTTTTCAGAAAAACCTGTAAGAAATAATCTTTAAAGTAGTAAAATAATGAAAGAAGTAAAGTTCAAACACAAAAATTGGGAAGTAGCAGCCATTCTGCAATTTCCGAAAGATTTCGATGCCTCTAAAACATATCCGGCTATTGTTTGCGCGCATCCTATCAGTAGCTGTAAAAACCAGACAGCCGGTAATATTTACGGTAAGGCGCTGGCAGAAGCCGGTTTTGTTACACTGGCATTTGATGCGTCTCACCAGGGAGAAAGTGGGGGAGAGCCGAGATTTTTGGAAGACCCTGCCACCCGTGTGGAAGATTTTCGCTGTGCAGCAGATTACCTGACCACGCTTCCTTATGTGGACAATGACCGTATTGGTGTATTGGGCGTTTGCGGCGGCGGTGGCTATGCGGTAAATGCGGCCATGACCGAGAGAAGATTTAAAGCTGTTGTAACAGTTGTTGGCGCTAATTATGGCCGGTTAATGCGTGAGGGCGATTACGCTCCCGGGGCGGCTATCAAAACTTTGGAAGCCATTGCAGCCCAACGTACGGCAGAAGCCAATGGAGCGGAACCTTTCGTTACAGTTTATGTAGTTCCTAATGAAGAAGCCAGAAAACAGGCTGGATTAAATGATATTGATATCGTAGAAGCAGTAGATTATTATACTACTTCAAGAGGTCAGCACGCTTGTTCTCCGAACAAATTGCTGTTTTCCGGATTAGCAGGCGCTGTAGGTTTTGATGCGTTCCACCTGGCCGATCATTTACTGACACAACCGTTGCATGTTGTTATCGGTGATAAAGTAGGGGCATTTGGTTCGTACAGGGATGGTTATGAGCTGTTCAATAAAGCGGCTTCTGCAAAGAAATCACTTCAGGTAGTAGCAGGTGCAAGCCACTACGATCTGTATGATCAGCCCGAAGCTACCGGAAAAGCATTGGAACAAATTATTCCTTTCTTCAGAGAGCATTTAGGGTAATCCTTCTTGGAGAAATTAACAAAATGCCAGGGGGAATATTTCCCCCTGGCATTTTTGTTTTTAATGGTTTATTACGGTTCATTGTGGAATAACAGCAATTCACCAGGAACCTGGTTGACCAGGTCCCCTCCCTGACCTGAATTTTGTACAAGAAAAGTTTTTACAAAATAAAGCAGTCATGGTTAAGAAATTACATAACCCCATTGTAGGGGATACATTAGAAATCATTACCGAGGGCAGGGATACCAATCAGGCCTATCATTTAATACAGGCATTCATACCTAAAGGGTGTCCTGGTCCTTCACCTCATTACCACCTTTCTTTTTCTGAAGAGTTTACCGCACTGGAAGGACGTTTACATCTGCTCAACGGCAATGAAAAAATGGTATTAACAAAAGGACAGACTTTCCTTGCGGAGAAAGGCAAAATACATACGTTCTGGACTACAGATACTGATACCAAGTTTTTGTGTAAGGTAGTTCCTGCCTGCGAAGGACAATATTTAGCGGCTTTGATTGCCTCTAATCTCGTGAAAGCCGGATTGACCAACAAGAAGGGTATTCCTGCCAATATCTGGCATCTTGCTGTATTGCTCGACATTGGCGAGTCACGGCTCACGGGCTTTTTTGCCATTATCGGTGGCATACTCGGGCGAATGGCTAAAACGCCCAAAGGAAAAAGAGTAAAAGCTGAATTGCTTGAAAAATATGCTGTGTGGGAAACCGGGCAACAAACCATAGTAGAAACAAAGAATATTAACCACATAGATACATAGTTTTTAGCTCGATTTTAGAAAGACTATTTGACAATGCCCAAATACATTGCAGTAGGTTCACATGTCCTTCCTATGAAATAGCTTTCTTCAGTATTCATAGAACAAGGTAAAATTAGTTTGCAACTGGCTGTGGAACTTTATATCCAACGATCCTACGTTGCGGCTGATCATTCATCCGCTTCATGCTAACCAGGATGAAAAGGGTGAAATAATACCAGGAACTGACTATCAGCCCCTGGTATCTGCTTCAATTTTAGAAAGAGAAAAAGATTAAAGTATTAATTGAATGGTTGGGCGATAACTTTAGCGATGGTACCGGTGAAATAAACGCGGTTGTATTTGCTACCAGTAAAACTTTGGATGAGGTAAAAGAAAATTTTGCAGAGGCCTTTCAATTCCATGTTGAGGGAGCTTTAGAGGATGGGGACAAGCTACCTGCCTTTGTAGTAAAAGGGAAATATAAACTGGATTATGAGCTGCAGGCATCGGCAATGCTTCATTTAGCAGATGGATTAATTAACAGGTCGGTACTTTCCCGGATTACATGAGGAGGGCAGGTAACTATTTTCTTAATGAATAGCCTCTTATTTCGAAATCCACAAACAAACCGTAATCGTAGGTATCGTAATCGTTTCCTGGTGGATAAAAGGAAATATTTCTCCAAAGAAAAGGAGTAGCCTGTCCTGGCTTAGGCGACTTATGATGAGGGCCCAATAAATTCTTTAAGCTTCCCGTTACAGTTACATCAATCATGTTAATCCCTTTTTTTAAATATTTAGTAATGTTTAAATTCCCGGGCTCCGAAAATATAATGCCAGCGGATTCATTGTTTACTTTCACGGAGACCACTGTACCTTTCCAATTGGGTAAGGTAACTTCATATTGCTGTCCGATAGTATTGAGTGAGATTTCTTTGCTATATGTTATACTGTGACTAAATAATGGCATGCCCTGCTTTTTCCAACTTCCTATCTTCAATGGTTGCGGAGGGGTGATGCGGAAGCCTTTTGTATCTGTTGCCAGGTTAAAATCTCCAAGTATATAAATCGGCTGAATCTCAGCATACACACGCATGGGATCCACTGACAGCGACAACGAGTTTTCTCCCGGCTTTAGAAAAGGTCCAATTTCAACAACTGCAAAATTTCTATCTAACCACCACTGGTTGCTTAGGGGTTTTACCTGTTGCCCATTTATTGTGATTAAATTCCATAAGGAACCCTGTTCTACTACTGCTCTGAACTTTTTATAGTATACCTGTTGATCAATTGTAAAACGATAGGTAGCCGTGAACCCGGTATTTTTTGAAAAGCTGTCTCTCTCCACTATTTGATTTTTAAACTGTATCTTATGATTCCAGGGATCACCATTTTCAAATCCATGATATTTAAACACCGTATCAGCTGCAGTATAGAAATGGAGGTCTTTTAATACGGTGTTGCCCATTTGCACATCACAAAAGTCAATTATCAGCTCATTCTCTTTTGGTCGTATTACTTTTGAAACCGGAGCAGGAACAATAGCGCTCTTTACCGGAAAGGAGTACCTCTCAAATACATTATTCTTTCTGTCTGCAATAAAAAGAAGCATGCTGCCGGCAGGAGGAATATCAAAATCAATCCAAACGGTTTTAGCCTGTGGCCGTTCCGGATAATCATATATCCTGCCAGTAAATAAATCCATCAGTAAAGCATCTTTCCCATTTATATTTAAAGCGCCGTTTACGCTATCGGTCATGCTTACATTGGTAAGAAATAGCAATTGGCCATCATTAAACACTCGCCGCTGATGTAACAGGTTACCGCCTTTATGACTGATCTTGCATTCGCGGGGCTGCAGATATTCTTTTATAACAGTTGTATCTAACCGGCTGATTTTTTTAATATTGGAATAGCTTAAATCAAAATGACTTAGTTCAGTATTTACTGCGCCGTCGATCCGTTGCAATTCCTCAAACTGCAAAACCCTCCCGCCTTTGCCAGCGTATTCTTTTAACAACCTGAAAGTTGCCCCGTCGATATTTTCCATACCCGGAGGAATAACTACAGTAGTATAAGCCCTGTTGCCCACTACAAATTGCTTGCCCAAAACTTTTCCATGTTCTTTTATAATGTATTCCGAACCGAGATCATATTCTACCTGCGCTTTCTCAATAGTAGTTACAAAATCCTGGAAGGATTGCCCTATTTTTTTTAATTGCTCATGAGAGCGGCGGTACATAGCATACATCCAGGCCGAGGTGGTGGGTTCAATAACCAATATATTATTCAACTGAGCGCCTTGCGACAAGGCAAAGGATAACCGGGTAAAGTAATCGTTTAAAACTTTGTAGTATGGCCACCAGGGATTATGATAGGAAAAACTGGAGGGGTAATCGTATTTTCTGGGACCTACCAATGTAGTAAAAGAAAGGCATTGATTTAGGAAATTAACCCCCAAAGCATATTCCCAGTCTCCCAGCCGTTTCATATCCTTAAACGTCAAATCCCAGCCGCTGCCACCATAAGTTTCGGACAATTTTCTTTTTTTGTTTAACTGATTGCCTACACTGGCCAACTCTTTCACGGCACGAATATTACCAAACTGGGCATTGGGGCTGCTTTCATCAAACTGATTCCAAAGCATATCAATACCAGGCTGATGGTGCCAGGAATAAGCAGCCATGTTATCAGGGCCGTACGTTGGATCGGGCCAGGCATGCTCCCAGTAATGTCCTGTCCATATCAGGCGGTTCTTTTGAGCATAGGCATACATAGGTTTAAACCAACGGTCTATAAATAAATCAAGCAGCGTTTGAAAGTAATTGTGCCTTACCTTACGCCAATCGCCCGTTTCTTCAAAAAGAGAAGGCAACTGTTCCAGTAGATCGTAATCCCATTTTTGCTGAAATGTGCTAAACAGGTCGGGTGTCCACCGGATGCAACCTGCTGCCCCGTAAGCCTGAATGCTTGGTTCATCGGAGAAAAGACCTTTGATAGTTTTGCCAAACTCATTACTCATAGTTTTCTCATAGCCAGCCATCGTAACATCAATAAACTTTTCCGTTACACCTTTTACCATCAGGTCTACATAGCTGTGACCGGCAAACCAGTCCGATTTTTCATAATATTCTTTATGGAACAAATAATACTCACCCGGTTTATACTTCTTGGACTTTAAATTTTTAGTCACATCCGTAAAACTACCATCAGCATCTTTGCGCAAAGCAATAAATATCTCTCCCTTGTTAAGTACAGGCAGGTTGGACTTTGTCATACGCAGCATTGCTCCCTGGTTGTATGATTCCGGCATTTCTGCCGGTACATGACCACCGCCAAAACCGGTAGGATATGAATTCTCATCATATATCCAAATATCAAGGTCCAACTCCTTTCCTTTTTTAACAGTATATTGAAAAAGTTCAAACCAGTCCTGGGATAAGTATTCAGTTATCATACCCGGCCGTTGATGAACAATAACTCCACCGAACCCATTTTCCTTATAACCAAGAAGAGTTGTATCAATTGATTCATGAGTTACTTTATCATGCCATATCCAGAAAGGAACACCCGCATATTCTTTTCGAGGTTGTTCAAATCCTGCCCGCAGGTATTTAAAGGAATTTTCTTCAATTGCTGGCAGAGGATTGACACTGGTATTATTAAATTTCAATCCCATAAGAGGTATAAGGCACAAGAACATACATACGGCCATAATGAAGGGGCAATAAAGAAATTTGAATTTATGCATGATGATATTTTCTCGCTTGTTTTTATATTTTATACATAAAAGAATAGCTTCCGGATCCCAGCTCAATTGAGATAGTGCCATTCTGCTTCTTTATTGTTTTGCCTAATGACAGTACTGCCAAAGGCTGGCCGCTTTCTGTAACTTCCCTGTCTGCAGCCTTAGGTAATACGATTGTTGCAGAAGTATTGGCCGGGATGCTTACTTCAAGTTTAAATATACCATCCTCTATAACCCATTTTGAACTGATCTTACCATATAGCGTTTCCAGTGTTGCGTTTGCTGTTGTGAGCTTACCTCCTGGTTGTGGCTCAATGATAAAATATTTATAACCCGGGGTTGTTGCATCAGGTTTTATCCCGCTTATGGTTTTGTACATCCAGTCGCCTATGGCACCGTAAGCATAGTGGTTAAAAGAGTTCATTGTTTCGGTCTCGAAGGTTCCGTCCGTTTTGATACCATTCCAACGTTCCCAAATGGTGGTTGCACCCATTTTTACAGGGTACAGCCAGGAAGGGTATGTTTCCTGTAATAATAATTTATACGCCACATCAGTATAACCGAAACGTGTTAATACATGGCAGATGTAAGGCGTTCCAAGAAAACCGGTAGTTATATGATTTTTATATGCTTCGATGTTGTCTGCCAATCGTTGTGCCGCCTGCTGGCGTAGGTTTTCAGGTAACAGATCAAAATTCAGTGCCAGCACATACGCTGTCTGGGTATTAGACACTAACTTGCCCGATGGCGTAACATATTCGCGGTTAAAGGCATCTTTAATATCTTTTAATAAAGCCGTATAGGTTGCCACATCATCATTTTTGCCTAACACGCCGGCGGCATTAATTAAATTTTGTGTTGATGCGGCATAAAATGCCTGGGCGATAAGAAATTTATCGGTTACTGCAGCTTTTCCGTCAAGATCATTATCCATAGTGTAAAACAGCCAATCGCCGTAATGCCCGCCACTGTTCCACAGGTTGTCTTTGCTTATGCTGCGAATATAATCCACCCAGCCTTTCATGCTGGAGTACTGCTGTTCAAGCAACTGCTTATCGCCATATAGGGTATAAAAGTTCCATGGGATAATAGTTGCCACATCGGCCCAACCGGCAGAGCCGTCATTGGCCCACTTATCTCTGGCCGGGATTACAGCAGGAACCCTGCCATTATCATATTGATCGGCCTTTACATCCTGTAACCATTTGGTAAAAAAAGATGCCACATTCATATTGAAAGCAGCTGTGTTGAAAAAAACCTGGGCATCTCCGGTCCAGCCTAAGCGCTCATCCCGTTGCGGACAATCGGTAGGAATATCCACGAAGTTACCTTTCTGCCCCCACTGAATATTGTGCTGCAACTGGTTAACCAGGCTGTTTGAGCTGGTGAATGTACCGGTTGGCTGCATATCTGAATAGATGGCTACTGCGGTAAAATTATCCTTGTTGGGTTCGCCGCGTAAGCCGGTAATTTTAATATATCTGAATCCCTGGAAAGTAAAATGAGGTTCCAGGAACTGATCTGTGCCGTCCAGGATATAGTTGTTTTCCTGCCGTGCTGCGCGCAGGTTACCGGTGTAGAAATTACCTGCCTTATCGAGTACTTCTGCATGTTTAATTTTCAGGGTATCGCCCGCCCGGCCTTTTATTTTCACCTGCACCCATCCCACCAGGTTCTGGCCAAAGTCGATGACATTTTCTCCTTTGGGTGTTTTGATCACCTTTAACGCTTTAAACTGCTCATGCCGGATAACCGGAGGCCCCTGCTGCGCTGCGAGGTTATCTAATGGTGCATTAACTATCCGAACGCTTTCCCAGTTTTTTGCCACTGCCGCTGTGACCGGCTTATCCAGTCTGGAATCAAATGTTTCTCCATTATAAATATCTGATGTTTTGATGGGGCCATCAAAAGATGATTTCCAGTCTCCGTCAGAAACGATAGTCTGTTTTCTTCCATTTGCAAAAGTGATCTCTAACTGGTATAACAATCCCACTTCTTTACCATACCAGTTACGCTTTCCATGCCATTCCAAAAACCCGCGGTACCAGCCATCGCCCACCGCTACCGTAGCGGCATTTTCACCTGGTTTTAACAACGGGGTTATATCATAAGTTTGATATTGCAGCCGCTTATGATAGCTTGTCCAGCCTGGTGCCAGTAAATGATCACTAATGTCTTTACCATTTAGCTTCGCTTCATAAATACCGTGTGCGGTGATATATAATCGTGCTGATCTTACAGGAGTGTTTATATGGAACGATCTGAAAAACACAGGTACCGGGTCTGCTGTACCGTTTGTTATTGCTGCCGCTTCTATCCATTTTGCCGACCAGTCGGAGTGGTTTAATAAGCCCGTCTCCCAATAGCTTACCTCACTCCAGGGCGATACATTACCCTTGTTGTCCCAAACACGGACCTGCCAGTAACAGCGCTGGCGCGATTGTAATGCAGGACCGCTATAATTGATAAATACTGATTGACCTGATGCTACTTTACCAGAAGTCCACAACAAACGGTTGTTTTTTACCAGGAACTTTGCATCTTCTGAAACCCTGATCTCATACGCTGCCTGCATCACATCCCTATTTTTAGAAGCAAGCTTCCAGCTTAAACGGGGAGCTTTAACATCAATCCCTAAAGGGTTGGTGCGGTACTCACATGTGGGATGTACCACAGAAAGAGATTGGGCGTGAACCGAAGAGCATATTAAAAAACATAGAACTACTATATATTTAAATCTAAAAATGAAACCTGTAATATTTTGAGGCCGGTTCAACCAATCGTATTTGCTTACAAGAGCGCTTACCTTTACTAATATTTTCATGTGATACAATCATTTTTTGCTTATTGAATATTCTTACTTAATGTAGAAGGAAATGTTTTACTTTTCAATTTTCGCTGCGTCCTTCCCTGAAGTAGTACAAACCAGATGCATTAAAATAAGTAAGATGTTTATTTAGCCTTCCTTTAAATAAATCAAAATCAAGATGGGAGTCTTCCGTCCAGGCAGATTCTGCTAATGCGGTGATCCTCGGAAAAAGCATATAATCCAGGCGTTGCTCATTTTTTATAGTTTCTCCCCAAAGGTTTCCCTGTATGCCCAGTAATTGTTTTTTATTTATAGAGACGGGAATCGCCTGCAATGAAAACCCATACACATCTTCCAGCATGTTAAATTTATTCCCTGCCCATTTACGGCCTAACCGGTCGCTGTCCTGTTGCACAAAATCCAGGTAGTAAGGTAAACGAGGGCACAGCACTATGGAGTATCCTTTGTCAAACGCCTGTTGTAATACCTCAGGTCTTTCATGGCGCCACCAAAATACAATCGTTTTATCAGCCGGTAATCCATTATTAGTGGCGTCATCCCAAACCAATACTTTCTTATTCATTGCATATACGCTGTCTGCCATACGCCTCAAAAAATATTTTTCAGCACCATGTATATCTCCAAGATTTTTTTGGCGTATCAGGTCTTGTATCAGCTTGTTTTTATTCCAGTCGTCATTAGCAAGGGCCACTTCGTCAGCACCTAAAAACATGAGATCCGATGGAAACAATACGTTCACTTCACGGAGTATATCTGTCAGGTATCCGTATGTTTCTTCCTTACCCGGATTGAATGTAAAATCGGGCACTTTTGCAGAGCCACCGCCGCTAAATGCAGGATAGGCTTTATTTGCAGCCCGTGCATGGCCGGGCATATCTATTTCGGGAACAACTTCAATGCATCTTTCTGCCGCATAATCCACTATTTCTTTTATGTCCTCCTGGGTATAGTACTTTGCCGGCGCATAGGGGTCTGTGTTATTGCCAATACCGCCTACCTTGCTCAGCAAAGGATACTTGCCTATGTCAATGCGCCAGCCCTGGTTGTCTGTAAGATGCCAGTGAAGGCGGTTCAGCTTATAGAAAGCCATCCAGTCCAGCACCTGCTTTATCTTCTTTTTCCCAAAAAAATGGCGGGCTTCATCAATCAGCAATCCACGCCATGCAAATTTTGGTCTGTCTTCTATTTTCCAGCAATCCAGCGCCACAACGCCCTTATTGGCATTGTTTTTTACCAATTGCAACAGGGATACCACGCCATTGAAGATACCTTGCTGTGTGGCTGCTTCAATACGTATTTCCCGGGGACTCATGTTCAACGCATATGCTTCACTATTGCTCCCTTTTGTATCTCTTTTCTTAAATACAATAGCTTGCTGCACTTGTTGTATGGAGCGGCTGACACCAATACCTGTGAATTGGAGTAATTGACGTTGTAAATATCGGGCAGCTGTTTCAAATTCCGGCTGCCGGTTAACAATGGAGGTGTGCACAGAGACCGTAAATTGCCCTGGTTCCTTCTGATAACTATTGGGTAAAGGTATAACAGGACACTGCTGCGCTATGGCTATTGAAACAAACGGCAGACAGCTTAAGGCCAATAAGATATTGTTAAACACGCATCTATTCTTTATGATAGTCATATACTAATTTTAATACTTATATAGAATTGTTACTTTAAAACAACCAATTACATGTTTAATCAAATAATTGCATATCGTTACTATTAACTGCCGGCTTCGTTATTTTTTTGTATGTAGCATTACAAAAAGCGACTAAAATTATTAATATTAATAGAGCAGGCTTGTTTAAGTTAAAAGCTATCATTTTCATAATGATGGTTTAATATAAATGAATATAATTATAAGGAGAGAGGCGTTTCTATTTGATTTAATCAATATCCAGGATTTTGATCACCCATTATTTTTACATTTCGATCCAGTTCTGCCCGTGGTATAGGGAAAAGTAATCTCGTTGGGGTTATTGTATAAGTATTGGGAGCCAGGTTAGGGAATAGGGTTTTTAATTCGACTCCATAAGCAGTCATTACTTCTACTGCTCTTCCGGTCCTGACAAGATCGAGCCATCGATGATTTTCAAATGCCAGTTCGATGCGGCGCTCTTTTTCTATAATCAACCTTAAAGCAGCCTGACCGGTTTCCGTAGCTGGTGGCAAACCGGCTCTGATACGTACTTGGTTTAAATAGGGCAAAGCCTCTGTTGATTTGTTTTGCTCATTTAAGGCTTCTGCTAAAGATAATAGAACCCCTGCATAACGATATATATAAAAGTTTTCATCTGTTGATCCGGTTACCGAATGGCTATGTAAATATTTCTTTATGAATCTTCTTGATACTTTTCCAGTTGGTGTTGTATACCCTACAATACTTTTTAAACCACTTGGTGTGAAATTTGTACCGGTTAAGGTGCCTTCAACAATGCCTACTGAAGCATCTAATCTTTTGTCATCAGGTTCATAAGAATTTAATAAATTCTCTGTGGGTATATTCCATCCTGCATCGGCATTTGCGCTATTAGGGCTTGCGCCTGTTATTATTGAAAGTCCTGTGGCAACGGGAAGGAAATAATAAATAAAATTGCTTTGCTGACCAAGATTGGCAGTGCTCAAATATTGGACTTCAAGAATTGATTCCCGGCTGTTTTTATTTGCAGGTATAAAAACAGACGCATAATCAGGCAACAACTGGTAATTCATTTGTGTCACTTCCTTAAACGTTTTCTCTGCCAGATCGAATTGCTTCAGAACCATATACACATTACCCAACAGACATTTGGCCGCCCCCTGAGTTACCCTGCCTGTTTGCGGAAAAACATTGGCAATAGCCAGATTTGGCATAGCATCATTAATATCAGCGATGATCTGTCTATAAACATCGTCGACTGATGACCGGGGTAAAGAAGCTTCGATTTCATTAGTAACTTCACTTATGTGTAATGGAACGCGCCCATAAAACTGAACCAGATCAAAATACCATAACGCCCGTAATAGTTTTGCTTCTGCCATGATAGGATTCTTTAAGCTGTCAGCAAAGGCAGCTTTAGGTAATCGGTCAATAATAGCGTTGACCTTTGATATACCTGCATAGTCTGCATTCCATTTGCTCGTCATGGTACTATTTTCAGGCACATCAACAAAATCCGCAATATTTTCCCGCTCCAAAGGAAGAACTCCCCGGTTTTGGGCATTAAGGTCGTAGTGCGTATTATCTGATCTCATTTCTCCCATTGCCCATGCACTCACCGATCCGTGAGAGCTGCGCAAAACAGCGTAAGCACCGGTCAATGCCTGTTGGAACTGGATTTCTGTATTAAAAAAATTACTCGTTGTTACTGCATTTTCCGGAGACAGATTCAAAAAGCTTTTTGAACAAGACACTATTACAATTATTAATATTAACAAGCTTATGTGAAGGAGTTTCTTAATCATGATTTAATAAATTGATGATTTAAGGAAATGTGGTTATAGCCCTAAATTGATGCCTATAGAAATAACTCTCGGCACCGGGTAAGCCCCAAGGTCCATTCCCTGGCTTAAGCCGTTCAATCCATTGCTGCTGACTTCCGGATTGGAACCGGGATATTTGGTTATTATAAAGGCTTGTTGAATACTTACAAAAACCCGCATTGTATTTAGATATTTGTTAGGCTTGAATGTTTGAGTATACCCCAACGAAATATTCTTGGCAGTTAAATAGGAGCCACTAAATACCCAACTGCTGTTATTAGTGCGGTATAGGTTTGTAGTGCTTGGCATGCTACGGGGAACTAAACCATTTCCGGGGTTTTCTTCCGAGCGCCAAAGATTGAGCAAGCTTTTGTCCATATTAAACAGGCCATCTAATAGCAAAGTGCTCTCTAATTGCTGGTTTAAAATCTTTCCACCTACACTACCCGCCATATGTATGTTCAAATCGAATTGCTTATATGTAAAATCATTCGTAAACCCGAAAATAAATTTTGGATTAGGGTCGCCAATAATAGTAACATCATTTACATCTATTTTACCGTCAGGAACGCCATCCGGCCCACTTATATCTTTCATCCGGACCGAACCAACTCTTGAGGTGCTGTGTTTTGGCTGACTATCAAATTCGGCCTGGTTCATATAAACACCGTCAAAAATATACCCTATAAATTGCCCCATTGGCTTACCAACAACAGTGATAAAATCAGCAGTAGGGTTGGCCAGTGTGCCTATCGGAAGGTCATTGGTGCCTAATTTATTTACAATGTTTCTATTAAAGGTTATATTGAAAGTAGTGTTCCATTTCAACTGGCCGGTAGTGTTTTTCGATGCAATACTCAGCTCATGGCCCCAAAACTCGAACTCTCCAATATTGGCGCTTATTGAACTATAGCCTGACGACAAGGGCACATTTACCTGGTACAGTAAGCCGTTAATTAACTTGTGGTAATAATCGTATGTCAATAAAATCCTATCATTTAATATTCCAATATCAATACCTACATCGAGCTGTTTGGTTTTTTCCCATGATAATAGAGTATTTCCCAGGCCGGCTATTGTTTTACCCGGCGATAGTGTATTGTTAAAAACATAGCTATAGGTATTACCTGAGTTGATGCCAGCCAGGGAAGGATAGTTACCTGCATTAAACGCATCATTGCCAAGCAAACCATAACTGCCTCTGATTTTAAGATAGCTCACAGCATTTATATTCTTCATAAAGTTTTCATTGCTTACCAGCCAGCCAGCACCAACTGAAGGGAAATATCCATATTGGCTTTGAGAACCAAACCTGGATGATCCATCTCTTCTTATTGCAGCCTGGAACAGGTATTTTTCTTTAAAGCTGTAATTAAGCCTACCAATCATTGATACAAGGGCCCACGAAGACGTGCCACTGCTTGAAGTTTTATTTATAGCCGCGTTTATATATGGAATATCATCATCGGGAAATGTATTTCCACTGGCATTTCCAGATTCAGCCCTGTATTTCTGAGCAGAATATCCTGCAAGCAGTTTGATTGAATGGTCATTTATTTTTTTAGAGTAATCCAAAGTGTTCTCTAATAACCAGGAAAAAAAATTGTTTGTGTTAAATTCCGAAACCGCCCTGTTATCACCTGGCGCCAAAGAGTTGCCACGTGCTGTTGAAGGCTCCCAGTAATATTGCGTTGTATGCCCTACATCTGTATTTGCCGATGATCTATACTTCAATCCTGCTACAATATCCACTTCTGCAAAAACATTAGAAAGTATACGGGTTGTCTTCCAGTTATCCACAAGCTCCTGCGCTTTTCTATACCAGTTTACGCTGTTGAAAAGATTAAATGATGTGGCTGTCAATGGCAACGATCCGTCGGGATTCACAGCAGGCGCAATAGGGCTTGACAGCATAGCTCCCATAATACCCAATCTATATTGGTCTGTAGCAGCACTAGCCCTGGTGTTATGTTCAAGTAATAAAGAAGGAGCCAGATTCACTCCAACGGTAACCCGGTTTTTTATCCTGGTTTCATGATTAAGCCTGCCTGAATATCGCTGGTAGCCTGTATTAATCATTACTCCCTGCTGATTAAAATAATTTATGGTTCCACTTGTCTTGGATTTATCGTTACCCGAAAGGATTGACAGGTTGTACTCCTGGGTAGGTGCTTTACGTAACATAATGTCATACCAATCAGTACCATTGCCGTATTGTTCCGGGTTTTGGTAAACCGCAGGTATTCCGCCTGTGTACCCTTCGTATTTTGCTTTATCCTCAAACAGCCATTTCATATAAGTAGCGAATTCTGTTCCATTCATCATTGGCGGGCGTCCTTGTTTAGGTACGCTGGCAATACCGTAGTTTGTGCTAATGTCAATCCTGCTTTGCCCTGCCTTCGCTTTCTTTGTGGTTATTAGGATAACACCCGAAGCAGCGCGTGCTCCGTATAACGAGCTAGCTGCAGCATCCTTCAATACAGTAACCGTTTCAACTTCTTCTGGATTTATATTAATACCTCCGATTATTGGCGTTCCATCTACTACCACTAAAGGACTATTACTGGCATTAATTGAAGCGGCGCCCCGAACACGAAAACTCATTCCCTGGCCGGGCCGCCCGGTACTTTGAATTATTTCAACTCCCGGAAGTCTTCCCTGCAGTCGTTGCCCTATATGGCCTGCCGGCATATCACGCGTGTCATCAAAATCAACCTGCGCTACGGAACCTACTACTTCCTTCTTTTTTTGAGTACCGTATGCCACCGATACTTCCACAGCCTGCAGATCATTAATTTCTATATCAAGTTTAATCTCAATATAAGCCTGGCTGCCAACAGCAACGGCCTGGCTCTTGTATCCAACAAACGAAACCTCCAGGATCGCATTTTCATTTACATCCTGTAAAGTAAAATTACCCTGCTCATCTGTTGTTGTGCCTTTGGCCGTACCTCTTATTTTGATAGACACTCCAGACAGTGGCTGCCCTCCTTCGCCGGTTATCCTTCCTTTAACTTCATGGTTCACCTCAATAAATACTTCCTTGGCAGCTTTGGGTTTAGGCAGCTCTTTTGGTTTAATAATAATAGTGTTTTCAATGATTGCATAAGATAGTGGCTGGTCATTTAATAATTCGTCTAAAGCCTTCTGCAAAGAGACGTTCTTTAATTTAATATTGACAAGACTGCATGGCTTCAGTATCTCATCCGTGTACAGAAACTGATACCTGGTTTGGTCTTCAATTTTTTTGAATACTTTTTCCAGCCGGACGTTTCGTTCAGAAAGGCTTACTTTTTGACTATAACTTTTGGCGCTGGCTGAGAGGCAAGCCAGGAGCAGGATAATCGTTGTAAGTTTCATAATCAACAGCATTTTGGTTCGCCCGGCAGAGGGGTGGAAATAAAAAGCCTTAAAATCCATAACTTCGTTTTGATTTGGGTTAAACAATAGCTACTCCCGATTTCTCGGGAAAGCAGGATTTGTCAATAGAGTTAACCTGAATTATTTACCGGGAGGGGCTTCCAACACTTCCCGGTTTCTTTATTTAAGTTAACCACTCTTTCTCCTATAAGCAGAAGTAAGAGCTATTATTTTCAACTGGCAGTTATCTTATTATATAAACTTTCCTTCCTTCAATTCTAAAGTGCACAGCCTGAGTTGTTTCCAGCATTTTAAAGACTTTAGATGCTTCCACGGCTCTTGATATTCTTCCTCTAAAATGGGCCTGCTTTGGTTGCACTTCGTATACAACTTCTACATCGTACCAGCGACTGATCTGCCGCATCACATCTTCTATACCAACACCTTCAAACTGGAAATATTCATTCTTCCAGGCCATTACTGCTTCCAGATCTGTATCATTTACAGTTTTAACGTCATTTGTAACCTGTGCTTGCTGACCTGGTCTTATGATGGCATTTACGCGCCCTTTACTCACTTTAACAGAACCTTCCAATAAAGTCACTTTAGTACTTTTTTCATCCTCATATGCATTTACATTAAAATGCGTACCTAATACTTCTGTTGTAGTTCCGTTTGCAATTACAGTAAATTTTGATCTTACTCCGGACTCCTTTAACCCGGAAGCAGAGAGATTTGCCTTCGCTATTTCAAAATAACCTTCGCCTTTCAGTTCTACCTTCCGTTCACCATCCACAAAAGCGACTGGATACGTAATAGAGCTGCCTGCATTGAGCCATACATGGCTGCCATCTGATAATTGTATATTGATTACTTTACTGCCGCGGGGATTCGTAAGCGTATTATATTGCAGTTCCTTTAGACGGGTACCATCTACTGCTTGATAAGTTATCTGTCCATTTGAAAGTTTTACCAGCTTTATATTTCCCAACTGCGCTAGCTGCCCGTTGTTTGCGCTGTCCAGATATACCCGGCTCCCATCTGCCAAAGTGATCATAGCACGGTTAGTAGCGGGTGCCTCAATATCTTTGGGAGCGTTTATGGCGGTAGAAGGTTGTTGCTGCTTATCACTGCCGGCATAATAATAAAGACCAATTCCCAATAATGCAATAACGCAGGCCGCAGCAACCCAATACCAATTACGGAGTGAGGTTGAATTTCTCCTGAAGCTTTCTTTCGTTATCATCTGACGTATAGATTCGTCAATATTTCTCACGCCCCGGCTTTCTTTTTCTCCTGAAATGCCAGGCAAAATAGCGGACGCCTGTTTCTCTATCAAATCCAGCATTTCCGACCTATCAAACAATTGTTTATACTCCTGAGGGTTCGATTTCAGATAGGCGAACAGCGTCTCTATTTCTTCGATAGATAATTCATCCCTGATGAAGCGAGATAGCAAATCAGTATAATATTCCTTCGAGTTTTCCATGCTCTATATTAAATACTTGAAGAGACAAAAAATGTACTATTAAAAGAATAATATTTTTTAATTATTTTTTTTATTAGGTAAAAAATGGCTGACATAAATCAATAGAGAAGGAGTTACAACTGGGTGGATAACCAAATATTTAGTCCCTATATTGAGGAACCAAAGCTAATTTGCGCACGGCCTGTTTTTTAAATATGGTCCAACAAAATAAACAGTACAAGAAAATGAATACCGCGTGTCCTTAAATAGTCTTTTAAAATTTCCCTGATCTGCACCATATGATTACGTACTGTATTGGGGGAAATCCCCAATTCTCTCCCGATTTGTATATACCCTTTCTTTTCCACTTTACTCATCAGGTAAATCCGCCTGCGTTGCTCAGTAAGCCCGCTAAGGGCTTCTTCCATCACTTGTGTATAATCCAGAGCCCCGGGTGATAGCTTTGGTAAATCATCTTCATGTGGCTGATAATATTTAATCAGTTCTTCCAGCAAGCTGCGGTTCTTTGCAATTTCGTGCTGAAAATCAAAAGCCTGGTTGTGACAAATCCTGAACAGGTAGCTACGAAAGTTTTTGTCGAGAGCAATCTTGCTCCTGTTGTCCCAAATCTTAATAAATACCTCGTGTACCAGGTCCTCTGCCCAATCCTGCAGCTTAACCTGCGTTTGCGCATAGGCCAGTAACTCACGATAGTAGCGCCTGTATATTTGCCCGTAGGCTACATCGTCGCCATCTTTGAGTAACTGGATTAATTCAGCTTCGGAATATGATGAATAATTACTAATCTTTAAACCTGTTTTTTCTAAATTAATTCATTTTATTTTTATTTCCGGTATTGAAAAAGTCTATCATACTTTCCCATGGTATAAAAAACCGCATTTCGTAAATACTTTTTAACCAACAGTTCTATATAAAAAATATATTTAAACAGCTCTCCTTTAGGCAAGCAACGATAATAAAAGTGCAATTTTTTTTGTTCATGAAAAAAAATTGTAAAGGCAATAGTAGATTTCTGAAGGTTACGAGTAATAAATATAGTATTGATAAGTGCTGAGATTTAACTTATGCGATAATGGTATGGTTTACTCATATTGATATGGAATGAAATATCGCTCCCATCCAGGTTTATCACAAACAGCAACCCTGGCAAAACTAGCTAAATACTTTAGCTAGTTGACATGCTGTTATTATTTTGATGGTTCAATTTTCTGGAAGGTAGTATTACGTTCAATGGGGGAGTAGGTTCGTTGTAACAGCTTGTTGATTATTGTTAGAATCTACATAGAATTTCGCTCCATATTATATCTGTGCTAAACATAGCGTAGTGTTTCTCAAAAGAAAAAGAGGCCTGTTAAAAGCCTCTTTTTTAAGTCGGGTAGACAGGATTCGAAATACTTTCCTAATAATTTTATATTCAATCACTTGTAAAATCTCAAACATCAACACTCACCGAATTACTCACACCACAATGCAGAGAAAGAACTTATACTAAGTTAAGAAAAATTAAACAAAAAGATACCAGAACTGGCACCCAATGAAGCCTACTGCTCCTCGATGATGTATTCTGATCCAATCAGGTAAGCAAGCCTAGCTGTGCTGTTATTGACTATTTAGGACCAATACCGGAAATGTCTAAAATTTCCCTTTGTTTGGCCTTTATTTATCATAGGATTAATTGATAATCTTCTTGCATTAAGAAATGAGATTTACATTTCTTCACTACCAATACCTCCGGGTGGATTGTGCTGCTCTACCCCGTAATTGGTAAGGCTTACAGAAATAATTGATTCGCGATGTATTTTGATTAAACCCCTGTTTTCAAGTTCGATCAACAGAACAAGTAAGGAATCGCCTGAAACGGAGAGAGAAGTACTTAGTTCCTGTAAGATAATACGCTGACGCCGGTTCAACGTTTTTAAGCTCCATGCTTTTATGTGTTTAAAAACTTCTACACTTGTGATCATCACACGCTATTTCACTAAAGGTAGTATTAAATAACCGGGAACAACGATCGTTTTACATTTACGTGACTGATCTAACTTTAAAATGCGAGCATCATGAGTACAGTAAATGACAAAATCAAGGGAAACTGGAACATTATTAAAGGAAACCTGAAACAAAAATGGGCTGATCTGACGGATGATGATTTACTTTACGAAGAAGGTAAAGAAGATGAACTGATTGGAAGAATGCAGGATAAAACTGATGAAACAAAAGAAAACATTAATGAACTCATCAATCAATTACCAGCTACCCCAGACAATGGATGCCTATATTCACCGCATCGGCCGTACCGGAAAGGCCGGGAAAAAAGGTATAGCTTATACATTTATCAATTAATACTTAAAATAAACAATTATGAAACAAGGAACAGTAAAATTTTTTAATGACGAAAAAGGTTTTGGATTTATAACACCTTCAGAAGGCGGTAAAGATATTTTTGTGCATAGAAATGGCCTTATACATCAGATTGACACAAGCGATCAGGTAACTTATACTACGCGCGACACTGCGAGGGGGCTTGAAGCGATTGAAGTAAAGCAGGCAAGATAAAATAACAGCTCAGTTAGATATGCAGGTGCAGTCTGTCATCATACCGATTGGCTGTACCCCGGATTCAAATATATCGCTAACTTGTTATTCTGCTTAGTAATCAGGTAAATGAATACATGTAATAATGAAAGCCATCAAACACGATGGCTTTTTTTGTTTCCAAAATTCGACAGGCATACCTGTGTAATGTATTCTCTGCACAGGTTAGAGATAATATTTTTTTCCGGAGAATTCCCACGAAGGATAGCCTTGATTTTGCTCCTTTAGATACCTGAAGTGCAGCCTATCTTTAAAAGCGCTAAGCAGATATACTATATCGTAGTATAAGCGCTTAGCGTGATCCAGTTAAAAGCTGAGATTTCACTTTTAGCATTGCCTGGTAAATCTCGGGTTATTGTTTGTTCTATCATCCTGCATTCCTGAAGACTGATATGGCCGGCCAGCGATGCGTAGTAGTTGATTAAAAAAAGCACTTGATCCCCGTTATTTTTATCAAAGCTTCTGCGGCTGGGTTCACCACTAAAAGCAGGTTGTTCTTTATTCCAGCTGTAATGAGTACCTGCCAGGTCTTGTTTTTGAAAATGCATAGTATTTATTTTTAAACGATGATCTAAACCGCGCAGTCCGTATGCATGGTTGTTATATTGCTATTATGCAAATAAATGAGAAGGGGCCATCAGGCCCCTCCAACTGTCTGTTATTTTATTTACCACCTTCTTTTATCAGAACGGTCTTCTCTTTCTTTTGCTGCCCAAACAGAGATCCTTTTGCCGTCAACTTCTTTGCCATCTAGCGTTTCCATTGCATTCGCAGCTTCTAAAGCAGAAATCATTTCTACAAATCCAAATCCGCGACTTCTGCCGCTAGTCCTGTCCATAATGACTTTGGCAGAAGACACTTTCCCGAATGGGTTAAATAGTTCGCGCAGATCTGCGTCAGAGGCGTGAAACCCCAGGTTTGAAACATACATGTTCATTGTAATAAATTTTTTTATTAAAAATAGAGGCTAAATGCAAGCAGCAAAAAAAGAAGAAGAAGAGAAAATAAATGCTAATGTTAGGTAGTAGATATTGTAACTGGTCCTGCCTTGAAATGACGGAGTATTTATGCCTGTCTATATAAAGATAAGGCTTTCTACCCGAAAGGATGAATATTTTTTGTTCTTTATCATTTGCATTTTCTGAAAAGAATCACTTAAACTTATTAAGGTGTCTGCAAATAATAAAAAGGAATCAACCTAAATGGGAATGCCGGCTTTTTTAATATCGGTAACAATATAACATACAGTCCCACTTCTTAGCTCTTTATACCAGTTCCAATCGTTTAAGTGAATAGGATTTCCGTTTGTGGCATAATTGTTTAACAATGCAATGGCGTCCCCCGTAAACCAGATATTATCTGATATGATTTTCTTGTCCGCTCCCAGTATTTTTAACATATAAAGTGAATTTTAAAGTAAAAAAATGTTTTAATAATGCCAGGTAATTTCTAAAAACGGAATGGCCTTTCTTATATCGTACAATCAAAAAGGAAACTATTTTTTGGGGTAGGAGAAGAGGCGAAAACAAACTGACCCAGAAAATGCTTTGCTATACCTGTAGTTTGTTAAAGGTACGCTTTACCAGCAGTACAAACAAATAATACTTTATATGACGTATTTTTTGAGTGCGCAGGCGGCGCATGCAATGAATAATTGCTATGCGTATTTAAACGCTTCTTCTGTAAAGCAAATATTATTTATGCTGATGCTTTCTCTATAATCCTTTGTGTACGTTGCTTCATCAGGAAAATGGCCTGTTCCCTGTTTTCAAACATATTATTGATATTAACCAGGTTGTCGGCGAGCTTGTTGTACTGCCTGGTCATCAGGTAAATGAAAACATGCAGGTAATGAATGCCATCAAATACAATAGCTTTTTGACGGGCAAATTCATCTTTTCTTTTCAAAAATTCTAGTGGCATCTCTGTATAATGCATACCAGGCCGGACAAACGGTGTGGCGATTACTTCCAATATTGGCTCAGCCATCAGAATAGTAAGCCAGATTCGTCTTTGTACAATACAAGGAGTTAATTATAAAGATTGTAATATCAAACTACAAATGTTTATATTTGTGGTGTAAAATTACAAATAATGCAGGCGCTCGAAAGGCAGTTTAAATTGAATAAAGGCTATCTGAAAACCACCGGCCTCAGCCGCGTACTAAGATACCAACTGGACAAGCTGATCGCGGCTGATCGTGTTTATAAGATACGACATGGACTGTATGCAGACAGGAAATACATGCAGAAGGATGAGATTTCAATTGTTGCTGAAATCATTCCCAATGGTGTCTTTTGCCTTTTTACAGCATGGCAGGAATATGGCTTTACCTCAACAGTTTCATATCAATACCATATTGCGCTACATCGTAATACAAAAGTCAGCGTACCGGATTATCCGCCTGTAACCATTTATTATTGGAGTGAGAAGATATACAAGCTTGGAATTACAGTCGTGAAAAAAAACGGAAAAAATTTGAATTTTTATAACAGGGAACGATCTGTATGCGATGCCGTAAAGTTCCGTAACAAAGTGGGTGAGGATATTATGCAGGAAGTAATTAAAGCATATCTTACGCAAAAGCATAAAAATATAGATAAGCTGATGCAATATGCAAAAGCGCTGAGAGTTGAAAAAATACTAACCCCGTATCTAAAGGCATTCTTATGATATCTGCCTCTTCAATAAGATCGAAGCTCTACAATATTGCTCAAAAAGAAAATATTGCTTTCCAGGTTATTGCTACCCGGTATTTTCACGAAAGGCTTTTATACCGGTTATCAATTTCCAGTTATGCAAAGTATTTCTATTTAAAAGGTGGCAATTTTCTTTATGCCACACAAGGTTTTTTAACCCGCCCCACGATAGATATAGACTTGCTGGGAAATCAAATTTCTAATGATGTAGAACAGGTAAAAGAAACTTTTGCAGCAATAGCGGCTATACCATGCGAAGATGCAGTAAAGTTCCATACAGATACCATTAAAGCTCAATCCATCACAGAAAACAGCGAATACAATGGCATACGTATCACATTTATTGCAGCCCTTGATACCATAAGGCAGTCTATACAGATAGATGTCGGCTTTGGGGATATAGTAACTCCCCGCCCCATAAAGGTGAAGTTCCCGGTGCTATTACCTGATATTCCGGCGCCGCACCTATTGGCGTACACTGTTGAGACGGTTATCGCAGAAAAGTTTCAGACTATGATCTTTTTAGGCGTTATTAATAGCCGTATGAAAGATTTTTACGATGTGTACCATTTGCTTACGACACAGGATATCAATATGAAGACACTTGAACAGTCTGTGAAAGTAACTTTTAAAAATCGCGACACTCAATTATCGGCAGAGCATTCTATTTTTTCAGAAGCGTTCCGCAATGATCCTGCCCGAATAAAGATGTGGGCAGCATTCCTTAAAAAAATCAAAAGTGATAGTAATATCAGTTTCCCGGAAGTGATGAAAGTAATCACAGAAAAATTGCTACCGATTTATATGCAGTACATAGCGTAGCGTTTTTCAAAATAAAAAGAGGCCTGTTAAAAGCCTCTTTTCTAGAGTCGGGGAGACAGGATTCGAACCTGCGACCCCCTGGTCCCAAACCAGGTGCGCTACCGGCCTGCGCTACTCCCCGAAACCCTGCCACTTTTGCGAACGGGTTGCAAATGTAAAGGAAATTGTTTTAATAATCAAAAAGTAGAATTCTCTTTTTAAAGGATAATTTTTTGAGAGCTAGCCAGTAATGGTCCTTTTTCCATCAGCCGCTTTAGTAAAACTGACTGATTGGTTGCCCTTACCAGGTTATGTTTTGGATACCTGGAACCGTAGTAAACATCATCATTTATATAATCTGTAAGAAAACGTATGGCCTGCATGTAGATCATGAACTCACCTGAATAAAAAAAGTATTGCTTTTCAGTTTCTGTTAATTTATCATCCATAAAGGCTTTGTAGCCATTTACTATGGCAAAATAGAACTCATCACGAACTTCAATTTTGCTGAAGTCCTTTTCCTCTTCACTCACCGGGCATAAATAAGTACGCATCATATCCCCAACATCACTGATAAAGTAGCCCGGCATTACGGTATCCAGGTCTATTACACAAATTCCTTTGTGATTATCATCAAGTAAAACATTGCTGATCTTGGTATCGTGATGCGTTACCCTTAACTTAAATTCATTGTTGTTTTTTATGTTGTTGTACTCATCCACAATAGCTGAATAAGCCTTCAGCTCTTCGATTAAATCATTTGCCTCTTTTCTTCTTTCTTTATTTCCTTTTTCGAGTGCATCTGAAAACTGTACATATCGTAAAGAAAGGTCATGGAAGGAAGGTAAAGTAATATTTAATGTGCTAATATCTAACCCTGATAATACGCTGGTGAACCTGCTGAACTGGCTTGCTGCTTCATAAGCCTGTTGAGGACTTTGCACCACATCAATGGTATGACTGCCTTTTACATAAGGAAACATTCTGTAATAGTCATCTGACAGGTGTACAATAGATTCCCCTTTTAATGTTTTACAGGGAGCGGTAAAAAAATAATGGCTGTCATGAACGGATAAATGTGCCTGTATTTTCTCAATGTTGTCGGCGATAAGGAGAGGATTGGTAAATATATTTTTATTTACTTTTTGCAGGATATATTTTTCTGAGCCCTTAAGTACAAGCCATGTATTGTTAATAAGTCCGCTGCCGAATGGTTCAATAGTATATTCATCCCTCTCAAAACCATAATGGTCAAGTACGCTATCAGTAATATTCATAGTTCAATTACATTTCGGATAAAGATAAAATATAGTCCGATAGCAAAAATGCGCAAACGATTGTATAAAATCCTGGTTTAGCTATATACAAGTACGGCAGGCACTTCTACCTGTTCGAAATGATTACCATTATACGTTGAAGACTGTTTTTTTTCTATGATTTTCAGAAGCATATTCATAGCTGTTTCTCCCTGCTGGTAAGGGAATTGATCCAGGGATACAGCGGGGGGGTAAGCCGCATGTTTATTAACCGATATATTTGCATAGCTCGCAAAAAGGATATCTTTCTTTACATTGGCCCTGTTCTGTAAAGCAAATTTCACAGCATCCAGGTGTACATAATCGTTAAAGCTTATAATAGCATCCGGCGGTTTTTTCAAGCTCAAAAGCTTATTTATAGCCTGTTGGGTACCTTTTTCAGAAAAGTCTGTCTTTTCTACCATTTGCATATCAACCTTCAGCTTTTTCTTTGATATGCCATCAATATAACCTTTCAACCGCTCTTTACTGGCTGTAATTTCGTCAGGCCCGTTAATAATGGCTATTCTTTTTCTGCCCTGCCTGAAAAGCCATTCGATCATTTGCTCTGTCCCTTTACATACATTGGAATACACTTTGCTTACCTTTCCCAGTGGCGGAACCCTGTCAAAATAAACTATAGGGATATTGTATTTTTCAAGGGAGGCTAAATGAGTGTAGGTGTTGGTTTCCTTGGACAAAGAGATCAATAATCCATCTATGCGTTGCTTCACCATTGCCTCAATTACGATCTTCTCTTTTTCAATGCTGTCATGGCTTTGGCCAAACAAAATAGTGTACCCGTGTTTTATTGCCACATCTTCAATACCACTTATGCTTTTTGAAAAAAAATCTTCAGCTATATGCGGTAATATTACACCTATAACAAAACTTTTCTTTTGCTTAAAAAAGATCGCTTTGGGATTAGGCTCGTAATTCAGCTCCCTGGCAAGATTCTGGATAGTCTGCTTGGTTTTAAGGCCAATTCTCGGATGGTCGTTCAGCGCTCTGGATACGGTAGATACAGATACATTAAGCTTTTTGGCTATTTCTTTTATAGTAGGAATATCGCTCATTAAACAAGTACTAAAGGTAGAGAAAAACAACCTGTTATTTTCAATATACAGCTATTTTTTCTTAAGGTAAAGCTACAGTTAATTCAGGATGATTAGTCAATAACTTAGCCGGACCCGGTAGCTTTCCCTTAGCCCGAATATACGAATAACTTTTTATATTTTAAGGCGTGGCAGGGATGGTTGTGTGCTGATCTGCTTTATACAAAAACAATATAATGCCGGTAAAAAATCTTGCTTAAGTTTGAGGTTCTGACAATATAAATGCAGTAACAAGCTGAAATAAATAGTGACAGTTAAAACAAAATGATAAGTATGAATCTCAGATGTTTATTCCTGATTCTTTTTAGTAGTCAGTTATGGTGTGCTCCAGCGGGTGCCCAGCAAAATCTAAAGCTGGTGTATGACAAGCCTGCTGCTAACTGGAATGAAGCGTTGCCTGTTGGGAATGGCCGTTTAGGGGCGATGATCTTTGGAGGGCCGGCACAGGAACGGCTGCAGTTAAATGAAGAAACAATATGGGCGGGAGAACCGGGCAATAACATTCCGAAGCATGTTTATGACAGCATCTTAAAAATAAGAAGCTTGCTTAATGATGCACAGTATGAAGAAGCTCAAAATGTTTCCAACGGGGCCTTTCCCCGTGCTGCGCCTGCAGATTTGAATTACGGGATGCCCTATCAAACTATGGGCAGCGTATTTTTCGATTTTCCAGGTCATGAAAATAACCAGGATTATAAAAGATCGCTGGATATTGAGAAAGCAATAAGCAATGTGTCTTATAAAGTTAATGGTGTATTGTTTCAGCGGGAAATAGTAGCCTCCCTGACAGACAATGTAATCATGGTGCGCTTTACTTCCGGGAAAAAAGGGGCGCTGAATTTTTCTGTCAAAGCTGCCAGTCCTCATAAAATTTACCAGGTAAGCACAGGGGGAAAGCAACTGGTTATTACCGGAACCAGTGGTTCTGCTGACAATAAAACGGGTAAAATACGTTTTAAAGGGCTTGTGCATCCTGTATTGAAAGGAGGAAAGCTCATCACCCATTCCGACAGGCTGGAGATCAGACAGGCTGATGAGGTGATGGTGTATATATCAATTGCTACCAACTTTAAAAAGTACAATGATCTTTCGGGCAATCCTGATGCAATCGTATCGGCAGCCATTAATAAAGCTATTTCCAAAAGTTACCAGGCCGCTGTGAACAGCCATGTAGCAAGGTATCAGCAGTATTTTAGAAGAGTGAGCCTGGACCTCGGAACTACGCCACAGGCTTTAAAAACCACAGATGTTCGTATAAAGGAATTTGCTGAAAATTATGATCCCCATTTGGTAGCGTTGTATTTTCAGTTTGGGCGCTATTTACTGATTGCCTCTTCACAGCCCGGCACACAGCCGGCTAACCTGCAGGGTATCTGGAACGAAAAGCTTTCGCCTCCCTGGGACAGTAAGTACACAGTGAACATTAATACCGAAATGAATTACTGGCCTGCCGAAATTACCAACCTTCCGGAAATGCATGAGCCCTTATTCTCGATGTTGGAAGATCTGTCTGTAACCGGTAAAGAAAGTGCACAGCAAATGTATGGTGCCAGGGGATGGAATATGCACCATAATACTGATCTGTGGCGCATTACAGGTGTAGTGGATGGCGGTTTTTATGGCGTATGGCCCATGGGTGGTGCATGGCTTACGCAGCATTTGTGGCAGCATTATTTATATACAGGCGATAAAAATTTCCTGGAAAGATATTATCATGTATTAAAAGGGAAAGCACTGTTTTATTTAGACGTGTTGCAGGAAGATCCGTCAGGAAAATGGCTGGTGGTATCGCCCTCTATGTCTCCTGAAAATGCTTATTTAAAAAACGTGAGTATTACTGCCGGCGCCACTATGGATAACCAGTTAGTATTTGACGTATTTCATAATTTTATGAATGCATCCCGAATCCTGGAAAAAGACAGTAAGCTTGCAGACTCTGTTGCAGCAGCGTTAGATCGCTTGCCACCTATGCAGATCGGGCAGCATAATCAGCTCCAGGAATGGCTTAGGGATCTGGACAGGACCAACGACCAGCACAGGCATATTTCACATTTATACGGATTATTTCCTGCAGGCCAGATCTCACCTTTCAGAACCCCTGAATTGACAGCAGCTGCAAAAAACTCCATGATATACCGGGGAGATAAATCAACTGGCTGGTCCATGGGATGGAAGGTGAACTGGTGGGCAAGATTATTAGATGGCGATCAGGCGTATAAGCTCATTACAGACCAGCTAAGCCCCGCTCCTGAAGCGCAAACAGGGCAAAATGGCGGTACTTATCCTAATCTTTTAGATGCGCATCCTCCGTTTCAGATAGATGGCAATTTTGGCTGCACTTCAGGTATTGCAGAGATGCTGTTGCAAAGTTACGATGGCTTCATTTACCTGCTTCCCGCTTTACCGGGCGCTTTACCCAATGGCAGTGTGAAAGGATTAAAGGCGAGAGGTGGTTTTGAAATAGATATGGACTGGAAGAACGGGAAACTTACCAGCCTGGTAATAAGATCGGCATTAGGGGGTAATTGCCGTATTCGTGTAGCCAATGGCATACAGTTATCCGGTAATGTAAAGCTGTCAAAAGCTATCGGTGAGAACAGCAATCCTTTTTACCAGGTAAATCCTGTGAAGCCGGCGCTTATTTCTGAAAAAGCTACACTTAAAGGTATCGGGATTGCGGAAACCCTGATGTTTGATTTTAATACGGCAGCTAAAGGCGTCTATCATTTTGTTGCCAGGTGAGCCATCCGGAAAAACTCCGGTTATCAATATAAATTTTGTATTACAAAACCGCAGTTATAACTTTCATATCCAATAATCATTTGCAATTATGAAGTTCATTACAATGTTGCTGTGGATGGTATTGCCCTTTGGTATCCTGGCACAAACCCTAACTGAAAATAAGAAATGGGATGTTTCCGATCCCGGAGGGCCCTACAGAGAAGTGTCTTTTACCGTTAATGAAGGAACCTGGATGAATCTGGATGTATCGCCTGATGGAAAAGAAATTGTTTTTGATTTGTTGGGAGATATTTATTCCCTGCCTGTTACTGGTGGCGAGGCAAGGCTGCTGCGTGGTGGTCATGCTTTCGAGGTTCAGCCACGTTTCAGCCCTGACGGTAAAAAAATATCTTTTACTTCTGATGCAGGAGGTGGGGATAATATCTGGGTAATGGACAGGGATGCCAGAAATGCCACGCAGGTTACCAAAGAAAATTTCAGGTTACTGAATAATGCAGTATGGACACCCGATGGGCAGTACCTGGTGGCGCGAAAGCACTTCACGTCGGGCCGGTCGCTGGGTGCCGGTGAAATATGGATGTACCATATCAGCGGTGGTAACGGATTGCAGTTAACTGCCCGTAAAAATGATCAGCAGGATGTGAATGAGCCATGTGTATCTCCTGACGGGCGGTATGTGTATTTCAGTGAAGATATGTATCCCGGTGGCTTCTTTCAATACAATAAAGACCCCAACAACCAGATATTCATCATCCGTCGTTTTGATAGGGCAGAGGGGAAGGTAGAAAAGGTAACCGGTGGTGGCGGCGGCGCTGTAAGGCCCCAGATATCCCACAACGGGAAGCTCTTATCGTTTGTGAAAAGGGTAAGAACAAAGTCTGTACTGTACCTGCGTAACCTTGAAACAGGTGAGGAGTGGCCCATATTCGACCAGCTAAGCAAGGACCAGCAGGAAGCCTGGACCATTTTTGGTATTTATACCGGTTATGCATGGTCGCCGGATGACCGGTATATTTATATCTGGGCCAACGGGCAAATTATGAAGGTAGAGGTGGAGGGCGTAAATAAGGCTGTTGCCATTCCTTTTACCTGCAATGTCCGGCAACGGATATATGATGCGGTTCGCTTTAAGCAAAACCTGGATACGGAGCAGTTTACAGCCAATGTGATCAGGCAGGCCATAACATCGCCCGATGGAAAATGGCTGGTGTTTAATGCGGTAGGCTATCTCTGGAAAAAGCAATTGCCTTCCGGAAAACCGGAGCGCATGACCAAAGGAACCGATTTTGAATTTGACCCTTCTTTCTCGGCAGACGGAAAATCTGTTCTATACACTACCTGGAATGATGAAAACTCAGGAGCCATCTGTAAAATAAATATAGATGGCGTGGCAAAGCCGGTAAAGCTTACGAAAGGGAAAGCCATTTTCCGTACACCTTCTTTCTCTGCTGACGGCAGGAAAATTGTTTTTATTAAAGAAGGCGGAAGCGACGCATTAGGACCTGCACATACTGCTGAACCCGGTATTTATATGATGTTGAACGATGGTAGCGGAGAGCAGTTGGTAATACAGCGCGGCCGTAAGCCTGTATTTAATAAGGCAGGGGACAGGATATATTTTGAAAGTGGGGGTAATAATTATTCGAGCTGCAGGCTTGATGGCGAAGATGAAAAGCTCTTATTGAAAAGTACTTACGGAAATAATTTTATAGTATCACCTGATGAAAAATGGATTGCATTTACAGACCTGCATAAGGCTTATGTAGCTGCTTTCCCTCAAACGGGCAAAACCATTGATATCAGCGGCACTTCTGCTGATTTTCCTGTTAAAGTGGTGAGTAAGGATGCCGGTTATAACCTGCACTGGAGCAGCAACGCCAAACAGTTGCATTATACTTTGGGAAGTCATTACTATACGATTGATCTTGAAGAGCGGTTCGGATTTATTGCCCATAAACCCGACTCTCTTTTTAAGATACCCGAAAAAGGCACAGAAGTCGGTTTGCAGGTTGCTATAGATAAACCTTCCGGTGCAATAGCGTTTACCAATGCAAGGATCATTACAATGAACGGTAATGAAGTAATTGATAACGGTACCATAATTATTGAAGGAAATAAAATTAAAGCTGTAGGCAGGGCAGGTGAAGTGGCTGTTCCTTCTGGAGTTAAAACAATTGATGTTACGGGAAAAACTATTTTACCCGGCTTTATAGATGCCCACGCTCATGCCGGTCATTTCAGAACAGGCATTACGCCACAAAAACATTGGCCTTATTATGCAGCTCTGGCGTATGGTGTAACGGCTATTCATGACCCTTCTGCCAACAGTGAGTTTGTGTTTGCCAACAGTGAGCTGGTAAAAGCAGGCGCTATAGTGGGGCCACGGGTGTTTTCCACCGGAACTATTTTGTATGGTGCTGATGGGGATTTTAAAGCGGTGATTAATTCTTTAGATGATGCTAAAAGCGCATTGAGGCGTACCAAAGCTTTTGGTGCTTTCTCTGTAAAAAGCTATAACCAGCCGCGCAGGGAGCAAAGACAGCAGGTAATACAGGCTGCCCGTGAGCTGAACATGGAAGTAGTGCCTGAAGGCGGATCGTTCTTTTATCACAATACCAGTATGATTTTAGATGGCCATACCACCATAGAACATAATATGCCTGTTGCAGTTTTGCACGATGATGTGATACAGCTTTGGAAGCGGTCGCAGACGGCGTACACTCCTACGCTGATTGTAAACTATGGTTCGGTAAGCGGTGAATATTATTGGTACCAGCATACCAATGTATGGGAAAAGGAAAGGCTGATGCGCTTCACGCCAAGGGAAGTAATTGATGCGCGGGGACGCCATCGTACGATGTTACCGGAAGAAGAATATGTAAACGGGCATATACTTACTTCCAAAAGTCTGAAAAAGCTAAATGATGCAGGTGTATGTGTAAATATGGGTGCGCATGGACAAATCCAGGGTATTGGTGCGCATTGGGAAATATGGATGATAGCTCAGGGCGGAATGACCCCTCATGAAGCTTTAAAAGCGGCAACCATTAACCCCGCTAAAAGTTTGGGGCTGGATGATCATATCGGTTCTTTGCAGGCAGGCAGGCTCGCAGATCTGATCGTGCTGGACAAAAATCCACTGGAAGATATTTATAATACAGAGTCCGTAAGATACACAATGGTGAACGGCAGGCTGTACGATGCGGATGAGATGAATGAAGTGGGCAACCGGCCTCAACAAAGGAGCAGGTTCCCTTGGGAACTGTACAAAAACGCCTCCTCTTTTCCCTGGCACGATGAAACAATAGTACAGGGCTGCAGTTGTGGTGCGCATTAACGAAACGGCAAGTCCTGGGTCTACGCTTTAGGCCCGGATAAAGACTCGCTTGTGAAATATTCAATAATCAATACTCTATGCTCATTTTCATTTGAGAGGCTAAAGGCTTTAAGCCTTATGCGTTCAGCTTCCGGCCTGTGTTGTTAATTTGTCCCCCGCCGGGTTTCATTGCTGGCGTGTGTATTGGTTGGTAGTGAACTCGGCGTTAATGAAACGATGAAAGACTTGCCTGTAAAATATTCAATAAACAACACTCAATGCTCAATTTTCATTTGCGAGGCTAAAGCTTTACGCCTTTTGCCTTATGCTTCGGCTTTCGGCTTGAGTGTTGGCTTTAAGCCATATGCTTTCAGCTTCCAGCCTAATTGTTTGTGGTTACATTAGCCATAACCTCCTGCCTTTGTTTTTGCTTCTCTAAGATGGTTGGCAGGTGTGGTTCTATATAGCTGTTAAGACTGTCAACAGGTATGATCATGGCTTTAGGATCTTCCACCACTTTAAACCAGGGTTTGGGTTCTCCAAACGGATATTTTCCAAAGACAATAACAGGTGTACCGTTTGCAGAGAGTTCATGGTTGTTTTTTAAGATCCATTGGTCAGCCCAGCTGTATAAAAACTGTGCATCGGCGCCTAGTAAACGCATACAGCTATGTGATGCAGGATAGCCGGGCAGCGCATATTCATGAAAGCCAACGCCCCATTTATTATGAACATTAAAATTCCATTTCAGGATCCATGCCTTATCTACTGTGCTGATGGCTTTTCTGGCCTTCCAGTTAGTGAAGAACAGTCCCTGTGGAGTAGGTGTTGCTTTTTTCCCCATATTGGTAGGCCCTGTTCTGATCAGCTTGCCGTTTTCGTAAGCTGCGAATGTTTGCGTAGGATAAGAAAAGAAAATGATCTTATTGATGTCTTTTACTATGTCCAGGTGCTCCGGGAAAGGCATATAGCTGCTAAGGGGCTTGGAAAAATCATTCGGCACAATAATGCTGTCCAGCCTTTTTAGGTGGGTAGTGTCAAC
>JASGDI010000171.1:0-63679 GCA_049841335.1 Niabella sp. | reverse complement strand
GAGTGATCAGTTCTTTATCTTTACAATCAGGTACACCGTCACCATCAGTATCAAGGCTTACACCATGAGTATCAACAGGACAACCGGCAGGAGTTTGCTCCTGGTCGAACTGGTCTGTTACACCATCGCCATCAGCATCTGGAAGAACAATCTCAGGAACCCTGCGAAGCTCACCATAAGCATAGTTAAGCGGGTTTAACCAGTAAAGAGGTTCCACTCTTTTAGATTTGTTACCCAGGTTAAAGTTAAGGCCAACTGTAAAATAGTTAAACCAATCTTTATCAGGAGTTAAATCTTTTTGCTCAGCCCAACGATCGCCATCTAACATATCAGATCCGTTAAAAATAATACGGTCTTCAATAGCTAAATTAATGCGGGAAGAAAGACGGAAAGCAACACCGGCACCTACTGTAGCAGAAGGAGTCAGGTAGCCTGCAAAAGTTTTGCTCCATTTTTTAGAAGGATCTATTTCTGCAGAGCTTTCGTAAGTATCGTCCAGAAGATCTTTGATAGCTTTTAGCTGATCTTTACGATTTTCATAAACATCACCCTGAGAAGGGAAGTTGTAAGTGCTGTTACCATTTAAAGCATTCACGCTTGTTTTAAAAGTGTTGATGCCAACACCAGCCAGCGCATAAACAGTTGCACCTGTTTGACCTTTATAGAAACGAATATTACCTACATTGAACAAAGCCTGCAAAGAAAGGTCCTGGGCTTTTGTTTTATAGTTGTAGTACACCTGACGTCCGCCGTAAGCAGCCCAAGGTGTATTAGAACCAGCAACAGTATAACTTGTTGAAGGCCTCCAGTTTAAACCCTGGGCAACACCATAAACATACTCAAGTCTTAAAGACATAACGTGACCTAAAGCTTTACGGATATGGGCACCAAAACCAAACGAGTTCAAATATCTTGCATCAACATCTGCAACTGGTATAGAGAATGAACCCCCTTTGATACCTAATTCCCACATATCCCTTGGCTTACCAGGATAATCATAATTTCCAACAACAAACTCTTTGTTCTGAGCTAATTGCTTGTCGTTGTAGTAATTTTCATCTGTAACTGAAAATGTGCCATATACCGGATGGGGAGCCGTATATGGGTGCGAAGGGCTAACCTGAGCGAACCCTGTAGACGCAACCAGGCAACTAAGGCCTGCAAGTAATTTGTACTTTTTGCTTGTCATAACTAAGGATTAAGATTTAAAATGATTTTCTTAATAAGTTTAGCAAATTTAGAGCCATTTGTTAAATAAACAAATTTTAACCTAAAAAATAATTAAATATAGTATATAAAAGATCTGCAAATATTATGCAAAAAAGCAATAAAACCCCTATAAATTCCTTATTTTGCCCCATTAATGTTATGAACTTACCCGTTTCTTTAATAAAAAGTGAATTAGAAAGCTTTGAGGAAAGATTTAAGATAGCAGTAAGAAGCCAAACACCTTTGTTAAATAGTATATTAAGGTATATTGTTAAAAGGAAGGGTAAACAGATGCGGCCTATGTTTGTTTTTCTTTCGGCAAAGCTTTTCGGCGCCCCTACAGAAGCAACTTATCGTGCTGCTTCGCTAGTGGAAATTCTTCACACAGCCACGCTTGTTCACGATGATGTAGTGGATGATTCGCTGGAAAGAAGGGGTTTTTTCTCAGTATATGCGCTTTGGAAAAACAAGGCATCTGTCCTGGTAGGGGACTATCTTTTAGCCAAAGGGCTTATCCTTTCCCTTGAAAATCATGATTATCGCATCCTGCACATTTTAACCGACGCTGTAAAAAAGATGAGTGAAGGCGAGCTTCTGCAGCTGGAAAAAGCCAGGAACCTGAACTTAAAAGAAGATATTTATTACGAGATCATCCGCAATAAAACGGCTTCTTTGTTGGCATCTGCCTGCAGCGCCGGAGCCTGGTCTGCTACAGAAAATGAAGAGGAGGCTGAAAAAATGCGGATCTTTGGCGAAAAAACGGGCATTGCCTTTCAGATCAAAGACGACCTGTTCGATTATGCCAGCGAAGATGTGGGTAAACCTACAGGCAATGATATTAAGGAAAAGAAAATGACGCTGCCCTTAATCTACACGTTAAATAATGCCGATAAATCAACCCGCCAAAAAGTTATTAATATTGTAAAAAATAACAATAACGATAAGAAAAAGGTAGCCTGGGTGCTGGACGTAGTAAAAGCTACCGGGGGTATTGCCTACGCTACTGAGAAAATGTACGCATATAAAAAAGAGGCCCTGGATATATTGATGCAATGCCCGGATAACGAGTACCGGCAAGGACTGAAAGACCTGGTGGATTATGTTACGGAACGCAAATATTAGCAGCAACAGTTCTCTTTTTTCTTTAAAACACAGCTAATTATGAATCAGGAACAACACCCTAACCCTATACTTTGTGTTTGCCGGCAGATGTAGTGGATGATATATTGCATATCCTGCCTGTACTAAAGCAAAGTGAATCAATAACCTACTTAACTCCTATATATCTTGGTTAAACGCTGGAATATTGTAAAGACCGATAGTCATAAGGTGGCTGCCCTGCAAAAAGAGCTTAAAATAAGCGCTACACTTTGTAAAATATTAGTACAGCGTGGTATACATACATTTGATGAAGCTAAAAACTATTTCCGCCCGCAAATGGCTCATTTGCATAGCCCGTGGCTGATGAAAGATATGCAAAAAGCAGTAAACAGAATCTTGGCTGCTTTTCAGCTTAAAGAAAAAATACTAGTGTTTGGAGACTATGATGTGGATGGCACCACGGCAGTGGCAGGTATGTATAGTTTTCTGAAAAAATTACATACCGATGTAGCTTTTTATATACCCCACCGATATAAAGAAGGGTACGGAATTAGCAAGGCGGGTATAGATTTCGCGAAAGAAAACAATTTTTCCCTGGTAATTGCGCTGGATTGTGGTATTAAATCGGTTGACCTGATTGATTATGCCAATACAATAGGTGTAGATTTTATCATTTGCGACCATCACCTGCCCGATGAAAGAATCCCTCAGGCTGTTGCTGTTCTTAATGCCAAACAAAAAGACTGCCCTTATCCTTATAAGGAATTATGCGGCTGCGGTGTTGGGTTTAAGCTTATGTGTGCCTTATGCGAACGTTTAAATATTCCCATTGAAAACGCCTATGAATACCTGGACCTGGTAGCTACGGCCATTGCAGCAGATATTGTACCCATAACAGGGGAAAACAGGGTTCTTGCTTTTTACGGTCTTAAAAAAGCCAACGAAAATCCCAACCTGGGCATTAAAGCCTTAGCTACTCTCAGCGGAGCTAAACTACCTCTGCATATTGATAACCTGGTATTTATGATAGCTCCCCGGGTAAATGCCGCCGGCCGTATGGATGATGCCAGCAAAGCCGTACAATTATTTATTGCTTCCTCCAGCGCAGAAGCCCTGCAATATGCAGAGCTGTTGCATAGCGATAATACTGACAGAAAAGAGGCTGACTCCGGTATTACAGCCGAAGCATTGGAACTCATCTCCCAAAACCAACACTGGGTAGAAAGAAAATCTACCGTTGTGTACCAAAGCCACTGGCATAAAGGAGTGGTAGGAATTGTAGCTTCAAGGCTTATTGAGCAACATTACAGGCCTACAGTTGTTTTAACAGAAAACGGCAACTATGCAACCGGAAGCGCCCGGAGTGTGCCTGGTTTTAATTTATACGAAGCCATCCATGCCTGTCGCGAGCATTTGCTTGCCTATGGAGGGCATTTTGCAGCAGCCGGGCTTACTCTCGAAAAGCACAACATCGAAGTTTTCAGAAATAAATTTGAAGAAGTTGTATCAGCCACTATAAAAGAGGAGTTATTAACTCCGGAGATTATTATTGATGCCGAAATTTCTTTTAAAGATATAACCCCGGCTTTTTATAATATCCTTTGCCAGATGGAACCGTTTGGCCCCGGGAACATGACACCTGTCTTCATTACACGCAATGTTGTTGACACAGGTTTCAGTAAAATTGTAAAAGAAAATCACCTGCGCGTAGTTGTACAACAAGATGATACCGTGCTGACCGGCATTGGTTTTAATATGGCCGACAAATTTGAAACAGTAGCAAGCCGCCATCCTTTTGATATCGTTTTTAAGATATGTGAAAACGAATGGAACGGGCAAAAGTCACTGCAGCTACGGGTAGAAGACATCAGGCGTGGATAAGTGGACGGATGACAGAAGACAGTTGACTGTACAAACCATGAACTATGAACGTATCCTGTCATCTATCAGCTATCATCTGCAGTCTATCCTCCTTCCTACTCCACCCTGGTAAGCTTTATGCTGGTAACAGGCGCTACGATCAGCGGGAACTTTTCTACCGTAACATTGGACAGATCAAGACCAAAGTTCTTTTCTTCCGACAAACTGATATTCTTTATCCAGAAATGCAGCTTC
Source organism: Niabella sp. (assembly GCA_049841335.1). Lineage (GTDB taxonomy): Bacteria > Bacteroidota > Bacteroidia > Chitinophagales > Chitinophagaceae > Niabella. Next base: position 59,254 of record JASGDI010000171.1, on the reverse strand, counting down.
ATGATCATCTTTTCAATAAAAGGCAACTCATTTTCCAGGCTCAGGTATTTTTCCATTACCATAAACTGAAAATCGCCTACTGTATTACTGCTGGCCAGGCTTTCATAGCGGCTCATTATATTCACTTCCTTATTCTGAACCAGATCTTCCAGCACCTTTTTGAATAAGAGGTTAATACGGGGCTGCATCCTGAATCCTAACTTAAAGTCAATGCGGATAATATCATTAGGAATAATATGCACTACTTTATATTCCGATGTATAGGGGTCATCAGCAGTATCCACATGCACAAACCAGTAAATATCTGCCCGTTTGGGCTTCCTGTTTAAAATAGAATAAATGATCTTATGCTCTATTTCCTTAGGATTGTCGGCACTGGTGAGATAAATAAGGTGCGTGGCGTACTTGGCCACACTTTTATCGTTGCTCAGCTCCTGGATTTTGGAAATATAATGCTCCATACGCACAAACTCCACGTAACGGTTTTTGATCTTTCTTGCCCGGAACCAAACATACATTACTAAAAACATAAGCCCCCCGATCATTATAGTAATATAACCTCCGTGTGGAAGTTTTTCCAACAATGCTACAAGATAGGCGGTTTCTACAATAAAAAAGCTTATCAGGAAGATGTACACCACCGTTTTATTTATCCTTTTTAATACCAGGTAATTGGAAAACAGGATGGTAGTGGTTATCATGGTTACTATAATGGCCAGTCCATAAGCGGCCTCCATTCTTGAAGATTTCTGAAAATACAGTACTACAAATACACATCCTGTAAATAAAATATTATTTACTGCAGGTATAAATAACTGTCCCTTGGCCTCTGATGGATAACGGATCCGAAGCTTAGGCCAGAGGTTCAGACGGATCGCTTCACTGATCAGGGTATAGGCCCCCGAAAGCATAGCCTGGCTGGCTATGATGGCAGCCGTAGTGGCTATTATTACCCCGGGTACAATAAACCATTCAGGCATCAGGTTAAAAAAGGCGTTAATCCCCTGTGCATTTTTTACAGATTCTGTAATTGTTTTCCCGGTATGATGCGAAAGCAGGTACGCCCCCTGCCCGAAATAATTGAGCAATAAGCACAGCTTTACATACATCCACGAATAGCGTATATTTTCGCGCCCGCAATGCCCCAGGTCGCTATACAAAGCTTCGGCACCGGTTGTACAAAGAAAAACAGCCCCCAGCAGCCAGAAACCATGAGGATAATTAATTAAAAACTCAATGGCATAATAAGGGCTCAATGCCCTGAATATGGTAAGATCATCTGTAATGTGTAAAGCCCCGAATACAGCAAGCATTGTGAACCATATAAACATGATGGGGCCGAATATCCTTCCGATGGAAGCTGTTCCAAATTGTTGCAGGAAAAAGAAAGCGGATAAGATACCCAATACTATCCAGACAATGGTTCTAGTAGGCATTTCCTTAAGCTCCGGCAGCATTCTTAATCCTTCAACGGCAGAAGTTATGGTCATTGGCGGGGTTATGATACCATCGGCCATCAGCGCAGCCCCTCCTATCATTGCCGGTAATACCAGCCATTTCCGCCGTCGCCGCACCAAAGCATATAAAGCAAAAGTGCCCCCCTCCCCTTTGTTATCTGCGCGTAAGATCAAAATCACATACTTGATAGTGGTTTGTAATGTAAGCGTCCAGATAATACAGGATAACGTGCCAACAATAAGCTGTTCAGTTATTTGCCGGTTGCCGATAATGGCGTTAAATACATACAGGGGAGATGTTCCAATATCGCCGAAGATGATACCTAAAGCAATAAGCAGACCCGCCGCAGTTGCTTTATTAGCATGAGATTTCACCAAATAAGACAGGTTAAAGTTTAAATAAAACACAAAGTTTACGCAAATCCTATTAAATGAAAAAACTTTATATTTTCATGCTAAACCCTTATATTCAATGTCATTTTTTTAAAAAGAAAGTTATAATTTGCGCATAACCCTATTGTTCTTTACTGATAATCATGGTATATGTAACTTTATACCGGAATTTGGTTTAATGATGAAACGTCCCTTTGATCCCGATAACGATCGAAATGGTTTACAGGGCGTTCCATCAGACCATAAAAACATAAAAAAATAAACTGATGAAACGCAAATTTTTATCCGTACTTGCCTTTGCCCTTTTATCTGTTGCTCTTTATGCCCAAACTATTACCTACGCCGACATCAGTAAAGGAGATGCTGAGCGTATGAATTTTGAGATATTAGGGAAGGCTGCCGACAATTACCTTGTATACAAAGAAGTAAAGGGGAATCACCGCATTTCGGTATATGATTATAATATGAGCCTGCGTGAGGATATTCCCATCACCGCTTTACCTAAACAAAACACATTGCTGGATATCAGCTTTTATAGCGGTGAACGCCATAATTATCTTCTTTACCAGTACCAGGAGGGTGACATTGTATATTTAAAAGCATTGCCAATTGAGGCCAACGGCCGCATTTTGAGCGAACCGGTATTATTGGACACTACTATGATTGCCTATAAAACCGAAAACAAAATTTACAATACCACCACCAGCAACAATAACAATAAGCTGGTGGCTTTTAAGATCAATAAAAAAGACAGGAACCTGTTTCGCTTTACCACCCTGCTGTTTAACGAAAGCCTGGAGCCTATTGGTGAGAGCCGTTTTTCGGTACCCATGGAATACAAGGGTGATTATTTAACCGGGTATAGTATTACCAACGATGGAAGCTATGCTTTTGTAAAGTATCACCGCCAGGCCAATGGTAATATTGTGGATGCCTCTTTAATTGAGAAACCTGCCAACAGTGACGAATACACGGAGCATAAACTGAATATCAACGACCTTTTCCTGGATGATATAAAGCTAATGGTAGATGACATAAATGATCGTTATTTGCTTTCGTCCTTTTACAGCACCCGGAAACGCGGGGATGTTGACGGGCTGTATGTATATGGTGTACAGAAAAATTCCGGCAATGTGATTTTTGAAAAAACCACTTTATTTAATGATGAGCTCAGGAAAAAAGCCAAAGGCAGGTCTGGTAAGAACGCCTTCAATGATTTTTTTATAAATAATATTATTGTGCATGGCGATGGCAGCTTTACGGTAGCAGCGGAGACCTTATATAACACCAGCAACTGGGACCGCTGGGGATTTTGGGGAGGCCCTTACCTGGGCGGATGGGGATGGGGCGGACCCGGAATGTGGGGTGGTTGGGGACCCGGATGGGGTTGGGGATGGGGCCGCTGGGGAGGCGGCTGGTGGCCTTACTCTTATTATTCTCCTTTCTTTTACCGCAGTTATTGGTGGGGTTGGGGACCCGGATGGGCATGGGGTGGACCCGGATGGGGTGGTAACTCCCAGCAATTCAATGCAGGAAATATAGCCGTTATTTCTTTTGACAGCGACGGCAATAAAACATGGGATAATGTGATCGTCAAATTGCAAAGCGAAAGCAATACCGATGGAAGCATTTCTTACCAGGTATTGCCCGGCAACAGCAACATGCATTTCCTGATGAACAATTCGGGTAAAATATCCAGCCTCGAAAATATTATCATCAACAACAATGGAACGGTGACTGCAAGCTCGCCCATAAAAGCAAAGGATAAAAAAATTGATTTTATGCCAAAATACGGTAAACGAACCGGGGCTAAGGAAATTATCATCCCTTATTTCTATAAAAAAAATATATCCTTCGCTAAGGTAGAGTTATAGAACCGGCAGTTTACTTTTGCCCAAAAATCACCACTGCTCATGACAGGCGTGTTCAGTCAAAAGAATCCGGGCAATATCATGCTGCTTTTTATGCTGGGTATATTGATAAAGCTGCCGGCATTCTTTCATGATAAAGGCTTTATAGTAAAAACCAGCGATGGGGCTTTCTATACCGGTATGGTTACTTTTCTTAAAGGCGCTTCTCATGGCAGCCCATTTTTCTTTGCTGCTATTTCCTTTGGGCTCAACCTGCTTATTGCCTTTATTTTGAACAATTTTATTAATACAGAAAGGCTGATGAGCAGGTCAAATTTCCTGACGGGAATGGCTTATATACTCATCACTTCCTTATTACCCTCTTTCAATTTACTTTCAGCTAACCTGGTAGCGTCTGTGCTGCTTTTAACCGCATTCACCTTGTTTTATAAGTCCTATAATAATAAAAACAATATTTTTAATGCCGCCCTGCTGATAGGGCTGGCCTCCCTGTTCTTTTTGCCTGCTATATTTTTCACAGCATGGGCATTTTTAGCATTAGCCATTTTAAGACCTTTCAGGTTTTCTGAATGGATGATACTGTTATTAGGATTAACCACTCCTTATTATTTTTATGCTGCCCACCTGTTCCTATCCGATCAGGCCTATATACCTGCCTACTTTTTCCAGCTTTCCTTCCTTAACTCGCAGGTTAACTACTCCCACTGGCATGCCGGGGCCCTGTTTCTTTTACTGACGCCATTGCTGGCAGGTATATACTATATGCAGGCCAACTCACCCAAAATGCTTTTTCATGTAAGAAAAGGCTGGCATTTGTTTATATGGTACCTGGTTATCAGTATGGCAATAGCACTGTTTGATATTGAAAAAACTTCGGAGAATATGGTGCTGACACTGGTACCGGTTGCTGCTTTTCATGGCTACGGCTACCTGAATGCGGAACTGAAACTCTATCCTAAAATAGCTTTCTGGCTGACTATTATTTTTATTGCCGCCTGCCAACTGTACAGTGACCTGTGGCACTAACGGGCCTTGTACAAAAAACATTACCTTTGCAAGGCTAATTTTATATGAAACTGATACATTGGCGGCACAACCTTCGGGCTGAAAAAAGCATCTGTATACAGCAACCTTTATCAGTTAAAAGTTAATTCAGTAAAAAACAAAAGATGAAAAAAATACTATTTGTGTGGGTAGCTGTATTAGCAGCAGCTTTGGCGCAGGCGCAGTTAAACCCTGTAAGCTGGAAGTTTTCCAGCAAAAAAATATCCGATAAGGTTTACGAAGTGCATATGACAGCAGTAATGCAAAGCGGCTGGCATTTGTATTCGCAAACACAGCCCTCCGATGCCATTAGCATACCTACCCAGTTTGTTTTTGCAGCCAACCCCTTAGTTACCTTAACCGGTAAAGTTGCAGAAGTGGGCAAAATGGAAAAATTTCATGATGCAACTGTTGGTGCAAGTGCCAACCAGTATTCTAAAACAGTAACTTTTGTGCAGAAAGTAACGCTTAAGGCTGCAGCCAAAACCAATATTTCAGGTACTGTTACTTACCAGACCTGCGACGACAAGCAGTGCCTTCCTCCTAAAAAGGTTCCGTTTAAAGTGGATTTAGGATAGGGAAATTTTAAAAGAAAAATAATAAATATTAAATGTAGAATGTAAAGTCAAATTCATTCTACATTTTATTTTCCCCAATGTATAGTCTTTTCCTGTCCGCTGCTCCGACTATTTTATCACCACTTCTTTCATAGCCGTTTCCGGGGCAATTTGAAGCAATGAGGACCCAGCCTTTAACCCTGATTTTTCAATAAGGACATTTTTGTTCTTACCTGAGATGTTCAGAAATACCCTGGTATCAGCGGGATAGGCCGTACCTGTTATTTTAATATTAGAGCTATTATTTACTGCAACTACAGGGTCTTTCTTTTTACTTTCAAATTTTACATTTTCGAGCAGTATATTATCACTCAAAATCAGCTCTGCACCAATGTCTGTAATAAGCTGTGTGTTTTTAATGCGTATATTCTGTATAGGCGCTTCCGGAAGGCCTCGTATAAAAATGCCCTTTCTGGCACCCTCACAGATAATGTTCTCAAACTGCATATCGCGGAACACAGGTGTAGTTTCACCAAACGTGGTATCCACTTTTCTTACACCATCAGTAGCAAAGGTTACGGCATAGGTCATATCAAAAAAAATAGCTTCATGCACTATATCCCTCATCTGAATATTGCGTGCATATATTTTCTCCACCAGGCCGCCCCGTCCGCGTGTTGATTTAAAGCGCAGCCCTTTATCTGTACCTGCAAAAATGCAGTCCTCTATAAAAATATTATTGACGCCACCGCTCATCTCACTGCCTACTACAACACCACCGTGGCCTTTATATACCAGGTTATTTCTTATAATACCGTTTTGAGTGGGCATACCGCGCCTGCGTCCTTCCTCATCTTTACCGGATTTAATACAAATAGCATCGTCTCCCACATCAAACACACAATTTTCCACAATAAAATTTTTACAGGACTCAATATCTAACCCATCACCATTGTGGGAGTAGTCAGGATTTTTTACAGTTACATTCCGGATAATAAGATCTTCACTCATTAATGGATGCAAGTTCCAGGCCCCGGAGTTTTGAAAGGTTACCCCTTCCAGCAAAATACGTTTACATTGAGTGAGCACCAACAGGTTGGGACGTAAAAAATCTTTCATATCTGCAAAATCCTCCAGCTTTTTGCCCGGCTCCAGCAACATACTGCGTTTGCTCTCACTGGCCTGCTTAAACTGCTCTGAAGGATACCATCTTTTCCCATCGGTACTTAGTACCCCACCCGATTTTACCCTGCTGTTCCAGAAAGATTCAGTAACCGCAGATTTTGTAAGTCCTCTCCACACATCACCGTTACCATCAATAACGCCACCGCCTGTAATAGCAATATTCTCAGCATTTTTGGCCCATATAGGTGACTGGTTACGGGCTGAGCTTCTGCCTTCATAACTTCCGGCCACTATATCATACTGGCTTTTGTCAGTGGTAAACAACAACATAGCGCCTTTTGCCACATACAGGTTAACGTTGCTTTTTAACTGAAGCGGCCCGGTTAACCATATTCCGAAAGGCACCACTACAACTCCGCCCCCGTTGGTATTACAGGCATCTATGGCTTTGGTTATACTGGCGGTATTAAGAGTCCTGCCACCCGGTACTGCACCATATTTTACTATATTAAAACTATCCGTTTTAAACGAAGTCTGTTTTACAACAGGCAGGTTGCTCCAGCTATACTGGGCATAAGCCGCTAAGAAGGAAAAAGAGATCAGTAGCGTTGCAAGCGTTTTTTTAATCATCATTTTAATTTTATAAAAGCCAAAGAATAAGGTTGCAGAATGGCGCTACAACCCTACCGTTCAAAAATAAATGATTAAAACCCTAATCTGCCGACAAACCACGCAATCGTTTGCGAAGAAACTGATTTAGGATATCTTTACCTTTTCAGGCATACATTTTGAGTTTTTATACATTCAACAAAAAAATATACAATGAGAAGCATATTAACAAGAGCACTGCTTTTAGCAATAATATTTACAGCATGTAAATCAAAGTCGGCTGATACAGGCGGCACACCTCAAACAGCAAGCGAGTACTATGAAAAAATTATAGAGCTTGAAGAAACCATGTCTGAGCCCCTGTTAACCACCGAAGCTGCCATTAAAGCCAGAGGGGACAAACAGGATTTTGAAGGGATTGCCAGGTCGGCCAAAGCAATGGAAGATACTATAGATATAAGGATCAACGCCATTAAGAAAATGAAGCCGGTAGGCCATGGAGCTGAGGATTTTAAGATAGTGGTCACCAGATACTTTGAATATATCAAAAGCATCTATACAGCCTACCGAACAATCGGGGAGGCTAAAACAGAGGAAGAAAGGATGAAAGCTGCCGATAAAATGGCCAATACTATTAACGGACAGGAAGCTGTTATGGCCAACCTGCAGGCTGCCCAGGCCCAATTTGCAGCAAGTAATCATTTTACTATTGATGCGCGGTAGCATACTACTTTTTTCAGCATACTATAACGGGTATAGTATCAAAATATAACAACAAAAGTCCGGGACGTTCTCCGTCCCGGACAGCAGTGTTAGAAGCTTATATTGCTTTACTTACAATTAAGCAGTATCCCTTACAGGAAATACTATATAAAAGTATATGCATTAAATTTCTATTGTCACATCACGTACCTGCCCATCATCCTGTAATAATAAAAACTTTTCTATCATCACATCCCCATCAACATTCAATGTAATAGTCCCATCCTTTTTATGATTCAATACTTTGATCTGGTAAAGCGAGCCTCCGAACCTGTAATTCAGCTCAAAGCCCGGCCAGCTATCGGGGATACAGGGATCTATATGCAACTCATTGCCCTTGCGCTGTAATCCCAGTATATGTTCTAACGCCAGCTGGTAAGTCCATCCGGCAGAGCCTGTGTACCAGGTCCAGCCGCCGCGGCCTTTATGTGGGGCCACTCCATACACATCAGCTGCCATTACATAAGGCTCTGCTTTATACTTCTGCATTTCACCGCTGTTTATAGCATGGTTAACCGGGTTTACCATAGAAAATAATTCCCAAACCCGCTCTTTATCTTTTGTCATGGCAAAAGCCATCATTGTCCATATAGCTGCATGAGTATATTGCCCGCCATTCTCTCTTACGCCAGGCACGTAGCCCTTGATATAACCCGGATAAAGATCTGACTTATCAAATGCAGGAGTAAGCAATTTTATAATGCCATGTTCCCTGTCAATCAAGTGCTCGTTCAGGGATGCCATTGCTTTTTTGATCCGCTCCGGCTCTCCGGCTCCCGAAATAACCGACCAGCTCTGCGAAATGGAATCTATCCGGCATTCTTCATTTTCAGCAGAACCCAGCGGTGTGCCATCATCAAAATAAGCACGGCGGTACCATTCTCCATCCCAGGCATTTTCATTGATATTCTCCTTTAACTTTTCTGCTTCGCTAATGCACTTTATATGAAATTCCTTATCACCATAATCTTCTGCAATCACAGCAAATTTTCTTAATACATCATAAAGGAAAAATCCCAGCCATACACTCTCTCCCTTTCCATGTGCTCCTATCTTATCCATACCATCATTCCAGTCTCCTGAGCCTATCAATGGCAATCCATGCTCCCCAAACTTCAACCCGAAGTTGATAGCACGTTTACAGTGATTATATATGGATTCCCAATCATTCAGAAATACAGGCAGATCATAATAACTTTCTTCATCAGGGCGCAGGGGCCTGCCCTCTATGTAAGAAACATATTCATCCAGAACGGCCTTGTCTGCTGTGGCCTCAATATAACGGGCGGTAACATAAGGAAGCCACAGGTAGTCATCGGAACAGGTAGTACGCACCCCTCGTCCTGTTGGGGGGTGCCACCAGTGCTGCACATCGCCTTCTTTAAACTGTCGTGAAGCCGCCAGTAAGATCTGCGCCCTTGTTACATCGGGCCTGGTATGCATTAATGCCAGTACATCCTGCAGCTGATCCCTGAAGCCAAAGGCGCCGCCGGACTGATAGAAGCCACTCCGGCCCCAAACGCGGCAGGCCAAAGCCTGGTACACTAACCATCCATTGGTTAGCACATTAAAGGCTTCATCCGGAGTTTTGATATATACATTACCTAAGATATGGTTCCACATATCGTGCACCTGCGACTGGGCATCATTTACAGATTGCGTGTTTTTATATTTCAAAGCCAGTAATCTTGTATCATGCTCAGACCTGGCACTGCCTAAACGGAAGATCACTTCTTTTTCTTCATCAGGCATCAGCTCAACACCAATCTGTATAACTGTACAGGGGTCAAGCGCAGCCCCATATCTGTTTGACAGTTTTTCCCGCATCATTGCTTCCGGAGCCGTCAGCGATCCGTTCCTCCCTATAAATTCGGTACGGTCGCAGGTGTAAGATTTACTGCTGCCATCCGCATCAAAGAAAGATATCCTTTCAGCAAAAGTGCTGTTATAATAGTTACGTGCAAATATGACCCCGGTCTCCAGATCTTTTTCCGTTACCACGTGCATCCTTGTACTGGTAGCGGTATCGCCCAAAACCCATTCTACATAGCCTGTAACAGAAAGTTTCCTTTGCCTGGAGGACAGGTTTTTAACCCGTATGATGCTAAACTTTATGGCATCGGCTGCATCAACAAATACCCACATCTCTGATTTAATACCGAATGCAATATGTTCGTACACCGTATAGCCAAAACCATTCCTGGTAATATAGGGCTTACCGCTGTTACAAGGTAAAGGTGAAGGAGACCAATACCGGCCACTGACTTCATCCCTAATATAAAAAGCTTCGCCGGTCTTGTCTGAAACAGGATCGTTTTTCCAGGGAGAGAGCCTGTAAGAATGCGCATTCTCGGCCCAACTGTAGCCCGACCCGCTTTCCGACATCATGGTGCCAAACTCTGCATTGGCTATAATATTGACCCAGGGTGCCGGTGAGGTTTGCCCGGGGGTAGTGAGAATAAAATACTCCTTCCCGTCAGGAGTGAAACCACCGATACCGTTGTTAAAAATAAGATCAGGAGGCAGCTCAACTTTCAGGTTAGTGTCAACAGTATTATCTCCCGTTACTTTAAGTACAGGCGGCAATACCCTGGCCGGCTTTTGCCTGGCCATTTGTTCCTGCAAAGTACCTCCGCTATCTGTAAAGATCAGCCTGGCTACTGTTTGGAAGAGTACACGGTCTTCGGTGGTTAACTGATCACCCTGGCGAACATATATGCCTCCCGGCTGATCTACAACAGAGCCGCTTATAGCGGTTACAAAACCCATGATCTGGTCGTGCAGCAATTGCCTGTAAGTCCCAAAATCATCATTCCAGATAACAAGGTCTACCGCAAGTCCTTTCATACGCCAATAAGAGTGCGCTTTTATTAATTGCCGTACCAGAGCAGTATTATCGCTATCCTGTACCCTTACCAGCACAATAGGCAGATCGCCCGATATGGAATAGCCCCACAAGCCAGACTGGCCTTTCCTGTTGCTGGCAATGATATTAGCTTCGGCCCTGTGCGTGGCATTGGCAAATAGTATATGGCCTGCCATCGAATTAAATAGCTGGGCCTCCGATTCGCTTGCATTGATCTGCCTTAGTAAAACCTGGCTATGCGTCCACGATAACTCAAAGGCACGGTTCTTAAGATGTGTATCCCGGTATTTGCCTATCAGCTGCCGGCTTTTATCCTGCGTTTCTGTAATACCAACAATAATCTCGAAAGTGGCTGTCTGGCGCGGTTTTAAAGTGGTTTTGTATTTTATGGCGGCAACAGGGTCTAAAACAGAACCTTCCGTTCCTGACAATACCCCGCTTTGCTTTACCGCTATAGGTTCTGCAAGCGTTCTTGTTCTTCCAATAAAACGCATCCGGTCGCTTTCAAAAGATACATCTCCCTGGCCAGCGCCGGTCAGCGACATCATAAAGAACATCCATGGTGGCTGCTCATCTTTAGACCGGGCCCTCCGGGTACATAAAATAGCTTTGTCCTCTTTGCTGATCTTTGTTTGAACGAACAGGTTGCTGAATGCAGGATGCGCTTCATCTGCCGCCTGCGGGGCTATCACTACTTCGGTATAGCCGGTTACTTCCAGCGTTCTTACAGCATTGCTTTTATTAGTGATCTTTATTCTTCTTATAGAAACATCATCTTCCGGCGATACCACAATATCGGTTTTTGTCTCAAAGTGATTGTTCACCCGCCTGAACTCAACATGCCCTTGCGAAAAAATAGTTTCATCTATTTCAAATCTTTTCTTTGTGGGTTGATACGTGTTCGACCAAAGCTCGCCTGTTGTAAGGTCTTTAATATAGCAGAAGGTTCCCCAGTTGTCTTTGGTTACATCTTCGCGCCAGCGTGTTACTGCAATATGCTTCCACCGGCCATAGCTGCCGCCTGCATTGGTAATGGCTACATGGTACCTGCCATTGGAAAGCAGCTGAACTTCGGGTATAGTGGTTGCCGGTGTATTAATGATCCTGATATGGGACTCATGGCTGGACACTACTTTGCCCGTTGCACTATCATCCTGTGTATAGTAATTGGTAGCCTTCGGCGCTTTCTCTTTTAACAAAAGAAGGGCAGATTGCAGCTGCGGGTCGCGTTCAAACCTTTGCTGCATTTTTTCTCCCAGCAGCACACGAGCCAGGGATAAAAAGCTCATGCCCTGGTGGTGCGCCATAAATGAGCGGACAATGACATGAGATTCCCCTCTGGGCATTCTTGACGGAGTATAATCAATAGCCTCGTAAAAACCATATTTACCTTCAAAGCCGCTCCTGGATAATACTACCAGGTTTTTCAAAGCAGCCCCGGCATCAAACATTAAGGATAACATAGTGGCATAAGGCGCTATTACCAGGTCCTGCCCCAGCCCTCGTTTTAAGCCCAGTCCTGGCACGCCAAATGCCTGGTACTGGTAGTTAAGATGTGCATCTACCAGGTTATAACCCGATTCTGAAATACCCCAGGGTATATCTTTTCGCCTGCCGTAATCTACCTGGTTCTGAATAACGCCCCTAGCTGTTTTTTCAAGCAAAGTATTTTCGTACGCAGGCATCACCAGGTCGGGCATCAGGTATTCAAACATTGAACCACTCCAGGAAAGCAATACCGGAGCTGTTCCTTCATTGGTTATGAGCCGTCCCAAAGCAAACCAGCTGTCCTGCGGTACTTTTCCTTGCGCTACAGCTGTATAAATGCCCAGCCTGGCCTCTGAGGCAAGTATATCATAATAGCTTTTATCTTTAACATCTTCACTTACATTATAACCAATATGAAACAGATGCTTGGATGCATCGTACAGAAAATCATATTCAACATCGGCAAAACCGCTGCATTCATTGGCCAGCTTTTCAATTTTGCTAAGCTTCTCCAAAGCGTGACTGGCAGCGGCTTTGAGTGATGCCTGTAATTGTTCCAGCCATGATCTCTTTTCATCATCACCGGCCTGCAATATCAGGTTTTCAGTAACAGGCAATAAAGACGCTGTTAAATCACCGATTTCGTTAAGAGCGGGAACAGATTCCAGGAGCCGTAATGCGTCAAAGTCCTGTACAACCGGCAGCAAGTCTGCCCACGGCGTTAAAACAGCAAATGAATTAAAAGCATCATTCACCTGCACCTCAAATTTATTAAACCAGAACACAACTGTTTCATCTGGCGCAATCGCTTTATCCGCCTTTAATGCCTGCACTTTTTGAAGCAATTGCCGTAAATGTGCTTTATGCTCGTGAAGTAATAGTTCGGGGCCGCCTGAAAGCTGATCCAAATAATGTTCTACTTCTGTAAACAGCCGGTTGTTTTGAACATTATAGCTCTTTACGGTGAGCCATGTATGTTTTAATCCTTCATAAAACCTGTTAGAGAAAATTTTACTGTGGGGCAGCTCAAGCAGTCCCTGCCTTAGCACGATCATATTAGCCACAAAATTTCCGCTATCAACAGCTGATATATATTTTGGATATAAAGGCTCCAGGTTAGTGGTATCGTACCAGTTATAAAAATGCCCCTTATAGCGTTCCATATCGTTTAAGGAGTTAAATGTATGCTGAGTACGTTCTACCAGTTCACACAGCGAAATATAGCCAAAATCATAAGCCGATAAATTTACCAGGCAGGAAAGTCCTATATTGGTTGGCGAAGTACGGTGCGCAACAATGGCCACAGGTTTTTCCTGGAAATTATCGGGTGGCAAGAAATGATCTTCCGCTACTACAAAATCTTCAAAGAATGCCCAGGTTTTACGACTGATAACCTGGAGAAACCCTGATTCAGAAGCAGAAATACTGAAGTCTTTTTTAGTACGTGGCTTACTTACCCACCATGCAATAGCGGGCGCCAGTAACCATGCTATCAAAAACGGTGCGGCTATAAAAAGGGAAGTTGGTTTGAAAATAATAATCAACGCAGTTAATGCTAGTACCAGGGCAATAGCCTGCCACATATAGGCATAAGCGCCTGCCACCGTTTTTTTGCCTCCTGACCTTTGTGCGGCATAAGGAGTCCACTGCAGCAATTTCCTTTTTGAAAAAAGCAATCTCCAGTTAGCCAAAAAAATAGCATTTGCATTTTTAAGGGCTTCAAAGGGTAGCACTGCAATGTTATAAAATACCTGCACCACATTTTTTTTAAAAGAATCCCATACTTCCGCAACATGAGATCTTTTGTCTACATCCCCGGAACTGCTACTTAACTGTAACAATGCAGATACCAACGGCATAAGGAACCAGAATACTATAAAGCCAATGATCCACAGCACGGGAGCCGGGAGTACTAGCCACACAAGCGTCAGCAACAGCAGCATGGCGGGCATTACCAGACTTCGCTTAATATTATCCCATATCTTCCATTTGGATAAAGAGGAGATATAGTTTCTCCGCAGCCGGTTTTCTGCATCGGGCGCAAAGGGCAGGCCCCATGTAGCGATCTGCCAGTCGCCCCGTATCCAGCGATGGCGGCGGCTTACATCAGTCCAGTAGGTCTCGGGATAATCTTCAAATAATTGCACATCGGTCAGCAATCCTGAGCGCACGTAAGAGCCTTCCAGCAGGTCATGGCTTAAAATACGGTTTTCAGGAAATGCTTTTCCCAGCACTTTTTCAAAAACCTCAATATCATAGATACCTTTTCCTATAAATGATCCCTCTTCAAACAGATCCTGGTACACATCGGAAACAAGCTGAGTATAAGGGTCAAGCCCCGAGTCATTACTATGCATCCGGGCATATACAGAGCTGTTTTTCCCAGGCAGGTTAATAGCCGTACGGGGCTGCAAAATACCATAGCCCTCTACTACCCTGTTTTTCCCAGGGTCGATCACCGGCTGGTTGAGCAGGTGCGCCATGGTAGCAATCATCTTCCATGCGGACTCCCGCGGTAATATGGTGTCAGCATCTAAAGTAATAACATATTTTACATGAGTTAGCGCTGCAACATCTCCTACTATTAGTGAAAAATCGTGGTACGCTGTATTTTTAATCAGGCTGTTCAGCTCTCCCAGCTTACCCCGTTTCCGTTCATAGCTCATCCATACTCTTTCAGACTTATTCCATTTACGCGGGCGATGCATCAAAAAGAATATATCAGTATCATTCTCTTTTTGATATTTCAGGTTCAGCAATTCAATTTCTTCTTTTGCGAAAGAGAGCAGTGCTTCATCTCCCGGCATGTGTTCCTGCGGTGCATCGGCAAAGTCGGTAAGCAGGCAATAGAACAGGTTTTTTTGCGGGTTGGAAAGATAGCGCACTTCAAGATCACTGACTAATTCTTCAATACCTGCTTTACTGGTGATAAGGCAGGGAACAGCAACCACTGTACTATACGCTTCGGGTATATGTCCCGAAAAATCAAATTTTGGCAAAGGCTTTGGTGCTACCAAAAGCGTTGCGATCCAGTTAATCACTACTGTTGCAAACTGGCCTACAACAACAAAGCATAAAATACCTGTGGCTGTTGCCATCCATAGCTCATGGTTTTGCGTATATACAGAAGCGGCCAGCAGCACACTTAATATAAATGCCAATAAAAAGGTTGAGCCTCCATATACCGCCAACCTGTTCTTCTTAAAGAATACTTTAAGGCGATCGCCAGGTGTCAGCTCAGCGGAAGCTGCTTTTACCAGCTCGTCTCTCCCTTTATCAACCAGGAAATAGCCTACATGATGCTGGCGTTTGGGGCGCCCTTCAGCCTTCGCTTTCCGGGCAAGATCAATAGCTAAGGAAGCAATTTCATGCTCCGGTCTTTTTGATTTTTTACCTATCCATTCTACTACGTGCCGGTAAGAGTCTCGGGTAACAAAGTCCATTAAAGGGTAAGTGCCGGTTATATCCTGGTACAAAACTTTTTCCACTACGCTGACGCTTTCCACAAAATCTTTCCACTCGGTAGTTTTCAGGAGACGAATGCTTTCAATGCTGTTACGCATAGAAACCTGATCAGCAGCCTGGCTCTGATTATGAATATTCACCAGCTCGGCAACAGAATGGCCTGTATCGGAAAGCTGCTGCTCTATCCACGACAAAGGCATGGCAAGTCCCTGCCCTTTGCCCTGCATACGCCTTGTAAACTCCGCAACAAAGGCGCTGTTCAGATGAATATCACTTTTAGCCATTTCGGCCGTTGTGATAATGATGTTTTTGGGCTCCTTTTGTGCTACTTTTATAAATTCTTCGGCCCAGAAAACAGCCTCATTTTTATCCAGCCTGTCTATAGCAATCCTTGATGCAATGCGCCTTATATTCTCAATAATGGCAAAGCGAAGCATAATGGGTATAGCCCATAGCTCCCCGATGGTGAGCACATTTTTTGCCTGGTATCCTTCTATAAACGAGGTGAGGTTGGCAATATCTATTCTTCCATCGCTGTGCGAAATTATTTCCAGCGCAATATCATATACCCGCGGCATCCCGGCCGATTTGCCCTTTGCCAAAATAGGCAATGTTTGACTATACTTTTTCGGCAGGTGCTTACGGGCTATGTTGATCTGCTCCTTTACCAGGTAAAAATTATCCAGGAACCATTCGCTTGCCGGAGCAATGGCCTGCTTTTCCTTAATGCTTTCTGCCAGCATTTCCTGTACCCTGTCTATTACCTCCTCATTATCGTTCAAGCGTTTTAGCACTCTATCCGGCTGTTTGGTTGTTAACACTTCGTGTTGAGCTGCCACACGCAGGCCATGCGACTCCATTTGGGCGTTGCTGAGCAGATCGAGACGGAACGGGTCTTCGTTTTTAAAAGGATAATTGGATTCGGAAGTAAAATACTCCCGCATTTTCGTCATAAGTTCATCAACGGGCTTAGTTATCTTCATACTTTAAAAATACGGCAATTTTCAAGCCGGGAATTATCATGTTGCTTTTAATCAATAAAATAGCAACGCCAAATAGGAACATTCACCTAAAATTAAGCGACAGGAAAAGTCACACTTTGTTCACCAATTAGTTATCTTTGTGAAATGAAAAGACACCTGCAAACCTATGGCAGCTATTTTTTGGATTTCTATAATTCGCTCGGCGAAGACATCCAGGAAAAGATTGATTGGGTTTTTGAGATTGTAAAAACGGCTGACCATATTCCAAAAAAGTTCTTTGACCACTTATCTGGTTCAGATGGAATTTTTGAAATCAGGATTGAATATGAAAGCAATATCTATCGGGTCTTGTGTTTCTTTGACAAAGGGAATCTGGTTATCTTAATCAACTCATTTCAAAAGAAAACGCAAAAGACGCTACACAAGGTAATTGCCTTAGCCGAAAAACTAAAAAAACAATATTTTATTGATAAAGAAATAGACGATGAAAACGAAAGAAATAAAAAGGTCAAAAAATAAAATTATGGATTGGGACGACCACCTCGACAAAAAATATGGAAAGGTGGGCTCTGCAACCAGAACTGAATTTGAAAGCAAAGCCCAGGCATTTGTAATTGGTGAACTTTTGAAAGAGGAACGGCACAAAGCAAACCTGACGCAGGAAGCATTAGCCCTAAAAACAGGAACTAAAAAAAGTTACATATCAAGAATTGAAAATGGACGTGCCGACATCCAACTTTCAACATTGTACAAATTAATAGAGCAAGGACTGAACCGCAAACTTGAACTATACATTCGTTAATAGAAAAAGGGAGTACATAAATTTTAACAACTGCAAAAAACAGGTATCTTAGCAAAACAACCATTTGAAGAAAATTGTACTCCAAAAGCACAAATGCCAAAACGGTTGCCGAATTGATAAAATTTTTAAACGGTAAAAGCTATTGCATAGCCGTGTTTAAGCGTTTACAAACTACTATAAACGTTTAGTGATTGCAAAAATAGGCAAGTCCGGCGACAATTTTAGGGGGACTCCCAAACAAACAGGATGACAAATAAAAAACTCTACATAATTGGCAATGGCTTTGACATTCAACACGGCCTAAAATCTCGGTATTTAGACTTTAAAGAATACCTTGATACAAAAGACAGAAAACTGGTAGACAAACTTGAAGAGTATTTTGGCACTGATGCTCTTTGGTCAGACTTTGAAGAAACTTTAGCGTGTTTAGATATTGAACAAATAATCGACGAGTGTATGAATTATTTGCAATCATACGGTGTGGAAGATTGGAGTGACGCATATCATCACGACTACCAGTATGAAGTCCAACAAAGAATTGATTTAATTACCGAAACATTAAAGCAGCAATTCACTGAATGGGTTCTACAATTAAGGCTACCGGCCAAAGCTAATGAAAATATGGTTTTAGTTGACAAAGATGCTACGTTTATTAACTTCAATTATACAGATACTTTAGAGAGACTTTACAAAGTTTCTCCAGACCAAATATTTTATATCCATAATAAAGCTATTGACACAAACTCAACTTTAATCCTCGGGCATAGTCGCAACCCACAAAACACCAAGACTCTTGATGAACTTTACAACAATGAAGATACAGATGTTAGAGTTGTAGAAGGCAATAGGATTTTGGACGACTACTTTGTTGAAACATACAAATCAACAGAAACAATCATCACAGAAAATACTGACTTTTTTGACAGACTAAAAAACGTAGAAACAATTTACGTCTTTGGGCATTCACTTTCAGTTGTTGACCGACCTTATTTTGCAGAAATTATTAAACGCATTAACAAAGACAAAGTAATTTGGAAAGTTAGTTTTCATGACAAAAAGTACTTACTTGACTTTCAAGCATTTTTTCAAGGACTGGGTATTAGTTCTGCATTAATTCAATTTGACAGAATGTATAACTTTGACAAGACATGATTGAAGTTATAAGGAATGTATAGAAAATTATCGCTAACAGGGTGAGTCAGGCGGGCTGACGTGCAAATTTGAATTTTTCTGCATCTATTTAAGTTTAGGTAGACAGTTTTGCATTCCGAAAACAGCGCAAACACAAAGCCCGAAACGTTATATGCCATTTTAAAATCGAACTACTATGATACAATTGTTCACAGAAAATCTACCATACAAACTAAGCGAACAAATGACATTTGAGTATAATAGAAGGCTTAGTGATATTAACTACTTCCTTTCAGGTAGATACGATTACTATGCCCATCTAAAAAAGGACATTGAAACAATTCAACTACTTTTAGCATTGTCAATCTTTTATAAACGGGTTCTTTCTAATTTTAACTCAGCGACAAAATTTACTTCCAGAGTTGTTTTAAAAAGTGAAGCGGCTTCTGTTCAATTGGGGACATACGACTTATCTGCTAAAGAACTTTTTAAATTAAATAAGACTGTACTAACCTTTAAAACACTAATGGACGAATACTCAATACCGTTAGGTCTTTTTGAATATTTGGAAACAAAAGAACTTCTACGAAAAATTAAAGTCTATAAAGACGGTTTGGACAGAAACAACGATAATGGCTAACCCTTTCAAAGACATAAAGGAACTGACAAGAGACGTAGAAACGTATTTACGAAAAAACCGCTCTGCAATCTATAACAATTCGAAAAGGATAAGTGACTTTTTTGAAATGGCCTGTTATAACAATATTGTCCGCTTCTATGAAAACAATGGCTACGAAGTCGAGATAAAAAATCTACAAAAAACCAAATTTAACTATAAGTGTACAACAGCAGGAAATCCAGCGAAATACTCATATTTTGAAGTAAAGAAAAAAGTAGGGGCTATGGAGTTCATTTATGAAATAAGACATAACATTAATGTTCAATCATATTATAGTACGGACACTTATACAACTCCTGATATATGTATAATTAAACCAAATTCTATTTTAGATAGCGATGATTTTTACGACAGCAAAATGAAATACTATTACATAGAAAACAAAGCTCTAATCTCATTTTGTGAGGTCAAGAATTTTAATCCATATCCAGAGTTACTGTTTAATTTTATAGGTGTAGTAAATGAATTGAAGCCTCATCTGCTAAGAAAGGTAAAGAAAAGTGGTAGTTCTCATATTGCTACTACTTTAATGGTATCGGGCAAGTCGAATAAACACGCTGACAGAATAATAGCGAATTTGCAAAATAGGTACCACATAAATATCCTGTCAGACTTATTCAATATTGGAGGAATAACATTTGGAAGACACGCTATAAATAGGATTAAACGAGTATAAAAACAGTATATAACACGGGTTTTCCATCAAGATGGCAAAGGATCAAACTTGGAATTTTGTACGTCTACCTCACTTTAGAAAAAATTTAAAGTCTGTACCCCGAAATACGACCGGCACATGAAAGGCAATATTTTTACCTTTTTTAAAATATAACCAATTGGTTTATTTGCCAATTCGAAAAGGCTATTGTACCTTTACAACATTATTTAATTTAATCGTGGCGGCAACACTAAAAATACGGCATTACGGTTATGACAAGGGTGACATTTTTAGACGACGCTACAATCAATGTGGTAGCTCGCGATGGAGAAGTTTTTACTCTGACAACTTACTTGCCTGTACAAAAAAGTTTTCAACGAGAAATTGCGGATTTTTTAGCTCAATCTTTTGAAAAAAGTTTTGAAGATGATAAGACAAGTATGGTATATTGGGTATTAATGGATGCAATAGCTAATGGTGGCTTTTCTTTTTTTTACGTAAGGAGTGATAGACAAGAGGAGCGTGAACGTATAGGAGCAAAAATTCGTCAAATACGAGAATCAAAAGGATTTGAGGCAAAAAAATTGGCTACATTAGTAAATATTGATTCAGCCAATTTGTGCAGAATAGAACAAGGTAGATATTCGGTAGGATTGGATATTCTCGCAAAGATTGCCTCTGCACTTGGTGTCAAAGTAGATTTAGTATAACTTAAATTTATTAAGACATGTTTAGCGATATAAACAATTTTAATAGAGAAACAAGTACTATCTACAAAGACGAGCATTATTCTGTTCGGGATAATGGTGCTGTATTACGACACACTCCTATAAACAAACGAACACGACCAACTGACAACAAATGGACATTTGGCAAACTAAACAGCAAAAAAGGTTATTTAGAAATTGTATCGGCGCGTATTCACAGAATAGTTGCAACTGCATTTCACGGAGAACCACCAACAAAAGAACATGTTGTTGACCATATCGACACTAACAAACAAAACAATAGGCCCGACAACCTACGCTGGGTAACAAGATTAGAAAACATTTTGCTTAATCCTATCACGGCAAGAAGAATTGAACTTGTTTGCGGAAGCGTTGAAGCATTTCTTGCCGACCCTTCAAAATTTCGGGACAAATTCCCAGACCCAAACTATGAGTGGATGTGTGCTGTAAGTATTCAAGAAGCACAAGTAAGCAAAGAAAGGCTATTGGCCTGGGCGGAAAGTGATAAACGTCCGTCTGGAGGGTCTTTAGGTGAATGGATATATAACCGGAGTTCGCCAAAAGTATATTTTGAGGAAACCCCAGAGTTTAAAACTTCTCTAACATCAAATGCTGTACAAAAGAATTGGAAAACACCCTCTGAATTTCCTTGCTGTCCTCAAGACATAAACAATAATCCAATTACTACTTATTTTACAGAGTTAAAAACAGAAAAAGTATTTTCACAGAACCAATATTCAAACTCAATCATTGAAGATTTTGCAATTTCCGATGACAATAGTACGCTTTGGGTTATATGTAGAAATAGTGATAATAGCGCTATAAAACCGTACTCATTAACCAAAGTTACTCTTGAGAATAACTTATTTGTTCATAATAGTCTTGGTAGTTTTTTCCAAAAAGTCGGCGCACAAAAACAGTTTACTCTTGAGCAAGGACTTGAATGGACAGGAGGCGAGACCTTTGATGAACAATGTTGACAAGTAAAACAAATAACATATATAACCAATGTCGAACATCTAACACCGTTAAAATATCTATCAGGCTTATCTACTACCTCTTAATCTCCCTAAAAAACTCTTCAAGTGTTAAGTCTCTTGCCGTGCACATTTTATGCAAGGTATAAAGGCCAATTTTATACGGCGTATTTTTAAATTCAATAATCTGCCGTATTGTTTTTTCATCTACATCATGCTCATTGGCAAAGGAACGTACAGAGCCTTCCCACCGGGCAATCCATTCTTTATTGATGTAGTTGCAAATATCAGCGTTAAGATTATGCATTAAACAAATAAAATTCTTATAAAAAAATATTTTGCGGATTTTGCCCCGCATTTAAGCAAAACAACGTATATTTGTCCTGAATAAAATATTTTCGCGATTACTTCATAAAATTATTTGAAGCATTCGCTTTAAGTCTCGCATTAGAAAACTGGTAATTTTTTGCACACGAGATGATAAGCAGAATGGCTCACGACCTAGGCGTGAGCTCTCTTATCTGTGTGCGGGTATACCAGTACCTCTAATGCGGTAAGTTGAGCATCACGCCTTTTTTGTGCGCGGTGTTCATTTAAAAACTTTTTGTTATGAACAACGCCGTTGCTACACCTGTACAAAACACCCGCCGCAAGCAAGGCCACACCAAAGACCCGTTTGAAACCCATTGCTGGCGGAATGAAAGCCTTACAAATCCTTACCAAGTATTTGCCGCCATTTTCGCCGAAGCACACGTACACGATTTCCGTAAACTGGTTAAAAAGCTCGTCAGCAGCGCCAGCGGAGCAGGAGTATATAAAGGCGAAGCAACAGGAGATGTGCTGCTGTATATGAAGCTCATCCGCTCGCTTATAAAAGCGGCACATGCTTTAAAGCGTGAAAAGAACAGTGCTGTTGTTATTAACAAAGAAGACCTGTTCAATAAAAAATACTATTGCAGTCACTATGTTAGTGCCGATGCCTGGAAGGAGTTTCCGCGCTACCTGTCTGAAAAAGAATATGGTAATCCTTACCTGGTGTTTCAAAAGTTTTTCCGCTACCAGTCGCTAACCAACTGGCTGCACTGCTGGGAACAGATTGTGGATGGCGCATTTTGCGGGGATGGCAGTTTTGCACCCGTTGCTCCGTTCAAAGTGCACAGCCATTTAGCAAAGCTGATTGAAGCCGCACATTTGATTGATGTAAGGGAGGAAGAGTTTACAGACATCCACGTATCGCCATGAGGCGATATAATAGAAGTTCGAGGCGAGGACGCCTCGAACAGCATTCCGACACCTCTTGCGCTGGCCTCTCCAAGGGAGTCCTTCGGACCCGGCCAGTGTATCACCGTTACTTTGATGGTAGAGTTAATAAGTAACAACAATGCACGGGTCAGCCACTCACATTGCTACGCTACAGACCCGCGCAAGGAAAATTCACATATCGCCATGAGGCGATAGCATAAAAGTTCGAGGCAAGGACGCCTCGTACAGCGAAATAACAACAATGCACACTAAAAAAGCCGCTCCAAAATGAAGCGGCTCACTAACCCATCTAAGAATTTATACAACGACTAAGCGTTTTTCAGCTCTTCTATCTTCTCCCTGATCTTTGCTTCTATTTCATTAGCCAGTTCGGGATTATCCAGCAGCAGATTTTTTACAGCATCACGTCCCTGCCCCAGTTTATCGCTATTA
Organism: Niabella sp.; assembly: GCA_049841335.1. Classification (GTDB taxonomy): domain Bacteria; phylum Bacteroidota; class Bacteroidia; order Chitinophagales; family Chitinophagaceae; genus Niabella. The sequence continues at coordinate 35,967 of JASGDI010000171.1, read as the reverse complement.
TAGCTGTACCAGGATCCACTTTTTTGAATAATGCCCAGATCAACCCCCATATCAATAATTTCACCGGTTTTGGAAATGCCTTCGCCAAAAATGATATCAAATTCGGCGGAACGGAACGGAGGCGCTACTTTATTTTTTACCACTTTTACTTTAACACGGTTACCAATGGCCTCATCGCCATCTTTTATCTGGGTCTGACGGCGGATATCCAGCCTTACAGAAGCATAAAACTTTAACGCATTACCTCCTGTGGTAGTTTCGGGATTTCCAAACATTACCCCTATCTTTTCACGCAGCTGGTTGATGAAAATACAGATCGTGTTGGTTTTGGAAATAGTAGCGGTAAGCTTACGTAAAGCCTGGCTCATCAGCCGGGCATGCAAGCCCATTTTACTGTCGCCCATTTCACCTTCCAGCTCACTTTTGGGAACCAATGCCGCTACAGAATCAATCACCACCACATCCAAAGCACCTGAAAGTATCAGCCTGTCGGCAATTTCCAAGGCCTGCTCCCCATAATCGGGCTGGCTTATTAAAAGATTATCTACGTTTACCCCCAGTTTTCTTGCATAAACGCTGTCAAAAGCATGTTCCGCATCAATAATAGCGCACATGCCGCCTTTTTTTTGCGCCTGTGCTATCACATGGGTCGCAATAGTGGTTTTACCGGAAGATTCCGGTCCGTATATTTCTATGACCCTGCCGCGTGGCAGGCCACCAATGCCTAATGCTGTATCCAAACCTATTGATCCTGTAGAGATCACTGAATGGGCCTCCACGGCTTTCTCGTTCATCATCATTACGCTGCCCTTACCATAATCCTTATCAATTTTTTCCATGGTAAGCTTGAGCGCTCTGAACTTCTCGTTGTTTACGTCTACTTCGGGTAATTTATCTGTCTTTGCCATAAATCAAAAATACAATTTCGCTATCGCCTTTCTAAAATAATTATCAACAGCAAAGCTAATATATTTAGTAATAAAAACTAATTTTTTTGGATATTTATTTTTGATACTAATTCGTATAGCCAAATCGAATTAAAAATAACTTTTAAATAGCTCCCCTAAAAATATGCTGAAGCCAGCGTATAATGGAATAGTATTCAGTTTGTAAACTATGCCACATAGAGTAATCCCTTCTTAAAATATCAAAAAAATGGAAACATAATTCAAAAAGAAACCCCGGTACCACAGAATAAATCGTATATTTGTAAGGTCTTCAATTACTTGAAAGTAGTTCACTGAACTTCGCAGGGTATCCTGCTCAGGGTATTTGGGGGCTTTTTTTTTATGAACCTACAATAGGGTTATTGCTTTTATCTTAGGCTTTATAAATTCATAGAAGCGCTCTTCTCCTCTTTCATATTTTCGCTGAACTGCCCAACACAAATAATCCACAAAGTTCAATAACGGCTCATTTTTCTGGTTTACTACATCTAAAATAATTTCTCCATTGGTAACAGGAACCGGGGTGTTTGCATATAAAATATTTATGGCTTTAGACAAAGCCATTTCTAAAGTTGCCTGCCGTGTAGTATTTCCTCTTTGGGACACCAGGAAAATATGTTTCCCATCTTTGTCCATTTTTGAATGTAGTAAATGAGCAAGTAAATCCGTATATAATTCCCTTTCATTTCTATTGTGCTTTTTAATGAATTTTTCAATATCCTTTTCTGAGATTGCCATTTCAAATTCAAAATCTACAGACATAATTAAATCAAGAAACAACATTCTTATTTCAGGTATATCATCAGTAGCATGAAAATAGAACTTCCCAGTTTGGGCAATCTTCTTCTGAACACTCCCTACTTTAAAATAAGGATCAGAAGCAATCCTTTTTTCTAATGCAATTATTTTATTTCGAATCGGCTGAAGAGGTTCATTAAAATGACAAATCCCCATACTAAAATATTTTGAAACACCTTCTTTTCCTAACATTGGAATACCTCCTTTTCCAAAGAAGGTAGTATCACCTGCTTCATCTAAAAAATGATGATACTTGCTTATCTCTTTTTCCATTTATCGTTCTTAATATAACTTTTAAAACTGCAATCTATAAAAATCATTGAGCATTACGATTTTTATAATTAAAAACAGTTAGATAGGATATGATAACAAAGTATATCAAAATTGTGAGAATGGAATAACTAAATTAAATGTCGAGTATATAAAAGCTGTGGCTAAAATTCATAGTGTAGTGTTGAATACAAAAACAATGATGTTTACAACGCCAAAATTAAAAATAATGAAGGGCATAATAGAAGTAGTACTGTAACCATACATAATCCCGAATCAAAAAAGCGCACCTTCCGGTACGCTTTTAAAAAACATTTCAATTATCGGCGCTTACTCAAAATCCTTATCGGTAACGCCTTCATTGATCTTATAATTGCTCATAGTCAGTTCAAGGCTCTGGCCCATTACCGATTGTGTCATGGAACCAGGCAGCTTTATACCCCCCACGGCTGTGTAATCACCAAAATCCATCGACTGCTCTATTTCCTGTCCGCCGGCTTTTATTTTACTTTCTTCTCTTATTAATAAGCCGGTTTTTACTGCATAATACTCTGTACTTACTTTTCCACCCGGTTTGGTTACAACAATCTTATAGGCGTCTTCGCCATTTACTTTTTCTGCCGTTGGAGCACTTAACTGAAATCCTTCAGTACTGTAATACACCTGATCGAAAATACCTTTTATATCGCTATACACGGTAAGCTCGTCTGCTCCCATCTCCTTTTTTTGCCCCATTTGCTCCTGGTAGCCGGTTTTGCCGTTATACACCTGCTTCATCACCGTCATTCCCTGCATAGAAAGATGCATTAAAGATTTATTAGGTGCTGATTTTTTCATTACACCTCCAATAGTTTGGCCACCTACGCTCATGCTTACATCGCAGCTTAATGTATTCACTTTCGATAAAGCATCTTTTCCCCCGATAGCGGCAATATATTTGTCAATTACGCCCTGTGCTGTAATGTTCTTATCTATTGCAGCCGATGGCGTTGCAGATGCAGTTACCGGGTTGGCATAAGCATCAAATAGTTTAACTGGGTAGCCCAGTTTTTCCAGGCCGGGCTTTACTGCATCAGCTTTACCCACTACAATGATCCTTGCCCCTTCACTGTTGAAATACTTTTCAGCTACCCTTTTAATGTCTGCTACCGTTACCGCATTTATCTTTTGTAAATACGTCCTGTAAAAATCATTGGGCAGGTTATGGATTAATATAGTAGTAGCATAGCTGGCAGTGGTTTGCGGGTTTTCCATGCGCATAGCAAATATGCCGTTATAAACCGCTTTGGCTGTGGCCAGCTCTTCAGCATTGATTTTCCCTGCACGCATATTGTTGATCTCATTTATAATCTCTGCTACGGCACTATCTACCTTATCATTACGAACAGATGCACCGGCACTGAACATGGACTGGTAACGGTCGGCCCCTACATTGCTGTAGCTGCCATACGTAAAGCCATGTTTTTCGCGCAGGTTCATGAATAACTTGCTTTCTGCACCACCTCCCAAAATATGGTTGGCCAGTACAAGCGCATGATGGTCGGGGTTGCTATACGGATTATTGATCAGGTTGGCCACTGTTATTTCGCTTTGCACTGCTGAAGGAATATCAATCAGGTCGATCTCCGTTTTTCCAGGATTGGCAACCGGTACATCTTTGGCAATGACCAGTTTTTTACCCGTCCACGTACCAAAGGCTTTTATAGCCAGCTCTTTTGCCCTGGCCGGGGTTATATCTCCTACAAAAGTAAGGATGCTGCTGGCCGGGCTCAGGTATTTCTGATAAGCACTTTTTACATCATCTAATGTTATAGCTTCTGTTGTCTGGATCGTCTGGAACTCACCACTTGCGGTATTTTTACCATAAGAAAGCGCCCTTATCATACGGGATGAGATGGCCTTTGCATTTTTCTCCTGGGCCTTCAGGCCTGTAATTTCCTGTGACTTCAGTTTATCGAAGTTCTCCTGGTGAAACGCGGGATTTCTTAAAGCATCAGCCATTAACATCAGGCCTGACTCAAAATAACGGTTGAGCGCGGAAACATAACCACCACCGGAACTTAAAGAAACCGTAGCGCCCATCATTTCTACTTTTTCATCAAACTCCTCTTTGGTAAGGGATGTAGTACCTTCGTTCAGCATACTGCCCATAAGGCCGATAACACCTGCTTTATCGCCTTCGAGGATAATACCCCGGTTGGTACTAAGACTGGCAGATACTTTAGGCAGCTTATGATTTTCTACAACCAGCACTGTCATGCCGTTAGGTAAAACAAATTTTGCAGGATCGGCTATTTTAATAACCGGAGCCGGGCCTGACCTAGGTTTTTTGCTTCTGTCGATAGTTTGCGCAAATACCGCTGCTGATAGTAAAACTGCGGCGAGTGCGATGTATATTTTTTTCATAATTTTTTTATTTGATACTCTGTGTTTTAGAGATAACTTTTATCTGCCGGGATATATGGTACTGTATAAGAGTGATGCCTCTGGCCTGATAAATGCAATGCTACACCAATGTCAACGGCACTACTGTCCGGCTCAAAAGAATTATTCAGATGCTTCTTTTTGAGCAGGCAAATAATAAAGCACCACCCGCTGGTTTTTATTCAGATATTTTTTAGCAACATCCTGAATGTCCTGCCTGGTAATGGATTTGATCAAATCCAGTTCAGTATTTAAGTAATTAGTATTTCCGTGAAAAGTGAACCCGTTGGCCAGGCTTTGAGCGATTCCCATCATGGTGTTATTGCCGCTTACATAGTCATTCTCTGCCTGGTTTTGGAGCTTGGTAAACTCGGCTTCAGAAATAAGGGCTGTCTGCAGCTTAGCCACTTCTTCATCCATGTCGGCCAAAAGGCTGTCTAAACTTTGGTTACCGTTGGGTAATGCAAACGTCAGGTAAGCACCATAATCTTCCAGGGTATAATTAAAAGCGGCCACCTGTAAAGTATTTTTTTTCTGATCTACCATTTTTTTATTCATGCGACTGCTGGCGCCACCACTTAAAATCTGCGAAGCCATGTCTAACGCTACCGCATCGCGCGCTTTCATGCCGGGCGTGCGATACGCTGCTACAATGGCCGGTATCTGGATATTGGCATCATAAGCCGTATCTACAATTTCTTTTGTGATCGGGTCTTCTGTAATGTTCACTCTTTCAATGGCAGGGCCTTTTGGTATGGGGCCAAAATAGGCTTCCACCAGTTTTTTGGTCTTTACGGGATCAATATCTCCCGCAACTACCAAAACAGCATTATTAGGCGCATAGTATTTTTTATTAAATGCTAAAAAATCAGGAAGCTTGGTATTATCCAGATCTTCCATGCTCCCTATAATTGGCCAGCGGTATGGATGCTTTGTAAATAGCTTGCCAAATACTGAAGAGATCAGGTTTCCATAAGGCTGATTATCTATGCGAAGCCTTTTTTCTTCTTTTACTACTTCATTTTGGGTACTAACACCATCTTCGTTTATTACAGGATGCATCAGTCTTTCGCTTTCCAGCCACAGGCCTGTTTCAAGCTGATTGCTGGGAAATACTTCGTAGTAATAAGTACGGTCCTGGCTGGTGTTGGCGTTGTTTTGCCCACCGTTTTGAGAAACGATCTTCATAAACTCGCCTTTTTTAATATTTTTTGAACCTTCAAATAATAAATGCTCAAAAAAATGTGCCATACCGGTATGGCCGGGAACTTCATCTTTACTGCCTACATGATACATTACCGAGGTAACCACTACAGGTGCGGTATGATCTTCGTGCAGTACTATCCGCATCCCATTGCTCAAATCGAATTCAGTAAACTTTACCTTTTGAGCCAAAACAGGTAATGCACCCATTAGCAACAAAAAGCCAATGTTGATTTTTTTCATTTGATTGTGTTAAAGATTTTTAATGATAATAAAAAGAAACAGGTTGCTTAAACATACGAAACTAATAAAAAAGAAAACACCTCTTATTACCGTTCATATAATATTTACAGCCAGGAATACCTTGAAAATCCAGGCTAAAAAATGTTATGCTACCAGGTTTGCTATTATAACGGCAACTGTTCCTGCGGTAAGGCCCAGGTAATACTCGCCCGGCGTATGCTCTGATAGCAGTAACCGCGAAGTGCCCACCATACCGGTAAACAGCATGGCTAACGCCAGGTATAACGTAATATTGGGCAATGATGGATCAAAGGTCAGTAAGCATAAAAAGGCCGTTGCTGTACCCATGGCAATACCGTGCATACTTATTTTCAGGTAAATATTTGCCAGAAGCCCGATGGAAGAAGCCAGGAAAACGCTTAAGGCAAACACTATTAAATAATGTGGAGCGCCGGGCAGGCCACGCCACACATACCATATCCAGAAATACCAGATATTACAAACAATAAAAGGAATAATACGGTCTTTACGGTTTTTCAACTTTATTGAGCTGATAAGATTAAGCCCTTTCAAAAGCAATACACTCACTAAAGGAAAAAAGGTATAATTAATAATGGCCTGTCCCAAAGTCAGGATTTTTTCCTTTGGAGGCGCTCCTACAAATAAAAAAGGTTCTGTAAACAGCAGGAAGGCTACTACGTATAATGGTACAAATACGGGGTGAAAAATATACGACAAAAAACTGGCCGCTATCCGCAAAAACAAATTAGGCTGCGGCACTCCGCCTGTTTCCTTCAACCCCTCCGGAGTAACTATATATTTTGCTGTTTCCATATAATATATGGACAAAGTAAATGATTTATTCTTTATCAGTTGAATACCTGTTTTGTAAAAATCCCCCTCTTTGGGGTAGAGTATCTATAAAACTTCCTGTTAGATTTGCTTTAAAATAGAAAAATCAATATTTAAATAACTACTACCATAAACAGGTATTATCTTTTTTTCTCATGTAATTGTTTGTTAAAAATAATTGCACAGCAGGCGGTTTCTACCGCCTGTCCATTTTCGTTTCTATTTGCGTACATAAGCCATTATATTAGTGTATCCGGTAATTTTTTAGCTATAAAGCGCTTTAAGGCCATGTACCGCCATCTAACTATATTTTTCATCTTGTTTCTTTCAGTCACATTTCCGGTGGCCGGACAGAAATTATCTTTTGAACAGTTTGGGGTTGAAGATGGCTTGAGCCAATCGCAGGTGTTGTGTATAGCACAGGATGCCCAACGGCATATATGGATTGGCACGCAGGGAGGAGCGAACAGATTTGACGGTTTCCGGTTTGATAAATTTTCAAGAAAGGATGGCCTGAATGCCTCTGTTATTTACAGTTTATACGCTTCTAAAAGAAAGATGCTATGGGTGGGAACCAATAAAGGGTTGTATAGCTACGATGGTAATAAGTTTATCCATTACCCTGCCCCAAATGATTCTGTAAAAGGTATCCATGCCATTGCAGAAACCAGCGAGGGCAGGATATGTGCGGTTACCAACTACATGCAATTAGTTATTTTGGAGAACGGCCAATTGCAAAAAATGCCTTTCCCTGTTGATGATTATCGTATCACGTGGATGGGACTTACTTCTTCAGGATTACTATCTGTTTATTGTTACAATTACGGTTTTTATACGTTTCGCAATAAAAAATGGGAAAAAGACCGGTTTCAGCCGGAGCTGGATCCGGGTGACTTTGTGAGGTTTTGCATCACCTATAACAACGATCAGTTCCTTATTACCAGGCATAAAAAAATTCTCAGGTTATCCGGTAATAAGGTGATGGCAAAAGGCGATGTTGCCGGCAACCATGTACTTTCTGCAACAATAGAAAAACAGGGCGGTCTCTGGATTGCATCTGATAAAGGCGTGTATATATATAACAGCGAAACCTTAGTGGCAGAGACCCATTGTAATACCGCGAACGGGCTTTCGGACAATTTGGTTTACGCACTGTTTACAGATGCGGATGGCACGGTTTGGTTAGGATCGGATGGGGATGGATTGTTTAAATATAATGGCAGCTCCTTTCAGCGATACGATGCATCTAACGGGCTTTGGGGGAATGTTGTAATGGGGCTGGTAAAAACAATGGATGACCGTATGTTCATTGCCACACGTGAAGGCGGGTTAACACTGTATGATAATAACACTAAAACATTTAAGGCTATCCCTTACAGCGGGTTAAGCAAATCAGGAATCAACTGTATTGGTAGTGAACCGTCGGGCCCTGTTTATATAGGCACGCTGGACGGCAAGCTGCTGAAGTACGAAAAAGGAGCAGTATCTGAAATCAATCTCGGTACCGGAAGAAATACAGTACAAACCATTACTGCCGGAAATAATAAGATATGGATATCAACTTTCAGCGGAATCTTTGAGATACAGGATAATAAAATTAAAAAAATACCGGGAGTGGATCAACTGGTTTTTTCTGTTTTACCAGTGGGAGACAGCTCTATGCTTATAGGCACTATGGAAGGCATATATGAATATACGGGCAATAAGGCGGCACGGAAAATAAATATACTACAGCTAAAAGATAATGAAGTAACATGCCTGGCCCTATACAGGCAATATACGGTTATAGGCACTTCAAATAATGGTATCTTTTTCTGGAACAGAAGTAAAAATACTATTGAACATTGTGATACAGAGAAAGGCCTGGCAGATAACCAGGTTTTTAGTCTTTTCACAGACTCAAAGGAAAATGTTTGGGCAGGGACCGGTACAGGCTTACAGCAGGTAGTGTTTAATGAAGCTCACAAATCCTTTACTATAAAAAGGTTCTCTGCTGCTGACGGGTATGGCAGTTTTGAATCTAATTTAAACGCGATAACCGAAGACAAACAGGGCCGTATATGGATCGGAAATACAAAAGGGGCTTTTATTTACCAGCCTTCCGTTGAAGCAAATGAACCACTTGCCCCTTTCACGCTCATTGACAGAGCGGTTTTTCCCGGAAATGAATCTGGTCATTTTTTGCCGGGAACCCGTTTACCGGCTTACCCCGAAATAAAATACAGGGGCAATCATATCAGCTTTCATTTTAAAGGGGTGTATCTTAAAAATCCATCAGCAGTAAAATACTCCTATATGCTGGAAGGATACGATACGGCGTTCTCCAAGCCAACAAAAGAAACACAGCTGAGCTACCACAACCTGGAGCCGGGGAAATATACATTCAGGGTCCGCGCCATTGCAGGAACGCAATTGTCATCCAATACAGCAGAATATACTTTTACCATACAGACACCATTTCATAAAACGATTGGGTTTCTTGTGCTATTGGTTGTGACGCTGTTGCTTACAGGCAGCCTGATACAATATTCATTTGCAAAAGCAAAGCGCAGAAGGATCAGGCAGATCAGGGAAATAAAAGAACAGGAGCAGCAAAAAGTAAGGGAGCAGACCGCAGCAGATTTCCATGATGAGCTGGGTAATAAGCTAACAAGGATCTCCCTGCTTGCAGAAGTGCTGCAACAAAAAACAGACCCTGCCGATGAAGAAAAGAGGCAGATCATTGACCAGATACAATCCAACGCCCGCGGGCTTTACACAGGTACTAAAGAAATTATCTGGTCGCTGTCAAAAGAAAGCGATAACCTGAAAGATGTTTTATCTATTATACAGCATACGGGCGTGGAATTGTTCAGCAATACAAATGTACAGTTTGAATTAACCGGGCTGGACACCATTGACCCGGATATAAAAATACCGGCAGGTTACAACCGGAATATTATCATGATCTTCAAAGAGCTGATGAGTAACAGTATGCGGCATTCCAATGCAACACAGGTTACAATAGAATATCAAAAAGAAGACACGGGTATGATCGGGATTCATTTTACAGACAATGGCATCGGGTTTGATGAAAAGGTTGTTGAAAAAGGCAACGGGCTGAATAATATTAAACGCAGGGCTGAAAAAATAGGAGGCAGCTTTACGATAAGTTCCTCTGAAGGACTTGGCACTGCCTGCAGTTTAATCTTCAGTATATAAAGCAAATGTAAAAAGCATAAATATCTTTTATGACAACAGGTAATCCATATAATCATAGCGAACCCGCTCAACCCTATAATATTTGCGTTATAGAAGACGATGAAGTCATCAGGAAAGGCTATGTCAGCCTGTTGCAGGAAGACGAAACATTTTTCGTATCGGGTGCGTATGCATCTGTAGAAGCAGCGCTGAAGCTTCTTAATGAAAATCAGCCGGATATTATTTTACTGGATATACAGCTTCCTGGTATAAAAGGGGTGGATGCCATCCCTGCTATAAAAAAGCTATTGCCTGCAACCCGTATCATTATGCTCACCGTGCATGAAAGCAGTGACCTGGTATTTACTGCTTTAAAAAACGGGGCAGCAGGGTATCTGACCAAGAACACATCATTTAGCAAAATAAAAGAGCACATAAAAGAAGTGGCAGCGGGCGGCGGCGCTATGAGCGCTGGTATTGCTTTGCAAGTAATGAAGCATTTTCAAAAAAACATTAACTCTCCGCTAACGCGGCGTGAAACCGAAATTTTAGAATGTATTGCGGCCGGCCAAAGTCGTACAAAAATTGCTGCAGCATTATTTATAGATAAAGAAACGGTGAAGTCCCATATCAAAAATATTTATCATAAGCTGGATGTAAACTCACGCGATGAAGCCATTAAAGTAGCCAGAGACGGGAAGTATATCTGAGTTTAGCTGCTCTGACAGTTTTTACTATAAAAAGTAATGTTAATTTAGCTACCTTAAAAATAAAAAATACAGTAACTTTTCATAACTTTTATTTTTTATAAAAAATTCATTTTGATGAAAACATCCACTGTCATGAGCCAATTTCCCATCGCCTTCCTTTTTATTATATTGATACATGTGGCGGAGAAAAGCACTGCGCAACCCGCACTTATTAAAATATGGGAAACAACCGACTCTATCCCTGTACCCGAATCTGTACTTCCTGTGCCGGGCAGAGACGAGCTATATGTTTCGCTGATTGACGGTAACGGAAATGAAAAAGACGGTAAAGGCGGGATAGCTATCCTCAATAAAGATGGAAGCGTTAAAAACCTAAGCTGGGTGAGCGGCCTGAATGCCCCAAAGGGATTAGGCATTTATAAAAACAAATTATACGTGGCGGATATTACCGATGTTGTAGTAATTGATACAAAAAACGGGAAAATACTTAAAACCATTCCCGTGCCAGGGTCTGTCTTTCTTAATGATATTACAGTTGATGACAAAGGCATTGTTTACGTTTCAGATACCCGCGAAAAAAAAGTGCACCGGCTTGTTAACGATGTTCCTGAACTATACCTGGATGACGTCAGCGGCGCTAACGGGCTGAAAGCTATTGGTAGTGATTTATACGTGCTTGCCGGAAAAGAGCTATGGAAGCTGGACAAGCATAAAAATAAAACAATTATTGCGGCTGGCTTCGAACAGGGCGGTGATGGTATTGAACCCGTAGGCAATGGCGATTTTATAGTTACCTGCTGGGCAGGAATTATTTACTATGTAAAGGCAAACGGGCAGTTTGAAAAAATGCTGGATGTGCAGGGGAAAATGAACACAGCCGATCTTGCCTACGATCCATCAACTCAAACGCTTTATGTTCCTACTTTTAATAACTATAGCGTAATAGCATTCAGGTTAAAATAAAAATCAGACAGCAGGTCTTTACTGCCAAAGGCAATAGCATCATACTGCGAAACTTTAAGCTTCGCAGAGCCCTGCTCTTCAGGACGTACAGTCCCGAAATTCTATTTTATCGCTTTTAGCGATAGTCAATTCCTTTTTCCCGGGAGCCGGCTTTTTACCGTTCATCCATATCACCCTTTTCGGGGGGCATCGTGCTGCAGCTATACTCCTACTTTTATCAAAAACAATAATGAGAAAAATCATTATCCTTCTTTTACCTGTTCTTGTATGCACGCATTTATTACCAGCCCAGAACGGAGATATAAAAGGAAGCATCTCTTTAACAGACAGTTCCGTTCATTTGCAGGATGTAGTTGTAGCGTTGCATCACGCTAAGGATTCAGCAATTGTTGCATCTGTATTAGCTGAGAAAAACGGCGCTTATCATTTTCCGGGTATGAAGCAGGGAATATATTTTGTTTCAGCAGCGGCAACCGGCTATAAAAAGAAATATGCTGATACTTTTCTGGTTGATTCCTTGCATCAGCAGATCATTGTGCCTCCTATTCTTTTATCGCTGAATGTAAAAGAGCTGGAACAGGTTACAGTCACGTCTCAAAAGCCATTTATAGAAAGAAAAAATGACCGCTTGGTAGTGAATGTAGGCAGCAGCATTGTAAGCACCGGCTCCACCTTGCTCGAAGTACTGGAAAAATCGCCCGGTGTGCTGGTCAACCAGGAAAGTGGTATTAACCTGAAAGGCAAATCAGGAGTAAATATACTGGCAGACGGTAAACCAATACCGCTTTCCGGGACGGATCTTATTGCCTATTTAAGGAGTATCCCTTCGGCAAATATTGACCGTATCGAAATCATTACCAACCCTTCTGCCAAATACGATGCTTCAGGTAATGCAGGCATTATCGACATCCGGTTTAAAAAAGATAACCGCGAGGGATATAACGGTACAGTTGTACTGAGTTTTGCTCAAGGTGTTTACAGCAAGCCAATGGCCAATGCATCGTTCAATTACAGGAAGAAAAAATGGAACCTGTTTACCAATGGAGGCGCCAGCTCTTACAAAACCTTCAGCCGGTTTTATATTAACAGGAAGTTCTTTAAAGACGGCAGCGGACCTGTTGAAAGCATTTTTGACCAGCACACTTTTACGCGTATGCCGCAGCAGGCTTATAACCTTCGTGCCGGTGCCGATTATTATGCAAGTAAAAAAACTGTTATTGGCGCTTTGTTCACCGGTTCTTATTCCAAAAGCATCAGGGATGGTGTAAGCAACGCCGATATTTTAAAACCCAATGGTTCCCTGGAATACAGCAATGTTACTGCTAATTACCTTACTCAGAAACGGAGGATGTTCACAGGCAATTTCAATATAAAACATAGCTTTGACAGCACCGGTAAAGAGCTGAATGCAGATATTGATTTCGGCAGCTTTACCTCCCGGCCTCTGCAGGATATTTTAGTAAATAATTATAATGCGGATGGCATATCCCTATCAGAAAGCAAACAAAAAAGCGACCAGCAAAGCGCCATAACCATCCGGTCTGTAAAAGCAGATTATATACATCCCATTAATAAAAAAGAAAAGCTTGAAGCAGGTTTGAAGGCTGCCATCGTTACTACGGATAACAACCTTAAATTTTTTACCATGGTTGATGATGTGGCAAACCCGGATACGGACAGGAGCAACCATTTTATTTATACCGAAAACGTAAATGCGGCATATATCAATTATGCCAGGGAATTTACAAAAAGCAGCCTGCAATTGGGTTTCAGGGCAGAGCACACACATACGCGTGGTGATCAGGCTACTACAGGTCAAAATATTAACCGGGATTATGTGCAGTTATTTCCCAGCGCTTTTTTTAATCATAAGCTCAATGACAAAAATGAGCTTTCCCTGTCTTACAGCAGGCGTGTAAACCGCCCTACTTATTTTCAATTGAATCCCTTTAAAATACTAGTGGATAATTATACTTATGTCAGTGGTGACCCTTATTTACTGCCGGTACTTTCAGCATCTTACCAGTTAGGTTATACTTATAACAGCAAATACAATTTTACGCTTAGTTATATTAAAAGCCGCAATGCTATTACCGATGTCTTTGTTCAGGACGATGCCACAAGAGTTTCCACGCAAATACCTGCCAATATGCAAACCTATCAGCAGTATAACCTGACAGCTAATATCCCCGTGACTGTTAAAAATGTATGGAGTTCCAATATCAATGCAGGTTTGTATTATAACCAATATGACAGCCCGTTGCAGGGCGGACAGCTTAGCAATAATTTTCTTTCCTGGGATATAAATGTTTCCAACGCTCTAACACTGGGGAAAAACGGCTGGTCTGCGGAGCTAAATGGCTTTTATAATTCTAAAGTGGCCTGGGGTCAGTTTATTATTAAAAACCTGGGACAGGTTTCAGCAGGTGTTCAGAAAATCTCTGCAAACAAACGCTCCATATATAAGCTTTCGGTAGCTGATATTTTTGCTACCAACCATGTGGCAGTAATAGTTCAATATCAAAACCAGGACTGGCATACGAACCGCACCTGGGATTCGCGCTATATTGCTGTTTCTTATACTTATAAGTTCGGTAAAAATACGGTTGCCAAAGCAAGGCAACGCAGCACTGGTGTTGAAGATGAAAAAAGAAGAGCAGGATAATTTAAGCTGCTCTTCGGGACTTGTAGTCCTGGAGCTCTATTCTATCGCTTTTAGCGATAACAGATAGAATAACACGCTTATTTTTCACACGTTTCACCTCCCCCTAAAAGGGGGATTTTTAATACCCCACCCAGCTGAAACCCTTTATAGCACTGCATCGTATCGCAAATCACCCTTTTGGGGGGATATTAAAAATTTAACAAATTATTTCCTTTGTCTTATTGCATTTGTAGAATAACCCAATGGAAGTATATAAAATAATTACAGTAACAGGGATTTTTACAAAGGCAAAAATTGATCCTGAAAAAATTAAAACTCTTTTAAAGAAATGTATTTAACCGAACGAGAAAACGGTTAAATGATCATTTCTGCTGGTTTCCCATAAGTGTTCAAAAAAATCAATGTTTAACCAAAAAATAAGTTCATGAGAAAGACTTTCTTATTTCTTTCGCTATTGCTGTTCACATGCCTTGTTACAAGGGCGCAAAGCCGTACTATTACCGGAGTGGTTACAGATGAAAAGGGAATTCCTGTTGCTTCAGCAACCATACTTGTTACCGGCACAAACACGGGTGTATTTTCAGATGAAAAAGGCCGGTTTTCTATTACAATCCCTGAAGGTAAAAAGAAGCTGGAGATCTCAGCTGTTGGAAGAGTTACAAGGCAAATAACCATTGGCAGCGAATCACACCTGGATATTGTACTCTCGCAGGAGCAGGAATCAATGGAGACCATTGTTGTAACAGCGTATGGCAGGCAAACCCGCAGGTCCGTAACCGGAGCGGTCTCTTCCATCAATGCCCAGGATATTGAGAAACGTGCATTAACAAGTGTTACCGGGGCATTGGAAGGCGCGGCTACCGGGGTTATGGTAAATAACTCTTACGGGCAGCCCGGCAGCATGCCTGCTATCCGCATCAGGGGGTTTTCTTCTGTAAATGGGAACAACAGGCCGTTGTACGTAGTAGACGGAGTGATTATGGCTACCGATGTGGTAGGAACGGAAGAGATTGGAAGCAGTATTGCAGATTTAAATCCAAATGATATTGAGAATGTATCGGTATTAAAAGATGCCGCTGCAGCTGCATTGTTCGGCAATAAAGCCTCCAATGGCGTAGTGCTGATCACCACTAAAAGAGCCAGCTCCGGCAAACCCGTTTTTAATGCCATCGTAAACCAGGGCATGTACACCCGTGGTTTAAAAGACTATAAAACCATGACACCGGATCAGTATATGGAAACCATGTGGCTGGGCTACAGGAACAACCTGCTGTCCACCAGCAATGTTTATAATACCGTTGAAAAGGCTAATGCAAAAGCCACACAATCTGTTATCACAGATAATATCCGTTACAATATCTACAATAAACCCAGCGACCAGCTTTTTGATAATAACGGTAAACTGGTCAGTGGCGCTTCCATACTTCCCGGGTATGCAGACGACCTGGACTGGTATGCACCCATCCTGCAAAAGGGGCACCGGCAGGATTATAACGTAAACGGAGGCGCTCGAAACGAAAAGAGCAGCGTATATTTTTCAACCGGTTACCTGGATGAAAAAGGGTTCTTCAAACGTTCCCGTTTTCAAAGGTTCACCGGCAGGCTTAATGCAGATATAACGCCTGTAAAATGGTTCAAGACCGGCGTAATGCTGAATGGTACCAGCCAAAACAACAATAACTATACTGATGACGATGGGGCTTTTAACAATCCCATCGAGAACGCCAGAACGATAGCGCCGGTATTCCCTGTACACCTGCACGATGCAGCCACAGGAGACTATATCCTGGATGCCAATGGAAACAAGCAATACGATGATGGCTCTTTATATAACCGTGGGCAATACCCCGCCCGTCATGCCATCTGGGAAAATGAGCTGAACAGCAGGAAAACCCATATCAGCACCATGCAGGGCCAGGCATTTGCCAATATCAAATTCCTGGAAGATTTTTCTTTTACCATAACAGGCGATCTTACCTCAAAAAATACAGAGCTGAGGCGGTATGAAAATCCTGTTGTGGGTGATGGAGCTGGTAATCTTGGCAGAGTAGGCAGAGATATGTACAGGTATAAAACCTATACATTCCAGCAGCAACTGAACTGGAGCCGGTATTTTGGGAAGCACAGCTTTGATGTGCTGGCCGGACATGAGAACTATAATTTTTTCTACAGCAACCTGTATGGTAACAAAGGCATTCAAACTTTCCCGGGTCTGGAGAATCTCGACAATTTTACCAGCATCCTGGACCTGGGTGAATATGAGAGCGTGGTAAGAACAGAAAGCTACCTGGGAAGGATTCGATATAACTTTGACCAGAAGTACTTTATTGAAGGCTCGCTGCGGAGAGATGGCTCATCGCGCTTCAACCCCCAACACCGCTGGGGCAACTTTGGCGGCATTTCGGCCGCATGGACGGTTTCAAAAGAAGCGTTTCTTTCGGGCAACAGGATCATTAACGACCTGAAGCTGAGAGCAGGCTATGGTTCGGTAGGAAACGACGGAAGCGCTGCCTATTACGCCTGGCAATCGTTATATGTTATGAACCAGAACGCCAATTTAGGAGCGCTGTATCTTTCGCAGGTAGGTGCCACCAACCTGATTTGGGAAAAAGTAGGCACCTGGGGCGCAGCTGTGGAAGGCCGGCTGTTCGACAAACTGAATTTCTCGGCTGAATATTTTGATAAACGTTCTATAGACCTGATATTTCCTTTCAACCTGCCACTTTCGGCAGGAGCAACCACCTCTCTTGTTGCAGAAGCAACGGTTCTGAAAAACCTGGGCACATTATCCAACAAAGGATGGGAACTGGCTGCGGATTATGATATCATCAGCGGCAAAGAATTCAGGCTGAACTTTGGCGCTAATGCTACTTTCCTGAAAAATAAGATCATCCGCCTGCCGGAAGAAAACAGGAAAGACGGAATTATCAGCGGCTCCAAAAAGCTGTTTGAAGGCCACAGCATTTACGATTTCTGGCTATACCAGTTTGCAGGCATAGATCAAATGACCGGAGAGGCCCTATACATAGCAGATGATGTAGTGTACAATGGCGGCGATCCTGAAAAGCCAGGCACAGCCATCCCTGCTTCCAGCCTGGTTACCATCAACGGTAAAAATTATGTAAACAATACTACTTATGCCAAAAGAGACTGGAGCGGTACTTCTATCCCCAAAGTATTCGGCGGCGTTACATTAAAAGCCGATTGGAAAAGCCTGACTTTCTCAGCATTATTTACTTACAGCCTGGGCGGCAAAATGCTGGACTATACTTACCAGGACCTGATGAGCATGTCGGGCCCTGCCCACAATCTGCATGTTGACCTGCTGCGGGCCTGGAACGGTGCACCGGCAGGAATGACAGAAACTTCACCCAACCGGATAGACCCCAAAGGAATTCCGGTAGTTGATTATTCTAAAAGTGACCAGTCAAACGCAGTTCTTTCATCCAGGTTTTTACAGGATGCCAGTTACGGTGTAATAAAAAATATATCACTGGGATACAGGCTGCCGGCTGCTGTGCTGGAACGCGTGTCTCTGAGGTCATTATCCATAAATCTTACAGCAGAAAACCTGGCAACTTTTACAAAACTCCAGGGTATGGATCCTCAGCAGTCCTTCAATGGTTTGCACTACAGCTATTTTATGACACCACGGGTGTTCTCACTTGGAATTAATTTAGGATTATAAAATATTGAAAATATGAAGAAGTATATATCCGGTTTGATTATTGTAATAGCCGCTTTCATCTCCTGCAGTAAAAGTTATCTTGACACGAAGCCTACAGATGCAGTTGGCCTGGAATCGGTATTTGAAACCACTGCCAATGCGGCACTGGCCGTAAATGGGCTGGCTAAAATGATGACCAATCAATACCTGCAAAGCCAGGGCTTTAACGGCGAGGGCACTATAAAAATGTGGTACGGCAACTATGCCGGCGCCGATTTTTATGTAAACCTGCCGGGTTGGGCTCCCCTTATCAATGCTACGCTTTATGAGAATACAACCACCATTTACAACTACTACGTATGGTATTACTATTATAAAATAATAGGAAACGCCAATACCATATTGGCAAGGATAGATGCTGCAGAAGGTCCGGATTCGGAGAAAGCATTCATAAAAGCGCAGGCTTTAACTTTCAGGGCTTATTGTTATATGATGTTAGTTCAGTTTTATGGCAACCGCTGGTCCGACTCGCAAAACGGGGCAACCAAAGCCGTTGTGCTGAGGCTGGATGAAAGCACAGGCGCCATTCCCCCGTCTACCTTAAAAGAATGTTACGACCAGGTATATAAGGACCTGGACGATGCCATCACTATGTATGAAAGCTCGGGTGGCGAGCGCAGCGATTATTTTGAAGCTGATCAGAATGTAGCTTATGCTATATATGCGCGGGCTGCCCTGAACCGGCAAGACTATGCAAAAGCTGAGCAGTATGCAAGGCTGGCACGCACAGGCTATCCCTTAATGAACATTGCCGATTATAAAGACGGCTTTGCCAACCCTACCTCCGAATGGATCTGGAGCAGCTATGGCGCTTCTGATGAGTCACTCTACTTCTATTCCTTCCTTGCTTATATAGCTTACAACTCCAATGCCGGCGCTGTCAGGGGAACGCCTAAGTGCATCAATAAGTTGCTGTTTAATAAGATTCCTGCTTCGGATATTCGCAGATCGCTCTTTTTAGATCCAACCGGGTACACTTACAATACAGGAACCGGGCAGGCGTCTGCGGCGCTGGCTGCTTATGGCAGATCGTTATACCCCGACATCCAATCCAATGCCACCCTGTATGCCTATATGCAATTCAAGTTCAAAGCGAATGACTTGCCCGGAGTGGGTAACATACCGCATTTCCGCTCATCGGAAATGATACTGATAGAAGCAGAAGCCAAATACTTTCAAAACAAACCGGCATCGGAGATACAGGCATTGCTAACGCAGCTGAACAAAACATCCGGCAGGGATCCGGACTATACTGCCACTAAAACCGGAGAAGACCTCTGGAACGAGATTAAGCTGTACAGGAGCATTGAGCTTTGGGGCGAGGGCTTTGACTGGTTTGACCTGAAACGCTGGGGCGCTACATTACAAAGAACCGCTACAGACCAGGGCGGCAGCTTCCCGGCAGCCTTAGCAATAACCGCAAAGCCTGAAGACAAGAATAAATGGACATGGCTTATTCCAAACAAGGAATTTGATTATAACAGTGCTATCAATGAGTGATAGTTCAAAGCGCCTTATCCGGGCGCTTTTTTTAAATATTGCAGCAGGTTAAAAACAATCCGCTCTTACCTGCTGCATAAATTCACGCTTTAAGGGGGATAGTTTTGCTTAATTACGATGCTACCTTTATGATAACAGAACCAGGCAAAAATGAAAAAAATAATTCTCACAGCCTTATTATTAGCATCGTTTTATATTACCAGGGCCTGTCCGGGTTCCAGTGATACAAATAATCCGGCTGTATCCACTTTCAATAAAATCTTTAAGAATGTCCGGGAGGTATCCTGGCTTTTTCACAGTCAATATTCCTTTGCTTCTTTTACTATTGACCAGGTGCATATAAAAGCATGGTTTGATAAAGACGGGAAGCTTACCCGAACCATACGTTATTATAAAGAAGAAAACCTGGCCCCGTTCATTAAGTTACGCGTTAACCAGAAATATGGGTCATGGGAAATATCTGGTATCACAGAGTTGTCCACGAAAAATATTTTATACTACGAAATAGTTCTGAAAAAAGAAGCACATATACGCGTGATAGCAATGGATAATAAAGCAGACATCCTATCAGAAAGAAAGTACCGTATTCCGGGTTAACAACATCTCCCTGTATATGTTTGGTGTTTAATTTTTTTAGAATGAGCTTTTATATTCCATATACCTGTTAAACAAATGATGCGCCTGTACATAAGAACTCTGGGGGCTCATAAAATGACTAAATTCAAAAGTAATAGCTTTATCATATCCTGCGCGCCTGGCTGCCTGTAATTTCAATAACAGCTTTTCAAATTTAATCGGTAAAAATTTGATCGGCATATCGCGATCAAAAGTTTCTGCATTTGTCCAGCACTGCATTCCGTATTTATCTGCCAGCTTCTTATTAATGGAAAAAAAGGCATCCAGTTCATCATAGTCAATTTGTCCATCCTGAAATGCAACCGCATCTACTGCGCCCTGCAATCCGCTGAAAATCTCGTTCCACTCCGCTTCGTGTTCCTGTACACTCACATAATCTGCTTTTGTTAGTTCAGCACCTGATGCAAGTACTGCCTTTCTGCCGTCTATCCATGGTGAGATGAATGTAGGAAGGTTATTGCTTATCTGTTTACATTGCAGGCCCAATGCTCTGAATGCTTCCGTAGCGTCAATTGTTTTACGGCTGATTTCCGTACTTAAATACCAGCCCTTAAATGAACTATACTGACCATAGCGTTTCCACACTTCTTCGATAACATATTTATTATCGTTTATTTCACAGGTAAGATCGCCTGTATCCCAGTACACGCCGCTATCATATAGTCCAAAATAGAATTGCATTTCATACTTTTCCGCCAGTTGCAGAAAAAGTTCAAGCAAATCAACGGGTGGCTTATAACAGCCTTTATTGATCAGGTAAGGTGATGGATAAGTGATAAACTTTCTATACCCTGACCGGATCATTATAACGGTGTCTATACCCGCTTGTTTCATGTACTGGAAATCACGCTCCCACTCTGCTGCGCCCCAGTTTTGATGTGGGATATCGTGGCTGATCTCATCAATAAAAGTGCCTGTTATTTTCATCCGTAAATGTTTATGCCTGACCGGATAGCCCGGCCTTACAGGTTTTAGTAGTTTTTGTAACTTTTGATGATTAAAATATCCATTCCCCTATGTGCCCCCATTGCTATTGGGATGAAAATTTTAATCATGCCCGTTTTATCATTTATTCTTTAGTCAAATTTATTTCATCCGTATGCGCTTCCGCTATTGCTTCTTCAGGTTTCCTTAAAGGCACCAGCCAGGTTACTGCAAATGCGGGGATAGTGGCAATAAGCACCCAGATAAAAAATTCTTTATAGCCCAGGTAATCGCTCAGCATACCGCTAATCATAGAAGGTATCATAAACCCCAGGTTCATCAACCCGCTGCCAAAAGCGTAGTGAGCCATTTTGTATTTACCGGGAGCGATGTTTTGCATCATAAATAGAATAAGTCCTACAAAGCCATAGCCGTAGCCAAAATACTCAATAGCCACCGCTGAAGCAATGACATAGAGATTGGTGGGCTGCGCAATAGCCAGGAATGCGTATGCAGCAAAGGGCAGGTTGAAAAATGCACACAAAATGAGCAATGTTCTCCGGGTAAGCCCTTTGTTGGAAACATAATAACCCGCCACAATAGAACCTATAACGAAGGCAATGGCCCCAAATACACCATACAGCAAACCAATTTCTGAAGTACTTAACCCCAGGCCTCCCTGCTGCCGGGCGGCTTTAAAGAACAAGGGCGTAATTTTTATAGCCTGCCCCTCGGCAAAGCGATAGAATACAATAAAACAGAGGCTGAACCAGATATTTTTCTTTTGAAAGAAAGTAACAATCACATCTTTTAATGTGTCAAATCCTTCTTTTACAGAGTTAGCCTTTTTGGCTTCACCTCCTGACGGCAATACCCTCATATTATATAAGCCTAATATAACCATGATGATACCGTATATAAACATCACCACCATCCAGGCATTTTGAATGCCGATGCTCTTTTCTAACTGCCCGGCCAGGTATACCAGCACACCTCCTGAAAACACTTTAGCTATATTGTAGAAAGCGCCCTGCCAACCTACAAACCTGGCTTGCAGTTTGGGAGTAAGCTCATTTAAATAAACGCCATCAGCTGCAGTGTCGTGGGTAGACCCGCTAAAAGCAATGATGGTTAAAATGGCAATAGAAAAAGCAAAGAAGTGGTTTAGCTGCAGCGTAAGCGCCAGTAATCCAAACAGTATCCCTGTAAAAATTTGCGTTGCATAAACAAAAAATTTTTTGGTTTTATACATTTCCAGGAATGGCCCCCAAAGCGGCTTAATGGTCCACGGAAGCATGATAAGCGAGGTCCAGAAGGCAATTTGAGTATCGGATATACCCATGTTTTTGTACATGATGGAGCTTGCTCCCGACAGGGCTACAAAAGGCAGGCCCATGGCAAACCAGGTAGTGGGTATCCAAAAGACGGGGCCGAGATTTTTATGCTTTGTTTGTGTCACTTTATTGAATGTATTTGATCAGGTTTTCCAGAAGAATTTAATATGTGTAAAAGATACGGAAACCAGGGCTACAAGCCCGGTGAATATAATTCCCCTGGCAAAACCGGTAAAAGCGCTGGTATTCATTGCATCTAAAAAGTTCGAAAGGGTAGTAATCTTAAGAAGAGGAATAAGCAACAGGTTCCCTGCAGTATAGGCAATCATAGGATTCTTACCATTATCTGCCAGGAAACGGTTGACTCTTTTAAGATATCCTGATCTTTCAATTAAGCTAAAAGACAGCAAGGTAAGAAATGATAAACCTGAGCAAACAAAATAATAGCTGTAAGTAGAATAGTCTTTTTTAATGCCCCCTTCATAAGCCTCAAAAAACAAACCCAGCAATAACAGGTACACGCCTGCACTCACCATTCTTTTTATTAGCTTATGCTGCTTTACGCTTTTGGCCAGCCATACCAAACCTGCACATCCTACCAGGCTGAGCAACAAATTCACTTCTAAAAAGCGGGTAAAAAGTCCCCACAGGTTCACAAAAACAAGAGCGCCTGCAATAACAGCAATAAGCAGCAATACTTTCTTTGAAACTGCTGCCTCCGGATGCTCATTCTTATGTTCTTCCAAAAACCATTCGCCTGCAAACGTTCCGGGAATGACAATGAACAAGTATTTAAGATAGTAGAACTTATAGCACCAGCCTGCCGGCGACCAATCAAAGATGAGCTGATTAACGCTGCCGCCTTCTTTCGATGCTAAAAATACAGCCATCACAAAAGGAAGTATGGCTATGCGTGCCAAAGGATGCTTGCGGGTGCAATACCAG
Organism: Niabella sp.; assembly: GCA_049841335.1. GTDB lineage: Bacteria > Bacteroidota > Bacteroidia > Chitinophagales > Chitinophagaceae > Niabella. The sequence goes on along the minus strand of JASGDI010000171.1, from coordinate 12,646 downwards.
GCAAGGCCGCCAAAAAAGGCCATATTAGCCAGCACAATAATAATAATATCGCTTTGAGCTAAACTAAAATCTCCATAAGCGAAAGGATATACGCATAAAAAAACAAGAGATAGTATTATGCCTGTTACCTTTAGTATGATGGCTGTCTTAGGCCCGACAAACCGTGTCCAGTTACCGTAAATAAGAAATAAACATCCGAAACAGGCAATAGAAATCAGTTGTGCAAATATGCCCGGTGTTTGCTCCATTACCCAGGCACGGGCATGAAAAGTAAAAATAGCAAACAATACTAAAAGCGCCATACGCTTAAACAGTTGCAGGAATATCTTATGGAAAGGCTGCTCTTCAGCTTTTTTATGCAACGCCAAAGGAATAGCTGCGCCCATAGAAAAAAGGAAGAAGGGAAATACCAGATCTACCCAGGTAATACCCGGCAGATCAGGATTAAACATATATGCAGGAGGTGGTGTTTGGGCATGAAACGTCCAGGCAGGCATTATATTGCTAAAAGCAATGCTGCCCGAAAGTACCATACATAATATGGCCAACCCTCTAAAAGCATCAAGACTGTCAAAACGTTTATTCATAACCGGATCTGGCCTTTTGGAATTGCCTCTTCATAATTAATTATTGATAGGCATTTGCCTGATCATATTTTTATTTTTCCTGTAAAGTCAATTTCTGTATTAAACGGATCCAGGAACCGGTCCAGCACATAGGCCGTCATGCCTCTTGTCAATGTGCTGTTTGCCGTTAAACCAGGAAACTCATTTTGCTCCAGATAAGAAAGAATTTGCCCCGTGCTTACCTCTTTTTTACTAATAGCTTTGATAGCTTTTGCTAAAAAATCCGCGGTTACCAGGTCACCAGAAGGATGCAGCTCTTCAAACGGCGGGTAAAAATCTTTTAAGCCGTTTACCAGGTCCCATTCACTAACAGGAAGCTGCGGATAGAACCAGGTTTGGTTGGCCCATTTATAAGACAGACCAGCGCCCTTAAGAATTCCCGTTGCACCAATTTTCTGGATTACTTTAAATGAAGCATCACCCGGCTTTACATCTATAAAAGGCATCAGGTAGGCATTACTTTCTAAAAGTGCTTTTTGAACAGCCCTGATGCTGACGTTAGCCAGATCCGTATTATTAAGAAGGGCCGTTGCTGCCAATGCTCCTGCTGCCTGCCCTACCCCTAAAACCACCGGTTGCAGACGGCTGGCGCCTGCTACTATATTAGTTACACTAATGCTTTTCTCTGCAACAATCAAGCCTTCACCACCTGCAGGAACCAAGGCCCCCAGGGGAATATTGTAAGAGGGCACTTTAATTTTCACAAAGTCGATCTGTGGAGCATCAGGATTTTTAAGGTGATGGTGATCTATAGTATAATCTCCCACTGCAACACCGGTTCTGTACAACGCCGTTTTTTGTGTGTAAGGCAAGATAACATCGTTTAAGGTTAGCGTTACCTGTCCCTTCAATCGCCTGGATTCCCTGTGATAGGGAATCATCGGCAAACGGTCGGCGGTTGGAAATTCATCATCAGCTATACCCAGGTTTTTGAACCCTAATTTTGTTTGCAGGTGATAGATAAAACGCAGGCTATGCAGTTTTGCTTTTTTAAGCGCTTCTTTGCGCCCGCTATCTGTCATTTCAATAATATTCAGGTAAATATCGTTGCCGCATTTAGGCCAGTTGATCATGTATTTGTTGTTAGGCAACCTGCCATAGGTGATCATCTGGTTACAATCTATTTTCGGCGTGTTATCATGCGATGCCGGGTCTGCAACATCGCAGCAGCAGGAAAACTCATCAGGATCGTATCCTTCAGGTTTTTGGATTGTCTTGTCGGCATCAGGTCCAAAATCTTTCAGCACTACTACGTAAGTCAGATCCTGGATAATATTGTTCGCTTTTTCCGGCGCAAAGCCTTCCCCGGTTTCAAAGCGGCTATCCATACCTACACGGTAAGGGATATGCAGCGCTGCCATTACATCACCCAGTTCCGTAGCATCTATAACTATTTTGGCCTCCACACTTTGCCTTTTGCCCTTGCTGCTGATTTCCGCTTTCCATAGTTTGCCCTCTTTACGGATGCTTTTCAACACGCTTTTATACCAGATAGCCAGGTTATTATGCCGGGCCATTGTTTTTAGAATTGTATTTCCTACCGAGGGTTCAAAAAGTGTATTGCTTACCCAGCCCGTTTCTACCGCTTTCGGACCGCCGTAATAATCATACAGGTGTTGCCTGAACTCGCCCCAAAGCCCGGAAGGCAGGTTATGGTTACCGTCAATAGCCGCAACCCCCGCAGCAGTAAGCATTCCACCCAACCACTCTGTTTCTTCAACAATCAGTGTTTTTACGCCCATCCGTGCTGCCTGAATACCCGCAGTAGTTCCACTGGCACCACCTCCTATAATTAATATATCGGTTTTGTAGCTTGCCTGTGCTGATGTTTGGCAGCATGTTAGTAAAAGACCGTAAACCAGAAGCGGAATAAATTTTATACCCATGCTGTTGATTTGCTCTAAAATGTAAGCAGTGCCTGTACCTGGTAACGATGATTATCCTTAACATCATATACAAGCCCACAACGTTATAATTATATTAATATCCGATGTAAATATAAACTAATTATTAATTAATTTTAATAATTAAAATGATTTTTTTAATTAATTTTTTTATTAAAAAGGAGGTATATTTTACCTTTACATAAATTATTACACTTTGCAGAATCCTATTTATGCTATTTTTGGTTTTTAAAATTTATTAAAAAAATGACGTTTTTTGCCGACTTAAGTAATGAAAATACTTCGGGAGTTGCTTATAAGAATATAACATTAAAGAAAGCGATAATAGCCTATTTCAGCAAAAACGGGAACGGCACTATTGCCGAACTGTGCGGTGAGCTGGCCCTAAGCGCGCCCAAAATCAACAGCATCCTGAATGAAATGATAGCCGAAGGGTTGGTACGTGATTACGGAAAACTGCAATCCAAAGGCGGCAGGAAACCCAATATATATGGCCTGGTGATGGAATCGGCCTACTTCCTGGGGGTGGATGTAAAAAACGACCATGTAAATATCGGCCTTACCGATCTGCAAAAAAACCTGATACATGTAAAATCATATATTCCTTACCATTTACATAACAGTAAAGAATCGCTGGATGAACTCTGTAAAATCATTAACCATTTTATCAAGGAAGGACCTGTGAAGCGGGAAAAAATTTTAGGCGCAGGGTTAAACCTATCGGGGCGTATCAATTATAAAACAGGCTACAGCTACAGCTTTTTTCATTTTAATGAAGAACCGCTCAGCAGGGTTATAGGGAAAAATATCGGCCTGCCTATATTCCTGGAAAACGATTCGAGAGCGATGGCCTTTGGCGAATTTTCGGCCGGCGTGGTTCATGAAGAGGAAAATGTGCTTTTCCTGAACATAGACTATGGTATTGGTGTTGGCATTATGATTAACAGCCAGGTTTACTATGGAAAATCAGGCTTTGCCGGTGAATTTGGCCATATACCTTTTTTTGACAATGAAATCATTTGCAACTGCGGTAAAAAGGGCTGTCTGGAAACCGAGGTTTCGGGATGGGCGCTGGTGCGTAAGTTTAAAGAAAAACTTACCGAAGGCTCTACTTCTATTTTATCCAGCACTCCTGTAGATAAAATTAAATTGGGCGACATCATTAATGCGGCTATTAACGATGATGTTTTAGCCATTGAACTGGTGGCCGAAGTAGGGGAAAAACTGGGCAGGGGAATAGCAGTGCTCATCAATATGTTTAACCCCGAAATGGTAATACTGGGAGGAAGCCTGGCCAAAACAGGCGAGTATATCAGCCTGCCTGTTAAAAGCGCTTTAAACAAGTACTCGCTCACCCTGGTGAATAACGATACGCAGTTAAAAATGTCGAAACTTGGCGAAGAGGCAGGGGTAATAGGCGCCTGCCTGCTGGTTCGAAACCGGCTGCTGGGGCTGGCTTAATATCTTAACGGAGGCCCCTGTTTTGTGAAGAGCTCCCACAAATCAGTTATACCCGGCAACAATTCAATTCTATCCATGTTTTGTCGTTACGCGACATTTAGAACATCCAAAACTCACGTTATAGTTACAAATCAACCGGAACAAAAATCAATGGCGTTGGCAGGCATGATGCCCCGGGAGGTGAGTAAGTGAGTTTTATATCCTGTACTTCTTTAGAGGGATCGGGTTGAAACACCTGTATCAATATAGCGTCCGGAGCGGCTCTAACACGTAATTCTTCAGACGGCAACTGCACAACCCCTTCTTTAAATTTACCCTTGCTTACTACCATTGTGTTGGCCATACCGCCGCACCATTGATTATCTCCTGAACGCGAGTTCCAGGTAATCAGTGCCAGTCCCTTACCATCAGCACTCTTCCATTTCATATCAATATGATACATGACACCGTAGTTGCCTGCATTTTGAATCACTTTGCCTGTAGATCCTTCTGTTCCTACAATCCAGGGGTCGAGTTTTCCATCGGCAACAACTAAATGTTTCACTTCACCATCAGTTCTTACGGTATCACTTACTTTTATCAGGTAATTGGAAACACCAAATAAGCCCCGCCCGGCATTTATTCCCTTAGGGGGATGAACCGACTTAATTCTTTTTAAAGCAGTAATACCGTTGGTTTTGGTATCAGTTTGTATTACGCTGATCTGTCCCGGCTGATCAACAAGAAACTCATAAAACCCATGCACCAGTTCATCGTATTTTACGATGTTTTTTTCAAGCCGGGGATCAAGCGGTACTGCTTCGCCAGGTTTGATAGTATAAACATATTTTACAGGCTGGTCAGTTAAATAATCTCTTAAACCGTTCTTCCCTGCAAGAAAATAATTAGTGGTTGGCTTTTGTGAGGAGTAGCGCAGCATTTGTAATCTCATTGATGTATTCCCCAGGTTCTTTATTACCACTGTTATTTTTCTATCCATTTGCCGGGGCTCCTTTACGCCATTTACATTATACAAATAAAACCGTACGGCTCCCGGCTGAACAGTTTCCTGCAGTGCAATAGCCTCGGGCACCCTTATATATTCGGGATCATCTGAAATAATAAACTGCGGACCAGGTGATACAATTTTCTGATACTGTATCAACGGAAGCTTCTCGGTAAGAAAATTTTCCAGCTTCACTATTGAACCCTGCTTAGCCGTAGTTAGCGCCTGCTGGATCTCGGGGGTAATTTTTTGAGCAAACAAAGAGATTACAGGTACAATAAAAAGCAGCGATAACAGTAAATTTTTCTTGTTCATGAACATTATTTTTTAATACTTTTTGCAGAAAACAACCGGTAATCCTATTTGTAAAAAGGACCCGGACTTATAAATATTTCTTATCCCTTAAGTATTGAACCCAGCGTATATACGCCTCGGTATTCACATGAATGCCATCCTGCGTAAATTCTTTTTTCAGCATATACTCATCTGCCAAAACCTCTTTTACATCAACATACACCAAGCCATACTTACCGGCGATATTCCGGATAGCAGTGTTCAGATCGCGTATGGCTTTTTCACTGTTTAAAAGATAATCGTACTTTAATACTGTTTCGTTAAGAGGCAAAACGCTTTGCACGTATATCCTGGTTTTCGGACTTACTTTTTGTATTATCTGAATGATAGACTCGTAATTGGCCAGTATCCACGACGCCGGCAGTCCTCTCCCAATATCATTAATCCCCATCATCAAAAATATTTTTTTCGGCTTCGATAACGCAACATCTGCAATCCGGGCTTTCATTCCAAAAGTATTATCACCCCCGATGCCCCTGTTGCCCACTTTATATTTGCGGCCAACCAACTCCTGCCAGGGACCGTTTTCCGTAATACTATTGCCAAAGAAAATAATGTCATATTTTACACCTTTCAGCCTTTGATACAGCTTTTCTCTAGAAACGTAATACCAGTTATCGAAAGTGCTGTCTGCTGATGCTTTTTTCTCCTGGGAAATAGCAGGAAGACCATAAAGGGCAGCCATAAAAAGCAGAACCATATACCTCATGTCACAATACTTTTAATTTCTTCAAATAGTTCACAACATCTACATAGGCAGCAACTTCTAAATGAATCCCATCCGGTGTAATTTCCGGCCGCAGGTCTCCTTTTGAATCGGCCAGCAGCATATGCAGATCAACATACTGAACCTGCCTGCTGTTCTTGCTTATCTCAAGCAGCGCTTTGTTCAGGGTTTGTATATCCTGATTCTTTACAGCCCTGAAAGGCGCTATCAGCTTTTGCTCATTAACAGGCAAAACACTGTTCAGGTAAATTATTGTTTGAGGAGATGCTGAACGAATTTCCTGAACTATTTTTCGATAGTTGGCAATGATATATGCCGGCGGGACATTTCTCTTCAGGTCATTCACTCCTATCATTAAAAAAACTTTCGCGGGCTTATGCCTTACAATTTCATCAAGCCGGGCCAATACCCCAAACGAAATATCGCCGCTAATACCCCTGTTCAGAACAGGCAGCTCAGGCACTATATCATTCCAGCGCCCGGCATCAGTAAGGCTGTTCCCTAAAAAAATGATCGCCCCTTTAAGAACCGGCATCTTTTTAAACCGGGCCAGGTTCTCGGTATAACCCGAAAAAATATAGTTGCTGTCTATTGCTGCATCCTGCTGTGCCCGGGCTACGCCAAAGGAACACAACACGGCAAGGACAAGTACATATTTCATAAATTCAATTTACTCTGTTACGCCTATCGGTTTCCTGGTTACTTCAAAGCCGCATCTATGCCCTGCTTTACGTACTGCCATTGATTGGCCATTTTCAAATGAATCATATCAAACAAAAAGTATCCGTCGCACTCATCCATACAGGCTTTTACAGAATTAACTACAGCCTGGTTTTCCTGCTCCTGCGTAGCGCTGTTGTTGGCGTCCCAGTTGCCTACATCGGGGCCAGCAGCCACAATAGGACAATCTCCAAAAACCTTCTCCTTTGCCAGCCTGCTGAAGCCCTGCATGGTCCATTCTGTTGTTCCGTAAACTCTTAATGGCGATGCATAAGCGCCTATGAGCATTTGATCCAGTAAAGCGGCATACCCATACTTCTGATAATCTGAACCTGCCCATTTATAATACCTTGAGGCGTCGTAACGATGACTTGCCCAGTTTACGCCCACTTCATAATAAGTAGAGTACCATCCACCAACATATACGCCAAACTTAATATTACTGTTCACCTCTTTAATGGTATTTTTCGCCTTTGCAAAAAAGTCATAAATGGTTTTTGCCCTGAATTCAAGCCATTTTTTAAAATGCACGGGGTATGTGACCATAGCCGAAATAGTGCTCATCGTTGCACCCGGAGGCAAAATATCTCCCGGGAAGTTTGATACCTGAGCCCCGTTTAAAAATACCTGGAACTTTTGCCTGCTGATATCAGAGAAATCAGCGTCTATGCCATCATATCTACCCCTGTCAATAAAGATCCCATCCAGGTTATACTTTGCAAGATCTTTCAGCAAATTGATAAGGTAGGTTTGAACTTCATCATTAGCAGGATTAAAAAATTTAGTGCCCTGGGGGCCGTCCATAGTATTGACGATCCCGGTAGCTGTATTCAAAGAAGTGGCCCAGCTTTTCTTTGCGGCATCTCTAAACAAAATGCCCTGGGAACCAAGAGAAGAAGAATGGCCGCCGACCATAGTATTAAACCCGGCATGAACCTTTAACCCTAAAGTGTGTCCCGCATCTATAAAAGCCTGAAGATAATCCCAGCTGGCGGAACGGGTTACTTTTGTGTACACTCCGTTGATCCATGCTCCCATCCATTCCACCTTTTGTACGCCCGGTACGGATGAATTGTATAATATATCGCCACTGGTGGGCCTTATATCTACCACCACATCGGTAAAGCCTGCCTCTTTTGCAAGGGTAAGATCGCGGGTAATATTCTCCCTGTTGTTTGCAAAATCATTAAAATTTGCCGCAGCATCAATCCAGATGTACCGGGGCTTTTCATTATTGGATTTTGGAGGTTCAGGAAAGACATATTCCGACTTACTTTTTTCCTGGCAGGAAACTATTATACCGGCCAACAGCACCAATAATATAAATCCCCCGAAAGACCAGCTTTTAACCTTTTTAATTATCATATCTATCAATTCAATTTATAATTACATATCAATACAATCAAACTGAACACAGGCCACCTGACCGTTAGTAAACATAAAGTACAAATACATATAGTATCCGTTATCGGAAACCTGCAGGGCTACATCACCGGTGCCATTGGCATTTTGCCCTCCGTTATCTTTTCCTCCATATATACCAATAGGTGCTTTCCAGATTGCAGATCCGAAGGTAGCTGTTGAGCTTACATCATACAGGTGCACCGCATCATCACTACCCCATGTAAACGAGTTTATAGAATTATGAACCGCATAAGGAGCATTATTAAAGACAGCATAGTCCGCCGCATTTTGAATCCAGTTTGAGCTGATCTCTGGCCCCAGGGCTTTTACCGTGTTGGTAGCCCCGTTAATCCAGGCAAACCTGTATGGAGCCGCATAGTACGATACAAAATAATCGCTGGATGCGTCTGTGGCACTGGTCTGAACAATATCGGCATTATTGTTCCATGCACCACCAAGACCGGTTATGGTAACTACTTCGGGGGTTTGCGACTGAAGAGTCCCGTTCACTACTTTCCACCTGGCAAATTTATTCCCCGTACCAAGTATAGCTGCGGTAATAATTGCGTTTCCATCAAGATTACCCTTAACTGATAATTTCCGGCCGATAGCCTGTCCGTCATTCCACTCAATATATTCTTGAGGTGTGCCTGTAACCCCTTTTATACGCCATACTTTAAATGCACCTGCATTAGGAGCTAAATTACAAACAAGAATATTATTATTCTCATCTGCAGTATGGTAGAAGTTGGTAAGATTACCTGCTATACTGCCTAAATTTACTGACCCAGCAATCTGACCCGTTTTCCTATCCAGGTAAATACTATTCAGTGTTCTGGTATTCACCACAAGATAATCTTTTGTTGCCGCTATACCTGTTGTAAGATTAAGGGTACTGATACCAAGTTCTGAGTTTATTTTTTTAGCCCAGAGAACTTTTGCGCTTCCCGAACGCAAACCAAAAGTTGTTTTGGCCGGCACGGCTTTTTTAACAGTGTACACGCTTTTGGTAACACCATCCTGCGCAGTAACGGTAAGCTGTATATCAGCATCATAGTTTAAAGGCGTTTGTGCCGGGTCGGGGCTTATTGTGGCTCCGTGAGAAATGGACACATTTGCTAATACACTGCCTATTGATTCAATTGAAATAAGAGAAATCGTTTTACTGGCTTCATCTACAATCCCGTTCAACCCTAAAGATGAAAGATCAAAGTTGGTTATAAAGGCATCCCGGCTTTTCCTGATTTCGGCCACTATTTTATATCTTCTTACAGTTTTTGCCTGATCGGTAACATCAATGTAATTTTCCTTTGTAAGATCGAGATATAACAGGGCGGGCGATACAGTAACATTATCATCCAGATTGGCCTTTACCCTTACATTTACCAGGTTAGCCGTAGTTAACACATTATTGGATGTTCGGGGGTAGTTATAGGGGAAAACAATAGTTATCACCCTGTTTTGATGATCAATCTCGCTTTCGAATAAGTTCTCTGTACTTTCATCATTCATAAAAGAAGCTGTAATACTGTTGATCCCTTCGCGCGATGTAGAAGGCGTCAGGTCTTCAACTTTCTGGCACCCCAGTACTCCAACCAGAAAAGAAAGAAAAATACAATATGTAAAAAATATGTTGATTTTCATATACCTGCTTTTTAAAGAGTTTACTTCCATTGGTCATGTTGTTGTATAAGTGAGTTATTTTCCAGCTCACTTAGCGGAACAGGGAGGACATAAGTTCTTTCCGAGAATTTCCTGTCCTGATAATCCACATCAATGTACTCATAATTATCGCCGGTTATTTTAAACCCGTGAGCCCTGTAATTATTATACTCAATATGAGCAAGCTTCCAACGCCGCATGTCCCAAAATAAATGCCCTTCATAAGCCAGCTCTACTTTCCTTTCATTCCGGTAGTCCCTTAAAAATTCTTCACCCCCTGAAGATTTAGCCGGCAGCCCTACCCTGGCTCTCACTAAGTTCATAGCCGTTCTTGCTTCCTCCATCCTGTTTAACCTGTAAGCAGCCTCGGCTTTATTCAGCAGTATTTCAGCATAGCGAAGCTCAACCCAGGTTTGGGTGCTTGGTTTACCGTTTACATCTGTCAGGCTTTCGTCCAGCAGCTTTCTCAGGTAATACCCGGTTGTTGTATATCCATAAGTATATGGCTGGGCCCTGTAAGCCATAAACATCCCATAGGTTCCATTAACCGAGTTTTGCATTACGTTACCCTTCCATGTTGATCCGGGATAAATTATCGTAGCCTTAAAACGTGGCTCCAGTTGCTCGTATGGCGGGCGGGTAGCAGTTGCTGAATGGTAAGGCGCCCAGTCAAATTTTGCTCCATCCGCTTTCTCATAGCTTTCAACCATTTCCTGCGTTGGCGTTCCTAATCCTCCAAAATTATACCCGTCGCTTAAAGGAACATAGTCTTTATCAAAACTATGGTTAGGCCCCGTAGTATTATACTGGAACTCCAGGATAGACTCATTGTTGTTTCCCCTGAAGGATTGTGCATAATCATTAACTAACGAATAAAGCCCTGATTTCACAACCGAATCTGCTGCTGCATAGGCCGATTCCCATCTTTGAGCATAGAGCATGGCCCTGGATTTTAATCCAAACGCCGCATACCTGGTTACTCTTCCTTTGCCTGCTGTTGGCCAGGCTGCAGGCAAATGTGCAATGGCATAGTTCAGATCTGACTCTATAAGATCCCAGGTTTCTTCTTCGGAACTCATCGCTATATCTTTTTTCATACTCTCCAAATCTGTATAAATGATAGCACCTCCATGCCTTTTGGCTACCTGGAAATACATGAATGCCCTGAAAAACCTGACCTGGGCCTCCCAAAGTGCATTTTGCTGTTCGGTGAAGCTTGAGTATTTTTTCATGGAAGATAAAAACTCGTTTAAACGCCTGATTTTGTTATACCCATCGCTCCAGTTATCATAAAAACAACTTGCCGGTGTAACAATGGCAGGGTCAAAAACATAGTTGTTGGGATGCCCGGCTTTGTGGCCTAAAGCATAAGAACCGTATTTAAAAGTGCTGGTAAGACTTTCGGTAAGGCTTCCCTGGAACTGTTGCGTTCCAAACTGCCCATACTGATGCAGATACGTGTAAAACCCGTTAACATAAAGATCTACATTGGCATTGTTTTCCCAGATGATCTTGTCTGTTAACTGATCAGTGGGAGTTAAATCGAGCCATTTTTTACACCCGGCCAAACTCACCAACGCTGCAAACGATAACAGGATTATTGATTTTATATTTTTCATATTCAATAATTTATAGAGTTAAGTTAACACCAAAAGAAAAGGTCTTCTGTTGCGGATAGTATCCGTTATTGACTCCCGGCTGTTCGGGGTCGATATTATACTTGGTAAGCTCGCTGAACGTAAGAATATTAGAGCCCTGAACAAACAACCTGAAACTTTCAATCCCTGCGCTCTTTACTATACGCTGGGGAAGTGTATATCCCAATTGAAATGATTTTAACCTGAGATAATCGCCCGGGCGGTACCAGAACGTAGATGCGTAGGCGTTATTGCTACTTACGTTCACCAGTGAGAGCCGGGGAAATTCAGCATCGGTATTTTCCGGTGTCCAGGAGTTTTCTGCAAGGAAACGCGGCGAATTTCCTCCATGATAGAAAAGTTTTGTAAATGCGGTATTGTCCATTATCCCTTCAGAACCACTGGCTGTGTACACCCCGGTTAAAGCCACATCTCTTCCCAATCCCGCCTGGAACAAAATATCAAAATCAAAGCCTTTCCAGTCTCCGTTAAAGTTTAAAGAGGTTTGAAACTTCGGATACGGGCTTTTTCCCACATAGGCCATATCCTGTGCATAGGTTATCTTTCCATCACCGTTAAGATCCCTGTACTTTATATAACCCGGCAAAACTCTTGCCCCTTCTACAAGCGGAGATGCATCTATATCATCCTGTGACTGGAATAGTCCTTCTGAAATAAAGCCCAATTGAGCACCCACTTCTTTTCCGGTAAGTTTCCTGTAATCAGGCGTGTTTTCAGAATCGCCGGCATAGTACAACCATTTACGTTTTACATAAGAACCCACCAGCCTGAGGCCGTACCGGAAATCCCCGATCTTATTGTTATGGCTTATTGTAAAATCAAGACCGCGATAGTCTATCTTATTCACGTTGGCAGTGGTAAAATAGTACCCTCCCATTGAGGGCGGATAGGCCCCGGCAATAGCGCCAAGCAGATCGTATTGATATTTGTAAAAAGCATCAAACTCAATACCTAACAAACCCTTCCAGGCAATTAAGTCTATACCTCCGTTGTAGGTTAACGCTTTGGCCCAGCTAAGATTGGGATTGCCCAAAGTAGCAGAATATACCATGCTCTGGCTGGCCCCGCCAATCATCACCTGGTTTGAAGCCAGGGTCATCAGGTTCAGATACTGGAAAGCGTTAACTGCCGAAGTAGCAGTTTTG
>JASGDI010000170.1:0-6989 GCA_049841335.1 Niabella sp. | reverse complement strand
TCCTCAACAATCGTTTGAAAGTGGGTGAAAACCTGGCCATTTCCTACCTGCAGTACCGCGATGCCAATGAAACGCGCTGGGCTTTGATCAATCCGCCTGCGGCGCCTGTATACGACATCAACGGTAACTGGGCCGGTGCGGCAGGATTTGACGATTTCACCAACCCGGTACGGGTGCTCACAGACAATAAAGACAATATCAATCACTTTGTGAAAATTATCGGGAATGTTTTTGCCGACCTGGACATCTGGAAAGGGATATCGGCCCGTTCGCAGTTTGGGGTTGACTATGGCAATGCCTACAACCGCACTTTGGACAAAGAATGGTCAGAAACCGGGGCAAGAAACAGCAACGGGGAAAACTATGTGGGCAATGGCCAATCGCATTCTTTAAGCTATGTGTGGACCAACACTTTATCCTATAACCTTAATAAAGGAAAGCACAGTTTTAATGCAGTAGGCGGTATTGAGTATACCCGTTTTGTACAGGAAGGCTTTTCGGCAAGAAGAGAAGGGGTATATCTTGAAGACCGCAACTTTGCGCATTTGGGTGTAACAACAGGTGAAAAATATTCGCTGGGAAGTTCGGCCGATGAGTATGTATATTTCTCTCTTTTTGGTAAAGCCAATTATGCGTTTGATCAGAAATATCTTCTATCCGCCACTTTGCGCAGAGACGGATCATCGCTTTTTGGCGTAAACCACCGGTATGCTATTTTTCCCGCATTTTCGGCGGGCTGGCGGATCAGCAGGGAAGCATTTATGAAAGATATTGATTTTATTTCCGATCTTAAAATACGTGCCAGCTGGGGGGCAAATGGTAGCGTGCAGGGGCTGCCTCGCGGGTACACATCCACACCATTTACTACCGACTATTTCGGCACTTCTTACCCTATTGAAGGAAATGAAACCGGTGCGCTGTATTCGGGATACAGGAGAACCTGGCTGGGCAACCCCGATCTTAAATGGGAAACAACCACTCAAACGGATCTGGGTATAGATTTCAGCCTTTTCAACTATCGCTTAAGTGGTTCGTTTGACTACTACTTTAAAAAGACATCCGATATACTGGTTCAAACACCTTATATAGCTGCAATGGGAGAAGGCGGCGAACCCTGGATCAATGGCGCCGATATGAATAATAAGGGTATAGAAATTGAACTTGGGTACAGAAGTAATGCTGAACATACTTTTCAATATGCGGTTTCGGCCAACATGGGTACCTATAAAACCAAGATCGTGAGCATACCCCAAAACGTGATCAACAAATACCCCGGGAACGGAAAAGAGGACAATGTGATTGGCCGATCACCTAATGTTGTGTACGGGCTGGTGGCCGACGGCATCTTTAAAACACAGGCAGAAGTAGACGCCCATGCCGAGCAAACAGGTAAAGCCATCGGCCGTATCCGGTATAAAGACCTTGATGGAAACGGAAAAATAGAAGAGCTGAACGACAGGGATTATATAGGCGTTTTAGACCCCAAATTTTTTGGTGGCATAACATTTAATTTTAATTACCAGAATTTTGACCTGAACATATTTTTCCAGGGAGTTTTTGGCAACAAAGTGGTGAATACCTGGAAATATGAATCCGATTTGTGGAATGTAAGCGTACCGGCCCACAAAAATCACCCGGTGAGGCTGCTGGGAGGCTGGTATTTTGATAATCAAAATGCTGATATCCCTGCCATATCCAACTCCAACCAGAATGCTGAAGCGCGCATGTCGAGTTATTTTGTGGAAAACGGCTCCTACCTGAAGCTCCGGAATATAGAGCTGGGCTATACGCTGCCCAAAACAATGCTGGGGCAGATGAGGGTACAGCAGTTCAGGCTGTATGCATCTGCAAGAAATGTGTTAACAATGAAAAAAAGCGGAGGCAAAGACGGGTTTACCAGCTTCGACCCGGAGATGCCCAATTATGGATATCTGACTCCTGCTTTTTATACATTCGGACTTAATGTTACATTCTAAATTATTATTGCAATGAATAAGTTTAAATATCTTTTATTACCCGCTTTTCTGATAGTATTGTTTACAGGATGCGACCGGTTTCTTGATGTGAAGCCCAAGCAGGTTTTGGATGAGAACCTGCTGAATAAACCCGAGGATATGGAGGGTTTTGTTACCGCAGCTTATGCCAGGATCACGGATATTCCTTCCTGGGATTCACCTTTCTCTCCCTGGTGGAGCGGATCGCTGCGCTCCGACGATTCTTACAAGGGCGGTGGCGGCACCTGGGATGGCGGCGGATGGCATGATATGGAAACATTTGTTAACCTGAATCCCAACGGATGGCCGCTCGACTATCCCTGGTATGTATCTTACCAGATCATTCAGCGCTGCAATACAGCCATACAAAAGATGCAGGCAATACCTGATGCTGATTTTCCGCTTAAAAGCGTTCGCATCGGCGAAGTAAAGTTTATACGCGGCTTTGTACACTTCCGGCTTAAAGAATTCTTTAAATACGTACCCTATATTGATGAAAACGTAGTAGGC
The DNA here is from genome assembly GCA_049841335.1 of Niabella sp. Taxonomy (GTDB): domain Bacteria; phylum Bacteroidota; class Bacteroidia; order Chitinophagales; family Chitinophagaceae; genus Niabella. Next base: position 4,485 of record JASGDI010000170.1, on the reverse strand, counting down.
TCTACCGCTGAGTTTGAAGCGGTTCCTAACAGGGATAAAAATCAGCCTAACGACCAGTATTTGTGGGAAAAAATTCTGAATGATTTTAAAGATGCAGAAACCCGCCTGCCCGAAACACAGCTCGAGAAAGGAAGGGTAGATAAAAATGCCGCCACTGCAATGGTAGCCAGAACGCTTATGTTTATGGCCTATGAGCAGGATGAACTGCATAAAGTAGTAAATATTAATAAAGAGCGCCTGTCGGAAGCATTGACTTACCTGGACAAGCTGACTGCCCAGGAAGGGGGGAAAGTTGCATTGCAAGCTGATTTTTCTGACAATTTTGAAGTAGAGTTCGACAATAAAACCAAGGAGTCGATCTGGGAAATACAGTATTCTATTAACGATGGCAGCTCCACCGGGGGAAAAATAAACAGGGGCGAAGGGTTGAACCATCCGTTTAACTGGGGCGGATTTATTTGCTGCGGTTTTCATCATATCAGCTACTCAATGGGTAATGCATTTAAAACAGGCGCGGATGGCCTGCCTTTATTCGACACTTACAATAACGGCAGCTATGCCGATGGTGCAAGTGCCTATTTTACCAATAATACTTTCGACCCCAGATTCAGCCATACCATAGCCGCACCGGGGCTTCCCTGGAAATACGACCCGAATCTGATATTCGAGGAAAGAGGCATACGTAACGGGGCCGAATATGGCTATTTTAAATCCATTAAAGAGCTTCCTCGGCCCAATTGCGGCTGCCTGTTATATGATGGCTGGCAGTTTAACTCCATGAACAAAAGAATGATCCGGTATGACGAGGTATTGTTGTGGAAAGCCGAAGTACTGATTCAGCTGGACAGGCACAACGAGGCGTTAGAGCCGATCAACAAAATTCGCCAGAGAGCGGCCAACAGCACAGGGCGCTTGAAAAAAAGTGATGGATCGCCTGTTTTGAATTATAAGATAGAAACTTATAAGCCCGGCGTTAACTGCACCTGGACAAAAGAGTTTGCCTTAAAAGCAATGCAATGGGAAAACCGCCTCGAAATGGCTGGCGAAGGACGTCGTTTCTTTGACCTGCAGCGCTGGGGAATTTTAGAAAAGACCATGAATGATTACTTTGCAGTTGAAAAAGGCAGGTTCCCGTGGATGGGTGTTGCGAAATTTACCGCCGGCCGCGATGAGTTTTTCCCCATTCCGCAACCTCAGATCAACTGGGCTAAGGGCAACTATACACAAAACCCCGGATACTAGTGGTAAAAAAAACGCATATAAAATGGCCTGGTAAAGGAGCTGGTTTAGTGCCACTTGCTCTTACATGGTTGCTTTGCCTGCTGATAGCGTGCAAAAAAAACAAGGATCAGGAAGTGTTTGTGCCAACTGATGAGATTACAGCATCTGAAACAGATCTTATTCCTGATAAGGAAACAAAAAAAGTATCAACGGTTCTAAACTTTAAAAACATAGATGCCATTGACCATATCTCCGTCATAAAGAGCGGGGGAAGCAGCTACTCCCGGAATATAAGCCGGCAGGAGCTGTCTTCCCCTTATACTTTCAGCTACCTGGTGCAGGCATCGGACCCTGAGTCTTTTAAATTGCTGCTAAAGGCGCATTACAAAGATGGTAATGCATCCAACCAGCTTAGCCTGAACATAGACAACCGCCGGGGATTTTTTGTACGGAAAGTAAGCCGTATTGCCCGCGTAACCGGCAAGCCGCTTGCAAATGAGCTTTTACCCAACCCCAATAATACGGCAGGGAAGTGGAATGTAGGCGGAACAGACCTGGGAATTGTATGGGAAATGGCGCCCCAAACCTATGGGGTATTTTTTGGCGATACTTTCGGGCAGGACTTTGTACCTAACCCTGCCAATCCAGGCCCCAATGGCGGCAGCTGGCGCTCCAATGTGCTGGCTTTTTCCAACGATAACCAGTTGAGCGACGGGCTTAGTTTCAACAGTATGGCCACCGATAATGCAGGCAATGCCCGGGAGATCATTCCCGGGGGAAAAGACCAGTCGGGCAATGGCAACCTCACTTCTATACCATCGGCAGCCATCCGGGCCAACGGGGCAGATTATGTGCATTATTTCAATATAAAAAACTGGACAGGCTGGATTACCAATCATTCGGGATTATATAAATCGACTGATAACGGACAAACCTGGACCAAGTGCGAAACGGTGGTATTTGCGGCAAGCAGTAATTTTGGGATGGCGGGTTATTTCAAAAAAGACGGGTACGTATACATGATAGGCACGCGGGCCGGCCGGAACAATCCTGCACACCTGGCCAGGTTTAAAGAGGTCGATATAGAAAACCTAAGCAAATATGAATACTGGAACGGCACAAGCGGCAACTGGGTAACCGGCGATGAGTCCAAAGCCAGTGTCATCATTAACGAGCAGGTGGGCGAGCTGTCATTTATCTACAATACCAAACACAAAAAATGGATCATTGCTTATTTTAATGAAAGCCGTTATAATATCACCATGCGAACAGCGACGGATATTACCGGCCCCTGGAGCAATCCCTATGAGCTGGCTTCCGGTAAAGAGTATGCCCAATTATATGGCTCCTATTTTCATCCATTGTCTGCGTCCGGCGATGAGCTTTACTTTCTCATGTCCATGTGGATGCCTTACAATGTTTTTTTAATGAAGGCCGAGCTGGCCGATATGGGTGAGTAGTAAGTGTTGTGGATTGTCTTTCTTTAGATAGTATCCAGTAATTTGAAAAATTAATACAGGCAAGAAGCTTGCACAGCTAATATCTTTACGCCTGTATTTTATCTCAGCTTTAGCTGCACCACATTTTCTATATGCAGTGTATGCGGGAACATATCTACCGGCTGGATCTTTGTTACTATATATTTTTCATCCAGCAGCGCCAGATCCCTGGCCTGTGTAGCAGGGTTACAGCTTACATACACCACTATGGGAGCAGCCATTTCATTTATTTTCTGCACCAGCTTTTCGTGCATACCGGCGCGGGGAGGGTCAGTGATGATCACATCCGGGCGGCCATGCCTGGCAAAAAAGTCATCGTCACAAATCTTTATAACATCACCTGCATAAAAATGGGTCTTATCAAGATGGTTCAGCGCAGCATTTTCCCTGGCATCGTCTATGGCCGCATCAATCACTTCTACCCCAATAATTTTGCCGGCATCCCGGCTGCAAAAAATGCCAATGCTCCCCGTACCGCAGTACAGATCGTACAAGGTTTCGCTGCCCGTTAGCGCTGCAAATTCCCGTGTAATCCTGTATAATGCTTCGCCCTGCCGCGTGTTAGTTTGAAAGAAAGATTTAGGCCCTATCTTAAACCGAAAATCTTCCAGCTGTTCTATTACATACCCTTTACCATAGTAAACTACCGGCTCCAGGTCATGCAGGCTGTCATTCCGTTTAGTGTTGATGGTATAAAGCAGGGATGTGATATGAGGAAACTGCTGCAACACAAACTGCATTAATTTTTCAATCTTTTCCGGGTCATTCTCCCCCACTACAATATTAACCATCCACTCCCCTGTTTCACAAAGGCGAACCTGCATCGTTCGTAAAAAGCCGTGTTGTTCCCGCAGGTTGTAAAAGCTCCAGTTATTTTGTATTGCAAATTTTTTAATTGCTAATCTTATCTCGTTCGTAGGTTCGGCCTGCAGGTAGCAGGTTTGAATATCCACTACCTTATCCCAGAAACCTCTGGCGTGAAAGCCGGCAGCACCGGGCCTGCTCTCACCCCCGGTCCCTAAAGGGGTGTTCATCGCTTCTTCCTTACGTTTCGCAAACGCTTCTTTCGTCAAAAACTCCTCCGTACCAAAAGTGTATTCGATCTTATTCCGGTATTGCGTAGTTTTATTTGCTCCAATAATTGGCAATATTTCAGGCAATTGGACTTTTCCTATCCTTTTGAGGTTGTCCTTCACCTGTTTTTGTTTGTACTGCAATTGCAGATCATACGGCAGCATCTGCCACTGGCAGCCCCCACAGGTTCCGAAATGGCTGCAAAAAGGTTCCACCCGTTTTTCGGAATAACCGTGGAAATGCAAAGGCCAGCCCTCGCCCCAGTCTTTTTTGTTTTTGGTAAGGCGTACATCTACCACATCACCGGGAACTACCTGCTCTACAAAATATACCTTACCGTCTACACGGGCCAGCGAGCGGCCTTCGGCAGCATAGTCTTCTATCAGAACTTTTTCAAGTGTTATGTTTTTCTTCTTCCGGGACAAAATATGTAGGATTTACGACGTAAGATGTACGATGTATGGTGTACGAATTTCGATATGCAATTTACAATGAACTGGTTACTCATCACTCATAATGTGTGATGCGGCATGTTGTACATACGTACACTTAACACCGTACATAAAGCCTATATTCTCTTAATCACATTAGCTACAATACCCGGTTTACCCAACGTGTAATAATGCAGCCCGGGAACACCATTCTTCTTCTATGGCTACTGTTTGTGCAGGGACTTTGGCATTAATGGATG
>JASGDI010000169.1:0-6617 GCA_049841335.1 Niabella sp. | reverse complement strand
GTAGCCGCTAAAATAAAAACAACAGAATATGAAAACCACATTAAAACGGCTCCGGCAACACCTAACCATAAAACCGCTTTGCCCGTAACGCGCCTGCGCTGCAATTGTGTATAGAGGTAAAGTATAATAAGCGAACTTAGCAGCTCAGAAGAATATTGTTTGGCTTCTGCTGCATGAAATATTATGGGAGGCGCTAAACAAAAAACCACGAGAGCAAGCCAGATATAGCCGGGCTTCAGGAAATACCTGCATATAGCATAAAATACAAACAAAGAGCACAGGTTGCATAACAAAGGAAACAATCTTAAAGCCAATTCATTGGGAGTGAAAATAGTAATGAACAGTTTTTGCATTATTAAAAAGCCCAAAGGTGCTTTTTGATAATAAAGCAAAGGTTCTGTAAGCAGCTTGTGCAAGCTGTATGAAACAATACTGTTTGATAAATACGCCTCATCAATCCATAAAGAACGGTTTTGAAAAAAATAGTACAGCCTTAAAACAACTCCTATACCTAATATAAGAAATATCAGGCCCCGACTCTCTGTAAGCTTATAGCGATTGGCTGAAAGGGCTTGCATAATATTTTAATATTTATATTTGTTATAACCGCACCCGTTTAAATAGCGAAAATAATTGATTACAGAAGAACTACAATTAGGAACCATTAAATTAGTGATTTTTGACGTAGACGGTACCTTGTACAATCAGCGCAAGCTACAGTTCAGCATGGGCCTGTCTCTTTTAAAATACTACCTCGTTCATCCTTTTGAAATTAAAGACCTGTATATACTATACCAATTCAGGAAAGAAAGAGAAAAACGTTCGGGATACAATAGTGCCAACCTTAATGAGGAACAATATCAATGGTGTGCCAACAAATTACATATTCCTGTAAAGCAGGTGAAAGCGATTGTCAGCAAATGGATATATGATAGGCCTCTGCAATATTTACGTAATACAAAATATAGCGGCACTACTGCCTTATTTGATGCACTGCGTAGGCAAAACATTAAAATTGCGGCCTATTCTGATTACCCGGCAAACGATAAACTAAACGCTATGGATCTGCAAACCGACATTTCCGTTTCCTCAACTGATGCGGAGATCAATAGCTTTAAACCATCTCCCCGGGCTATATATTTTATTTGTAAAGAACTTAATATTGCCAAAGAAGCCTGCCTTTTTATAGGCGACAGGGATAGCAGAGATGGCCAGTGTGCAAGAAATGCAGGTGTCCGTTACATAGTTCTGCCTTCAAAAAATAAAGACAAAGAAAAATTATTTGTATTTTTAGCCCATGCTTTTGAAATGGAAAACAAGGTTAATTAATTGAACTTCTCATGTCAGCAACCAAAATACACATATCTAAAAAAAATGATATGTTACATACTTCTAAACCTGCCATTTTCAAAGATTATGTCAAAATAGCGCGGCCGGATAACTGGGTGAAGAATGTGTTTATGGCACCCGGTATACTATTTGCATTTGCTTATTTTAAAACACCTCTTACTACCGAGTTAGTTTTAAAGATCATCATCGGCTTTCTCTGTACCTGCTTAATTGCTTCCGCTAATTACGTTATAAACGAATATCTTGATATTGAGTTTGACAAGTTCCACCCTGTCAAAAAAAATCGTTCTTTAATTCAAAAAACAGTTAAGCCACAAATTATTTATATAGAATATGCATTATTGGCTGCTTTTGGTTTGGGTATAGCTTATACAATATCTATTAAATTTTTTAGTATGGCACTGTTGCTGCTTATAATGGGTATTGTTTATAATGTAAGGCCCCTAAGGAGCAAAGAAAGGGTTTATCTTGACGTACTTACCGAATCAATCAATAACCCCATCAGGTTTACCCTGGGCTGGTTTTTAATAAGCCCCTCATTGGGAGTACCTGATAGCAGGTGGGACCTTAACTGGATCAATACTTTTCCTCCTATTAGTATTATAATCGCCTACTGGATGGGAGGGGCCTTTTTAATGGCCACCAAGCGATTTGCAGAGTATCGCCTTATCAATGATCCTGTTCTTGCAGGTCAATACCGCCGCTCTTTTAAATTTTACACAGAGAACAGCTTGCTGATTTCTATGTTTTTTTATGGAATAACCTGTGCGTTTTTCTTAGGTATATTTTTAATCAAAAACAGGATAGAGCTTCTGGTCAGTTTCCCATTTTTTGCACTCCTTTTTTCGTGGTACTTAAGAATTGGGCTTTTAAACGACTCTCCCGTGCAACGTATCAGGGGACTCCATAAAAGAAAATGGTTTATGCTCTACCTGCTTTTGTTTACTATATTGATTTGTGTGCTTATGTTTGTAAAAATTCCATGGCTGCATTGGTTCTTAGAAAATGCAAACAATTAAATTAACCTTTATTGAAGTACGATATAATTGTAGTAGGCACAGGTTTTGCTTCGACTTTCTTTCTGAAAAAATATTTAGAAAAAAATCCGGGTAAAACAGTGCTGGTGTTAGAACGGGGGCGGTTTTTTCCGCTGATGGAACGCTTGAAAATACGCAAGGGTGATGCTGCTACTTCAGAAAAAGTAAATGAAGCTTACAGAAAACTGTTCATTAACCACCATCATGAAAAATTCTGGAAGTTCAGCCCTGATTTTGGGGGCTCATCCAATTGCTGGTGGGCCTGTACACCCCGCTTTATGCCGTCAGATTTTAAGATGAAATCACTTTACGGCATAGAGGAGGATTGGCCGATAGATTATGATGTATTAGACCCGTATTATGAGGAAGCTGAAGACATCATGTCTATTTCCGGCCCAAAAGAAACACCTTTTCCAAGAAAAAAAGATTACCCGCTACCACCCCATTTGTTTGCGCTGCCAGATAAAATACTGCATGAAAAATACGGCACCCAATATATCAGCCAGCCCACAGCCAGAGCAAGCCGTGCCGTAAAAGACAGAAATCAATGCGTGGCAAGCTCAACATGCACCGAGTGCCCGGTGAATGCAAAATTTACCATAGAAAATTCGCTGATGAGCGTTTATGAGAACCCGGCCGTAACACTGGAATATAACGCACAGGTGTACCGGTTAACCACTACCGACAAAGCTGCTACAAAAATTCATTATGTAAAAGATAACATAGAACTGGAAGCTGAGGCAGAGTATTATATTTTAGGAGCTAATCCTTTTTTTAATATTAATATCCTTTTAAACTCCGGCGACAAGAACCCGCTGACAGGGGTTGGGTTTGGTGAGCAATTAGGCATTCAGGCTTTAATTGATCTGAAAGATATGTCAAACGCTGGTGGAAGCACCTGGGTAAATGCCAATGGTTACATGCTTTACGATGGCGATTTCAGGAAAGATTATGCCGGGTGCCTTATAGAAACCAATAACGCACCTTATATCAGACCGGAAGAAGGAAAATGGCTCGATATCATGTCATTCAGACTCCTGTTTGAAGATCTGCCCCAGGAAGGTAATTATATAACAACAAGTAATAATAAATTTATTCCTGAGGCCGTTTTTAATGCTGGCAGGTCGCAATATGCTTTAAAAGCATTTGAAGAGGCTAAGAAAAAATTGCCAAGCATTTTGAGTTGCCTGCCCGTAGAGCAAATCAGGTATTTGTATCCGCATCAAAACGAAGGCCATATTATTGGCGGCGCCAGGATGGGAACCACAAAAGAAAATAGCGTGATTGATAAATACATGGTTCATCACCAATACCGCAATATTCTGGTTTTAGGTGCAAGCAGCTATACTACTTATAGCCCCTCTAATCCTACATTAACTTTATGTGCCCTGTCTTTGCACACTGCCGACAAACTTTTTTAAAATGAAACGGAGAAAGTTATTAAAAATATTAGGAAGTGTTACGGGCGGTGCCATACTGGTTCCATCTGGTTTATACCTGGCAACACCCGGCATCAAATATTTTGCAGAAAAGATCATATATCGTCATCTCGATTACCTTAAGTTAGACCCTGGCGGCGTCAGTCAGTATGTTGAAGATTATTTTAAGGACATGCCTGATTCTTTTACCAATACCATAAGATGGAAAACCTATTATTATCTCAATATAAAAGCAAAAGATTCCGTCAATATTTTTCAATTAACAAGATGTTATCTTCTTTCTTCCGACTTTTTTCAATATAAAATGGATACAAAAAGAACCATAAAATACACCGGCCTTTATGATCCATATAAAAGCCCCGTAGCAAATCCATTCAGTTATATTTATTTTCCAGATAAGAGTAATATATAGCTGAGTGTTTTTTTCTGGTTTACTTTATAGCAATATGCTGCATCTTAATTCCATATCGCTTTTACAATTCAAAAATTATACTAATAAAGCTTTTGAATTCGGCAAACAGATCATTGGCATTTGTGGCAAAAACGGCGTTGGCAAAACCAATATCCTTGATGCCATCCATTATTTATGCTTTACCAAAAGCTATTTCAGTAAAACCGATACGGTGAATGTGCAGCAGGGGGCAAAGGGGTTCCGGATAGAAGGCTTATTCAGTAAGAACGGGGAGGAAGAAAAAGCTGCCTGTATTCTCCGGGAAACCAATAAAAAAGAATTTCTTATAAACGGAACAGCTTACGAAAAGTTTTCACATCATATCGGCCGGTATCCCTGTGTGGTCATTGCGCCTGATGATGCTGTTCTTATTACAGGCGGAAGTGAAGAACGGCGCAGCTTTTTAGATGCGCTGCTATCCCAGCTGAGCCCGGAATACCTGCAAAACCTCATCCTGTACAACAGAGTATTGCAACAAAGAAATTCCTTATTAAAAATAGCAGCAGAAACCGGGAAAATGGACAGTACGCTGTTACAAATACTCAACGACCAACTGGTAAAGCCGGGCAATTTTATTTTTCAGAAAAGGAGCCAGTTCCTTGTTTCCTTCCTCCCAAAAGTAAAAAGGCTGTACACCGAAATTGCACAGAAAGAGGAAGATCTTTCTATTTTGTACGATAGTCGGCTGCTGGAAACCTCTTTTGAAGAACTGCTGGCCGCTACCGAAAACAAGGATAGGATGTTACAGCGAACCACAGCGGGAATTCACCGGGATGATATCATACTACAGCTGAACGGACAGCCATTTAAAAGTATTGCCTCGCAGGGACAGCGCAAAAGCCTGCTATTTGCTTTAAAGCTGACAGAGCTGGATGTAATTTTTGCTGAAAAAAAGCTAATGCCACTTTTATTATTAGACGACGTTTTTGAAAAATTGGATGAAGACAGGATCAGCAACCTGTTGCAAAAAGTATGCATTGAAAATAAAGGTCAGGTTTTTATTACCGATACAAATAAAGAAAGACTAACCAATCACCTGGAAAACTTAAATACCAACTTTGATTTAATATCTTTGTAGTGTGCGAGATCAGGCCGGGACGGTCAGACCAGTCCCCTTAATACAACCAAATTATTATATGGGAGAATATTCCTTAGGTGAAGCACTAAAAGAGTTTTTAAATAAAAGCCGTATCCGTGGCGATATACAGGCCCTGGAAATAGATGCGGTGTGGGAAAATATCATGGGTAAGACCATTGCCCGTTATACAGATAAGCTGCAAATCATTGGCGATAAACTATTTGTGCATACCCAGGTAGCACCTTTAAAAAATGAGCTGATCTACCAGCGTGAAAAAATTATTGAAAGGGTGAATGAGGCCCTGGGCAGTAAAGTAATTAAGGAAGTGATTGTGAAATAAGAGAAAGAAGCCCTGTTAAAACTGCCGGAAAGAAAAAGCCCGGTATCAGATCATATAATAAGCCGGTATCAATTTTAGAAATAAATACTACATGGTTTGTGCGGACACAAACCACGCAGCGCTCCGAGCAGTGTCTGCACTGACCAGAAAAGTATTGGTAAATTCCATAATGATAGTTTTAATGCCGGTTCACATTGTAAGAGGAGTGTATAAACGAGCCCGCCCAGTCGGATATTATACAAACACCCCTTTAGGAGAATTTTAAATTATGTGCTTTGAACAATAGCATAGGGGCCTACTTCCGCACTCTTGGATCAAATACACCATACAATACATCAGCTACAATATTCATGAACACAAAAAAAGTTGCTGAAATAAGCACAGAACCCATCACCACCGGGTAATCCAATTTTTCCAAAGCATCAACGGTAACTTTCCCGATCCCCTGCCAGCCAAAAATATACTCCACGAAAAAAGCGCCTGCCAGCAGCTCGGCAAACCAGCCTGTAATAGCTGTAATTACGGGGTTCATGGCATTCTTTAAAGCATGGCGCCATACTACTACTCTCTTGTTCAGGCCTTTTGCGTATGCGGTTCTTATATAATCCTGGTCCAGCACATCCAGCATAGCGCTCCGTGTAAGTTGCGTAATAATAGCCAGCGGCCTGATACCTAAAGTAATGGCAGGAAGAATAATATTTTTAAAGCTGAAAATCCTTTTACCAGTAGTTTCATCTATATCAAACCAGTTGCCGCTTATCTGCAAACCTGTATATTCCGTTAGCACAAAACCAAACAAATAAGCAATAACAATCCCCATAAAAAAAGACGGGGCAGAAATACCCAGGATACTTGAAAAAATAGCGCTGGTATCCAGCCAGGTATTTTGCTTAACAGCAGCTACAACCCCTAAAGGAATACC
>JASGDI010000168.1:0-17372 GCA_049841335.1 Niabella sp. | reverse complement strand
ATAAGTGGTTACATCGCCTATAACCAATTTGTAAAAGGTCCTAAAAGAGCGGAAGCTTTAGATAAAAGTTTTAAAGCCGAAGAATACTACCGTATGGATTCTATTCACCTGGCCTTAAATGGTGATGGCGTAAACCCGGGTTTTATTAAAATCGCTGACAGCTATGGTAGCACACCCACCGGGAACCTGGCTAAATATTATGCAGGTATCTGCTATATCAAGCTGAATCAGAATGACAAGGCAGTAGAATACCTGGAAGATTTCAGCACGGATTCCAAACAGATCCAGCAGCGTGCTTACCTGTTATTGGGTGATGCTTATGGCGATTTAGGCAAAGGTTCCAAAGCTTTGGATTATTACAAAAAGGCAGCGCATCATTTTGAGGCTGATCAGCAGGCTTCATCAGAAGCATTGTTCCGTGGGGCTTACCTGGCACAGCACGTATTGAACAGTAAAGATGAAGCTATTGAACTGTATAAAGAATTAAAGGAAAAATATCCCCGTACGCAACAGGGCTTTGAAGCAGATAAATACCTGGCGCAATTAGGGGTTTACAACGTAAATTAATAATGGCATCAACTGGTAACAGTAACTTATTAAATACCAATACGGGCATCTTTAAACAGGATGCCTTTATTGTTTTGGTAAAGACAGAGTGGAATGCAGGTATTGTTGATGAGCTGGAAGCCGGCTGCCTGCGTGTATTACATCAACATAACGCCAGGGTACAAACATTGGTAGTCCCTGGCTGTGTGGAAATCCCTTTTGCGGTTAACAGGCACTGGAGCAGGTCCAGACAACTACTGGATGAACCACACGCCTATATAGCTTTAGGTTGTGTGATACAGGGCGATACGCCACATTTTGATTTTGTGTGCAAAATGGTAGCCGATGGTATTTTACAGCTCAACCTTACGCTTCCTGTTCCCACTATCTTTGGCGTGCTTACGGTAAATACAGAAGAGCAGGCACTTGAACGGCTCGGTGGCAGGCATGGTCATAAAGGGGAAGAGGCGGCTATAACAGCATTAAAGATGCTTGACTGATCGGTTTTGTAAAGGGAGTGGGAGCAAACCTCCAACAACTTACTATAACATATCGGTCATCTGTGATCTGTCAACTCTCAAACTGTCAACATAAAAAATGTACAACGTCCATATTTTCATTCCATGTTTTGTAGACCAGTTATACCCTGAAACAGGATTTAATATGGTTAAGGTGCTGGAAAAATTCGGTTGTAACGTGGCCTATAATCCTGAACAAACCTGTTGCGGGCAGCCTGCATTCAACGCCGGTTTTTGGGAGGAATCCAAATCGGTGTGCAATAAATTTATCAGCGACTTCAGGGGAGCAGAGTATATTGTAGCCCCAAGTGCCAGCTGCGTAGGCTTTGTAAGAAACTATTACCAGAAGTTGTTTGATAATTCTTCTTTGCACAACGAAGTAAAAGCCCTCGGCGCCAAAACCTATGAGTTCTCCGAATTTTTATTAAATGTATTGAAGGCAGATGACTGCGGGGCCGAGCTTAATGGGGTTGCTACTTACCATGATAGCTGTGCAGCTTTAAGGGAGTGTAAAATAAAGCAGGGGCCCAGGCAATTACTTTCTCATGTAAAAGGACTCCACATGGTAGAAATGAATGATGTGGAAACCTGTTGTGGTTTTGGCGGCACTTTTGCTGTAAAATTTCCTGGGATATCTGTAGGGATGGGGGAGCAAAAAGTAGAAAACGCAATGGCTACAACTGCCGATTACATTATTGCTACCGACCTTTCCTGCCTGATGCACTTGCAAGGTTATATAAACGACAAAGGTTATAAAATAAAGACCATGCACCTGGCAGATGTACTGGCAAGCGGCTGGTAATTTTCTCCTTAATTAGATAAATAAAAACCTGTCTGCGGTTATGCGGATTTTATGAGTCTGAATAATATTAATCATTTGATTAAAATATTTGGTTAAATTAAGAAATAGTTTCTATATTTGTCAGTAAACAGAAGTTTATACAAAATGGCGAAAGGTAAAGAAGCAAAGAAATTGGATACTTCCACTGAAGAAAAAATAAAGGAAGCTGCCCGTGCAGTGTTTCATAAAAAAGGCTACGCAGCTACAAGAACAAGGGATATTGCAGAAGAAGCAGGCATTAACCTTGCTTTACTCAATTATTATTTCCGCAGTAAAGAAAAATTGTTTGATATTATAATGCTCGAAACTGTTTTCGGATTTATGCAGAACATGGCAATGGTGCTGAATGATGAAAAAAGCTCTTTAGAGGAAAAAGTAGAATTGATTGCGTCTAATTATATCGACCTTCTTACCAAAGAACCGGATATACCGATTTTTATGTTGAGCGAAATTCGTAACAATGCAGGAGGGCTGTTAGAGAAATTGCCTATCAGGCAATTAGTGATGAACTCAACATTTTTTAAACAGCATCTGGAAGCCGTTGCAAAAGGAAAAATTGTTGAACCGAACCCAATACATTTTTTGATGAACTTGTTGAGTTTGGTTGTTTTTCCTTTTATCGCACAACCATTGTTACAAGGAATTAGCGGATTAAATGAAACACAGTTTAATAAACTGATGCAGGAACGTAAAAAGCTTATCCCCGTTTGGGTAAAAGCGATAATGAAAGCGAAGTGATTAAAAAAATGAGATAAAAAATATGAAAAAGCTCATTGACAATATAAAGAAAATTGAACACGGTTTCAAGCATATTGTTGAAGCAGGCGACATCATTTTGGCAGACAAAGCACAAAAACATTTTGACCTCGCGACAAAATTTTTAAGTGACGACAGTTATCAGGTTAGAATGTTGGCAACGTATCTTTTAGGACAACTTTCAACCGACAATCCCAATGCGCTCAAACTTCTTGAAACAAAAGTTGCAGATAATAAAGATTGGCGGGTACAGGAAATGTTGGCAAAAGCATTTGACCACTATTGCAGGACAATCGGCTATAAAAAAACATTACCGACAATTAAAAAGTGGCTGACAGACAGAAATCCTAATGTAAAAAGAGCAGTTATTGAAGGATTACGTATTTGGACAAGCCGCCCTTACTTTAAAGATAATCCGGTAACGGCAATACAACTCATTAGTGAACACAAATCAGACGAAAGTGAATACTTAAGAAAATCGGTTGGCAATGCACTTCGGGACATAGGTAAAAAGCATACGGACAAAATACTTGATGAAATTGCAACGTGGGACTTAACAAATAAAAATACTGATTTTACATATAAATTGGCGAAAGGGAAATAATCAGCTATAAATACTGATAATCACGAACCCCAACAAGTAATTAAATAAAGAGAAGTGATTTTTTTTGCAATAAAATTAATCAAATGATTGAAACTGAAAATTAAATATAATGATTAAAGCTGTAAATAAACAAAAACTGGAATGGCTGATAAGCTTATTGCTGATATGCAGTCATTGGGCTATGGCACAAACGGAAACCGCATTGAGCCTGGACAACTGCCTTGAATTGGCAAAACAGAATTATCCTTTAATAAGGCAGTACACACTGATAGAGAAGACAAAGGAGTATTCCATTGCCAACGCTCAAAAAGGATATTTACCCCAATTCAATATGACGGGGCAGGCAACCTATCAGTCGGACGTAACACAGGTTCCAATTTCATTACCCAATGTGAATATTCCGGTAATGAGCAAAGACCAATACAGGTTATATGGTGAAGTGTTGCAGTCCGTTACAGACCTGTTTACCCTGAAAGACCAAAAGGAGTATATCAATACCCATTCCGAAATAGAAACGCAGAAGACGGAAGTAGAACTATATAAGCTAAGGGAACGTATCAACAACCTTTATTTTGGGATACTGCTGATGGATGCGCAAATACAACAAACCGAATTACTTAAAAAGGATATTCAAATCGGTATCGAAAGAACCAACGTAGCCATTGCCAACGGAGTAGCTCTAAAAAGCACAGCCGATAACCTGAAAGCCGAATTGCTGAAAGCCAACCAGCGTACTATTGAACTGAAAGCCACCCGGAAAGGCTATGCAGATATGCTGGCTTTATTCATCAGCAAGCCCGTTAATGAAAATACGGTCTTCGAAAAACCACATCGCCAGATACTTTCAAATACTATTAACCGGCCGGAGTTAAAGTTGTTTGACTTTCAGAAAAAGTCCCTTGATGTACAAAACAAGCTGGTTACCGCTAAAAACCTGCCGCGTTTGAGTGCTTTTTTCCAGGGAGGCTTGGGCAGACCGGGTTTAAATATGTTAGACAATGAGGTAAAAGGTTACTATATCGGTGGTTTACGGCTGAGCTGGAACATTACAGGTTTTTACACTTATAAGAACGAAAAGAAAATGCTTGCGCTCAATCAAAGTGCAATAGATATACAGCAGGAAACTTTTTTGTTCAATACCAACCTCACATTAAAACAGCAAAACGCTGCTATAATCCAAATGCAGGAATTGATTGAAACCGACAAAAACATTGTTTCACTTCGGGAAAACGTAAAGAACACCACACAGAATCAGCTTCAATATGGTACGGCAACTACAAACGATTACCTCATTGCCATAAATGCGCAAGATCAGGCAAAGCAAAACCTGGTTTTACATGAGATACAGCTTTTAATGACGGAGTATAATGCTCAAACAATAGCAGGAAATTAATGACAATAAAAAACTAAAACAATGAACAATACACAAACATTCCTACCGCCAATAGAAAAACCCAAAGGGCTAATGATGAAAGTGGTTTACTATTTCACTAAAAAGCAGCTTGGAAAAGTTATCACACCTGTAAAAGTGTTTGCGGCAAGGCTGCCCATAGCTTTCGGCAAGATGGGAGCAAAAGTATATCAGTTAGACAAAAAATTAGTGTTATCGAAAGAAATGATTTTTCTCATTCGTCACCAGGTAGCCCGAATAAACGTCTGCGAGTTTTGTATGGACATCAGCAGATATAAAGCAATGGAAGAAATAATGAACGAAGAAAAAATTAGTGTTATAAGTGAGTATCATTCAAGCCCGTTGTTTAATGATGTGGAAAGGTCTGCATTAGATTATGTAACGGAACTCACAAAAGACAAGAAAGTAAATCCGGAAACCTTTTCAAGAATGGCGGCCCATTATTCCGAAAGGGAAATATGCGAAATTGTTTACCTCGTTGCCAGCGAACATTTATCCAATATAACCAACATTGGTTTGAATATACATTCAGATATGTTTTGTGACATCAGTAAAAAGAAAGATACAGGCAATTAACAACATTAAAAAGAAAGAACAATGCACAAAATAAAAACAATCGTATTAGTGGCAGTCATCGCAACAATGCTTACAGCTTGCAACGACAAAAAAGTTTCTTTTGACGCTTCGGGAAGTTTTGAAGCAGAGGAAACTATTATCTCATCAGAAGCCACCGGCGCAATAAAGCAGTTTGAAATTGAAGAGGGGCAAACGTTGGAGGCCGGGCAGGTAATTGGCTACATTGACAGCGTGCAGCTATATTTGAAGAAAAAGCAGCTGGAAGCGCAGGTTGTTGCCATTTTGGGAAAAAAGCCCAATATTCCTGTTCAGCTATCTGCTTTAAGAGAACAGCTTAAAACTACAGAAACGGAAAAAACAAGGATAGCCAATCTGGTTAAGGGCGATGCTGCCACGCCCAAGCAACTGGACGACATTAACGCACAGATTGAAGTGCTGAAAAAACAAATCGAAGCCCAAAAATCATCCTTAAACATTTCAAGTGATGGAATAAGTAAAGATATTATGCCTTTACAGGTACAGATTGAGCAACTGAATGACCAGCTTGCAAAATGCAGCATCATCAACCCCACCAACGGAACAGTACTTGCCAAATACTCCGAAGCCAACGAAATGACAGCAGCAGGAAAACCGCTTTATAAGATTGCCGATCTATCAAACATCATTTTAAGGGCTTACATCACAGGCAACCAGCTACCACAGGTAAAACTGAACCAAAAAGTAAAAGTACTTACCGATGACGGCAAAGGCGGTTATAAAGAAACAGAGGGTACGATTGTCTGGGTAAGCGACAAAGCGGAGTTCACGCCTAAAACCATTCAGACCAAAGACGAACGGGCAAATATGGTGTATGCTGTGAAGATAAAAGTTAAAAATGACGGCTCATACAAGATAGGTATGTATGGCGAAATAAAATTGTGGTAACAATGGCAACTGTTGTATTAAATAACATTGTAAAGACCTACAATAAAGGCAAAATAAAGGCGGTAACCGATGTTTCTTTTAAGGTAAACAAAGGCGAATTATTTGGCTTGATCGGGGCAGACGGAGCGGGAAAAACAAGCATTTTCCGTATACTTACTACATTGTTATTGCCCGATAGCGGTACAGCTTCCGTAAATGGTTCTGATGTAGTGAAAGACTATAAAGCCATTCGTAAAAATATAGGTTATATGCCGGGTAAATTCTCACTGTACCAGGATTTATCAGTAGCCGAAAATCTCAGCTTTTTTGCAACGGTATTCAATACAACCGTAGCGGAAAATTACGATTTGATAAAGGATATTTATGTACAGTTGGAACCATTTAAAACACGCAGGGCTGGAAAATTATCGGGCGGTATGAAACAGAAATTAGCTTTGTGCTGTGCCTTAATCCATCGTCCTGCAGTTTTGTTTTTAGACGAACCCACCACGGGCGTAGATGTAGTTTCAAGAAAAGAATTTTGGGAAATGCTGAAAAGCTTAAAGCAGCAAGGGATTACTATTTTGGTTTCCACACCTTATATGGACGAAGCCACCCTATGCGAACGCATTGCCCTGATACAAAACGGCAGTATAATGTCCATTGACACACCCGATAATATTATAAAGCAGTTTCCTGATACGCTGTTTGCAGTAAGAGCAAACGATATGGGACGGCTGTTGAATGCTTTGCGAGGCAATAGGCAGATTAAAAGCTGTTTTTCATTCGGAGATTTTCATCATATCACGTTTCAGGACAATTACGGGCCGTCAGTAAACGAAGTAATAAAAACATTGCAGGGTTCAGGCCTGTTTGAAAATTCATCATACTATCTACAGGTAGCAGAACTTGCACAAACCTTACAGGAGGCCAATTTCCAGGATATTGAAATAAAACGTATCACACCAGGCATTGAAGATTGCTTTATAAATCTGATGAACTGAAATGACAAGAGAAATAGTAATAAAAACAGATAAGCTCACCAAGCGGTTTGGAGATTTCATCGCTACAAATGAAGTCACTTTTGAAGTGTATGCAGGTGAGATTTTTGGCTTTTTAGGAGCAAATGGCGCAGGAAAGACCACTGCAATGAAAATGCTTTGCGGACTTTCCATACCCTCATCCGGCAGCGCCTCTATTGCAGGTTTTGATATTTACAAACAGACCGAAGAAATAAAAAAGAATATCGGCTATATGAGCCAGAAATTTTCGTTATACGAAGATTTAACCCTGATAGAAAACATACAATTCTTTGGCGGCATCTATGGCTTATCCGATAAGCAGTTGAAAGAAAAAAGCAATGAACTGCTTGAAACATTAGGATTAAAAAGCGAGGCAAAAAAGCTGGTGGCTTCATTGCCTTTGGGTTGGAAACAGAAACTGGCTTTTTCGGTAGCGGTAATACACGAACCCAGAATAGTGTTCCTGGATGAACCTACAGGAGGTGTTGACCCTATTACAAGACGGCAGTTTTGGGATTTAATTTATGCAGCGGCAGACAGGGGTATTACCATTTTCGTAACCACTCATTATATGGATGAAGCCGAATACTGCAATCGTATTTCGATGATGGTGGATGGAGTAATACAGGCATTAGATACGCCAGCTAACTTAAAGAGACAATATGCTGCAACCTCAATGGACGAAGTGTTTTATAATTTGGCAAGAGGAGCAAAACGAAAATCAGATTAAAGATGAAACAGTTTTTATCATTTGTAAAGAAGGAGTTTTATCATGTATTCCGTGATAAAAAAACACTGCTAATGCTTTTTGGCGTACCCATCATGCAGATTCTCTTATTTGGTTTTGCATTGACCAACGAAATCAAAAATTCTAAAATTGTTATATGCGATTATGCCAAAGATGAAGCCTCACAACAAATTATTAGCAAAATAGAAGCAGGCAGGAATTTTGAAATTCAGAAAACATTGATGAATCACCATCAGATTGAAGAAGCATTTAAAGAGGAGAATATAAAATTGGCAATTATTTTTCCTGCCAATTTCAACAAAGACCTGTTACATCTGAACGAAGCCCAGGTACAGATAATTGCCGATGCTTCGGACCCTAATACCGCCAGCACATTAACCAATTATGCCACTGCGGTTATTATGGACTACCAGCAGGAGCTCATGAAGAACAGTGTGTTGCCTTTGCGTATTGTGCCCGAAATGAGAATGTTGTATAATCCTGAATTGAAAGGCGCTACTAATTTTGTGCCGGGTGTTATGGCCCTGGTGCTGATGTTGGTTTGTGTAATGATGACTTCCGTTTCTATAGTCCGGGAAAAAGAAAGCGGAACCATGGAAGTGTTGTTGGTATCTCCTTTTAATCCTGTTATGGTAATTGTTTCAAAAGCAATTCCGTATTTGTTTCTTTCTATTATAAACCTTGCTGTTATTCTCATTTTAAGTGTAGCGCTTTTAGATATACCGATAAACGGAAGCATTCTGTTATTATTTGCAGAAAGCGTATTGCTGATTATTACAGCACTTGCCTTAGGCTTGCTTATTTCAAATGTAACACAGTCGCAGCAGGCAGCCATGCTTATTTCAATGATGGGGATGTTAGTGCCAACTATGTTGTTTACAGGCTTTATGTTTCCTATAGAAAATATGCCCGTTGCATTGCAGGTACTCAGCAACATCATTCCGGCCAAATGGTATTACATCATTGTAAAGTCAATAATGATAAAAGGGCTTGGCTTTAGCGCTGTATGGAAAGAAACATTAGTACTTTTCGCAATGGCCTGTTTTTTATTGATAGTGAGCCTGAAAAAATTTAAAACCCGTCTGGTATGAGAACGCTGAAATTTTTATTAAGAAAAGAGTTCAGGCAGATCTTTCGCAATAAAGCTTTATTGCCTCTGATTTTTGTGGTTCCCATAGTTCAGTTGCTTATACTTCCGTTGGCAGCCGATTACGAGGTAAAGAATATCAACATTTCAATTGTTGATCATGATCATTCTGCTTACTCAAAACAACTGGTTTCAAAAATTACTGCTTCGGGGTATTTCAGATTGGCAGATTATGGCAGCTCGTTTCAAAGTGCGTTTAATGAGGTTGAAAAAGAGAAATCTGATTTGATTTTAGAAATACCGCAGGGGTTTGAAAAAAACCTGGTTCGTGAAAACCTGCCTGCCGGACAGGCAGGTGGGCAAAAATTATTTATTGCTGTTAATGCAATCAATGGTGTAAAAGCAGGCCTGGGCGGTGCTTATCTCAACCAGATCATTAACGCATATAATGAAGATATTCGCCTGCAATGGTTGCAGCCCGATAAATTCAATGCAGTACCTGTTATTGCTGTTGCTTCGTCAAATTGGTTCAATTCATTTATGGATTACCGGTTTTTTATGGTTCCGGGCATATTGGTTGTATTGGTAACAATGGTAGGAACTTATATGTGCGCTTTGAATATTGTAAAAGAAAAAGAAGTGGGAACAATAGAGCAGATCAATGTTACACCTATTAAAAAATATCAGTTCATTCTGGGCAAGCTTATTCCTTTCTGGATAATCGGGATGTTTGTTTTTAGTATCGGCTTGCTGGTTGTGGCACGTTTTGTTTATGGCATTGTTCCTGTTGGGAGCTTATTATTACTGTATGGCTATCTGGCAATTTATTTAGTGGCTTTATTAGGCCTGGGATTGCTTATTTCAACCTTTGCTGATACACAGCAACAGGCAATGTCCGTGACATTCTTTTTTATTATGATCTTTATGCTGATGAGCGGTTTGTTTACGTCTGTTGACAGTATGCCCCAATGGGCGTATATCATTGCAAAGTGCAATCCTGTAACCTATTTTATTGAAGTAGTGCGCATGATAGTTTTAAAAGGAAGCGGTTTTGCCCACATCAAAAATCATTTCCTGGTTATGACGGGTTTTGCTGTACTGCTGAATGGTTTGGCGATCTTAAATTACAGGAAGACTAATTAATAATAAATCATTTTTATATTTTCCGGATGGGAGGCATCGAAAGTCTACCCTGACCTTTTATTGAATTATATGAAAACACCGTTCCGGAAGCACATTTGTGTATTCGTTATTTCGTAATTCCTGAATAGCCGTTTGTAAACGTTTATAAACATTTATTGTCGTAAGTAAACCTTTAAAATACGACTACGGGGTTGCCGCTATTGCATCTTTGTGTTGCAGGCCGGGGAGCGCTACCGGCCGGTTGAAATAAAGATTGTTAAACCGTCCGCCTTCCGGTGGGCACAAAATTTACAACTATGGATGCTCTTAAAAACAAAGTACAATTAATAGGAAATTTAGGTAATGCCCCTGAGATCAGGGTCATGGAAAGCGGTAAAAAAATGGCCCGCTTTAGTATAGCTACCAGTGAGACGTATAAAAACGCCAAAGGAGAGCGGGTAAAAGAAACTCAATGGCACAATATAATAGCCTGGGGCCGGATCGCCGAGATTGCGAATAAATACCTTGACAAGGGGAGGGAAGTTGCCATCGAAGGAAAACTGGTCAACCGAAATTATACAGATAAGTCAGGTGTTAAAAAGTATATCACCGAAGTACACGCTAATGAGCTGTTACTGATTGGGAAAAACAATAATATTTTGGATGATTAAGATGAAATAACGGGGGCTTCTCTTTACATTATTATACCTGCATAAAGAGAAGCTCCTCTGTATTTCTTGAACACTGATGAAACTTTTATTAGATGGCATTAAGCGCCTGTTCAATATCATAAATCACGTCATCCGGGTGTTCCAGTCCAACCGAAATACGGATCAATCCTGGCGTAATGCCTACTTTACTGCGCTCTTCATCATTTAGTTTGGAATGGGTGGTGCTTGCCGGGTGTGAGGCAATGCTGCGGGAATCGCCCAGGTTAGGCGTTAGCGACAACAGTTGCAGGGCGTCCATAAACTTACGGCCGGCTTCAACGCCTCCTTTTATTTCAAAGCATACAATACCACCACCGCCGCTCATTTGCTTTTTCGCAATCTCATACTGCGGATGGGACGGCAGGAAAGGATATTTCACCCACTCGATATTTTCATTCTTTTCGAGAGTCAGGGCCACTTTTAATGCATTTTCTGAATGACGATGTATCCTTACTTCAAGCGTTTCCAGGCTTTTGGTCAGTACCCAGGCGTTAAATGCTGAAAGGGTAGGGCCTGTGTTACGGCAGAACAAATATACCTGGTCAACGAGGTCTTTCCTGCCGGCAATAACGCCGCCCAGCACGCGTCCCTGTCCGTCAATCCACTTCGTAGCAGAGTGGATCACCAGGTCGGCGCCAAAATCAGCTGGAGTTTGCAAGAACGGGGTAGCAAAGCAATTATCAACATTAAAAATAATGTTATGCTTTTTCGCAATTTTACCTGCTTTTTCAAGGTCAATCAGCTCTAACTGCGGGTTAGTAGGCGTTTCGAGGTAAAGCATTTTGGTATTAGGCCTGACAGCCGCCTCCCAGTTGTCAATATCATCAGCATCAACCAGGGTGTATTCAATACCAAACCTGCCTAAGAACTTTGTAACTACCGTGTTTGTTCCTCCAAACATGGATCGGCAACATAATAAATGATCGCCGGCTTTTAACAATGCCATGAATGAATTGAATACAGCGGCCATACCGCTTGCTACAGCAAATCCGGCCTCGCATTTTTCCAGCAGCGCCATTTTATGAGCAAACTCATCAACAGTAGGGTTGCTGTACCGGCTGTAAATATTATCGTCCGATTCATCTGCAAAAGCAGCACGCATGGATTCTGATGTTTCAAATGCAAAGCTGCTGGTCAGAAACAACGGCGTGGAATGCTCCATTTGGCCGGTACGGGGGGTTTGTGTGCGTATAGCTATGGTTGAGGGGTGTAATTTTCTTTCTGTGCTCAATGTTTAATGATTTGATGCTTGATATTGAATATTTGAAATTCAATATTTAATATTTTACATTTAAAGCTTTCCTTAACCAGCTTTATGTACGATCACTTTTGTTTTGATATCGGCTCCGGCTTTAATCAAAGTAATGGCCACTGAGCAGTATTTGTTAAGCGAGATCTCAATAGCACGCTTTGCTTTATCTTCATCCACATCTCCTGTTATTTCAAAGATCATTTCTATATTTTTCCAGAGCGAAGGCTCTACACCAGGTTCCCGTTCACCGTTTACAGTAACCTCGTAATCTTTAATATCCTGCCGCTGTTTTTTTAAAATGCTGATCACATCTATGCTGGAGCAGGCTGCAAGCGCATTCAGTAAAAGCTGCATAGGGCGTGCTCCGTATTCCTGGCCACCCATTTGCGGGTTCGTATCCGTTTTAACAACGGTGCCGTTTTCATTTATCGTATCAAAGCCATAATCGCCTTTTACCCTTTTGAGTTTTACTGTGTTCATATTGTACTTTATTTAGGATTGCAAAAGTATTTTAAATCAAGCAGCTTTCCAACTAAGCTATTACCAAATTATCTATCAGCCTTATATTGCCAATGAAGGCTGCAATTAACGCTACAAGCGGTCTTTTCCCATCCCATTCCACAACAGGCTGGAGGGTGTTGGCATCTGCTATACCTACATAATCAGGTCTAAAGCCTTTTAATTCGAGCCGTTTTGCCGCCTCATTAGCTACTGCTTCTACAGGGCCGGGCTGAAGCGCCTCTTTTATAAACAATAACGACTGATAAATTGTTTCCGCGTCCTTTTTTTCGGCATCAGACAGAAGCACATTGCGGCTGCTCATAGCCAGGCCGCTTTCCTCGCGCATGGTAGGCACAATGTTTATAGTAATAGAAGAGAACGCGGGGGTCAGCTCAATCAGTCTTTTAATCACCATACATTGTTGGTAATCTTTCTGACCAAAGAACGCCCGGTTGGGTTCCACAATGGAAAATAACTTGTCTACCACCTGGCAAACTCCCTGGAAATGTCCCGGCCGGTGAGCTCCTTCAAATACTTTTTCAAGCGCTCCCAAATCATAAAATCTTGTTATTTCTTCAGCGGGGTACATTTCATTTATTTCCGGGTAAAAAAGCACATCACATTCACAGGCTATTAAAGCCTGTATATCTTTTGCTATTGTACGGGGATATTTCTCCAGATCTTTCTTGTCGTTAAACTGGGTAGGATTTACAAAAATGCTTACTACAGCTATATCACACTGCTTTTTGCATTCAGATAATAAGGTTAAATGGCCTTCGTGCAATGCACCCATGGTAGGAACAAAACCTATTGACAGGTTCTGTTCCTTTTTCCCGCTAATAAAAGCCTGTATATCTGCTATTTTTTGAAATAGTTTCATTAACTTATTTTATAATATAATTTGTTTTATAAGGCCGTTTGGCTATAAATCTTTAACTTTGCAAACTTTAAAAATTGCTAAAGCATGTCAACAAAGAAAAGAATTTTATTTATAGCCAATGAAATGTCTCCATATTTAGAGTTGACTGAATTTTCTGAAATTGTTAATAAGCTCGCTATAAAAGCTAATGATAACGGATTTGAAGTTCGTTGTATTATGCCACGTTTCGGGATGATTAACGAACGCAGGCACAGGCTTCACGAGGTAGTAAGGCTTTCAGGTATTAACGTAGCAGTTGATAATGATGACATGCCCCTGCAGATTAAAGTGGCATCTTTACCCAGCGCCCGGTTGCAGGTGTACTTCCTGGAAAATGAAGAGCTGTTCAAAAGAAAGACACTTTTTCATGACGAGGAAGAAAAATGGTTTGCTGATAACGACCTGAGAACGGTGTTTTATTGCAAAGGCGCTTTGGAAACGGTCAAAAAATTTGGATGGAGTCCCGATGTGATCCATTGCAGCGGCTGGATGACAGGCTTAATTCCGGCTTACCTGAAAACAGTTTATAAAAAGGAACCTGTTTTTGCCCATAGCAAAATTGTTTTTACTATAGGCGAAACTACTTTTAAGGAAAAGCTGGGTAAAGGTTTTATTCCCAAGGCCCTGATCCATCCATCCATTAAAGAAAAAGACCTGGAACCTTTTAAAGAGGGTACTAACATTGCCATGATGAGGGGCGGGGCGGCTTATGCTGACGCTATTACTTTTGGCGCACCTAATGTGGATAAAAAGCTGCTGACCGAATTTACCAAGGTTCGCGGTAAAAAGACACTGCAGTTCAAAGAAGATTCTGATTTAACAGAGTATTTACAACTGTATAACGATCTTGCGGAATAATTTTAATAGACCTGAATTAGTTTCAAATATTTGCGAGTGAAAAAATTTTTTCTTCCTGCATTAGGAATATGCTTTATTGTTACTGTGACTCTTTTTTCCTGTAACAAAATAAACCTTCCAACAGAGTTAGGGCAGGAGCTGATTCCGCCTATAGACAATATCCATACATTTGATACCACGCTGGAGGTGGAAACCTATAACGGTTTATTTGATCCCGCTCTCGATTCATTCAGGACAGGAGTAAATTTTCCCCAGCTATTAGGAGTAATTGATAATGATCCCATTTTTGGTAAAACAGATGCCAGGATGTTTTTCCAGGTATCGCCGGGAGCCTATCCGTTTAAAAACCGTCCCGGCTCTCTTTATCTCGACTCTGTGGTTTTAGTGATCAACCACCATCAGAATGGTTTTATTTATGGTGATACTTTGTTGCCGCAGACCATACAGGTATCAGAAATTGAAACCTCTAACGATTTCAGGTATGATTCGTTATACAAAATCAACACCTTGTTCACTACATCGGCAATTTTAGGGACTAAAACTTTCATCCCGGCTTCTCTTAAAGATTCTATAGAGATAATTAATTATCCTGATACAACCACTGTAGCTAACCAGCTAAGGATAAAGCTGGATGACAGCTTTGGACAGCGTTTATTGAGTTACGATTCTACAGGTGCCAATGATGGTTATAGTACAGATTCGGTTTTCAGAACCAGGTTCAAAGGTTTCGCGCTTCAGTCCGTTAGCGGTGGCAACGCTTTAATAAGCATGTATCTGAATAATGCCACAACGCAAATGGTTGTTTACTACAGGTATAACAATGTTACTACGCCAACCGATATAGATACGGCATCTGCAACTTTTACCTTTTATAATGGTGAAAATGCCATTGCCAATTATATAAACAGGGATTATAACGGAACGCATGTGCTGACCGGATCAGGAGATTTGGTTCAGGACCCTGTTGTGTATATACAAAATACGCCAGGCACCTATGCCAACATAAAAATCCCCGGGTTAAAAAACTTTCCTAATGGCGTCATACATTTGGCAGAGCTGCAGATGGAAAGTATTTATGACGTTTCCGACACCGTTTTCTACGCACCACCCAATGTATTCCTGGATGTTTATGATTCTACTGCAGAGAAATTCAAATTAGTCCCCTATGCATTTGGCTATGGTGGTACAAGCCTCTCTGGTTATGAGGGCTTTTACAGTGCGCGTAGTTCCGCTCAAACTTATTATGGCACTTTAGATCCGTTTGGAAATAAAGTGCTTCAGTGGCGTTTTAACATTACCCGGTACGCCCAGCACCTGGTATCAGGTAAAATACCCTACTATATGATGAGGGTATATGCTCCTGCCGGTACAGGCTTGCCACTTGGTGATATAGCACCTTTTGTCACCAGCAATTTTGCTATACCTCAGTCAAATTTTTATGGTATTGCAGGTATAGGTCGCGCCCGCATTGGGGGAGGAAGTCATCCCACCCAGAAGATGAAACTGAGAATAGTTTACTCAAAACTATAATTATCAATATTATAAATTTTATTTAAACGCGTACAGGTACTATATTTGCACCCGATTATTTTTATAGACTTATAAACACAAACTAAAAATGCCTTATTTATTTACTTCTGAGAGTGTTTCTGAAGGACACCCTGATAAAGTTGCTGATCAGATATCAGACGCATTAATTGATAATTTCCTGGCTTTTGATCCGCAATCCAAGGTGGCTTGCGAAACATTGGTTACCACCGGTCAGGTGGTTTTAGCAGGGGAAGTAAAATCCAGTGCTTATTTAGATGTGCAGGATATTGCCCGCAAAGTGATCGGTAAGATAGGTTATACAAAAAGCGAGTATATGTTTGAAGCGCACTCTTGTGGTGTGCTGTCTGCTATACATGAGCAATCATCAGATATCAACCAGGGTGTTGATAGAAAGAAGAAAGAAGAGCAGGGTGCCGGCGACCAGGGTATGATGTTTGGTTATGCTACCAACGAAACTGCTAATTATATGCCGCTGGCCTTAGACCTGGCCCACACTTTGTTGATAGAATTAGCTGAACTAAGAAGAGAGAATAAACAGATAAAATACCTGCGTCCCGATTCTAAAAGCCAGGTAACATTAGAGTATGATGACAATAACAAACCCGTAAGGATTGATGCTATTGTTATTTCCACTCAGCATGATGAGTTTGATACAGAAGCTAAAATGCTGGCAAAGATCAGTGAAGATGTAAAAAAGATACTGATCCCCCGTGTTATCAAAAAATATCCCCAGTATAAGCGCTTGTTCAACGATAAAATTAAATATCATATTAACCCCACCGGTAAATTTGTAATTGGCGGCCCGCATGGCGATACCGGTTTAACCGGCCGTAAAATTATTGTTGATAGCTACGGTGGAAAAGGAGCGCACGGCGGTGGTGCTTTTAGCGGTAAAGATCCCAGCAAGGTAGACAGGAGCGCTGCTTATGCAACAAGGCATATTGCCAAAAATCTTGTTGCTGCGGGCTTATGTGATGAAGTGCTGGTGCAGGTTTCTTATGCTATTGGCGTTGCCAAACCCACCAGTATCAATGTAAACACTTATGGCACGGCCAAAGTAAGCCTTACCGATGGCGAAATCAGCAAAGTAGTAGAAGGGATCTTCGATATGCGTCCCTATTTTATCGAGCAAAGATTAAAGCTGCGCAACCCTATTTATAGCGAGACTGCTGCTTATGGTCACATGGGACGTGAAAGCAAAATAGTTGAAAAAACTTTTGTCTCTCCCGATGGTAAAAAAGTTACTAAAAAAGTAGAATTGTTTACATGGGAAAAGTTAGACTATGTTGCTAAGGTTAAAAAAGCATTTAAGTTAAAATAATTTACCATACCTTACCATTTTAAAAGCCGTTTCCTGCCGGAAGCGGCTTTTTTTATACAGCAGGTAGGATAGGCAGGCCTGTAGTTTTCTTTTTGTTTTCCTGTTTTGGAGAGGGATACCCCTGTT
>JASGDI010000167.1:0-8205 GCA_049841335.1 Niabella sp. | reverse complement strand
TGATCAGGGTCGGGCACCCCAAGATTTACAGGTAGCTCCCTTGTACAGGACGCTAACAGAAGCCCTAATATCCAGCAGCTATATTTATTTATCTTTTTCATTTTGTGTTTCATTTTTTAATCAAAGATTACCAACCCGGATTTTGAACCAGGTTCCAGTTCTTTTCAATCTCCATAATTTGTATAGGCCATAAATAATGTTTGGGCGCTACAAAAACCCTGTTCTCAATCACTTTTCTTTTATAAAAAGCATCGTCCCTTAAAGAGCTACCGGCCTGGATATCCATTCCATAAATAGGGCCATTATCATACTGGGCAGCTACTCTCCAGCGTCTTATATCAAAATACCGGTGCGCTTCAAATGCCAGCTCAATACGCCTTTCATTCCAGATGCGCTCCCTCATACCTTCTTTTGAAAGACCCTCTGGCAGGGCTGGCATACCGGCACGCGCACGGATCCTGTTCATATAAGTATAAACATCTGCAACAGGCCCCTGCGCCTCATTCAATGCTTCTGCATAATTCAGGTATTGCTCGCCCAGCCTGAACTCTATCCAGGTATTCAGTCCAAACTGATTCTGCGGTATATTGGAGGTAAGGTTTACCATTTTCCGCATCAGGTAACCGGAAATGCAATAGTCGGACCCTGCGCGCTGGCGGCCATCTATGCCCGAAAACCAAAACTCGATCCTCCTGCCCTTCCACATAGAGCCGTTAAAGCTGATGCTGGCATAAAAGCGCGGGTCACGGTTCACATACATATTGCTCACATCCTTCAGCCAGTAGCCTTTGGGGTGATCTGCGGCTGCATATCCTGTTTCTGTATATCCCGACCCCTGGTTAATAATGGGGCTGCCATCTGAATTATAACCAAGAACGGGCCGCTGTCCGTTATTCATTTCATAGGCATCTACAAGGCCCTGCGTAGGGCAGTAAATGGAATAACCTCCAAAGCCGGTAGGGTTGGCACACCGCTCAAAATGAGAATGGATACCCTGATTTCTTGCAAGCAGCACTTCCCTGTTGTTGCGAACTGTAAACAGCTCACGGTAGCTGGTTACCGGGTCGTTATCGGCTGCATAATACAATCCGTACCCGTTTGCTTCAGCGCCATCAATACAGGCTTTTGCAGCAGCGGCGGCAGTTTGCCAACGGCCGGCATCATAAGCGGGAAATAATTTAGTCCCTTTATCATCCACCAGGCCCTGGTAATCGGGGTTACCATTAAACAGCGGGCTTGCCGCATACAGAAGCGCTCTTGCCTTTAGCGCCATAGCTCCCACTTTTGTAATACGCCCGTATTTGATAGGTTCCACGCTCCAGGCCAGCAACGCTGCTGCCTTATCACATTCCGAACTTATAAAATCCGCCACTTCGTTAACTGGCTGCCTGCGTATAAAGCTCAGGTCTTCTGCCAGGCCATAAGTTCTGTCCACAACAGGAATAGCTCCGTACATTTTCATCAGGTTAAAATGATAGAAAGCCCGTAAAAAAGTAGCTTCACCTTTCCAGGCGTTCTTCTCAGCGCCGTCCATAGGCACTTTATCCACGTTTTCCAGGAAAATATTGGCTTTCCGGATACCTTCATACATAAAGTTCCATATCCAGGGCTCGCCATCTGCCGGACTCCAGGCACCTGAATTAAGCCGGTGGGAGTAAGCACCCGTCCAGGTGATCTCCATCTCATCGCTGCCACCGGTAAAAGGATTTCTTTCACCCCATTGAGACGGGTCCAGCATCTTGGGCATATTATTGTAAACCGATGTAAGAAAGCCCTCGGCATGCTGGCGCTGGGAAAATACTTTTTCAATATCCAGGTCCTCATCGGGCTGTTTTTCCAGGTAATCCTTGGCACAGGCGCTCAAAAGCAAAACACTCATGCAAATAATTATATAAGATCTCATACTATTTCTATTTTGAAATTAAAAACTAAACTGGCCTCCAAAATTGACGCTTCGCTGCAACGGGTAACCACCGGTTCCGTAATCAGATTCAGGGTCTATCACTTTTATTTTATCCCATGTAACCAGGTTCATGCCGTTAATAAACAACCTGATGTCCTTAAGGCCTATCCGTTCCAGGGTTTTAAGTTTGAACTGGTACGCTATTTCCGCGCTACGCAGGCGCAGGTAGCTGGCATCCCTCAGGAAATGGGTGGAGGTCTGGCTGTTGTTCAGATTTTTCATGGTAGATACACGCGGATACAAGGCATCCGGGGTCTCGGGTGTCCAGCGGTTATCATAGTACTCCCGCATTACGTTGTAAGTGCCTAATCCCATGTCAAAAGGATACATAGACCGGCCATCTACAAAAAGGCTTGTTTTGGATACCCCTGTAAAGAACAGGCTCACTTCTGCGCCTTTATAAGCTACTGTAAATGCAGAGCCGTAAGTAAGCTGTGGCGTGCGGGCATAGCCTATAGCTACTTTGTCAAATACATCTATCTGACCATCGCCGTTCACGTCCATGTATTTAATATCACCCGGCCGCACCTGCTCCATAAAAGTTTGCTTAGGGCTGTTCTGTATCTCTTCCTCGCTCTGGAATAACCCCATAGAAATATACCCAAAAGGCTGATCGATTAAGTGCCCGATGGGGTTTTGGTACGGGTATAAATAAGTAGGAAAATCATCTTTCACCCTGATGCTTTTGGCATAGGTTACAGTAGCTCTTACGTTATAGTACCACCCTGTTGCAGTGGTTGTTTTAAGCTCCAGCACGCCGTCAATACCATAGTTCTTTGCTTTTCCAAGATTGGCATAAGGAACCACGTTTGCACTATACCCTGCTATTGCAGGCAAGGTCCCGCGCTGAATGAGTATACCTTCCCGGTTTTCCCGGAAACCATCTAACTGCAGTGTCAACGCACCTTTAAAAAATTCCACATCAATGCCCAGGTTGGCTTTTGTAGCCACTTCCCAGCTTACAACCGGGTTACCGATCTTCTC
The DNA here is from genome assembly GCA_049841335.1 of Niabella sp. Classification (GTDB taxonomy): domain Bacteria; phylum Bacteroidota; class Bacteroidia; order Chitinophagales; family Chitinophagaceae; genus Niabella. Next base: position 5,258 of record JASGDI010000167.1, on the reverse strand, counting down.
CTCAATATAGCCCGGCAGCCAGGTTTGCTGTTCTCCAAACGGATAAAAATTATCCCGCCTTGAAATTTTGTCTAAAAACAGGAATCGTTCTATACGATCGTTGATGTAGATTCGATCATTGCCCACCTGGCCATAAGAACCTCTTATTTTCAGGGAATTGACCACGTCTGAATGCCAGAAGTCTTCATTACTGATTGCCCATCCTGCAGAAACCGATGGGAAAAAGCCAAACCGCTTTCCTTTAGGAAAGTTTTCCGACCCGTTATAGCCTGCATTCAGCTCCAGCATATAACGGCGGTCATAATCGTAGGTAGCTCTTCCCGCCAGTCCTTTTCTGCGAAAGGGCAGGTTATCCAGGCTGTTGTTTGCAGTAATGTTTACATAGTCTCTCTGGTTATACAGGAACATTCCCGCCAGGTTGTGCAGGCCAATAGACCTGGAATAGTTTAACCGCAGCTCCGAATAATAAGTACGGTTAGCCGTACTACCTATTTTATAACCAAGGGAACCTTCTTCTCTTATATCAGGATTGCGGTACATATCATTCCCTTCCACATCTTTACCAAGGTATTGGCGGATAGCATAGGGCTTCACACGATCGTTCCAGCCCATATAATAATGGTCGTAAGAAAACAGACCTCTAACCGACAAGCCTTTGGTCAGTATTTTTGACAGATCCCAGGTACCGGCAACTGTTGCCTGCAAAGTGTTCCTGTCCTGTGTAGAATACCCTGAACGGGCCACCAGGCCATAAGGGTTTTCCTGTAAGTAGGAAGTTTGTCCGCCCGCTACAGATCCATCGGGGTTGGTAACCGGGAAATTAATGGGTGATGTTACTTTAAGCGCATTGAATATATCAGGTGCAGAGCGTCCGGGGTAGTTTCCGCGCTGCAGGATACCGCCCACGCCCAGCTCAAAACGTATAGTTTCAGATAATTTCATATCGAGATTGGAACGGAAATTATACCGCTTCATCCGGGCATTGTTGTTCCAGAAATTATCGGGGTTTTGCTTATAGATACCATCCTGGATGGTGTACCCGGCATTGGCATAGTATTTAATCATTTCCGTACCACCGGTAACGCTGAGGTTATTGATACTCTGGAAAGTGTTTTTCTTTAATATCGTGCTTACCCAATCTACATTGGGGTACAAATAAGGGTCCCTGCCATCAGCATAGGCTTCCAGTTCTGTGGAGCTATATAAAGGATCCTGGCCTTCATTGCTGCGGGCTTCATTTACCAGTCCGGCATATTCAACACCATTGATGTACGAGGGCAGGCGCATAGCAGTAAGCGCCGCATTTTCTGTACGCAGCACAATAGAAGGCTTTCCCTGTTTCCCTCTTTTTGTAGTGATAAGAATAACACCATTTGCTCCGTTCACACCATATACGGCAGTGGCGGAAGCGTCTTTCAGCATGGTAATGCTTTCTATTTCCTGGGTATTGATATTATTCATCTCCCTTTCCACACCATCTACAAGGATCAATGGTGAACGCCCACCAGCAAAAGTGCCAAAACCACGTATAAAAACGGCGGCTCCATCATAGCCTGGCTCCCCGGAGCTTTGCCGCGTAACAATGCCCGGCATACTACCTGCCAAAGCATTGGTTAACGAGGGAGTGGAAACACGCTGCACATTAGCCATGGAGACACTGGAAACAGCGCCGGTTACCGTTACTTTTTTCTGGGTACCGAATCCTACTACTACTACCTCGTTCAGTTTTTGTGCCACCTCATCGGGCGACAGCTCTACTACAATATTGCGCTGTAAACCCGGAACAATTTTCTGAGTTACATAGCCTATAAAGGATACCTCTAACGTATCCGTTTCACTGTGCATCTCAATCATAAAATTTCCGCCTACATCGGATGAGGCGCCTTTTGCCGGCGATCCTATTATACTCACAGAGGCGCCGGGTATAATTTTTTTGGCGTTATCAATAACCGTACCGTGCAGCACCCAACTTCTTTCAGGAAGTGTGTCCTGCAGGTAAGCAGCATTAATAGCAACAAAGGCATTACTGCAAAATGCCGGCTGAGCCAGCGCAAGCAGGCCTGTGTATAATAACACCCATAAGCAGCGCCGTAATAAAATGCGATCAGCAATAAATCGTTTTCGGTTCATAACAGTGTAGATTAATAATGAAGTAAGTCAAAAAAGACATTGTTTTTAAAATAGATGGAGTACCTTAAAAAATTACGCTTTTGGCAAGCCTCCACCCCATCAGGATTTTTCTCTTTTCATATACCAGACATTTAGTTTTTATAGTTAAAAAAGTTGCTTAATCGTTTAAAACAGTACATACGTAAAACCAAAAAACAAACAGCAATCGCATTAAAATTTTCTTCTTTACAAAGCTAATAAAAGCTTAATCGTTTAAGCAAACATAGGGTATTTTATCATCTCATCCAAAAAAAAATTACTATTTATCACGCTGAAAATGCAGGGCTTGAATATACCAGTGTTTTCGAGACCGGAAAGCCCGTTATTCAAACAGCAGATGAAGGGAGAGCGGACAGATAACTGCTAACTTCATAGTTATGAAAAACCGGTGCGTGCCTAAAACAGGCTAGCATATTTTACAATATCAAATTCAATGCGCAATAATCCCCGCCTGACCAATCATTCGGGCAGGAATGTTTAATCAATCAATGCTCAATACTACAAATATTGGCCTGAAGTGTACAGAATGGCTAATCTAACCGGACAGCACAGTACCCATTTTCCCATTTCAATAAGCTTAAACTGCTTTCATAGTTACCGGCCTATTACAATATCCCTGATATCAATTGTCCCGTACACAGTCTGAACTGTAGCTTTATTATTCTTATAAACCACGGTTCCAAAACCTGTGGCTGTTGATAAAAAGCTGGTGAAATCTCCTACTTTAGAATTAACGTATAATTTCTTTTCTACTGCATCATAACGCACACCTGTTAAAGCCTGGAGCAGGCCATAGCTGGATAATGCCCGGGCATACCAATGACCGCATTCATACTCGTTAAAAGGATTGCGGACATGCCCGTCATACCGTTTACGACAGGCTCTTACAATTTCAAGTCCTTTAGCTACCCCTCCCATCATTATTAAATGAGAAGCTACCTGGTATTCAATACCGGTCCATACTTCATTACTGTAAACAAAGGGAAGCGATAGTTTTCCGCCCGCCGGCCAGGAGCATAACAATAAACCACCTTCGTTGCCTATGGCATAAGTAGGGCGCTGGGGATTAGCATGAGTGCTCAGGTTATTCCTGAAATTATATTTATATACAGCCTGTAAATGACTTTTGATCTTTTCCGTATCCACCAGATCATCTAGCCCGCACATCACCGAAAGCCAGGCGCCCAGTATGCCATCGGACAGGCAACCTGTTCCATACTGGTATTTGGGTCCCTCTGCTTCAAGCAGCTTTAAAGCCTCAGGCTCATAGCGGGTGTGAAACGATTGTGCCTTTGCAGGATCCGGCGCCTTCAGGTTTTTCCACTGTATGTCCTGGAAAAAATACTCCCCGTTGTAAAGCGATGTTTCAATATAGTTCTTTCCTTTATTGTATAGGGCTTCATATTGTTTAACATCTTCACCCAGGTATTTCCCCATACGGATCATAGCTTGTAAAGCGCCCAGGTAAAACGCCGTACCAAATGCAGTAGGTCCCCAAAATTCAATATCATAGGTATTGTGATGCGGCTCTTCTATAATGCCTTTTTCCCTGGGATCCCATGTGCGGGTACAATAATCCATGCTCACCTTAACCTTAGGAAAGATCCGGCGTAACCAGTCATTATCTCCACTGATGCGCCAGTCCCTGTAAACTTTCATAATACCACCCAACTGACCATCACAAGCCGAATGAAAGTCATGTACGGTTTCTGTAATGGGTATGTTTGCACGGAACACCTGGTGCCCTTCTTCATTTTGATTTTCATTAAACTCTGTATTCCTGAGCGACTGTTCTAAAGAAGGAAATAAATGCGGTACGGCCTGCGCATAGTTCCATACATGCGTGCAGGAACCATGGCAGCTTCCCCAATGATCCCCACATCCCTCCCAGCACCAGAAACGTCCGTCATATTGCCTTAAAACCGTTGGCGATTTTAAAATGGTAAGATTTGCTGCCACCGCCTCTACCACTTCCGGCGGCAGGGTGGTTTTATAAAATGTATCGGAAAATAGTTTTGTTTTTTGCTTTAGTGCTGCATATTGCTCTTTCCAGTATTGCGCCACCTCATGTACTGACTTAAACCGCTGGCTATACCAGGGCTTATGGTATTGAAGCAACGGATCTGACTGTACTTTCTCCTTAACCGAGGGCGCTACCACACCTATCTGCAGCCTGGTTTGCGGTACATACCAGCACATCATAACGCGAATGGTTTTTTCTTCACCGGCACTCAACCGGAACGGCACGTACAGAGACGCCCCCGGTGCATCTTTCTCCACTGGCGAACGGCTTATGCTATCGCCCTTTGCAATGGTATTCCATACCATGGTAAGTCCGTCGAACCAGCCACCCCTGAACCAGCAATGGTCTGTTATAGTAGCAGGGTCGTTTGTAAATATTGCAAATGCTCCTTGTTTTTCAGGTGCATTAGCTGTGCCATCAGATGAAAGCACAAAACCATTTTCTATCGGCCTGATGGCATTAGGAGCATCTGCCTGCAACATAAAGTTCCTGCTGTTGTAAGAGAAGACCGCCTCAATGGCTTTACCTGCTTTATTCTTAAACGTATATTCCAGACAGGCCACCGGAAGACTTGAATTATCTGCATCAGCAGGTATGAATGGGCTCCATCCGTTAATAGTAATTTCTAAAGGAATATCATCATCTTTTAATGTGAGCTTTCCAAACGGAAAGCGTGCTGTAAATTCAGCAACATTCATCCTGGGTAGCCCCCAGGTAGCGCCTCCTGTACCACCCAGACCCGAATCTCTCTGTCCAAACTTCTTCCATTCCGGAACAGCCCCTTCCAGCACTTTAGCGCCGTTCTTTATACCTTTTACGCTGAGAGCCGCAAACATGGCTGGCTCAAAAAACATTTCGGGGTTATTACGCACCGACATGTGAGAGATGGCCCCCGTGCCTTCCAGGCAAAACATACCTGCGCCTATTCCGCCCAGCGGAAAAGCAACCCGGTTTAAGTATGCATCTTTATATGGCTCATTAAAGCTGCGGGAAGCCACCGGCACAGCATCTTCAATAAACGGTTTTGCTTTGTCAGCACCTGTTTTCTCAGCAGAAGGCATTGCCG
>JASGDI010000166.1:0-8392 GCA_049841335.1 Niabella sp. | reverse complement strand
GGTTCAGGCTCATGGAACTTTTGAATATTATGTCGCGCGATACTATTGCCCCCGCTGAGAAGCAGCAGCAACTAATACAACAACTGAACGAACACTTTCGTACTGAAGCATTCAGCAGGTGTAAATCCATGGGACAGGTATTAAAGCTGCATCTGAAGTATATGCTACGCGGAAATCTTAAACTCATACAGGAAAAAACAAAGATACTGGCCAATAAAAAGTAACTGGATCTGCAGCCAGCCAAAGCTGACCATAATCATAAAACAAACTGCCCAAACAATGACCGGGCTTTGTGTATATTTCACATATTATCGCTACCTTAGCAAGCCTGATTTGCTATAGGCAAGTAGTAATTTATTATTAAAAACAATTTTCAACAAAATGAGCAAGTACACAGCCGGAGTATTACACGGCAAAGAGCTCGAAGCTCTTTACAACGACGCTAAAGACAATAATTTCGCCCTCCCTGCAGTGAATGTAGTAGGTACAGACACTGTTAACGCAGTGCTTGAAACGGCAGCTAAAGTGAACTCACCGGTTATGATCCAGTTCAGTAATGGTGGGGCACAGTTCTATGCCGGTAAAGGAATGCCCAATAAAAACCTGGAAGCAAATATATTTGGTGCTGTAAGCGGAGCCCTGCACGTTCATACAGTAGCAAAATATTATGGTGTGCCTGTAGTACTGCACACAGACCATGCTGCCAAGAAATGGCTTCCCTGGATCAGCGGACTGATAGACGAAGGTGAAAAGTTCTATAAAGAAAAAGGCCAGCCTTTATTCAGCTCGCATATGCTTGATTTAAGCGAAGAGCCCATCGAAGAAAATATCGCTACTTCGGTTGAATTTTTCAAACGTATGGCACCATTAGGTATGAGCATTGAAATAGAGCTGGGTGTTACCGGCGGCGAAGAAGATGGTGTAGATAATACAGATGTTGATAATTCCAAACTATATACGCAGCCTGAAGACGTGGCTTATGCCTATGAAAAACTGAGCGCAGTAGGCAATATGTTTACAGTAGCAGCCGCTTTTGGCAATGTACACGGTGTGTACAAACCCGGCAACGTACAATTAACACCTGTTATCCTTGATAACAGCCAGAAGTATATTGCTGAAAAATTCGGTACAGCTTCTCAAAAACCTGTTTACTTCGTATTCCACGGAGGCAGCGGTTCTGAAAAAGAAAAAATCCGCGAAGCAATTGGATACGGCGCAATCAAAATGAACCTTGATACAGACATGCAATGGGCCTTTGCTGAAGGTGTATTTGATTATTATAAAAAGAATGAAGCTTACCTGCAAGGCCAGTTAGGCAACCCCGAAGGTGAAGACAAACCCAACAAAAAATACTACGACCCCCGCGTATGGTTACGCAAAGGAGAAGAATCTTTCGTAAAACGTCTTGAAATTGCGTTCGAAGATCTGAACTGTATTGGTAAAAATGCATAACTACTAAAAAACCCCGCAAATGCGGGGTTTTTTAATGTTTTTTTGCTATAAATTACTATAAAGAATTACCTTCTTCGTTTTTACCTTCCAGTATTTTCACCTCCACCGGAACAACGCCACGATCAGTGTGTGCAATTTTCTGGAATGCAGATTTGCTTAAATCCACACGGTTTTTAATTCCCGGAGCCATACGATCATTTACTACTACCTGTACACTTTTGCCTGTGTGCTTATTGGTAACCAGCAGGCGCGTACCTAACTTATAAATATTAGACGCTGCTGTTAAAAGATAATCCCTGTAAATATCACCGGTAGCTGTTTTGCGACCATTAAATTTACTATGATAAAAGGATGCCTTTTGTGTAGTAGTTTGCGCAAAACTTTTAGCATAGCTAAAAATAAAAGCAAAAAACAGAACTAAACATTTCTTCATGTGAGATATTTTAGTTAAACAATAAACGCAGAAAAATAATTTTTATTTTACTACGCCTTTAATAACATTATTTTACTTACATGCAAAATACGGGTGCAAAGGTACCCTTATTAGGCCATAAAAACTGACAATATAGCTGTCAATCTGGCTATAAAAAATTATAAATTATTGATAATCAATATGACGATGTTACAAAGAGGTATTTTTGAGATGTGATAATATTTTTACCGTCCTTCGGGAGGACGACTGGTAATCAACATATTGCAACATGTATTGGCACTGCAGGGAAAAATAATCATTGATTTTCAACCTGTTGTAAACATATATCTATGCAGGATACAAGAAACAATCCCTATTCAGCACTTTCACAGGCTCAGACAATGACTCCCTCCAGGTCATAATCATAGGCTTTTTCGATCCGCACATTGTAAAACTCCCCGATCTTCAGCTTTTGGTCGCTGGTAATAATGACCTCATTATCCACTTCCACACTGTCAAACTCTGTGCGGCCAATGTAGCGGCCTGCCTCTTTTTTATCAATGATCGTTTTAAAGACCTTGCCGATCTTCTCCTGGTTCAGCTCGTAAGAAATTTCCTGCTGATGCTCCATGACCTCCTGCGCCCTTCTTTCCTTCTCTTCCTGCGGTACATCATCTTCAAAAATATAAGCGCCTGTATTTTCTTCATGCGAATAAGTAAATACTCCTACCCTGTCAAAACGGTGCTTATCTAAAAAAAGTTTCAGTTCTTCTATATCCTTCTGCGTTTCGCCTGGAAAGCCTGCAATTAAAGTAGTACGCAGGCAAATACCCGGCACTTTTTCCCGGATGGTTGCTATCAGATCGTCCATTTCCGACTGCGTGATCTGCCGCTTCATTGCATTCAGCATCCGGTCTGAGGCGTGTTGCAAAGGTATATCGAGATAATTGCAGATATTATCACGCTCACGCATTACATCCAGGATCTCCAAAGGAAATTTGGTGGGATAAGCATAATGCAGCCGTATCCATTCCAGTCCTTTTACATCGGCAAGACGATGCAAAAGCTCCGGCAACATGCGCTTTTTGTAAACATCCAGGCCATAGTAAGTCAGCTCCTGCGCAATCAGCATCACTTCCTTCACGCCCATACGCACCAGCTTTTCGGCTTCCATTACCAGCTCTTCAATGGGCTTGCTTATATGCTTGCCACGCATCAGCGGGATGGCACAAAAGGTACAGGTACGGTTACATCCTTCTGAAATTTTTAAATAGGCATAATGTCTCGGAGTAGCTAATAAGCGCTCTCCTATCAACTCACTCTTGTAATCTGCTTCAAACTGCTTTAACACAGCCGGCAGCTCCATAGTACCGAAAAAAGCATCCACTTCGGGGATCTCTTCCTCAAGGTTATTTTTATATCGTTCGCTAAGACAGCCGGTAACATATACCTTATCAAGCTTACCACGTCTCTTCAGCTCTACCTGCTCTAAAATCGTATTAATGCTTTCTTCCTTAGCCTTATCAATGAAGCCGCAGGTATTTACCACTACTATATTGTGATCACGCTTCCTGTTTTCGTGCACCACATCAATATCATTAGCACGCAGCTGGCCGCTTAGTACCTCGCTGTCTACCATATTCTTACTGCATCCAAGCGTGATGATGTTTACTTTATCCTTTTTGAGTGTTCTTACTTTCACGTACTATTTTAAAAATGAAGCCGCAAAGATAGCTTATCCTTTTCAGTACACAATTTCATACAACAACAGATTTTTATCCTATTTTGAGGCTTTAAAACGACCAGGTGAAAACGTTACAGATCAAACATTTAGTAAAAAGATACGGTAATCATGAAGTTTTGAATATTCCTGATCTTGAGCTCCGGCAGGGTAACTACTGGATCAAAGGTCCCAACGGAAGCGGTAAATCTACTTTTCTAAAAGTATTGGCAGGCCTGATACCTTTCAAAGGCAATATTATTCTTAATGAACAAATAGCAATACATAACGCGCCGGTAGCGTACAGGATGGCTATCAGTCATGCCCCTGCCGAACCGGCCTATCCCTCATTTTTAAGCGGACAGGAGCTGGTGGGTTTTTATTTAAAAGTAAAAAACGGCACTCCCGGACAAGTAAATGAAATAAAAAGTGCCCTCGGTATTGATCATTACCTGGACAATCCCTGCGGAAGCTACTCCAGCGGCATGCTGAAAAAGCTGTCATTGCTGCTGGCCTTTACCGGCAACTCAGAATGGATATTGCTGGACGAGCCTTTTACAACGCTCGACACAGCCGCTCAAAACGCCTTACAGCACCTTATCCATTCAACAAAAAACAAGGGATTCATATTCACTTCTCATCACGATATTTCACCGGCAGACATTTCTTTATCCGGGGTTTACCATGTACAAAATAAAAACATCATCATTGAGCCCGGTAAATAATATATTGTACAGGTCGGTTGTAACACCTTTTTACAGGCAGATCGCGGGCGCTTTTTATTTTCTTTTCTTTGTGCTGTTTGGCATACAACCCAACTTTAAACAGGCCTTGGAAACGCATTATTACATTATCATCAGCATTTTAGAAAACAGGCAGGCTTTTGTTATATACGCTATTGTATGTATTTCATATTTCGTTAAATGTGTAGGCTTTTATGCTAACCGTGTTATAAAAAACGAGTATCATTTTCTGCAGGTGCTGAATGGCCTTCCTTCCGCAAAGCGGCTTACAGGCTTTGCCTTTACGGGCTTTTTATTATTGCTTCCTGTTATTATTTTTACCCTGCTCGTCATAACCGCAGGAGCAAGCGCTGGTAAACTGGCAGAGTTATATGCTCCCGTTAGCCTTGTATTATTATTAATCTGTGTCAGCACCTTATGTCTGGATTATCTAAACAGAAACGCCGCGTCATTATCCGGTCATACATTTTTCAGGTTAAAAAGGCAGCCCGCAACGCTTTGGTGGTTCCTGCTGAAATATATGTTCCGCGAGCAGTTCCTGGCGCTTGTTATTATCAAGCTCATCAGCTTTTGCTGCGTTTATTTTTTTGTGATTACAGACGATTCTGTATTTGAAAGCAGGATGATGTGGCTGATACTGATGCTTTGTCTGGCGGCACATAGCGTTATTATCTACAAAAACTTTTATTTTATTGAAGATAAGCTGAATTTTTACAGAGCGCTCCCTCTGAAACCATTCGCCATTCTTGCATCGTTGTTTTGTTGCTATGCCATTTTATTGATACCTGAATATTGGGCATTACGCGCACTGGCAGCTTTACATGCCAATATTTATGAGTATTGCTGCATTCTGATAGCTGCACCGGCTATTCTTACATTGCTGCATGTGCTGCTCTATACAGATGATTTAAAAATGGATAGCTATTTATCGCTGGTTTTCCTGGTTTGGATGTTATTTTTCTTTGCAGGATTTACACAAACAAAATGGCTGATACCCGCAATAGCCCTGTTTGGACTTATCATTGTCTTTTATACTTCTTTCAGAAGTTTTGAAAAAGTAGCAGATAAAGAAAATTAACATAAACATATTTATTGAAAAGTACTTACATTTACAAACATCAGATGATATGATGAATAAATTATGGAACCTATTCAGCGAAAATCTCTTGCGCAGGAAGTAGCCGACCTGGTAAAGCAACAAATTCAAAGCGGCGTTTTTCCTGTTGGTACAAAATTGCCAACGGAACCAGAGCTTATGAAAAGCTTTTCGGTAGGCAGGTCCACTATCAGGGAGGCAGGTAAGTACCTGGCCCAATCGGGTTTCGTACATGTAAAACAGGGACTGGGTACTTTCGTTATCAGCCAATCGGGCAACTACGCTTTAGATGATAAAATCGGAAACGCCGGGTTTGCTGAAGTATTTGAAGTAAGGCAGCTTTTAGAATTACAGATCATTGAAAAATCGGTCCGTAACAGAACCCAGGCTCACCTGGCCGCCATGCAGGATCACCTACAGACTCGGAAACGTTTTGCACAGGAAGGAAACCTGGAGAGTTGTATTAAATCAGACATTGACTTCCATACGGTAATAGCAGAGAGCTGTGGCAATTTTATTTTAAGCGAGCTGTACAAAACATTGTCCCTGCATGTATCAAAATTTTTCTCAGAAGTTTATCAGGATACCACACCTTTCACCATTTCCCAGCAAGACCATGAAAAACTGCTACAATATATCAAAAGAGGAAATAAGGCTAAAGCCCTTGAAACTGCAAAAAAGATAATCGGAAATCTATAATTTTTTACTCAAAATCACCACGTTACCTGGTGTATCTTTTATGAAAGCAACTAACAGTCAAACCGCCACATTAAATACAAGCCAAACAGTTTATCCCATCCTGTTTGCCATAAGCTTATCGCATTTATTAAACGACCTGATCCAATCTGTTATCCCGGCAATCTATCCTTTGCTCAAGAACAATTATGCTTTGAGCTTTACACAAATCGGGATCATCACATTAGTGTTCCAGTTAACTGCATCCATATTGCAACCCTTTGTAGGCTCTTATACCGACAGGAAGCCGAACCCCAGATCGCTGGTCATTGGTATGACCTTTTCTTTAATCGGATTACTGTTCATGGCAGTTGCGTCTGACTTTTATTACATCCTTGCTTCGGTATGCTTTATCGGATTGGGATCTTCGGTATTTCATCCCGAAGCATCAAGAGTTGCTCACCTGGCATCGGGAGGAAAAAAGGGGCTGGCACAATCTATCTTCCAGGTGGGAGGAAATGCCGGCAGCGCTGCCGGGCCACTGCTTGCGGCATTAATAGTTATTCCCTTCGGGCAAAAGTATATTGGCTGGTTTGGCCTGCTGGCGCTTTTAGCAATTGCAGTGCTGGCTTTTGTTGGAAAATGGTATCAGCAAAATATACGTGCCAGGTCCAGACAAAAATCAGCATTAAAAACCCAGGTTGCATTTCCGCCTGTTTCAAAGAACAGGGTTATTATTTCTATAATCATTTTGCTGGTGCTGATCTTTTCAAAATATTTTTATATGGCCTCGATGACCAGCTACTTTACTTTTTACGTTATCGAACGCTTTGGTGTAAGTGTGCAGCAATCGCAGATTTACTTGTTTGTATTTTTAGCTTCTGTGGCAGCCGGCACCATCATGGGTGGACCGTTAGGAGACCGTTATGGGCGTAAGCTAATCATTTGGATTTCCATACTGGGAGCCGCCCCTTTCACATTGCTGCTGCCCCACATGAACCTGGGAGTAACTATTATTTTATCCGTGCTTATCGGCCTGATCATTTCATCCGCTTTTTCTGCCATACTGGTGTATGCTACCGAGCTTATTCCGGGAAAAGTAGGAATGATAGCAGGGTTATTTTTTGGCTTTGCTTTTGGTATGGGAGGCATTGGCTCGGCAGTACTGGGGTCACTGGCAGACAGGACCAGCATAGAGTATGTCTTTTCCATTTGCGCTTACCTGCCTTTGATAGGGATTATAACAGGGTTCTTACCTGATATAGAAAGGAAAAAAGGTAAATGGTCTTCGGTTTGATCCGGTTATTTATTATCATAATGTCCGTAAGCAGAAAGCACCAATACAGTTATCACTTCGTCCTGTACACGGTAAACCAAACGGTGTTCTTGCGAAATCCTGCGTGACCAGGTGGGAATTTCATAGTGTTTAATTGCTCTGGTTTGCCTATGCCCAATGTGGGGCGTTGTCTTCTCTTAATTCGTTTAACAGAGCATCTATTTTCTGTAATAATGTAGTTGATAGCCCCAAAAGTTCTTTTTGCTTCTCTTTTGTTAATACTTTTACGTTCCCTTCTTCCGCTTATTTTACAGATCTGTCTATTTTGGTATAAAATTCATCCTCGGTCATCAGCGTATCATCCAGCTTTCCAGTTTTGAAGCGAATCTTCATTTCTTCCAAAAAAAATGTCTTGATCGCAGAAAATTGCTTTTTATTTTAGGCATGATGATGATATTTTCCATAATCCTTATTTTTTCTGTTAAACGCCTTAAAAGGGTACGAAAAAATCACTCCTGTTTCAGGCTGAATAAGCTATCTACAAACTCATGTTTATCAAATACCAGCAGATCTTCGGCCTTCTCCCCTACGCCGATAAATTTCACCGGTATTTTGAACTGGTCGGCAATAGCCAACACCACACCACCCTTGGCAGTTCCGTCAAGCTTCGTTATTGCCATTGCGGTTACATCAGTAGCAGCCGTAAAATGTTTGGCCTGCTCAAGGGCATTTTGCCCGGTTGAACCATCTAAAACCAGCAAAACCTCGTGAGGAGCAAACGGGATAAACTTTTGTAATACCCGCTTTATCTTGTTCAGTTCGTCCATTAAATGAGCTTTGTTATGTAAACGGCCAGCAGTGTCAATGATCACTACATCGCTGCCCCTGCTCATGGCACTTTGCGCAGTATCAAAGGCTACAGCGGCAGGGTCGCTGCCCATGGCTTGTTTTACAATAGGCACTCCTACTCTTTCACTCCAGATGGTTAACTGATCCACAGCAGCCGCGCGGAAAGTAT
>JASGDI010000165.1:0-5368 GCA_049841335.1 Niabella sp. | reverse complement strand
CTTTGGTGAATTGCATGGCATGGCCGGGGGTATTAGCGTAGCTGCGCCAGTCTTCAGAAAAGTTATAAGCAGGATTGGCCTGTGGCTGTTTGGGCCGGTGGGTTTGTGCAGTAATATTGATGGCATCGCTCCAGGTAATGCCGCCATCCGTTGAAGTCTTGTACCATACTTCCCGCAGGCCTTTGCCTTTTCTCACTTCCCCCTCGTGGTTATTACCCGTGTTGTAAAAAAGAAAAATTCTTCCATGGGGATAATCGGGGTCCTGCAGATCTACAACCGGGGCAGGATTGCCGGCCTGAAGGTTCCCTTCATCTACCACGGTTTGTATAGGGCTCCAGGTATGCCCGTTGTCGCTGCTTGTTTTTAATACAATATTGATATCGCCAAAATCTCCGGCATTGTGCACCCTGCCTTCTGCAAAAGCCAGTAATTTCCCGTCCGGCAAACTGATAATAGCCGGTATGCGGTAGCTTTTATGCCCGTCTTCACCTGATACAAACACCGGAATATCTTTTTGCGCAAATGTTTGTAATGATGAAAAAATGATGAGCAGTAATACATAGATCCTAAATATGTACCCCTGGTACATGTGACCCACCATGGTGGGTAGGCGCAACGAAGATGCTATGTGCGCTGCAGTTGATTTCATTACAGCAGGTTTTATAATTAATTGAAATCTTCTGTCAAAGGTCAACTCAACGTATCTGCCCATTTCCCTCCAGCACCCATTTCTCTGTAACCAGCTTTTCCAGCGCAAAAGGCCCGCGGGCGTGCAGCTTTTGGGTGGAGATGCCTATTTCGGCTCCCAGGCCAAACTCCTCGCCATCGGTAAATCTTGTGGAGGCGTTGGTATAAACCGCAGCAGCATCTACTTCTGTTACAAAACGCTCACAGGCCTTTTTGTTTTTTGATACAATAGCTTCCGAATGTTTGGTGGAATATTTTGCTATATGGTCTAAAGCCTCATCAATGCCTTTTACTGTTTTAACGGCGCATTTTAATGATAGAAATTCACGTCCGAAATCTGCTGCTTTGGCTTTTGCTAAATACGGATAACCCTCCAGGTTTTTGTGGGACGCTGCATCAGCCAGAATTTCAACTTTGTATTTTTCAAACTCAGGTTTCAGCAGGTGTAAAAACCGTGGCGCAATAGCTTCATCCACCAAAATAGCGTCGGCTGCGTTACAAACAGAGGGACGGCTTACTTTGGCATTCACTGCAATATTTACGGCCTGTTGAATGTCTGCATTTTTTTCTACATACACATGGCACACGCCCGCACCGGTTTCAATTACGGGAACTAAACTATTCTGCCGTACAAAATTGATCAGCCCTTCCGAACCGCGGGGGATCAGCACATCTAAATATTTAGTGGCTGTAAACATTTCCTGCACTATTTCGCGCTGCGGTGGCAGCAGGCAAACAGTGCCGGCGTCTAAGCCAAATTCCTTTAAGGCTTTTTGAATAATGCCGATAGACACTTTGTTGGTATGCTGCGCATCACTGCTGCCCTTGAGCACACAGGCATTGCGGCTGCGGAGGCAAAGGGCTGCAATATCGTAAGTTACGTTGGGGCGGCTTTCGTAAATAGCACCTACCACGCCTAAAGGAACAGCTACTTTTTTAAGTTTGATGCCGTTGGGCAAAGTTCTTTGTGTCAATACTTCCCCTGTGGGGTCTGGCAGCTTTGCCACATTTTTAATAGCCGCTGCGATATTTTTAAGGCGCTGGCTGTTAAGCATCAGCCTATCGTTCTTTGGGTCGTTAGGATCTTTAGCAGCAAGATCTTTTTGATTGGCTTTAAGAATAGCGGCTTCGCTGGCAATGATGCCATCGGCTATTGCCTGCAATAATTTTTTAAGCTGCCTTTCAGGTAATTTTTGAAGAGCAGTTTTGGCCTTGTTTGCCTTTATAAGTGTAGCCTGTATTGACATAAGATACTGTTATTAGTTATTTTTATTTTTCCTGAAGCTGCAAAATAAAAAATTTTGAGTTGTATTGAATGGGGAGCCCGCTGCATTTTTGTGGCCCGTTGGTGGAAAAGGTACCAATGGCCATATACCCTGATACCGATTGTCCGGCTATGCTGAGGTAATGTGAAACCTGCTCCCTTGTAGTTAAAAAGTGAAAGGTTGCCCTGTCGTGCCATACATCATACGTGGTAGGGGGCCGGAAGCTGGTAATGTCGCTAACGATCCATTTCACTTTTCCAGATTTTTTGCCCAGGCGCTCTTTTGCCTTTTGCAGTGCTTTTTCTGAAATGTCGAGCACCGTTATATTTTCGTAATCTTCCTCCAGTAAGAAATCAACCAGCCTGCTGTCCCCACCACCAATGTCAATAATTGCGGCTTGCCGGGAAATATTGAAAGAGTGAATAAAATTCAGGGAAGTTTGCGGAACAGCCTGTGTCCAGATTACTTCTCCGGGACTTTTTGTTTCATACACTTTTTCCCAATGAGATTTATTATCCATAGCCGGGGTATTTTATTTTTATAATAATACTATATCGTTGGCATGAGCTGCTATTACATTTTTAACTTTCAGTTGTTTCTTTAGTTCTGTATGGCTCAGCTTTGTCTTTGCTACCCCAATTATAACGCCATTTTCGTTCATTAGCTGCACTACTTCTCCTGCTGCAAAACGGCCTTCTATGTCAGTAACTCCTACTGTTAGCAGGCTTTTGCGTTCTGCAACGGCTTTTGCAGCACCTTTGTCCAGCTTAATATTTCCTAAAGTAATAGATCCGCTGGCCAGCCATTTCTGGCGGTTCTTTAAATTGGACTTTTGTGCATGGAAAAAGCTTCCCGATTTCTTATTAAGCGCATCGCTAATAGGGGTGGCAGATTGCAGGCCGCACATGATTATATTAATGCCCAGGTTAGTGGCCAGCCTTGTAAAAGTGAGTTTAGACAGCATGCCACCCAGCCCGAATTCCGATTTTTCGCCCTTCTTCACCAGTGATAATATATCCGTATTAACAGATCTTATTTCTCTGATGACATTTTTGTTGTCGTCCAAGAATCCGCCCACAGAAGTACAAAGCACCAGGTTTTCTGCGTCAAATGCTATGGCAAGCAGTGTGGCCAGCTCATCGTTGTCTGAAAATTTCAGCTCCAGGTCGCTGATCACATCATTCTCATTCACTACTGGGATCACATGGTGCTGCCAGAAAGTTTTAAAGGTATCCCGCAACTGTAAAAATTGTTTGCGGTTGCTGAAGTGTGAGCGTTCGCATAAAGCCTGGGCCACGGTAAGGCCACGCTTTTGAAAATAGTGACGGTAGAGCTGGATAAGTATAGGGTTGCCGATGGCCGCCGCTACTTTGCGTTGCAATAATGTGCCTTTATAATCCTGTATATATTTTTTACCACTGCTTACAGCGCCACTGCTTACCAAAACTATCTTATAGTTTTGATTCAGCGTAGCTATATCTTCCACTATTTTTTTAATAACAGCTTTGTTAATATTACCATTCGCATTGGTAATTACGGCCGAGCCTAATTTTATCACTAAAACCTTTTGCCTCATAAAATAAAAATGTATGCAAATTTAGCTTTACTCTTTTAAAGAAAAGTGATAGGATATGTAATAATTCTGACAGCAGGTTACATTTGGTACCGTACTGCATGTATGATATTTGGCAGTTGTGCGTATGATTATGATCACCCGGTAATGGCTACAGGCTTTATTTTCAGGCTGAACAGGGATGGTTGAAAACAGGTATATCGCCATAAGCAGGTAAGTACAGGACAATTTTATAAAGCTATGCCATTAGTTTTACAACAGATTGCCAAACTTAAATTTTATGTTAGAATACGCAGACCTGCTTACAATGCATCCCCGCAGCCAGATTGTAGAGATTATCAATCGTATTTACAAAAGAAGGCTTACTACTACATCGGGAGGGAATATTTCAGTAATTGACGAAAATGGGAATATCTGGATCACGCCATCGGGTGTGGACAAAGGTTCTTTAGCACCATCAGATATTATGTGTGTAAGAGCCGATGGCAGTATAGAAGGGAAACATAAACCTTCTTCCGAATATCCGTTCCACCGTGCTATATACAAACGAAGGCCCGATATTAAAGCCGTTATCCATGCTCATCCCCCGGGCTTGGTGGCTTTTAGTATTGTGAGAAAAATACCCGATACCAATACCTTGTCGCAGGCTAAGTTTTCCTGTGGTGCAGTAGGGTATGCGCCTTATGCCTTACCGGGCAGCGAAGAGCTGGGTAAAGAAATTGCTCATGAATTTGAGAAGGGCTTTGATTCGGTGATCATGGAAAACCACGGTACCGTGGTAGGTGGCACAGACCTGGATAATGCTTTTCAGCGCTTTGAAACCCTCGAATCGGTAGCCGTTACGTTATTGAATGCAGGCGCTTTGGGTCAAAGTAAACCGCTGAGCGAAGAAGAGATACATGATTACCACGATAAGACGCAGGCAATGAGCCTGCCTGAGCTGGATAATATTGAACATGCTCCGGAAGAGCTGGACCTTCGCGAAAAGATTTGCAAAATAGTACGCCGTTCCTGTGAGCAGGGGTTGATGATCAGCTCTTATGGTATTGTTTCGGCACGTTTGAAGGGTAATGATTTTTTAATAACGCCAAAAGATAAATCGCGCTGGGAGTTTCAGCCTAATGATATTATACAGATCAAAGGAGGAAAACGCGAACCCGGTAAAATGCCCAGCCGTATGACTTTGATACACCAAAAAATTTATGAGCAAAACCCTAATGTTAACTCCATTATTGTTTCGCAGCCTAATTATGTAATGGCCTTTGGCTGTACGGGTAAAACATTTAATGTGCGTACCATTCCCGAAAGCTGGATCTTTCTACAGGATATTCCGATTCTTCCTTTCAGTACGCTCATTAATAAGGAAGAACAGATCCTGGCCGAGCTGCAACAACGTCCTTCTGTAATCATCAGCAATAACTCTTACATAGTAACGGGTAAAAACCTGTTACAAACCTTCGACTACCTGGAAGTGGCCGAGTTCAGCGCCAAATCGCTGGTAATGGGCTCTGCGTTGGGAGAGCTGATCCCTATAAATGATGAGCAAGTGGAAGATCTGCGGAAGAAGTTTATTGGTTAGTTGGCTGGTATATATGACAGTTGACAGATGACAGTTGACAGAGTTGAAAAGGTTTGAAGTTTAAAAGTTCCAGGTTTCAAGTTGCAGATTGCAGACTGTGCATGCCTAAAATAGGTTGACATTTTTTAATAATTATTTGTAATAGCTACTACTTGATCTGACAGTGAAGGAAAAAATGTTAGTTAAGCTGTGATTAAAGATACTTGATTAATTTGTTTTTCTACAGCTAAATATTTTGATGACAGGAAAGTTTCCATTGGAGTT
>JASGDI010000164.1:0-14499 GCA_049841335.1 Niabella sp. | reverse complement strand
CGCGGCATGTAAAATAACCCGGCGAACCAGGTTACTACAAAGATGATGTGGATAGCCTTAAAATATAAGTATGCGTTAGACATTGTTTTCTTTGACGATCATCTTCGGTTGATGAGTAACCGCAAAGTTGAGGGAATTGGCGATAAAACAAAACTTATTTGCTTCCTTATGGAGACTTTCTGCTTTGTTTATCATCTCTTTTGACAAAACCGTTACAATCGGATACAGCACTACTTCGGTAAACCTGCCGCTGCCGTCTGTTTGTTCTGCCATAATACCCCTGGCGCTGTCTTCATATTTAATGACGACGATGTTGTTAATGGCGCATAAGTGTAAATACCAAAGCATGTGGCAATTGGCTATGGATGCGACAAATAGTTCTTCGGGGTTATATTTAGATGCGTTACCCCTGAACGAAGGATCTGAAGAAGCCTCAATGATAGGTTTATTGGTAACGCTTATGGTATGGTCGCGCTGATAACTTTTATAATCAACCGTTCCGGTTTCGCTTTTCCATACAATATGAACGCTGTAATTGTGCTGCCTGCCCATGTTAATAAGTGTAAAAAAGCCGCATGTTGCGGCTTAAAAGATATTAATTTAAAAAGTGCTCCTTTTGTTTAGAAGAGCCCTGATTTCATGCTACTAATTTACGATTTTTTCATAAGGCGCATCAACTGCTTCTTCTATCAATTGCACCAGGGCATCTACCCATACTTCATTTGTATTAACACAGGGAATGTATTCATACTTTTCTCCGCCATTGGCTATAAAGTCTTCTTTACCGCGCTCTTCAATCTCTTCCAGCGTTTCCAGGCAGTCGCTGATAAAAGAAGGACAAACCACTTTTATTTTTTTAACCCCTTCCCTTGGCAGGTTGGGCAGCCGCTCCTGCGTGCTGGGCAAAAGCCACGGGTCGCGTCCCAGGCGGCTTTGATAGCTTTGCGCCCATTGATTTTTTTTCAATCCCAGCTTTTTGGCAACCAGCTCACTGGTCATAGTTACCTGGTGGCGGTAGCAGGTAGCATGTGAAGCGCTCGATTTGTAGCAACAGTTATCTACCTGCATGCAGTGACTTTTGGTAGGATCTGTTTTTAATACATGCCGTTCCGGGATGCCGTGGTAACTAAACAGCAACTGGTCATAATCATCCTGCAGATAGGGCCTCATGCTTTCAGCAAGGGCATTGATATACGCTGGGTGTTTATAAAACGGCGGCACGGTTTTCAGCTTAAAATTATAATTATATTTAGTATGAATTTCCTTCATGTACTCAACCGCAGTTTCCCAGCTGCTCATGGCGTAATGGGGGTATAGCGGTACTAAAATTACTTCCTCTAATCCCGGTACTTTAGCCAGCAGGTTATCGTAGGCAGTTTTAGGGTGCGGTTTGCGGTAACGCATAGCTATTTCCACCGGAGCTTCTACTTTAGGTTGCAATGTTTCTTTCAGGCGCTCGGTAAGCACTATTAACGGGGAACCTTCGTCCCACCAGATAGTTTTATAGGCTTCTGCCGATTTAGCGGCTCTGAAGGGAGTGATGATGCCTCTTACCAGCAATAGCCGTAACAGGTAAGGTTTGTCAATCACCCGTTCGTCCATCAGAAACTCGTCTAAGTATTCTTTTACATCGCTGCGGCTGGTAGAGTCCGGCGAGCCTAAATTCATTAATATAATTCCTCTTTTCATTTGCCGGGTTCAAAAAAATTTCCGCGAAGGTAGCAAATTGTTATGGTGGGGCATAGAAATTTAGGATCTGGAAACATGATTATTGTCATAAAAAACAATGATATTTTTTTTATTGCCAGATGACAATATTATGACGCTAACAAAAAGAACCTTATATACATTTGCAACACTCAAATGTCTGCAGAAGAATTTCATATTTCAAAACAGGTGCTCGACAGGTTTTGTGTGGCCGGGATCAACTATCATAAAGCTGATGCTGCCACACGTGGATTGTTTTCTATTAATAATGAGGAGTTCGCCGCCCTGGCACAGGAAGCCAAAGCTGCGGGGATAAAAAGCATTTTTGTTGTATCCACCTGCAACCGTACAGAAATTTACGGGTTTGCAGAGTCGGTAATACAGCTGGTAAACCTGTTGCTGGAGCATTGTAAGGCAGACCGTAAAACTTTTTTTGAATATGCGTATTTAAAAAACGGTAATACTGCGTTGCAGCACCTGTTCCAGGTATCGGCAGGTCTGGATTCCCAGATACTCGGAGATTACGAAATACTGGGGCAGATCAAGAAATCGGTGGAGCTGGCAAAGGCTTATGAACTAATTGGCCCGGTAATGGATCGAACGCTGAATTTTGTTTTCCAGGCCTCCAAAAGGATCAAAACAGAAACGGAGCTGAGCAATGGTACCGTATCTGTTTCTTTTGCTGCTATAGAGCTGTTGCAGGCAATGCCTGATATTGCTTCTAAAAAAATACTGGTAATTGGTGCGGGCAAATTTGGTTCTAATGTTTGTAAAAACCTGATCAGTTATTTCCCGACTGTGAAGCTTACGGTAATGAACCGTACTGATGACACTGCACTGGCTTTATCAAAAGCGAACGGCATTCATTTTTGTGAGTATAAGGCCAGGAAGGAAGCTATTGCCACCGCTGATGTGGTAATTGTGTGCACGAACGCTAATGAACCTACTGTACTGCCCGGGCATTTCAATGAAGCCGATGATAAGCTGATATTAGACCTTTCTATTCCTGTAAACGTACATCCTGATGTAAAGCAGATGAAAGGTAAGCTGGTGATAGATGTTGATGAAATTTCTTCTACTATCTTAGATAAGACCCTGGCGCGCCGCCGTGCAGAAGTGCCTAAGGCCGAAGCCATCATTGAGCATTATACACAGGAGTTCTGGCAGTGGCTGAAAGATTATCGCTATGTGCTTCACCTTAAAACATGGAAAAGCAAGTTGCAGGAAATTGATAAAATGCAGGATTTTTCCTGTGAGTTTGCTAAAGATATTGTGCTGAAAGAGCAGACTTTAAAAGCTCAGAAAGCGGTGAAGCAGTTAGCCGTAAATCTCAAAACAAAGAATGATAAAGGCTGCCAGTTTATTAATTTGATTAATGACTACCTGCAAATGTCCTGATGCAAAATAATCCCATCCGAATAGGTACCCGCGAGAGCCAACTGGCTGTATGGCAGGCCGACCTTGTAAAACAATTACTTGAAGAGAACGGCCATAAAGCTGAGCTGGTTTATATAAAAAGCGAGGGTGATATCGACCTCATAACTCCTCTATATGCAATGGGCGTACAGGGTGTATTTACCCGCAGCCTTGACATTGCGCTTCTTGGCGGAAAGATTGATATTGCTGTACATAGCATGAAAGATGTGCCGGTGCAATTGCCACAGGGGATTAGCCAAGCAGCAGTATTAAAAAGGGCGAATTACAAGGATATATTAGTTCACAGAGGACAGAGGACAGATGACAGTATTGCTGCATTGAGGGAAGAATATCTGTCAACTGTCAACCCTCAACTGTCATCTCTCATCATTGCTACCAGCAGTATCCGCCGCCGGGCACAGTGGCTGCACCGCTATCCCAATACAACTATTGAAAACCTGCGGGGTAATGTAAATACACGTCTGAAAAAAGTAGCGGAAAGTAATTGGGACGGGGCCATTTTTGCAGCAGCAGGGTTGGAGCGTATTAACCTTCGGCCAGAAAATAGTATAGACCTGGATTGGATGTTGCCTGCCCCTGCACAAGGGGCGATTATGGTGGTTGGCAGAACGGATGATGTTAATACGCTTGAGATCTGCTCAGCTTTAAATGACAGCGATACTGCAACCTGTGTGAAAGCCGAACGGGATTTTTTAAGCACTTTAATGGGCGGATGCTCTACACCTATCAGCGCTCTTGCTGAAATAACGAACGGAGAAATATTATTTAAAGGAAATATTGTTACACCTGATGGAAAAGATAAGGTTGAAGTGGAAAAGATTTTTAGTTTGCGGGATGCAGCAACTGTGGGAGCCGTTGCCGCAGGAGAAATATTGCAAAACGGTGGAAACGGAATAATCGAAAAACTAAAAAATGACTGATGCGGAAAGGAAAATATTAAGCACAAGAGTTTTAGAGCCTGCCATAATAAGCGAAGCCGGAAAGAAAGGGGTTCTTATAGATTGTATTTCTTTCATTGACATTCATTACAGGTCCGCAGCCGATATTCGCCAGCAGTTAGGAAACATTGCTTCTGGTGATGTTTTTATTTTTACCAGTCAGCATGCAGTGCAGGCGGCATTTGAAGTTTTAAGGGGACTGAAAAACACAACTTACTGCATTGACGGCGCTACTTACAACGCAATTAAACAGACAGAGTTGCAGGTAGCAGCAACTGCCAGCTATGCCAGTGAGTTGGTGGTATTAATAGATAAAAACCCTGGATCCCGTTACATATTATTTTGCGGGGATAAGCGGTTGCCTACCATCCCGGATTTTTTGCATAAGCATAAATTGCCTATGTTGGAAGTGATCTGTTATGAAAATATTGCAACTCCGCAAAAGGTAGAGCAGCATTATGACGGCATTATGTTTTATAGTCCCACCGGCGTGGAAAGTTATTTTAGTGCAAATGAGGTAAAAGATCAAACCTGCTACTGTATCGGAACTACTACAGCCAACGCTGTTAAAAAATATACCAGGGAAAATATTGTAACAGCATCCAGGCCAGGAATTGGTGCAATGCTTGAAAAAATATATGGATGATGAAAAGAGATACAACGATAAAGAATGATTTAATTATCAGGACACTTTTAGGTGAGCTCACCGAGCGTACGCCGGTATGGATGATGCGGCAGGCAGGGAGATATTTACCCGAATACATTAAACTAAGAGAAAAATACTCTTTCTTTGAAAGATGCCAGAACCCAGAGCTGGCCTGCGAGATCACCTTGCAGCCAGTGGATATTATTGGCGTGGATGCTGCTATTTTGTTTTCGGATATTTTAGTGGTGCCGCAGGCAATGGGTATGGAAGTGCAGCTGATAGAGAAACAGGGACCACTGCTGCCGCAGCCTATTAAAACACAGGAAGACTTAAAGCGTGTACAGGTACCCGATGTAAATGATGCGCTTCATTATGTATTTGATGCGATCAAACTAATAAAGCAGGAACTGAACGGACGTGTGCCGCTGATCGGTTTTGCCGGGGCCCCCTGGACATTGTTATGCTATATGGTTCAGGGAAAAGGCAGCAAAACCTTCGATGAAGCCAAAGGCTTTTGTTATCAAAACCCTGACCTTGCGCATACTTTATTACAGATGATCACTGATACTACTATCAGTTATTTAAAAGGGCAAATTGCCGCCGGGGCTGACCTAATACAGGTTTTCGACAGTTGGGGTGGACTGCTGGGTAAAAAGGATTTTGAAACGTTTTCATTGCAATATATCCGCCAAATTGTTGCAGCTGTGAAAGATGAAGCGCCAACGATCGTTTTTGCAAAAGGGGCCTGGGGCTCTTTAGAGGAAATGGCAGCAACAGGCGCTCATGGTTTGGGGATAGATTGGTGCATAGAGCCGCAAGTGGCCAAACAACTGGCCGGAGATCACATAACCTTACAGGGAAATTTTGACCCGGCCAAACTCTTATCATCCATTCCTGTTATACAAAAGGAGGTAAAGGAAATGTTGCAGGCTTTTGGCCCTGGCAGGCATATAGCTAATCTGGGTCATGGTATTCTGCCTAATGTACCCGTGGATCATGCAAAGGCATTTGTAAATACTGTAAAAGAATATAACTGGTAAGCCATCCCGGTTGGGCTATGGCCGAAGAAAAGATGAACATGCAACAGGATTTTTCAATAAGAAATGAATGGGTTTCTTTTATTCAGCAGCTTCAGGACAATATATGCGCAGGACTGGGAGCTGCTGATGGCGGTGCTAAATTTATTGAAGACAAATGGAGCCGTTCTGGCGGCGGTGGCGGGAAAACCCGGGTGATAGCCAATGGTAATGTATTTGAAAAAGGCGGTGTAAATACATCAGTAGTATATGGCGAGGTAACAGATACGATGCGAAAGGCATTAAACATAAATGGCGACCAGTGGTTTGCAGCTGGGCTGAGCCTGGTAATACACCCTGTGAATCCTTTCGTTCCTACTATACATTGTAATTATCGCATGTTTGAGTTGTATGATGCAGCCGGAAATACAATTGACAGGTGGTTTGGCGGGGGCACCGATTTGACGCCCTATTATTTGTTTGAAGAAGACGCCGTACATTTCCATACAACTTACAAAAATATATGTGATCAGTTTGATACCTCTTTTTACCCTGAGTTTAAGAAAGTGTGTGATGACTATTTTATAAATACACACAGAGACAATGAGCGCCGTGGCATCGGTGGTATTTTTTATGATCATCAAAAGCCCGATGCTGAAAAGGATATTGCTTTCTGGATGAATTTTGGAAAAGCCTGCGGTAATGTGTTCTTACCTTCCTACCTGCCCATTGTTCAAAAAAGAAAAAATACTCATTTTGAAGCTCAGCATAAATACTGGCAGGAAATAAGAAGAGGAAGATATGTAGAGTTTAATTTAGTACATGACAGGGGCACCATTTTTGGGTTAAAAACCAATGGCCGCACCGAAAGTATCCTGATGAGTCTTCCTCCA
Organism: Niabella sp.; assembly: GCA_049841335.1. GTDB lineage: Bacteria > Bacteroidota > Bacteroidia > Chitinophagales > Chitinophagaceae > Niabella. The sequence goes on along the minus strand of JASGDI010000164.1, from coordinate 7,862 downwards.
ACGGTCAGGTTTGAATATAACTATCAACCCGAGGCCGGCAGTGAAGAAGAGAAACTGTTACAGGTTTGTAAGCAGCCGCGGGAATGGATTAAAAAAGACATATCTGAAGAGGAATGGGCTGCGAAAGTAAACAGCTGTTGATTACGATCTGCTAATTTATAACGTTGAAAACTATATTTGGTACTAAAATGTTTTATAATGGACAGACGAGAACTTCAAAACAGGCTATTTTTGCTGCAATGTAAAAAATAAATCTAAAACCCTGAATAGGAACCAACAGAATATATCACATCTTACATCATAAATACGAAATGTATCTTTTAAAACGAAACAGAATATTAAGAAAGTCTGCTGCCCTCAGGGCTTTGGTAGCTGAAACTGTTTTATCGCCCGATGATTTTATAATCCCATTATTTATTGATGAAGGCGAAAATGTAAGAACAGCAATTACTTCCATGCCCGGCTATTACAGGCGCAGCCTGGATTTGACTGTAAAAGAAGTAAAAGAATTGTGGAGCCTGGGCATTAAATGCGTTTTATTGTTTGTAAAAGCAAAAGACGAAGTGAAAGACAATACCGGCAAAGAAGCCTGGAACCCTAATGGCCTGATGCAGCGTGCCATTAAAGAAATAAAAAATGCTGTTCCTGAAATGGTGGTAATGACCGATGTGGCATTAGACCCGTATTCTGTTTACGGGCATGATGGTATTGTGGACATTGAAAAAGGAACTATCCTCAACGATCAAACAGTGGAAGCGCTGACATTAATGAGCCTTTCTCATGCTGAGGCAGGCGCAGACTTTATTGCACCCAGTGATATGATGGACGGACGTATCGGCGCTTTTAGAAAAGCGCTGGAAGAAAACGGCTTTACTGATACAGGGATCATGAGTTATAGTGCCAAATATGCAAGCTGTTTTTATGGCCCGTTCAGAGATGCTTTGGATAGCGCACCTGGTTTTGGAGATAAGAAAACTTACCAGATGAACTATGCCAACCGTATTGAAGCTATCAATGAAACTTTACAGGATGTAGAACAAGGAGCAGATATTGTAATGGTGAAACCTGCAATGGCTTATCTGGATATCATCCGTGAAGTAAAAAATGCAGTAACAGTGCCGGTTTCAGCTTATCATGTAAGTGGAGAATACGCTATGATAAAAGCTGCGGCAGAGCGTGGCTGGTTAGATGAGCAGAAAGCTGTTATTGAAAGCCTCACTTCCATTAAAAGAGCCGGCGCCGATCTGATCGCTACTTATTTTGCAAAAGATGCTGCAAAATTGTTGCAGGAAGGTTTTTAACCTGAACAATCAACCATGAACCATTCGCTCGTAAATAAATATAATATTCCCGGCCCGCGGTACACAAGCTACCCCACTGTGCCTTATTGGGAAGAAGATTTGTTTTCAGCGGGTCAATGGATGGATACCTTAAAAAGAAGTTTTGAGGAAACGAATGATACAGATGGTATCAGCATTTATATACATCTGCCTTTTTGCGAAAGCCTCTGTACTTTCTGTGCCTGCCACAAGCGTATTACCAAACAGCATAGGGTAGAAGAGCCTTACATTGATACCGTACTGAAAGAATGGAAAATGTATGTGGATGTTTTAGGCAACCGACCTAAAATAAAAGAACTGCATCTGGGTGGCGGTACGCCTACTTTTTTTAACCCGGAGAACCTCAGGGTGTTGCTTGAAGGGGTTTTTGCACTGGCTGATATAGACACTCATCCCGAATTTAGCTTTGAAGGTCATCCTAATAACACTACGGCCGAACATCTGGAAACCTTGTATAGACTGGGCTTCAGGCGGGTAAGCTTTGGAGTGCAGGATTATGATCCCAAAGTGCAGAAAACAATTAACAGGATACAGCCTTTTGAAAGGGTAGCCGCAGTTACCTCTATGGCAAGAGCAATAGGGTATGAAAGCATCAGTAATGACCTGGTGTTTGGATTGCCGCACCAGACCTGGGCAAGCATGAAGCATACCATCGAAAAAACAAGGCAACTAAAACCAGACAGGATCGCTTTTTACTCGTATGCACATGTGCCCTGGATCAAAGGGGTAGGGCAAAGAGGCTTTGATGAAAGTGACCTGCCTTCACCGGCATTAAAAAGAGAATTGTACGAAAAGGGCAAAAACCTCCTGGAAGAGATGGGCTATATAGAGATAGGTATGGACCACTTTGCATTACCAACTGATAGTCTTTATAAAGCCATTGAGGAGAAAACCATTCACCGCAATTTTATGGGCTATTCCTCTTCCTCAACGCAGGTGATGATTGGCCTGGGAATGTCGGCCATCAGCGATAGCTGGTATGCTTTTGCACAAAATGATAAATCTGTGGAAGATTATACAGAACGTGTTAAAAGTGGTTCGCTTCCTGTATTTCGTGGTCACATACTGAGCGGGGAAGACCTGGTGGTAAGGAAGCATATTTTAAACCTGATGTGCAACCTGGAAACTTCATGGAATGAAGAGAATATGAGTTTGCCTGAAATGCCTGAAATATTATTACGCCTGGAAGAAATGGAGCAGGATGGCCTGATCGAAATACAGCCCGGCTCAATGAGAGTAACAGCAGCAGGCCGTGGATTTGTACGTAATATTGCAATGGCCTTTGATTTAAGAATGATCCGTAAGCAGCCTCAAACAAGAATTTTTTCGATGACAGTATAAAGATGTATTATGATTATTGAAGTGCCTGTTAATAAATCAAAAGCGGTAAGGCGGTTTGTGCTATTTGTAATACTGCTGCTTTTATTTAGTGTAATGGCAATACAGCCACAATTTTTTGTGAAGGGTAATAGTTTTGGTTTTGTAAAAGTTGCAGGTTTTATAGGAACTTTTATATGTATTATCTTAACTGCTTTTGTTGCACAAAAAGTGTTTAATAAAAAGCCCGGGCTGATAATAGATAATGATGGTATTACAGATAATTCCTTAGGAGTGATATTTGCCAAAGTGCGCTGGCGCGATGTAACGGAAATTAAGCACCTGGAAAATGCAGGCGATCATTACATAAAAATAACCATTAAAGATCCGGAAAATTATATAGCGGCAGAACCGCATTCCTTAAAAAGGAAAATGCTGGAGATGAATTACAATACGCTTAAAACTCCGATAAATATTGCCGCCAGCCGGTTAAAGATTGATTTTGATGAGTTGTTGGCAACAGTGAGGAGAGAATTTGATAAGAACAGATAGCAGTTCTGTAAGTTATCAGGGTATGTAGTTTTTTTTAATGATTTAGCTCTTTATAAAGTCATTAAATTATCATTAAAACGGATGTCGTGCTGAGCTTGCCGAAGCATGATTCGATTGTAAAGAACCGCCTTCGTCTTCCCCTGATAGCTATCGGGTCATTGGAACAGGCTGATATTGCTTTTTTGATTATTAACAATTAACAATGCTTCTGATAGACATGGAATAACTCCTGTGATATTTGGACAATAGTGGTAAAACAATAATAGAAGAACTAACAATATGTATCATTACGAATCGAGCAAGACATTATTTGAAAGGGCACAGCAATCTATTCCCGGTGGGGTAAACTCGCCGGTGCGTGCATTTAAAAGCGTGGGCGGTACGCCTTTGTTTATTAAAAAAGCAAAGGGCGCTTATCTGTACGATGCAGATGATAACCGGTATATTGACTATATCGCATCCTGGGGCCCAATGATCCTGGGGCATGCATACGAACCTGTAATTAAAGCTATACAGGAGCAGGCGGTGTATTCTACTTCTTACGGGGCGCCAACGGAACTGGAGATCAAAATGGCCGAGCTGATAAAATCTATGGCGCCTAATGTGGATCTCATAAGGATGGTAAGTAGTGGTACAGAAGCCTGCATGAGCGCTTTGCGTTTGGCAAGGGGCTACACAGGCAGGAATAAATTCATAAAGTTCGAGGGCTGTTACCATGGCCATGCCGATGCTTTTCTGGTAAAGGCCGGAAGCGGCGTAGCAACGTTCAACATTCAAACAGTACCGGGTGTAACAGCGGCGATTGCAAATGATACTCTTACATGCCCGTATAACGACCTGGAAGGCGTAAAAAAACTGGTTGAGGAAAACAGGGATGAGATTGCGGCCATTATAGTAGAGCCGGTTGCAGGCAATATGGGCTGTATTCTGCCACAGCCGGGATTCCTGGAGGGGTTACGTAATATATGTAACGAAGAAAATATGGTGCTGATTTTTGATGAAGTAATGACCGGCTTTCGCCTGGCCCTGGGTGGTGCGCAGGAGAAATCAGGAGTTGATGCCGACCTGGTTACTTACGGAAAAGTGATTGGCGCGGGTATGCCGGTGGGCGCTTTTGGCGGAAAGAGGGAAATTATGGAATGTATAGCTCCGCTCGGAAACGTTTACCAGGCAGGTACACTAAGTGGTAATCCTATTGCGATGATTGCAGGGTTTACTTTGCTAAGCGAGCTTAAAAATAATCCTGCTTTGTTGCAGGAACTGGATGCTAAAACGCAATACCTAAAAGAAGGGCTGGAAAACGTATTGAGTGAATGGGGACAGCCTTATACCATCAATTATTTAGGTAGTATGATCAGTGTGCATTTTGGCAGCCACCCGGTTACAGACTTTGCCAGTGCAGCGGCCTGTGATATTGAGCGGTTTAAAAAGTTTTTTCATGCTATGCTGCAGCGGGGTGTGTATTTGCCCCCGTCAGCTTATGAAAGCTGGTTTTTGAATAACGCCTTGAGCTATGAGGATCTGGATAAAACAGTGGAGGCGGTGAGAGAGAGTTTGAAGGAGCTGGTTTAATATAGCCATTACCGCCAAAGGATATTTTTGGCTGCCACCTATATATTTTGTTCTTTTGTCTCCTTATTTAATCAATATAATTTCAAATGATAAAGGTAGGCGGTAGCAAACTGTCTTTGAAAGATTTCGAGGAGATTCTTCTATATAAAAAAGAAATAGTGGTTGATGAAACGGCTATTGAAAAGGTAAGGGCTTCTTTTGATTTTTTACAACAGTTTTCTGATCATAAGCTCATCTATGGCATCAACACTGGTTTTGGCCCTATGGCCCAGTATAAGATCAGTGATGATAATATCCTGCAGCTGCAATATAATCTTATTCGCAGCCATAGCAGCGGCGGAGGCAATGTGCTGAACCCGCTTTTAGGCAGGGCCGTAATGATAGCCAGACTTAATAATTTCCTGCAGGGCTACTCCGGAGTAAATATAGAGTTAGTAGAGCTGCTTACAGCTATGATCAATGCTGATCTTGTTCCCTGCATTTACGAGCATGGAGGAGTAGGAGCCAGTGGAGATCTTGTGCAGTTAGCGCATCTGGCTTTAGGTCTTATTGGTGAAGGTGAAGTATGGTACCAGGGACAGCTGATGCCTGCAGCCCAGGGTTTTGAGCTGGCCGGGTTAAAGCCTTTGCAGGTACATATCAGGGAAGGACTTTCTTTGATCAACGGTACATCGGCTATGACAGGCGTTGGGTTACTGAATATCATCCGGGCACATAAGCTGCTTGACTGGTCAGTGACACTTTCGGCCATTACCAATGAGCTGATGGAAGTGTACGATGATCATTTTTCTTATGAGCTTAATATTGTTAAACATCACAAAGGACAAAACCATATTGCAGCGCAGTTTCGGGAAGTGTTGAAAGGCAGTGGCATGATCCGTAGCCGCTCCGAGCATTTATATAACCCTGAAAATATACAGCACGATGTTTTTGAAGATAAAGTGCAGGAATATTATTCTTTGCGTTGCGTAACGCAGGTATTAGGCCCTGTTTACGATACTTTGGTGCAGGCCGAAGAGATTGTGGTGGATGAGCTAAACTCGGTTAATGATAACCCGGTTGTGGATGTGGCCAACCATAACATTTTTCATGGCGGTAATTTCCATGGAGATTATGTGTCTTTCGAAATGGACAAAATAAAAATTGCCATTACCAAGCTCTCTATGCTCAGTGAGCGCCAGTTGAACTATTTCCTCAACAGCAGGCTCAATCAAAAGTTCCCGCCTTTTGTAAATCTCGGCGTACTGGGCCTGAACTTCGGTATGCAGGGCATCCAGTTTACAGCTACATCCACTACTGCCGAAAATCAAACGCTTTCTTATCCTATGTATGTGCATAGCATACCTAATAATAACGATAACCAGGATATAGTGAGCATGGGCTTCAACGCTGCGCAATTAACTAAAAAGGTGATTGATAATGCGTATGAAGTCATTTCTATACAGGCCATGACCTTGTTGCAGGCGGTAGATTACCTGGAATGTCATCAGAAGATGTCGCCCAAAACAAAAGCAGTTTATAATGCGTTGCGCAATGTTTTTCCAAAGTTTGTGGAAGACAGTCCGCTTTATAAGGATCTGGCTAAAATCAGAACCTGGCTCGAAGCCAATGCACCGGAAACGGTATATGGATAATTATTATGTTACCGGCTGTGGAATACATGGCATCGGAATTGCGTCGCACTTTTGGGCTGTGGAATATAGGTCAGCAAGTCAGTAAAGTCCGGAAGACCGTAAGTTTTAACCCATTTTATCTTTCGGACTTTCCGACTCCCTGACTTCCGGTCTTTCAATAATAAATCATAAATCTCAAATCAAAAATGAACTGTGCTTTAGTAACCGGTGGCTCTCGTGGAATAGGCAGGGCAATATGTATCAAGCTCGCCTCAATGGGCTACCATGTTATCATTAATTACAAAGGCAGCCGTCAAAAAGCCCAAGAAACCCTGGATGCTGTAAAAACTGCGGGAAGCAATGGAGAATTATTACAGTTTGATGTGGCCAACCGGGAAGAAGTATCAGCTGTTTTGAATGGCTGGATGGAAGCCAATACGGATAAGATAATTGAGGTGCTGGTAAACAATGCCGGTATTAAAGATGACGTTTTGATGATGTGGATGAAGGATGAGCAATGGGACAATGTTTTAAATACCAGTCTTGGCGGCTTCTTTAATGTTACCCGTATTATTGTAAACAGTATGCTGCGCCAGCGCTATGGCCGTATTGTTAATGTAGTATCGTTAAGCGGATTAAAAGGCCTTGCCGGGCAAACCAATTATTCCGCTGCCAAAGGGGGTGTTATTGCAGCAACGAAAGCTCTTGCCCAGGAGGCAGGTAAGCGCAACGTTACCGTAAACGCAGTAGCACCCGGATTTATTAAAACCGATATGACCGCTGATATTGATGAAGCTCAAATGAAACAGCTGATACCTGCCAACCGTTTTGGCACACCGGAAGAAGTGGCCCATGCTGTTGCCTTTTTTGTAACCAAAGAAGCAGGTTATATTACGGGGCAGGTGCTTTCTGTAAACGGCGGGTTGTACACTTAGGCCTCCGGCGTTACAAATACCGCTGCCCCGCTGATCATCATTTTATACAGATCTTAAAACCTGTACCCGATTAAGATACTGCCACCGATGTTTTTTTGCTTGGCATCTGTTGCGTCTTCGCCTGAAGCCAGCGGTGTAAGGTTTCTAAGGCCAAAGCCCCCGTTAATGGTGGCGCTGAGATGGCGGGTAAGCTCATAGCCCAGCAGCACATTTATTCCTATATCAAGCTTCCTTCCATAGTCTATCAGTTTATCATTATCCGGCATATCCGTAAGGTATTTTTCAAACTTTAGTTTTCCTTTTGTAACGTCTCCTTTGTATTTGTCTCTCCATGAGCCTCCGATACCATAAGCTACATAAGGGCCCAAACCTCCGATGGCTTTTCCTTTGCCTAATGGATATTTATAGATGATGTTGAGGGGTAGCTCTATATACCGGGCATTTAATTTCAGGTAATCGCCATTGTCTGGTTCATCTCCCCAGAACCAGTAATTCGCATCCCCGGTAAGCTTGCCACCCTTTGTAGTGTACAT
>JASGDI010000163.1:0-43249 GCA_049841335.1 Niabella sp. | reverse complement strand
TTACAGGATGACAACGATCAACGCGCCCCGCCCCACCTGCCTGTACTGCCACCGTCCTTTCAGTGGTAACGACAACAAGAAGTTCTGCACCGACCGCTGCAAAAACGCTTTTCACAATAACCGGCGTAAGCACGAAACTAAAGAGATCGGCCGTATCGTTACGATTCTCAAAACCAACCGCCGCATCCTTGAGGAACTCTTAAGCGGTCGCGACAAAAGAAACATCCACGAGCAGGAGCTGCTGGACAAAGGATTTATCTTTCGCTACCACACCCATCGCCGCATCAACAAAGGCGATAACAAAGAATACTACTTTTGCTTTGACTACGGTTACCTGGCTCTTTCTAACCAATGGTACATGATCGTCCAATCCTTCAAACGCCAGGATGACTAACACTTCTCCCTCATGGTTAACCGCCCGGCCAACCGTTAATATAGAATCGTACCACTCCACACACCCAAAGTCAAATAGCTTCACTATCACCTACTTGCCCGTTTCAAAACGTTTCAAAACGAATATGCCCGCAACAATGCGTTGGAAACACTGGAATCCCTCTCATCCCGCCCCACCTTCGGTAAAAATTTATTCACTCCTAAAAATGTTAAGACATGAAAACAAATCACGTTACACTCATTGGCTATGTGGCAAAAGACCTCATTTCCACCAAGCTGCCCACCGGCGCAAAGCAGGTGCGCATCCGGATCGCGACTCATTACAGCAGAGTTTCCAAAGAGGGCGAAAAGGTATGGCATACCCAGTGGCATGACGTGATCGCCTGGAACAAAAAAGCCGAATATGCTGAGCGTAGTTTTGTCAAAGGCAGCAAAATTATGATTCAGGGTGCCATCACTTACCGCACGTACCCGGATAAGACAGGTCATATTCGCTATGTAACGGAGATCACCGCTCATAGCCTGATGAACCTGGATCGTTAACCAAAATCTGTCACTTATGAAAACTGAAAAATTCAAATACAGCAAGTCCCACAAAATTATCCACTGGGGTTGCAGCTTCGATTCCCTGACCGAGATGAAATTTGCCATCTCCGTGATGGACGACTATGAAATCCTCAGAGGACGTGTCTCTATCTATTATCATCCGGGCACGCTGCAACCAACCGATTATATCCGGATGTGTCACCGCAGGTATACGCCCGACTTCCTGATCCGCCATAAGCAGACCGGCAAGGCGTTCCTGATAGAGATCAAGCCCAGAGGGTTCGAGCAGGAACCGCAACTGGCTGTATTAAGAGAAATCGCCGAAAACTATATCCGGTGGAAAAAATACGACTGGCAGTACCAGGTGATTTTTGATGATGAGATCATCCTCACTGAGCAGCAGTGGTATGAATTTAAAGATTGCTGCCGCCTTAAAACGCTTACCGCCCGTAAGATATGGTTTGATGAATTAAACCGCAAGTATGATCGCAGTGCGCCATCGCTCTTTACGTCCGCACCCAAAAATGACAGGATAGCTTTTGTGATGTTCGGTACCTGGCCTGCAAAAAAAGTAGGTAAATAATAACTAAATGGTTGTTCAGGGGTTGCCGCGCATAATCGGCAATCCCTTTTTTATTAGGGCCATCGGAATGAACTGCCCGCGCTGCTAATAGCCCATCCTACGGCTCTCAGCGACCTTCTGTCGCGAATTTCCCTAACTGTCCTTAGCAAAAGCAAGGTCTGCATCCCGCCTTTAGGGGCGGGACTGGCCACGGGTTTTGTAAAATTTTTCTCCACCCCATTTTGGCGCCTTCGGCGGGTTGTTGGCGGGGGTAGTAAAAATTTTCCAAAAACCTTGCTATTTCCCAAGTCCAGTTATAAGAACACGTTGCTACGAGGTTGACGACGAGGCCATAGGCCGAGTATCAGAAAACAAATCATATCACTTTTAAAATTTGTCAATTATGCAAACAGTAGTAGGACGTTTAACCGCAAACGCAACAATCGCAACCTTAGAAGATGGTCGCCAGGTAGTGAATTTCACCATTGCTCAAAATGATCGCTTTAAAGTAAAAGGATCAGACGAAGTAAAACAGGTTACCAATTATTACAACTGTGCTTACTGGATGGGAACCGGCATTACTGCCCACCTGCAAAAAGGCACATTGATTGAAGCCGCCGGACGTGTGGGCGTGAGCGCATGGCAGGGCGCAGACGGTACTGCCAAAGCCCGTTTAACCCTTCATGTACAGTACATCCGGTTGCATGGCAAAGCCAAAGGCAGTGCAGTTGAAGAAGCCGTAAACGAACCGTCCACCACAGAACCCGCAGACGATCTGCCTTTCTAATCCATTCAGAGCGGTGGTCTTTTGGCCACCGCCCACTAAAAAAAATTACGATGAAAAAATATTTTAACGATCAGGCGGAATGTGCGCACGCATGGGCGCACGGGCTTTACAGCGAAGGATATGCCAGTAATTTTTTCTTTGATGGTGCTGTTATATATAGCTACGGCAGACACTTCCCAATTGCCTACCTTGATGGACATACCGTTTTCTTTACATTGCAAAACAGGAGCCTTTCAACAACCAATCACAAAAATATTGTCCGGTCTGCTATCTCCCATAAAAACATTGTATTTGTAGAGCAGGTGCCTACATACGCAGAACAGATCAACAGTACCGGCTGGATACGTTCAAATGTTAACTATTGGACAGACAGGATCAGGACAGCCTTAACAGATTTGGCTGCTCACCCCCGCCGTAAATCACTGTTGCGGGAAATAGAAACCAACCAATACCGGTTACAAACTTTCCTGCAAACACTTCAAATTGATATAACAGATGCCCTGCAAACATTGCTGGAAAAGCCCACTATTGCGGATGTAGATGCTTTTGTTAAAGCATTCGATAAAAAAAGGAATGCGGAGTTCTTGAACAAGCACCGGCAGGAAGTAAAAGACTGGAAGAAAGGAAAAAGGCGGGAAGTATTGACGGTAGCAGTACCCGGTATTGATCCTAATCAGGCGTATTTGCGGATAAATAAAAAATCCTCCCAGATTGAAACATCCAAAGGGATTAAAGTTCCCTTTGAACTGGCTAAACGTTTCTGGCACTTCATTCAGGGGCAGCTTCCCCAGGGATGCAACCCTTGTAAATATTCCATTCTCGATTACAAAGTTGATCACATTAACACAAAGGAAATAAAAGTGGGTTGCCACACCATTTCAATGAAAGAGGTTCATGCCATTGTCAAACGCATGAAATGGTAATAAGCCCGGTGGCCCGACAACGGCGGGGAGCGATCCCCGCCCTTACAATCACCAATTAAAATAATGTAGTCATGAGTACAACTAATTTTTTTGCACAACTGGCCGCCTTACAAGTAGAAGGCGACTGGACAATTACCATCAAAGCCGGGACACATAACCGCATGATCGTTTCCGTGCTGTTCCAGAATGACAAGGTAGGCGATAATGCCCGTAAGCTCATACCGCCGATGATCTTAAAGGGAACCACCAAAGAACTGGACAACGGCTTTTTTACCAGCATTGCCCAACCCGTAAAACAAACCGCCGCCCTGTTTGTGAACATGGAGCAGTACGCCAAAGCGCAGGAAGCCGCCCGTTTGCAAAGTCGTATGGAAAAGGACAAACAGGATGCCGCCAAAAAAGAAAAGGACACCGGTAGTAAAAAATTTGAAGCTGCTATGAAAAAAGTTACCGAAATGGAAGCAGCCGGGAAGTTTCGGGAAGCCTACGGGCAATTGCCTAAACCTGCTGACTTTCCTGAACAGCAGGCGGCTATTGACGAAAAGAAACAAGCCCTGCTGGAAAAGTTTGAGCAGCCCGGCCTTTTTTAATTCACCTTTTAAATGATTAAGTTATGTTGACCGCAACACAATTGCCAAGAGTATTTATTCATACCGAGAATAACGAAGAAATCAGGCTGGCAGACCCCGCCGAAAAATTAAGCGTGGAAGCTGTACTCAATTTTTATGCAGCCACCTACGCCGTACTGACCACCGCCAAGATTGAAGGGCCGGAGATCGTAAACGATGAAATCGTTTATCGCTTTGTACCAATCCTCGGCACAAAAGGATAACAAAATGAAAAAAGAAATGCGTACCCGCAAAATTCAATTACCCAATGATTACAGGCTATGCAGGTTATACGAAACGATAGGAAAATATTGCAGGAAGCTCAGCCACCTACCCGATGCCGCCGCAGTGCGCAAGGCAAGACCCCGGAGCGCACCGGCGGCGCTGGTGGATATGATTTTCTGAACCATCACTTTGCCCCGGTCTCGCAGGACAAAGGCGATATGCTGAAAAACAGGGCGGAGATAGAGCGGGATTTTTACCGGTCGCTTGAGTACCTGTGCGACCTCTACAAAATCCCTGTTCCTGACGTTCAGCATCAACTGTTCCCTTTGAATATCCTTGCGGCCTACCGGCTGGTAAAAGAACAACTGTCCACAATGGCGCCCGATCTGGAACTGGAGATCATCGAAACCAACACACAGGCTGCCTGTCTTGCTACTATGCAGGCATATAGCATAGGAAAGATACTATATTATATACCTGTCAGACCATTGGTTGACCTGCTGGCCGACCCTGCCCGGCAATCCGAAGCAGAACTGCTATTATACATTTTCGCCTACCTGTACCATATAGTGGGCATAAGCTGGTTTCATAATACGGGCAGCTTCCTGGACTATACCTATGAGATGATGCAGTCATGGTATGCAGATGTTCAGGAACCGGAAGAAGAAGAAGAAGAATTTTCTATGGCAATGCTGTCCATTTTTGAGCGGATGTGTGCGGAAAGCGATGCCCTGCTAAGACGGTTACGGCCTATGCGGAACCTGCGGGGTTGGCGTAAGCATCTATTGGCGTTTACCCCTTCCGGTGATGCAGCGCAGGAGTTGAAAAAAGTGGCACAGGCCACATGGGAACTGTATAAAGCCTATCCGAACCGTAGTTTTTGGGAGAGCATCCGGCCCGGCTTACCGGATCAGGATGACGAACAGGAAGAAAGCATCCGGCCGGATCAATACCTGTCTTTCTTTTGGGATAGCGAAGATGAAATGTACGACAACCTGATGGAGAGTATCAATGTAAGTCTGCAGGAATGCTGCGATATCGAAGAACCCGTAGCCTTACAGGTGTTTGACCAGCCGCAGGCTGCCGTTAGCCATTCGCTGGATTTTGAGCAAAGACTGTTTACACTTTTAGATGATTTATGTACCGTTTTAAATGAATTAGCATGAAAAATGTAACCCGCTCCTTACAGGACATTTACCTGCCGGTGGTGGCGCTCCTGATGTATCAGCACCAGTTGGAAGATAGCTGTTATATAGAAACCTACGATATTACAGAAAGCGGTAGGCCCATTAACGCCCGGCCCCTGACCATTGCAGAAGCCGCAGACATCGCTGCTTTATTACAGACCAGTTCAGCAGACAATACCTTTTTACGGTTAAACGGACTACTGCCTGCAAACCTAATTTATCTGGACACATCTAAAAACAGTTGCGTAATGTGGTACACACCTCCCCGAAAAATGCAGCTATTCTTTACGAAGCAGCTATCCATCCCCTGCGGGAAAGCATGGGTTCCCGGCCTGCTATGGAAAGCAGACAGGGAAGATTTATATATCTACGCCCTTTCCGGCAAAACAAGGCCCAACCTGAAAACCCCGCTGTACCATGCACCCTTTTTTAATGTATATGAAGAAGGACGGGTTTGCATGGGAACGGTGGACACGGAAATCACAAACAATCTTTCGCTGGAAGCCTTTATAAAGGCCTGGGAAGATTATTTTTTCAACAGTTATTTTTCCCATGTGATTGGCGGGGCATCCCCCGTACAGGGCAATATCATCCAGCTTTGGCAGGAACAAGTCAATACCAACCGTCGGTTCCCGCAGGACTGCCTTAAAAAACATACGCTCACCCTTAAAAAAATATTGCCATGTTAAATTTACCTGCTGTGCATTTTACGCACAATTATCTTTTGCAGCCTACCAACCCTGTTGTGGTGAATATCATCGGCGCCGGTGGCACGGGCAGCCAGATGCTGACGGCCCTTGCCCGGATGCACCATTCATTATTAGCACTCGGGCATCCCGGCTTAATGATCCAGCTATATGACGATGATAAAGTAACATCTGCCAACCTCGGCCGCCAGCTATTTGCAACCTGCGATATAGGCCAGTATAAAGCCATTGTATTGATTAACCGGGTAAACCGCTTTATCGGCTCCGGCTTTAAGGCGATCCCTTGTAAATACGACAAAAAGAACCTGCACCGGTTACCACAGCAGGGAGCCGCCAACATTACAATTACCTGTGTGGACACGGTTGCCGCCCGTTTCGAGGTTGCAGAAATATTGCATAGTATGGCAACCAAAGGGGTAAACGACCTGTACAGACCTTTGTACTGGCTGGATATGGGCAATAGCCAGCATACGGGGCAGGTGATACTTTCTACCATCGGCGAAATCAAACAACCTGCTTCAAAAAAATATTTCCCCGTTGGTAACCTGCCATTTATAACCGCTCAATTTAAAGCCCTTCTGAAACAGGCTACCGAAGATACCACCCCAAGCTGTTCGCTGGCCGAAGCCCTGACCAAACAGGACTTATATATTAACTCCACGCTGGCAAATATGGCCGCTTCCCTGTTATGGTCATTGTTCCGGGAAGGTATGACGACCCACCGGGGTTGCTTCCTGCACCTGAAAGATTTTCGGATGCAGCCGCTCAAAGTGGCTTAAACTATTTACACAACTTAAAAAAAATAATGATGAACTACATTGATATAAAAGTAACGATCTGGAACAGGTTGTCTTTTTCAGATGATACCAACATGAAAGAAATTGCCAAATTGGTGGAACAATTGGGACTGGACGAAGTAATAGACGAGGCAAGAGGGTTTATAGAAAACGAACCTTTATACGAAACCGAAAAAGAACTTAGTCCCGAAGATAACAATCAACGATCCACCATTGAAATATACGAACAGGAAGAATTGATCTGGACAAATGGCCCAGGGCAGTAGATTTAGTAAATAAATTACTATAATCCCCAGTTGCTTTGGACTGTCTTTTTTAGACAAAAAATAACCCTTATTTTCTTTTCCCCCGCTCTTTTTTTTCGTAAATTAGAGCATGAACTTTTGGGAATTTAAAGAGGATTATTCACGGGGTTATTACCTGCCGGTATCAAACAAAACCGCTTATAAACAGGGCGGGCAGTTGGTAACAGGTTTGTTCTTTCTTATTGCGAACCTGTTTAAACTGGCAGGGGCCATACTGATGGGTATTGCTGCCTTTCTAATTTTGATCTTTGGCCGCCTGTGGAAACTCATAAGAAGCTAGATCCACCGCACAGCCCCGGCACAACTTTTCTTTTGTCAGCCACAAAAGAAAAGTTGCCAAAAGAAAAACGCTTATGCCGGAAGGCAACCTTCGGTTATGATGGTAATTGAACAGGCAGCTATGCCCGATGCCCTGGACCTGCCTGAATTTCACTTTTTTTTTATAGTATCTCAGCTTAGAACAGAACCTGTTCAGAATGCCTGAATAGCTAACTTTGTACAAATCCACTGCTATGCCGTTCTATCAGTATATCCAGGCAGGCACGCCTGCCGGTAAGCGTACCCTGCAACGCCTGCTGGCGCTGCGTCAGAAACTGAAAGCCGAAGTGCCAACTAAGCAACTGGAAGGTAACCTGCTGCTGGCTACCTGGAACATCCGGGAATTTGATTCCCCCGCTTATGGGGAACGACTGCTGGAAGCCTTTTATTATATCGCCGAGATCGTTGCCCATTTTGATATTGTTGCGATACAGGAAGTACGGGACGATTTAAAGGCGCTCAAAAAGCTAATACAGATATTGGGCAATAACTGGCATTATGTGATCACCGATGTTACAGCGGGCAACCAGGGTAATAAGGAACGGCTGGCTTTTGTTTTTGATACCCGCAAAGTTAAGTTCGGCGGACTTGCCGGAGAACTGGTGCTGCCCCCGTTTCAGAAAAAAGACCCCGAAACCGGGCAAACGATTTATGAGCCAGTGCAGCAGTTGGCCCGCACGCCCTATACCTGCGGCTTTACCGCAGGCTGGACAAACTTCCAGCTTACTACCGTTCATGTTTTATACGGCGATGCCAAACCTGATAACCCCGACCGGATACGGGAAATCCAAACCATCGCCACCACGCTTTCTAAACGGGCGGACGGCAAAACAGAGTGGTCCAATAACAATATCCTCCTGGGAGACTTCAATATTTATGATCCTGCGGATTCCACTTATAGCGCTATTATCAATGCCGGGTTCGTTATCCCGGAGGAATTACAGCACCTGCCATCCAATGCACTGAAGAATAAATTTTATGACCAGATCGCTTTTAAAGTAAGGCCCGGGCGCTTCAATACGACAGGCAAAGCGGGCGTATTTGATTATTATGATACAGTGTTTCGGGCGGAGGATGAAGCTGAATATATCAAAGATATGGGCGAAGCCTATAACACCACTGCAGCCGGAACACCACGTACCAACAAAAGTGCGTATTACAAAACCTATTGGCGCACGCACCAGATGTCGGATCATTTGCCCATGTGGGTGGAAATTTGCATTGATTATACGGATGATTACCTGACTTCCCGCCAGCGCCCGCCACAGCAGGAAGATGATCCTTCGTAAACCCTTCGGGTTATTTGGAGTGCAGGGTATTCAACCTTGTATGCATACCTGTTAAACCGGCTTTTTCCAGCAGCTCGCTGCCGACCTGCTGCATGGATTCCAGGCTGTTTTCACCCGCCGCCCGCATCAGCCCGTCCAGCGCATCACCGGGCTTGGTTTGCAAACCTTTCTCCATCACTTTGACCAACAGCAATACGTTTTTTCTCGGGATGCGCAGATCCAGCTTTACCGCATCATTCATACCTGGTGCGCTCATAATCGTTTCATAGAGCAACGCAACTTCTTTTTCACTTAACATACTTCACGTTTTTAAATACCACGAAAATCATTTTCACAGGTGTAAAAATAGATAGTAGTTTTTAGGTTATAGTAATTTAACCGTGCCGTTATACGACACAGTTAATTTTACTGCTACTGCTCCACTTTTAATCATAGTAGCAATTCCTTTTCTTGTAATTATAAATTCCCGTTCATGTTGTACCATCGTTTTTAAATGATTGATACAAAATGGCGAGAAGAACGGATCACGCATCTTTTGACAGAATATGCTATACATTTGAGATTATTTTACAAATAACAATGTGCTCAAATGCCGAGACTATTTTGTATCCTATTGCTTATGCTGGGCGTTAGATTAATTTCTTTTTGCCAGGGTCATCTCTTATTTGACCAGCAATTTCTAAATGATACGGTAAAGCTGATAGGTATGGATTCCCCGTATGATGAAAACAGAACGTATCAGAAATACAATTTTTTTATTACAGATAAACCGGTCATTGATTCGCTGATCAAAACTGTAAGATATGGTGAACGTGCCAGGAATATTATGGAGAATGACAACTTTTCCCTTATTGTTACAAAAAATAATAAGATAGTTGACCGTTGGTCTATTAGTCCCAAGTTTAACAATATTAATACGGATGGGAGTCCGAATATCTTTGATATTGGTATCCTTGATGCCCTATCCACACGTTTTCCGATGAAATACAATTATTATAAAAAGATATTTACGTCTTTGGAACAATACAGGAACTTTGAGGATTCTATGCTTTTGAAGCACAACACACTTTTTATCTATAAGCCTGATTTTAGGTATGAGGGTAGCTTTGATGTGGAGTTTCCTAAAAATAAAGAGTTTCCGAATGCTAGAAAGGCAATCGAATACATCAATAAAGTACTGGAGCAAAAATTAGAAAAGTCAAAATTTTCTGCGGTATATGTTTTGACCGAGTATAATCTGAATAATCAAAATCAGATTACCATAACCATCAGTTCACCCAAGTGGATTTTCGATGAATTCAATGATAAAACGGTTCAAAAAAAATCCTGGACTTCTTCTGAAAATGATGCAATGATTTTTGAAAGATTATAGGCGATTGCTACGCCATTTTATGGCGTACGCGAAAAGAAGCTTTTTATCTGTTCGCTATCGGTTATTCCCATTTGAATAATTCATATAATTCATCAAGTGGCTGTTCCCATTCATTTTTGAAATCCAGTCTTTCACGCTTTAGCATATCGTTTGAATATACTGTCCTAAAGAAAGTGATTTTGCTTTTACTATCACGGTAGCCGTATGCCTGTCCTTCTTTAAATTGAAACTCTATTTCTTCCAGGTTGTCTGTTACGGTATCTGTAACTCTAACAGGGCCTAACATGTCGGAAAACATAATTCCTTCCGAACCCACCTGGAAAGTGGCCTTCTCTGCATTCAAAATACGCTCGGCAAATCTCTCGCAAAAGTGTTCTGTGTATATCCGCACCCATTTATTCCATCCTGTGTTTCTCATAAATCCACTTGTTGGCACACCACCATTGGAAGTATCAACAGTAACCAACATCAACCCTTTGGTGGTTCTGTAGGTCATGCCAATGGCTACGATAGGATTTTCCTGAGCCGGGATTTTTTCGCAATAAAAATTGAGCTTTGCCCCTTTAAATTCTTCATAGGATTTGATCCACTTAAGTTTAGTGATTTTAACCTTCTTTTGGCGCTTTAATTCTTTTTCAAGAACCCTATTGAATTTTGGATTAGCGATTTCAATTGACTCCTGAAAGATGTCAGAAATTTCACCTAACGTCAATGTTTCAACTGCGATTCTTTCTTTCATTATGCTTGGCGATTATCCTTTATTCTGGTATCGTATTATTTGTATTTATGCAACTATTAAATATACCAAATTTTTGACTTTAGCCAGTGACCCACCGGTAATTGGAAAGGATAATCTAATGCTTTCCCTGGAAAATGAAAGACCATAACTATTTTATACAACCCTGCCGTTATACGACACGGTTGTTTCAATAATATCCTCTGAGTAAATTAGATCCTTGCAATTACGGTTTCTATTGCATAGAATTTATTACCTCCACCTATTTGTCGTAGTGAAAAGCTATTATTTCGAAAAATACAGTTTTATTATTGTCTTGGGGTAAATGGAAATGAAAACTAAATGATGTCTCGCCTCTTGCTCCAACCGATTTCAAGAAATATGGGTGGTTAGGTGTTTCGCTTTTTATTGTATCAATAATTTTTGTGAAATCCTTATTGGTAACAAAAATTATTAAAGCGACTTTCGAGTCACGCCAAGTTAAATACCTGTCGAACAGTTGAGAAATGCCATTATGAAATTCCGAAGCGCCGCGCCAAAATTTGCATTCGGCAACAAACAGGTTGCTTCCATCCTTCGCATACTTTAGAATGATGTCGGTTTTACCACCACGATTAAAGGTTTCGCCACTCCCTATTATGCCCTCGTAGCGTGTTTCCAATATCAATAGAAACTGATCTCTGATTCCTTCTTCGTCTTTGCCTTTATACGTTGAAGGCTTTTTCTCCATATTTTTCCCAAAGTCATAGATAACCTTGAGAATATCATCATACATTTCTTTCGCCATCATAGGCTCGGAAGAAAATTCATTGTTTTTTGAAACTGAAGGTTGGGGAATTGCTTTCTTTTTAATTGTCGGCGCAGTAAAAACAGACTGTGTGTCTTTATTTACTTTTACATTAATAGCGGCAAAAAAGTCATTTTCTTGTAAGTATTTATTTTTTTGTTGCTGAAATAAAGAGTTCACCGTTCCTGGCAACGATTGCATCCAACTTATCGCGACTTGATTAGCATTTCCTAAATTAGTAAATGCTCTTTTTTGAAAGTCGCCTTTAGTCCTTTTAAATTCTTCGGCGTCTTTTTTGTATAGCTTAAAACTAAATGAAACAGTGCTGTTTTGTTCATTAACATAGATTTCAGCAGAAGTTAGGGTTCGAGTGCCTGGTTGTATCTTAAAAATAATACCAGAGCCGACAAACGTATAGCTTATGGTAAAATTATAAACTTCGGTTTGATATCTTTCTCGGTAAAAGCTGTCCTCTATCCACTCTTTCGAAACCGTTGGTTCACCGATAGTTTCGCTACTATAATCAATTGTTATAGGTTCTAAAGAATATTTGTCTATTAAATAGGCTTTAAATTCATCTTCATCAACGCGTAGTATATAATCTCTCTCTTTGGTTTCAATTTCGTTTTTGAGCTTATCACTTAGCTGACGAGTAAAATCAAAACTATCAATTTCACTGAAAGAGTTAATGCTATTTTCATGCCCGTATTGTAGTCTCATATAGTTTTCTGTTTTCTAAAATGCCTTTTTGTTGTTCATTGGTCTAAAAGTAAACTCTTAAAATTGAGATTTTGTGGTAAAATATTAATTTTGGCTCCTTATTTCGCTCCGTCCAGATCACATAAATTTTCTTCTCTTAAAAGCGCTAATATCATCCTGGCTTAACTCAAACCATTCTCCATTTTTTCTTTTGCCTTTAAATCTATTATGCCAATATGCTTCTATGCCAACTGGGTCATCTGTATTAATTGAATGAATTATTGCGGCGGCTTCAGGGAGCTGTATTGATAGCTCATAGTGTCTTCTCCCTATTGAATTAGCCCGACCTATTTTATAAAATTTACCAGACCGTATCAGATAGACTATACCGATGATTAAACCATCCTCTTTTACCCTTTCGGAATTTGCCGGAGTATACGATCTCTCGCATATTTGGATTACATCTGAATATTCTTCTTTGGTTTCGCAAAAAGTCATAACCTTCTTTATCAGCATTTGTTTATTTCCAACTCTATTAAAAACCGTATGAGCAGGAAAGTTTTTATCAGCTCGTGACTTTATTCTTATTTCACCAACAACTGGATAGTGTCCCAGTTCACGAATTAATGATATTAGCTTTTCAATTACATATTCGTCGGAATATGCTTTCTTGAATTCATTTGCAGAAAGGCCGGCATCCTTAAGAGCGTCTGACCATCTGACCCAATGTTTGCCATACCAATCTGCCTTTTGAATACCTGTCTCATTGGAAAAACGTTGATGGCCGACAGACTTTCCATCGGCTACTCCTACCCGTTTTATCTCTGATAAAATAAATTCCTTCTTCATTTAAATATGTAATTATCATCATATAAATATATGAAAGTCTTGACTTTTAACTATTGATTTTTAAGGCGCAAACCAAATAAGCTAATTTCCGGTTTTCAGAGTACAATGGTTTTCCAATCAACCCTGCCGTTATACGACACGGTTGTACTTTTTGGCTCTTGTTGCACCTACTTTTGTTTCGTCATTGAATTGTGAACCTGAAAATGTGTGTTATGACAATCAAAGAAGCAAACGCCATTGATATGGTTGCCTACCTGTCTGTGGCCGGTTTTGAACCCGCAAAAGTGAGCCGCGAAAATTACTGGTATCATTCCCCGTTACGAACCGAAAGAACCCCATCCTTTAAAGTCAACCGCCGCCGTAATCAATGGTATGACTTTGGCGAAGGTAAAGGCGGGAATTTATTAGACTTTATTTTGCTGTATGAAGATGTTTCTATCTCCGAAGCATTGAAACGATTAGGGCAGGCGAGCAGTCTGCCGAAGTATGTTGCAGAAATAATTCCGGAAGCGCCTGCAATAGAAATCCAGTCCATTCATGCAGTCCATTCTATCGCTCTTATCCGATATTATCAATCCCGCCGTATTGCCGTTGAAATAGCCGATCAATGGCTGCGCGAAGTGCGGTATAAAAACAGCGGAAAAAATTACTATGCATTAGGCTTTCAAAACGATAGCGGAGGTTATGAGTTACGCGCTCCTTATTTCAAAGGAGGGAGCTATCCGAAAGACTCCACCTGGGTCAAAAATGGAAAGGAATATTTATCCGTTTTTGAAGGTTTTTTTGACTTCCTTTCTTACCAGACCATGCATCTGAACCAGGAGTCTCCGCAGTGCGATTTTTTAGTGCTCAACAGCACTTCATTTTTTGAAAAGCAACTGCCAATTATGCAGTCTTATGAGCGGGTGTATTTGTACCTGGACAACGATAAAACCGGTACCAAGTACACTACGCTTGCCCTTGCAGCCGCTCCCGATTTATTCAGCGATGAACGTAGATTGTATGCCGGGTACAAAGACCTGAACGACTGGCATCAAAATTTTGGGAAAGGTTCCCGGCCAGGAGCATGAATGCCTCAAAGCGGTATCCCGGTCATTATAGACCGGTATTGCTTTCAATCAGCCTGCTGCACCCTTCGGGTACCTGCGGGCAGGCAATCCCCCTACTTCGTGCGGGGATGGCAAGGTGTACCAAAAGTTGCACTTTTGGACCTTGCCCTTCACTCCGGGGTCGTTTCGGGGAAAAGGAACAAGAGCATTTTTACTATTTCCGCACTCGAAACTCACGCGGAAAATTCTTTAACGTGTAAATGAAACAGTGATGAATGAAGAAAAAATAACCCCAAAGAGGTGGATCAGTATCCGGGTAAAACCGGATGAATACACCGACATATACAGATTATTTAAGCAAACCACCTGCACCAAGCTAAGCCAGTATGTGCGCAAGGTGCTGCTGCAAAAGCCGGTGGTTATCCTCTATAAAGATGAAGCCTCCCGTGAAATTTTGTCAGCTTTAAACCAGCTTTCCAGGGAGCTTTCAGCCATCGGAAATAACTTCAATCAGACCGTCCATAAACTGCATACTTTGGATCATGTCCCGGAAATAAAAATATGGGCGGAGCTGACAGAATCCACCCGGCAAAACCTTGTCAAGAAGATAGAAGAAGTCCGCGTTTCAATGAATCAAATCCGTCAGCAATGCGTCCTCAAATAACCTTCCCGACCAACCTTAAAAGAGCGCTGAATTACCATGAAAAAAAGGTATTGAAGGAAACTGCTGAGTTGCTCCATGCGCATAATTTTTTTAAGCTGCCAAAGGAGCTGAATTTTCATGATAAGGAGCAGCGATTTAAGGATCTGATGAACCTGCATGAAACAGCAGAAACAAAGCTGATCCATATATCTCTCAACTTTCATCCGTCAGAAAAGCAACGGCTGGACAAACCCTTTCTTATTCACCTGGCTGATGAATATATGCATAAGATCGGTTTTGGCGATCAACCCTACCTGGTTTACGAACATGAAGATGCCGGGCACCCTCATGTTCATGTACTGGCCCCTTTGATCAGAGATGATGGTACACGCATCTCCACCCATTTTATTGGAAAGAATGTTTCTGAACCGGTACGCAAAGAAATGGAAAAGCAGTACGGCTTTGTTCCTGCTGATAAGAAAGAACAGAAGCGCGAAGATGAAAAACAATTAGCAGTAACACCGAAAAAAATACAGGCCGGTAAATCGGCCACAATGCGCAGCATTACCAATGTGCTGGATCACGTAATTGATCATTACAAATACACCTCCATCCATGAGCTGAATGCTGTTTTAAAACTATACAATGTAAAGGCGGATCGTGGTTCAGAGGACGGCAGGATATACAAGCACCGGGGCCTTACTTATGTGGTAACGGACAAGGAAGGCAAAACCCTTACGAAACCCATTAAAGCAAGTGTTTTTCATAGCAAACCTACATTAAAATATATCGAAGAAAAATGTAAAGAAAACAAGCAGAAACGCCTGCCGGATAAAAAGCATATCAAAACGGCTATCGAATGGGCCATGCAATCAAAGCCGCGATCACTGGCTGAGCTGGCGAAACTGTTAAAACGCGAGCGCATAGACCTGGTAGTCCGGCGTAATGAACAAGGCCGGATATTCGGCATGACCTATATAGATCACGAAAAGAAAACAGTTTTTAACGGCAGGGATATAGATAAAGAATATGCTGCCAAAAGAATGCTGGAACGCCTGGGCATGGAAGCACAGCAGCAACCGGAAAAGGAGCAGCAAAAACAGCAGGCTGTTATCCAGCAAAAAGGCGATTCCCAGGATAAACAAGGGACGGCAGCAAAGGTTAAAGCCGGTACACCTGCCAAACAGCAAGAGATCAGGAAAGAACCTGATAAAACAAAGGCTCCGGAAAAGGAACCGGGCCGAGAAGAATTAGGTAAAGGCGTCTCTAAGATCATTGAACAGATAGTAGATCCCGACAGCGGCGAGAGCTGGGCGATCAACAAGGAAATGCTGACAGAAGAACAACGTAAAAAGAAGAAAGGCTTTAATAAGCAATGGGAACTATAATTATTCATCTTAAAACAGTGTAGCATGGCAGTGGGGACAAATGAAAACGAGATAGGGTTAAAGAAAATTATGGACATGACCCGGTTGATCAGTGTAGCAGTGTTATTGCTACATTTTTATGATAGTTGTTATGTGTTTTTCCAGGAGCAGGGTTGGACACATGCCGTTACTAATAAGATATTGGATAATATCCACCGGACAGGACTGTTTGCAAATATTCATAAAGCAAAATTTCTTGCATTGGGCTTCCTGGCTTTATCGCTGTTAGGCGTCAAAGCAAAGAAGGGCGAGGAATTTAATTACCGGCTGGCGATTGCCTATCTGATAACCGGCCTTACACTTTATTTTATTAGCGGCTTATTTTTCTGGCTGCAGGCCAGCAACACCGTTATTGGTTTTTCCTATATGTCGGTAACAGCAATAGGGTTTATTTTCTTTTTGACCGGTGGCACTTTGCTATTTCGGATTATTAAAACAAAGATCAGCGGAGATGTATTTAATACAGCTAACGAAACCTTTCCGCAGGAAGAAAGAAAGCTGGAAAACAAATATTCTGTCAACCTGCCCACACGCTACTGTTTAAAGAACAAAGAGCGTAACGGCTGGATTAACATAATTAACGGATTTAGGGGCGGCGTTTTATTGATGGGACTGCCTGGGAGTGGGAAAACCCTGATAGCAAAAGAGATATTAAAACAGCAGATCGCTAAGGGTTATGCGTTATTTATTCATGACTTTAAATACCCTGACTTAACAAAGGTTGCCTATAACTATTTTTTAAAAAACAAGCACCGGTATAAAGTTCCACCGACCTTCCATATCCTGAACTTTGAAAATGTACAGGAGCGGTGCAATCCATTATTACCCGGTTCAATAAATTCCATTACAGATGCCGCTTCTGCATCGCGCGCCATTTTATTGGGATTAAACCAGGAGTGGATCGACCGACAAGGGGATTTTTGGGTGGAGAGTAGTATTAGCTTTATCACCGCCTTAATATGGTTTTTGCGCATCTACCAGGACGGTAAATACTGCACATTACCACACGTCATTGAACTTGCTCAAACACCTTTAGATAAACTGTTTACAATCCTGATGGCTGAGCCAACGTTAGAAGTCATCGCCACACCGTTTGTCCGGGCCTATGAGGAAGATGCCGGTAAGCAGCTTATCGGGCAGATTTCAGGGGCGGCTATCAGCCTGGGAACACTCGCTAGTGAGAAACTGTATTATGTGCTTTCTGGTGATGATTTTACGATGGCCATCAACGATCCTAAAGCACCCAAGATCGTTTGTATTGCCAATAATCCACAGGTATCAAATGTCTATTGTGCGGTGATTTCTTTATACCTGAACACCCTGCAAAAGCTCCTGAAAGAACAGGAAGAACAGCCCTGCGGCATATTGCTGGAGGAGTTCGCCAATATTTCATGGCACAACGCCGATAAATTTTTATCTATTTGCAGAAGTTATCTTGTAAATGTTACACTGGTCATCCAGGATGCCAGCCAGCTTATCCTACATTATGGAGAAAAGCAGGCTAATGTGATCCTGTCTATGGTAGGAAATATTATCTCCGGTCAGGTTACAGGAGACAGCTCCAAATCCCTTTCCGAACGGTTCGGAAAGATAATGCAGGACCGTCAGAGCCTGACCATTAACAGCAGCGATACATCGGTCAGCAAATCCAAACAATTGGATTACGCCATACCCCAATCTACCATATCCGGGCTTTCAGCCGGTGAGGTAGTAGGCATGGTAGCTGATAACCCGGATCAGCGAATCCCGCAAAAGATGTTTCATTCACAGGTACGGCATGACTTTGGTGCCTTGAAAAAGGAGGAAGCCGGGTATAAGCCTTTACCGGACGAACAGAAGGAACAAAAGATAATCAGGGAGATGTTTCTGCGCGTTAAACGGGAGGTAAAGGCTATCGTGGAGGACGAAATGGATAGGATTACGAATACACCTGGACTGGCGGGAATGGGGGTAAAAAAGCAATGAGGTTGACCTACTAAATTATTTAGTATCTTTGATGAAAGTTTACTAAAAAATGCTTTATCAAAATATACTTTCTGCTATTGGGTTAATTGGCGTAGGTGCAATAATAAAAAGCATCATTGATTTTATGCTAAAAAGCAGAGAAATTAAAAGCCAAACACAACACGACTTTAAAAACGTCCGCTATAAGGCAATTATTCTATTAGCTAATGCACTACTCGACTTTGAAAAACATTTACCAGAACTGAAAAAACATGGAAGAGATTTTATATCGAAAGAACAGTTGGTGGAGGAACTAAAAACGGAAAGAAATAACATGATACTTTTTGCTTCAGATCAGGCGATCAAAACACTTTCAGACTTTATCGGTGATCCCTCTGAAAACAATTATTATGAATTTGCGATTGCGATGCGAAAAGATTTATATGGCTTAAAAACTAAAATAAGACCCTCTAATTTAAAATTCCAATAATAAAGAACTTATTGGTTATTTAGATGCCAATAAAATCCCTTTTCAAGTATGAACAATATTGAGATTAAAATTGACAGTTTAAAACGGATTTGGGAAGACCTTATTTATGACTTTCCCAAAAACTTATATGGTCTCACCTTATATAGCCCACATACGCTTTTGAACGATATTATCACCGAAATAGAGGACAACGATTTCAGAAACCCTGCAAACAAAAAATTTTTTCAATCCAAACTCAATTATTTTTTTGATAATGATCCAATCCTGAAAAAACATTTTAAAACAGCTTTTAAGTTGCTACGGAGCAACTTTAATTCAGAAAAGAATAACTTAATACTGCAAGCCTGCCTTCATTTAAAAAAGCAATTTGAAGAAGGTTTATATTTTAACGAAAGCCTGGAATTACTTGAGAGTATCATTTTATCGGAAGATGAGATAACTATGCAGATGATAAGCGAACTGTCTTATCTGGCAGAAACCCTTATTACAGAATACGTGCAGAAAGGTTATATTTTGGAAGATATCAAAAGTTTTATCTCGAATGTATTTGGGACCTATGACTTCGTTGAAATGAATGGTAAACAGATATTACGCACTAAATATCCTCATAAGTTCAAATTTGGAAAACCTGATTTTGAAACTTATAATTCGCAGGTTCGCCAATTTATTGATGGTCTTACTTATAAGGATCGTTTTTTAGCTCTGTCCGAATATTATTATAAAGAGAAAGAAAGGGTAAGATATGTATTTATTGTTGAAGGACTGATAGGAGACATGGATATACATATCGGTAACGTAAATTTCTATTCAATATCAAAGAAAAGATATTGCAACTCAGAAGACCCTTTTCAAAATGAAGACTTGCAGGAAAAGGAACCGACTGAAAAAAAGTTTATCCAGGCCGCTGTGGAAATAGACAGTTTATTACCACAGTCTTCATTGATAACAGCGGTAAACCATCTTGAAAGGGCCCTGGATTTAATTGCGTGCTACTTTAATACTAAAGCACCACTTAAAATCAAATTGGAAGAATACTTAATCATCCAGGGAAACGAAGTCATTCAACGAAGCCATAGGCAGGATAAAAATCATAGAAATATAAAGTATAACGATTCTCTGAATCTTTCAAAACACAATCGGGCTTTAGATAAAGTGATTGAATATAATGAATTACTTAAACGATCTCCGCGAAAGATATCAACGAAGTTGCTCAATGCAATTCATTGGTATAGCAAAGCTGAAGCATCAATTAAACTCGAAGATAAGTTGTTAAACTACTGGATTGCTATTGAGAATTTATTTAACCAGCCGGAATTTGATATCAGTAAAGACATATCAGACAAAAAGATCGGTAAGCTCGAAATCATCCAGGAGATTATTTCTTCTCAGCAAATTATAGATTTTGCGTATGAATACGGTTGGGAACTTTACAATGAATACGAAGTTCGTGCTACATTTTACAGCTATCTTTCTGCCAAGACTATTGAAGCGGCAAAATTGAAAGTTAAAGAGGATGGCAAAATATACCTTAAAGATTTTATTACTGCACTTCCGTTGATTAAGGCTGAAGAAAAAGATTTGTTACTTGTATCCAGAGTCGAAAAATTAATGAATTTTTATAATGACAATGCTTACAGGCTTGGTGTATTAGAAGCGCAAACCAAGGAGATAAAGGAAAATATATTAAGAATATACCGGTTCAGGAACCTGGTGGTTCATAATGCTCATTACGATAATACATTATTGCCCTATTATGTTTTTAAAGTTCGATCTTATTCAGGGGATCTTATACGGACACTCGTTTATAACTGCAAGAAAGTTGAATCCGATTTAGCCACCTCAATGATTAATATATATCTGAGAAAGGAACGATTTTTTTCGGGGATAAAAGATAATACATTGGATGTATTGACAGATAAAATATAACTTTTTAGTATGCATGTTCTAGCAGATAGTTAATTGACCAATTTACTCATGAAAAAAGTAAACACTCATAATATACTAGCTTATTTTACTGAGACAACCAGATCAATTGAACACAATAAGACCAGTTATGTATCATAATCTTGATAGTTCTTCTTTTGAAGAATATTTGATAACGATAAACAAAAAAAAGAATCTGACATAAAAAGAAAATGAAAAAGGAAGATGTTACAAAAGAGCAAATCACCCACCTACTTCTGGTTATTTTAGGTGCAGCATCAGAAGGAATAGATGAAGTCAATTTTGATGAGAAATTAAAGAAGAAAATGAAATTTCAGCACAAAACTGACGTAAAACGTTATAGGGCTTGTATTGATTTGATTGAAGATACGGATCACGCATTAAAGAATGCTTTTCGTTTTCAATTAGGTGACATGGGGAATAAGAAAATAGATTTTGGGGAACGCTATCTAAGATTATACGGTATTCTGAATGCTACATATCTTCAAATTGGAGCATATAAAGAATTATCAAAACTTATAAATTATCCTACTTCAGATCGGTTGGGAGAGCTATTTCATGTGCTGGATATTTACCGTTTAAGGAATATTGCAGCATCCCATACTATAGACTACCTGTTTGATAAGGAGATGAAAAAGACGAAAACCTTTCAAAGAAAAACTACGAGTTTTAGAATTGTCCAAATGAAACTGGATCGAATTGGCAAAAACATAATGGCTATAGATGAAAATGGTGTGTCATTTGAGTTTTGTCTGCTGGATTGTTTAACCGATTATGAAAAAGTCGCCCGAAATCTATTATATAAAATGGTAGATCATGCTATTGCTAACTTAGTCTCAAACAAAAAATATAAAGTTGAGCTGAAGTCAAATCTTGATGATTTATTTTCAAAATTACCAGATTATAAAAAGTTTGATAAAAATTCGAGAATACTTCAGAGGAGAGACAGGCAATTTAAAAAGGTTGTCGATAAGACAACTGCCTATATAAACGATACCAATAGTTCTTAAAGAAAGATCAGTTACTTCCGAATTAGATCACTCATTGAAATGAAAGTTTAATTCTGAAATAATATAATTGTTTTTTCTGTAATTTAGCCAATAAACATTAAATAGGATGAAGCCTTTAATATTGGATTATAAAACTAAAAGAGTAGATGTGAATATGATTTCTATTTACCAATATGATCCAATTGAAGGGTTGAACATCGTTGTCCTTAATAATGTCAAAAAGCCTTTTATTGAAACTACGACAGACGACTTATTGCTTATTACACGTACAAGAGTACGTGCTGAAAAAGATGATAACAACCTTTTTTTAGAGACAACAACCAAAACAAAAGTTTTAGGAGAAAGGGATGATCGTGGTCATGATCACATTGAGCTTTCCACGAAAACTCTTGTGAAAACCGAGAAAGATGATACCCGTTCTTCTTATTACAAATAAAGGTGATATTACAACTGACTTTGTTGTCAAAAGCCTAAGAGAATCTCAGGTGCCTTTTTATCGATTGAACACAGAAGATATAGGCTCTGTGGTAATCTTGAATTTTGATTTAAAGAGAGATTTTTATTCTCTTACAGATTTAGTGCTCAATATAACCATTGACCTAACAAAAATACGTTCTGTATATTTTAGAAGACCCGAACTTCCCCCGTCTATTGATGGACTGACGTCTTCGGAACAGTTGTTTGTTGCTGGCGAATTTGCTGAAAGTTTGGAAGCGCTCTATAAGATACTAAGAAATGCTCGGTGGCTAAATAATGTTGAAGCCATAAGAGGAGCTGAAAATAAGATCTATCAGCTTCAAGTAGCTAAAAAAATTGGCTTTCTTTTGCCTGATAGCATTATAACTACTGACATACAAGAGGCAAATAAATTTTATTCCAGGAATGAAAGGGATTGTATCATAAAACCTATCAGAACAGGTTCCGTTGGGATAAATGATACAGAGGAGGGTGTTATTTTCACTAGCCTTCTCAAAATACAAGTAGAAGACTTGAATCGGGTTAGCACTTGTCCTACGTATTTGCAAAAGCATATTCCTAAGAAAGGTGATATCCGTGTAACGATTGTAGGAGACGAATTATTTGCAGTAATGATCCATTCTCAACACTCTGATGATTCAAAGGTTGATTGGCGTAAGTCTCAAAGCAAGCTCTTGCATTCACATATTGATTTGCCCAAAGATATTGCTGAAAAATGTCTCCAATTAACGAAAAAGCTGTCATTGAATTTTGGTGCTATAGATTTAATATTAACATCTGATGGTGAGTATGTCTTTCTTGAAATCAATCCAAACGGACAATGGGCATGGATAGAGCGCCTGGTAAGTTTGCCCATATCTAAATCAATAACACAATTTTTAATTAAAAATTAGTCCAATTGAAATCCTTTTTACGTAAAATCAGAGAGTGGGTCTGGCCATTAATTGAGAAGAGCGAATTAGAAACTACACATGGAGAAACTGTTGAGATAATACAGGCACCGTTACAATTAGGTGATGAAAACCTCGAACTTGCCTTCCAACTTCAATCAAAAGTTTATGAAGCTGAGGAAGACAGAAGAAAAGGTACAGAATCAAAGGCCGCCCTTTTTATCAGCTCGCTTAGTTTAGCTACTACAATAATTATTGCAGCCAATAGCTTTATCTGGAGTAAAAACATTCCAGATACCGCCATAAAAATACTGGTAATAACTTCTGTCATTCTTTCTATCTATACGTTAAGAACGGTCTGGTTTTCAGTAAAAGTTTTAGAAAGGAGCTCGTATGACGTTTTAGGGAGTACAGAAATTAACGTTTCAGGAAATAGACTTCAGTACCTTAAATATCTTATCCAGTTATATTCAAAAATGATTCAGCAGAATGAAAAAATAGTTAACGGTAAAGTTACAAACTTGGTTATGGCGCAAGAATATTATAAAAGGGCCATAGTTATTATAAGCATATATTCCTTGTTGTTACTTTCATATACTTTCGTTATATAGACTTGAGCCACAAATTAGATATTACTACCTTAAACTTGGTGAATCATTCTTTTACTGAACAATAGAAATAATAAAACAACTTGCTTATATGGACAAGATTATCTTTTTGGTAACAAATCGGTTTGGTAATGTCGCAGATGATGTAAGGAATGCAGTCGTTTTAACTTGGGACGATTGGAATGATTATTCCTATTTTACGCTATTTGGAATTCGCTATATAAATGGCGAAGGAGATATAACTCGTATAGGGGCTGTTAGGATTGCATATTTCGAGCAAAAAACAGGATCTGAACATAAAATCTTAAAGATTGGTGATCAATTTCAAAAATTAGACGACAATTACTTTTCATTAGGATCTGAAGATACTTACTATGAAAATTTGAATAAATTGGGAGATGAACTTAGGAGTCAAATTCTCAATGGTCTAAATGACATAGCCTTACATGTAAATATCTTTGAAAAAGCTATAAAAGAAGATGTAACGAATACCTCACTTTTACGTGACATTTCAATTAGCACTGTTACAAATCAATATAGACGTATCGCGACAGGTGGTGCTAGACTCACTGATTATGGTTTTAGTTATTATTTCCCCCAGTATTTGGTAAAAACAAATATTCCTAAGATAGACTTTAAAGTAATCGCTGAGAATAATCCCCCAACAAATATTCAAATTATCATAGGTCGCAATGGTGTTGGAAAATCACACCTTCTAAATGGGATGATTGATAGTATTATAAACACTCTAAGTAGTGAAGACAGGAGCGGTAAATTCGTTTTCAACGATAATATTCAAGACGATTCTTTTTCAAATATCATCTGTGTTACATTTAGTGCTTTTGATGAATTTCAATTTCACAATAAACCGCTAAATCCAGAAATTAAGTATCATTATATTGGTTTAAAAAGTCTTAATGAATTGAAGGAAGTAAACAATAATACTGACAATCTAACAAATTTTGCAGATGCATTTACATTAAGCATTGGATTAATAATCAGCTCTTCAAAAAAGTCCAGATGGAAAACAATAATAAAACATTTAGAAAGCGATCCAATATTTAAAGATGAAAAGTTTGACGAAGTAATTGACAATTATCGCGCTAACAATCTAAAACTAATAAAAAAAAAATTTGCGAGATTAAGTTCTGGGCATAAAATGATTTTATTTACAATAACTAAGCTTGTGGAACTTCTACAAGAAAAAAGTCTTGTTTTTTTTGATGAACCAGAAACGCACTTGCATCCTCCTTTATTATCTTCTTTCATCAGAGCTCTTTCCGAGTTGTTAACTAACAGAAATGCAGTTTGTATTATGACCACTCATTCACCAATTGTATTGCAGGAAGTACCTAAGTCCTGCGTTTTTAAATTATCTAGGAAAGGGACGTTTGCAAAATTTGAGTCCCTCGAACTTGAAACTTTCGGTGAAAACGTTGGGGTATTGACAAATGACATTTTTGGTCTTGAAGTAACTGACTCTGGATTTTATAATATATTAAAAGGACTGGTTACCGAAATTGATACATACGAAAAGGCATTGGAAAGCATTAATTATGAACTAGGAATTGAAGGTCGGGCAATATTAAGAAGTTTATTTTTTGATAAAAACAAAGATCATGAAGCGATTAAATAGGCCTGCAAAAAGCGTAGTCGATGTTTTAAACATATTAAAGACAGATACATCTCAAAAAAGTGTCTTTTTAGATATTGATAGCATAGTTGGAATATTAAGCGATAGAGAAAATTTGTATATAGAAAAAGTCGAAGACAATACTCTCTTTCAAATTCCGCATGAACAAAATATTTTTTCCTCTAGGGTAAATAAAGCTAAACTGACTAGTTATTATAAGTACAGACTTGCGAATACAAAAATGGCAAATGGGCGGAAATTTTATGACGAAATAATCTTGTCGGCTCCACAGAATACCTGTCCTTACTGTACAATAAGAACTGTTAAAACAATTGATCATTTTTTACCAAAGGGGGAATATCCAAGTTATTCAATTACACCCGCCAACCTAGTGCCAAGCTGTACAGATTGTAACATTGGTAAAAAAACAAGTTATCCCACCAGTCAAGACAACCAAACGTTTCATCCATATTTTGACAAAGTGGATG
This sequence comes from Niabella sp., assembly GCA_049841335.1. GTDB lineage: Bacteria > Bacteroidota > Bacteroidia > Chitinophagales > Chitinophagaceae > Niabella. The sequence goes on along the minus strand of JASGDI010000163.1, from coordinate 17,556 downwards.
ACGAATGTTGGATAAAAGCTGTACTTAAGCAAACAGAACCATTAAGCTTTCAATACGAAGTTATAAGACCAGCCGGTTGGGATAATAACAAACTGAACAGAGCTCTTTCCCATTTTATTGGATACAATATAAACCAATTATTCTCTAATGAAGCAGGTAGAGAACTAAGAGGAATGCAACATTTGCTTAAAGACCTTTTTTCAAAAGATAGAAATATACTGAAAGCTCATTTAGACGATACTTATAACAGTTGTCTAAATGGATTAGGCACTCTTGATTGGAAAACTTTAATGTACCTAGAACTTTCAACTAACAATTGGTTTTTAGACGGGTGCATGGGTGTTAATTTTTTTAATTAATTCTTATTAAATAAGCTAGAACATTAATATTTTTTCTTAGCTACAAGAAACTTACACTTTTATTGATAGGAAATAACTGTAAAAAAGTGATGTCAAATCGACAGAAATGCTATTTTGACATTGATATATTGGATATATATCGCTTGGGACAAATTTATAGCCTAAAGTGTAATAGTTAGTACTTGATCGGACAGCTAGGGACTAATTTTAAATTTTCAAGAGGGATACAGATTAAATTAGTTATGCTGCCGGACTCATTTGATCCAGTAGTTTTTGCCTGGCTAAGGTAAGTGATTCTTTAAATGTTTGCATCGGAGTTTTACCAAAGCAGTATCTGCCACTATGAGGTCGTTCATTATTGTAATGAGCCAGCCACTCGTCGAGATCAGTTTGTAAAGTGTGAAGATCATTGTAGAGCTTTCTTCGGAAGGCGATCGCATAGAACTCATCCTGCATAGTCCGATGTAGACGTTCGCAAATTCCATTGCTTTGAGGATGGCGCACCTTTGTTTTGCTATGATCAATGCCTTCGATCTGTAGATATAACTCATACTCATGATTTTCGAGTCTTCCGTTGAACTCAGTTCCTCGATCAGTAAGTATTCTGAGCATTGGTATCTCGTGCTCATCAAAGAAGGGAAGAACTCTGTCATTGAGTACATCGGCAGATGTTATAGCATGTTTGCTGGTATACAACTTTGCAAAAGCTACGCGGCTATAAGTATCAATGAAAGTTTGCTGATAAATTCTACCCACGCCTTTAATAGTCCCGACGTAATAAGTGTCCTGAGAACCCAGATATCCAGGATGTTCCGTTTCTATTTCTCCATGAGCTTCCTGCTTTTCCCTTTTTCGTTCCATGGCGATAACCTGAGCTTCTGTAAGGATCAGGCCGTCTTGAGCTACGCGAGCTTCTAAAGCTTTTAGACGCTTTTCAAAAATCTCCAGATCATGCCGCTGCCATACACAGCGAACACCAGCTGCTGAAATAAAAACACCTTGTTTGCGAAGTTCATTGGAAGCCCTGGATTGACCATAGGCTGGAAAGTCAAATGCCATCTTAACAACAGCTTCCTCCACAGAAGGATCAACACGATTTTTGGGAATTGGTTTGCGACGACTTATCTCTCTCAGAGCCTCTTCTCCTCCAGTCTCGTAGAGCTGTTTAAGACGATAAAAGCTGTCGCGACTGGTACCCATCAATTTACACGCACGGGTTACATTGTTCAATTGTTCGGCTAAATTAAGTAAGCCTACTCGGGATTTGATTAACTTAGTTGCAGAATTCATAATCTGACTTTTGGGGGTTATTAATTTAGTTTGTCGTTACTCTAAATTAACCCCAACTGTCAGATTAAGTCTTAACTTCTACACCTAAAGATTGGGAATCCAACCCCAAGTGCAAACCGCCTCTTTTTCTAATTTTATTTATTAACTTTGGACTGTTATCGGGAAAGTGGTAGAAACTCCGCAGAAATGGAGACTATATTCTGACCGATTTTTGACCGACTTTATTTACAACCAATTCATTTATAGTCGAGAACGATTCCTGTTCTGGGAAGTAAGCTTTGCTTTCCTTATGGGTCGCTAATTTACTCACTCTACCTTTCTCAAACCGGCAAAACATTTTCAATTTCTTCTGCTATTATGCCATCCTCAATATCCTCCAGATATACATTGGTTTGCAACTCTGTCTCGTGTCCCGCTACCTCTTTGATGATACCAATAGCAACTTTTTTCCTTTTGAGGTGTGATAATACAGAATGGCGTAGTACATATGATGTGAGATGAGCCGGGCAACTGGTACTTTCTTCAATTGTCACCAGATCTTCATTAAAATCTTTCAAAGCGCTATTTTTACGCGTATGAATCTTTCTGGCTGTATCATGTGTACTATCTAATATTGGGAATACATAACCAGCATCGCTTTGCATGGGATAGTCTTTCATAATCTCTACGACAGCTATGGCTTCTGGATGTAGCTTATAATCGTATTCGCGACCATTTTTTGAACGTTTATATTTAAGATAACCATTTTTAACATTTACATCGTGCTTTAATAACATTGTGTCTTTAAAATTAATTCCCCGGGCGTAATACATAAATTTTGCAAGCATCAGCGATCTGAAAAGTCTGCTTTCGTAAGCGAACTCCAATTTATTAATTTTGGGTATAACTTCTATAGGAGCCGCTCTTTTTTTGGTGCGGATTCTTTTGTAAGCCCTGAATGAAATATGAAATTTAGGGTGATGGTCTCGGGGATTGATTCCTTTTTCGATTGCTAAATTCCATATTCGGTAAAAGGTTCTGAGGTAGATACTTTTGGTAGATTCAGTCTTTAGTTTCTTAATAAAATTGTCTATTTTCTCGAAATCTTCCTTGGAAAAGGATGCAAATGTCTTGGATTTGTTGTCAAACAAGCTCTTAAAGATCTTTTTGTTGTCGGTAAACAAGTCGGCTGAGCCACATGAGCCTGCTTTCTCCAACTCGGCTATATAATCATCGTAGAACTTCCAAATATCAGTCGAGGGCATCTTCTTAACCACCTTTTTCTGATCCTTCTTTTCAATTTTATCTTTTATTACTGACAAAGAAATGGCTTCCTGGTTTTTTTGGGCCAACTTGATCTCAAACGCAATTTCGTCCTTAATTTCCTTTATTCTTTCTGTTAGCTTGTAGTATTCCGGATGCTCCGGTAAGGGAACTCCGTTTTCCTCATCCCAATTATCCGGATGGCAAGCCATATCAGTTTTTACATATTCCACCACCTTAAAATTGGTCATACGCACTTTTACCGTAAACAAACCGTCTTTGCGGGTGTAGTAGGTCCACAGAACCGCTTTTGTGAGAACTTGCATGCGGATGCTAGATTTAGAAATTTTAAAACTATTTTAAAACCAAATCGGGGATATTCTTTGATATATTTTGATAAAATTTGATAGATCAAAAATCGCTGAAACCCTTACTGGTATTGAGTTTCAAAGATAATTTAAACAACTCTAAGATATTCTTAAATTGCAAAAAAAGGGTATGGCATGCAAGAGGTCGTCGGTTCGACTCCGATATCCTCCACAGTTTAGAGCCCGCTAAATGCGGGCTTTTGTATTATATGTTTGCCGTTTACATTATTTACAGTGCTACGTTGGACAGGTATTATGTAGGATATACCTTTGATTTGGAATTGAGGTTAGTTCAGCATAATACAGGAATTTCTACATATACATCAAAAGCCAGGGATTGGATGATAAAATACACTGAGTCATTTGATTCCAGGGAGCAGGCAATGGCGAGGGAGCGGGAGATCAAGAAAAGGAAAAGCCGGAAATATATTGAGGGTTTAATTAAGGAGTGAGCGCTTGCATGTCCCGAACTTTGTTCGGGAAAGAGGTCGTCGGTTCGACTCCGATATCCTCCACAGTTTAGAGCCCGCTAAATGCGGGCTTTTGTATTATATGTTTGCCGTTTATATTATCTACAGCGTAACATTGGATAGATATTATGTAGGATATACGATTTTGAATCAAGGCTGGCTCAACATAATACATAAATTTCTGCATACACGTCAAAAGCAAAGGATTGGATGATAAAGCACGCTGAGTTTTTTCGTCCAGACAGCAACCTGTAGCGCCAATGGTATACCTATTACAATCGCAGTATAAGACCTGATGAACCTGCGCTTAAAAAAATCTTTTAAAGTTATCTTCCATGTTTTTTATATGCAATTGCTGAACCGGAAAATAATTATAATTGAGGCATTTAGCTTTTTGTAGTACATTTAAATGTATAAACAAAACTAAAAAAAATGAAAGCAACAACTACTTCAAAATTCATTGCCGAAATGATCGGTACTATGGTGTTGGTACTTATGGGGTGCGGAAGCGCTGTAATTGCCGGCGCCGATGGAACAACAGGCGTTGGGCTCTTAGGTATAGCCTTTGCTTTTGGTCTTAGCGTTGTAGCTATGGCCTATGCCATAGGGCATATTTCAGGATGTCATATTAATCCTGCCATATCCATTGGAATGGTGTTGGCAGGGCGTATGAAGGCAGGCGAAGCGGCGTATTACATCGTGGCACAGATAATAGGAGGCCTTATAGGAGCTGGTATTTTATATCTTATAGCTTCGGGAAAGGCCGACTATGCCGGAGGCCTGGGACAAAATGGTTATGGGGCGTTTTCTCCTCAAAAGTATAGCCTGACAAGCGGACTGGTGGCTGAGGTAGTATTCACATTTATTTTTCTGTTGGTGATATTTGGCTCAACATCCACTAAGAATATTAACGGCGGCTTTGCAGGGTTAAGTATCGGGTTAAGCCTGGTATTGATTCATATTGTAGGTATTCCCATAACAGGTGTATCTGTGAATCCTGCCAGGAGCATAGGGCCTGCTGTATTGGTTGGCGGAGAAGCCCTTTCGCAGGTTTGGCTATTTATTGTAGCGCCGGTTTTGGGCGCTATACTAAGCGCGGTTGTCTGGAACAGCCTTATTGAGAAATCTGAAAAAGCAAGTTAAGCTAACAGAACAAGCTTTTATCACATAAAATGGACCGCTTGTAAAACACAGGCAGTCCATTTTGTTTTATAGCAGTCATAACCGGCATAATAAATGTGGAAATAATATTTATTGTGTTAAATATTGAATAATGAAAAAAATAGGAGTTAGCTTTTTTTTCATAGCTGTGTTTGTAACAAGTATCAGCTGTGGCAACAAAAAAAATATAACAACCACTCTACCAGCAACAGATACCGGCTTTGTAAAAGGTGCTGATATTAGCTGGCTGCCTCAAATGGAGGCAACCGGCTATAAGTTTTATAACGATAATGGCACTCCTGAAGATTGCTTTAAGATCCTGAAAGATCATGGTATTAATACCATCCGGCTAAGGACTTGGGTTAATCCATCGGACCATAAAATTAACGGGCATTGCAGCGCGGCTGAAACGGTAGCTATGGCCATACGTGCGCAACAGCATGGGATGAAAGTAATGCTCAATTTTCATTACAGCGATACATGGGCCGATCCGGGCAAGCAACAAAAACCCCAGGCATGGGTAAATCTGGATTTTGAAGGGCTGAAAAAAGCACTGTACAACTATACCTTCGATGTAATGACGCAGTTAAAAAATGCAGGCGTTGTACCTGCATGGGTACAGGTAGGAAACGAAATTCCGGGAGGAATGCTTTTGCCGGAAGGTAGTACTGATAACTGGCCGCAATTGGCGCAATTGCTGAATGCGGGACATGACGCAGTAAAGGCGGTTGTTCCTGCATCTAAGGTAATACTGCATGTGGATCAGGGTAACAACAACCAGCGTTTTCGCTGGTGGTTTGACAATGCTGTAAAAAATAATGTAAGGTTCGATGTAATTGGTATGTCGTATTATCCCTGGTGGCTGGAAGGCAAGCCTGATTACACTTTATCAATAAATGACCTGGGAAATAACCTGGACGATATGGCCGCCCGGTATGGCAAAGAAGTGATGGTAGTTGAAGTGGGCGGAGAAGATACCCGGGAACAAAATACGTACGATATGCTGGTAGCGGTAATGAAAAAGGTAAAAGCGGTACCAGCAGAAAAAGGTTTGGGTGTGGTGTATTGGGAGCCTCAAGGTGCCAGGAGCTGGAGCCAGTATCCTTTAAGCGCATGGGGAGATGACGGAAAGCCAACAAAAGCTATGGACGCCTTTTTAGCTAAATAAACAGGCGTGTTATAAATTGGGTGCTCCTAGCGCTTTGCGCGAAAGCTCCTGGGTTTTGATACGGTCCTCTTTCTATTTGTAAATATTTACTTAGTGCTGCCTGTTTTTAATGACTGTAAGCAGGATCGCTTAGTTGTTTCAGGTAGGAGACATGCGACACAACAGCATCTTTCACTCTGCCATATTCAATATAACCTACCCCAAACTCCTTGCAGGTATCTTTTATAATCTTATTAATACGGGGATAGTGAATATGAGAAATTTTAGGGAACAGGTGATGCTCTACTTGAAAATTCAGGCCGCCCATGAACCAGCAGGCCAACCTGCTTTTAGTAGCAAAGTTAGCGGTGGTTTTTAACTGGTGAATGGCCCATTCATTATCTATTTTATTGGTTTGCTCATTAGGAATAGGAAACTCTGTATCTTCTACTGTGTGGGCCAGTTGAAATACAATGCTCAATACAAAACCTGCAAACAGCGCATACACTGTAAACCCAATGGCCCACGGGCCAACGCCAACTGTTATGATAGGCGTAACTACAAATAGTATGATATGCAAAATTTTAAAACCCCAGAACGAGACCTCATCCTTAACAGTCATTTTCTTTAAAGGAATATCCCCTACTTTCCGGGTGAAATATTTTTTATAGTCCGAAAAGAAAATCCAGAAAAGATACAGCAACGAATAAGTGATCCAGAAATAAAAATGCTGGTACCTGTGGAATTTATAGTACTTCTGCGTTTCGCAAAGCCTTAAAAAAGGTTTGGCATCCAGGTCATCATCAACACCATCAATATTGGTATAAGCATGGTGTATTACATTATGCTTCATTTTCCACATAAAAGTATTGGCCCCTAAAAAGTTGAGGGACGAAGCTGCTATAGTATTCACCCAGGGTTTGCTGCTGAAGCTGCCATGAGCGCCATCATGCATAATATTAAAGCCGATGGCTGATGTAAACAGGCTCAATAACAGGCACTCAAAAATAGCCCAGCCTGCCGGTGGTGTAAAGAAAACAAGATGTACATATAATGCTATAAAACCCACCACCAGGAACAGCGCCTTTGAATATAGCCTTATATTGCCGGTGCTCGGTTTACCCCGCTCTCTGAAATAATCATTAACACGCGTTTTTAAAACCGTATGGAAGGAGGGGGGAGGTGGTGTGGCAAACTTGGGTATTGACATTAATGAAAAATTGTTTCTTAGTGATATAAAGTGTGCAAAGGTAATTATTTTATGGCTGTCTATAAGGTAAAAAAATGCAAAATCGCATGTAATCAGGTTTCCTGTAAAATAAGGGCATCAAGATTACTGAGCCCGATATGTTTTTGCGTAAGGTAGGCTTCGGCGTATTTCACCCCTATACGTTTACCCATCATTCTCATTCTTGCTAAAAGGCTTTCTTTAAATTCAGGGGTTGAAATATAGGTTTGAGGCCCTTCGGCCTCACTTTCACTGGTATGGAACTGGGTGGCATAAGCCTCAATAGCTTTCATTTTGGTGTCAGCCACATCGCTTACGTCTATCAGTAATTGCGGTTCATGGTACCAATCCTGCAGGTATTGCAAAAAATAACGGGGGCGCCATTTTTCCTGGGGATTACCCTGGTTGTCTTTTGTTTCTATTTTTGCCAGCCCCGAAAGAAAACAGGCGTCATTGATCAGATTTCCGGCACGGCCGTGATCAGGATGGCGGTCTGTAAGTACATTTCCGAGGATAATATCAGGCCGGTATTCACGTATAGCCCTGATAAGCAGCAACTGATGCGCTTCATCATTTTTAAAGAATCCGTCCCTCATTTTTAGGTTTTCACGTACAGACACGCCCAATATCCGGGCGGCTTCGGCGGCTTCGGCATACCGGGTTGCTACCGTGCCACGGGTACCCAGTTCTCCCTGGGTAAGATCAATGATCCCGGCTTTTTTGCCATTCTGAATTTCCTTCAGCAAAGTGCCGGCGCAGCCTAATTCTACATCATCGGGGTGAACACCTATTGCAAGTATGTCGAGTTTCATATTTGAAATAAACAATTTACACGCTTAAAAGTTTGATTTGCATGGATTACAGGCGGAATGTCCTTATAGTTGAAACGAAGAAAATAGCCGAAAAACCTGTCTAAATCCCGATCTCAACCTGGAACATACCGGTTAAGCGGTTTTCAAACGGATCGTCCAGTTCTTCCGAGCTGCCGATACGGTCATCCAGGCCTATATATCCCTGCAGCTTAAACTTATGTTTATTGAAATAATGAGAATAGCCAATGGCCTTTGTCCTGAGTTTATACTGGTAGGGCAGGAGGTCTGCATGAGGCGTAATATGAGTGTATCTTACGCTGATTTCGTCTTTCTTGGTTACCAGCTTACTAGCCTGCAGGTTAACGGCCACGCCAGCCGGCATTTTCAGGAAGATCAACCTGTCATCGGGTCGTGTACTGAAATCGGCAACCGAAAAAGCATCAACCTTCCGGTCGTAATATTCTCCCAAAAAAGCCCATCCCCGGTATTTCAGAACGGCATCTGCCATAATAGTCCGGATATTGGCCAGCAGCTCTTCCTCATCATCGTAAGCGCTTACCATAGGTTTACCTAATTGTCCGCCGGTGCGGTTGGCTTTAAAATTCTTGGTATAGGTAAATCCAAAGGATAATTTGGGCGTTTCTTCAAAATCAAGATCTCCCTCAAAATAGTCCCCTTTGTTTTTGAAATATCCCAAAGGCATATATTCAATACGGCCTGTATAGGCAAGCCCTTTAACGGTAGCCAGTTGTCCTCGGCCATCGCCCGATGATATGGCAGTTCTTAATTGTATAACATGGTCTTTGATCTCAAAATCTTTATCAATGAAAACCCCAAAATCCCGGTCTACGGTAAAACGGTTGTTGGCAATAGAGCGATCAGGCATTTGTAATTCACCGGAAGAGTTAACGCGCTCCCTGTTACCCGGGAGCTTGGTTTGCCCGAAGCCAAATGACCATTGTTTGCCTGGCTTGTAATAAAAAACGGCATCGCGTACAATTTGTGGGGAGCCGCTTTCCAGGTCCATATCCCTGTTGGCAAAGCCCAGCTGCAGCTTATATTCAAGTTTGGGAGAAATTAAATAGCCTTCAAAGCGGAGCCTCATTCTCCTTACCTGAGCTTCTAAGCCTGCTGCCTCCTCGTTGTCTAACCGGCTTAAATAGGCCGCTCTCAACTGGGTCCTGAAACGAAAGGTCATAAGGAAATTATCGCCTTTCCTGAATTGTAGACCTTTATCGTTAAATGCTACAGTGGTCTTTTCTTTAGCAAGACTTTCCTCTTTTGTTGAGTCCTGCCCGTAAGCAACCGAGCCTGTTAAGAGGATAAGGGATAATACTGATTTTTTGTAAAAGGTCATGGGGACAAAGAAACGAAAGAAAGCCAGATTTTGGTTTTTTGAGCGTTATGTTTTATGTAGCAAAAGCAAATTTTAAGACTCAGACAAAAAACAATATGCTTTTCGCATTTTTACTTTGGAGTATATTATTAGTAATCCGCTAAGCATAACACCTGCTGCCAGCAAATAGCCCATAATGAAATCTACGGTAGGCTGTGTATGGGTAAGAGCTATATGGAATTTAAGGCAGGAAAGTCCTATTATACAACCGGAAAGCACATAAAGGGTTCCAAAAAGAATATGAACGGTTCTGCTATTGAAAATAAACGGTACACAAACTGCAATTAACAGTATGATATCCAGCCGTTGAACATACCTGTTGTATAATAAGGTGGCTAAGAAGCTAACGCTGCACAATAATATCATGAAATAAATACCCCAGGCTTCGGGCTTTCTTAGGCTGATCATTTGCAGAAATCTCATAGGAGGAATGATTTTAAGCCGAATTTACGGTTTTTCGTAATATTTAGGAACTGTTATTCTCTGTCTTTTTACAGATGTCTTAAGTTGATGGCATTGTGAGCGGGGGCAAAAGTGAAGAGTCTGGCCCCATTCTTTTAAATATATTGATCATAAATGTTTTAGATATCACCGGGAGCATTTAATTTTACGGTTAAGATACTATTGCATGTAGGAATTATATAACTCCCAAAACAGCGCTCATGTTACATAAAGTCAGGGTGAGGTTAAAGTTGTACGCCGATAAACTTATAAAGATCTTAGACAAGTCATCTATAGGAGCATTGGCGGGCAGTATGGTTGCAGCGTTAATCTGTATTTTTTACTTAGGAGGTACCATGCGAACAGGGTTGCCTCATTTTTTAGATTTACTGATACTATTGCTGACCTCACTGGTCCTCATTGCAATAGTTTTTACGTTTTCGTATTATTTATACAGAGGATTAATAAAAGTTAATAAGTATATTATTATTGCTGTAATTGGAAGTTGTGTGCTGACGTTCATTTTACCTGCAGAAAGGTTTAACCGGTTTTTTATATTTTTAGAATTGGTCTCAGGTATTTTGATTGGTATCGGGCTGAATAAGAAAAGTACACGGAAAGTAAGGGTTGCAACTATTCTATTGGCAGTGGTTATTAATGTTTCATTATTGGTTTTGCTGCTGGGCAAAGGAACCGATCGTACAACACCTTTGTCTAAAGAATACCAGGAACAGAAAATAATAGATTGGGCAGGGATCAGCGACCCATCTCAAAAAGGGATATATAAAGTAAAACGGCTGTTTTATGGAAGCGGAACTGATAAGAGACGGAGTGAGTATAGCAAGGATATTAGTCTTAAGACGGATCCGGTAGATGGATCGCCTTATATGTCTGTTAGTAAGCGCCTGAAATACTTCCTGCGAAAAGCGTATTGGGGATTTGATATAAAGGCGTTGCCTTTAAATGCGAGGGTTTGGTATCCTGATGGAGAAGGTACTTTCCCATTGGTAATATTTGTACATGGCAATCGTTTGATGACAGATTATTCCGATGGGGGGTATGAGTACCTGGGCGAATTACTGGCAAGCAGAGGGTTTATTGTAGCTTCAATAGATGAGAATTTCTTAAATGCAAGCTGGCTTGATGACTATTGGTTTGATGAAATGAATGCGAGGGCGTGGCTGGTTTTAAAACATCTTGAATACTGGCAAAAGTGGGCTGATACGGCAGGCAACCCTTTTTCGGATAAAGTGGATATGAATAATATTTGTTTAGCGGGCCACTCCAGGGGTGCGGATGCTGTTGCCATAGCTTCTGTCTTAAATAAATTGAGTCGCTATCCTTTTGACGGGAACACCATATTTAATTTTAATTTCTCTATTAGGAGTATAATACAGATAGCACCTGTAGGAAGGGGAACAGGAGGTGCAGAGATTCCGGCATATATAAAGGATGTTAATTATCTGCTGCTTCACGGCAGCCACGATCAGGATATTTATTATTGTGCAGGCATTAAAACATATAACAGGATAGCGTTCGGGCCCTCGCAGCATTATCTGAAAAGTTTTCTGTATATATATAAAGCCAATCACGGTCAGTTCAATACTCAATGGGGTGCCAGGGACAGAGACCTCCCCGACCATTTTTCTATGAACCTGAAATCTTTGCTGAACGGGGACGACCAAAGGCGTATCGCCCAAATTTATATTTCAGCGTTTTTAGAAGCTACTTTAAAAGGAGGTAAGGAATATATTCCATTATTAAAAGATTACCGTAACGGGTTCCATATTTTACCCCCTGATTATTACATTAGTCAATACGAGGATAACACGTTTAAATACATTGCAGATTTCGAAGAAGACCAGGATATTTCAACAGCTACTTTAGCGGGCTGTACTGTAGAAGCATCGGGCTTAAAAAGCTGGATGGAAAAAGTTTTGCCGCTTAGAAATGGCGAACCATTGGGGCAGGAGAATACCGGCGTTTTTCTTGAGTGGGAACATTCAAAAACAAAAGACCCCGCTCCTTATTATGCTATAAATATTTCAGATACTGCTTTGCATCACCTTTCTCCGGATACTACAGGAAAGCTATTCTTTTTTATAGCAAACAACAGTGATGAAATAAACCAGGTCAATTTCTCGGTACAGATAAAAACGAGGTCTTGTATTGTTACCAAGAGTTTTAATGATCTTTATGTAATGGCTCCTGTACTTAAAACAGAACTGGCGAAATGGAACTATTTCTCTGAGCTGAAAAAGAACACGCCTGTTGAAAGGGTTTTCCAGTTTGTGCAGCTGCCTTTTTCGGTCTTTAAAGAAGCTGATGCCCGTTTTGATCCAAAGCAGATACAGCAGATCAGGTTTGTATTTGATAAAGAACCAAAGGGGGCAATTATTTTGGACAGGATAGGGGTAAATTAAGAGCAGCTTATGATTTTCTCTTCGGTCTTCTCAAGGGTACAAAAGCTTTATTCTAACAATTACTTCACCATTCCTTTGATCTCCTGCAGTTTCAGCAGCGCCTCAACAGGTGTTAACCGGTTGATGTCAATGTCAGCAAGCAGCCGGCGTATTTCATTAAAGGTCTGGCTGTGCGCATCAAAAATAGAGAGCTGGAACTGCGGAGCATTAAGGTCTTTCACTTTTTCGGAAAGATCTGCCGAACGTCTTCCTGACTTCCCGTCTTCCTGGCCTCCCGACTTTTCCTCATCCACATGCTGTGTTTCCAGCTGTTCTAAAATTTCGTTAGCGCGTTTAATTAAAGACGCAGGCATACCCGCCATTTTTGCTACGTGTATACCAAAGCTGTGTGTGCTGCCGCCACGGGCCAGCTTACGGAGGAAAATGATCTTATTCCCTGCCTCTTTATTGGTAATATGGTAGTTTTTGATCCGGTCAAATTTTTCCTCCAGCTCATTCAGCTCATGATAGTGTGTGGCAAATAATGTTTTGGGCTGATGGGGCGATTGATGCAAATGCTCTACAATGCTCCAGGCTATTGAAATACCATCGTAGGTAGACGTACCGCGCCCTATTTCATCTAACAGTATAAGGCTTTTAGGCGTGATATTGTTAATGATGGCTGCGGTTTCATTCATCTCCACCATGAAAGTACTTTCGCCGCCGCTCAGGTTATCTGATGCGCCAACACGGGTAAATATCTTATCTGTTAAGGATATCCGGGCTTCGGCAGCAGGAACAAAGCTGCCTATATGCGCCATCAGCGTGATCAGGGCCGTTTGTCTCAGCAAAGCCGATTTACCGCTCATGTTAGGCCCTGTAAGGATAATGATCTGCTGGTTGGTTTTATTCAACTCCGTATCATTATGGATATAGCTTTCGCCAACGGGCAGGTAACGTTCTATAACCGGGTGACGGGCTTCTTTTAACTGCCAGTCATCACCATCATGCAATACCGGTTTTTTGTATTGATAATGGATGGCATTATGCGCAAAGCAGCAAAGGCAATCCAGTATAGCTAATAAATTACCATTGGTTTGTAAGGGCTGCAGGTACTCGGACAGGTCGTTCAGCAACTGGTCGTATAACCGGGCTTCGAGCTGTAAGATCTTTTCTTCAGCACCTGTTATCTTTTCTTCATACTCCTTCAGTTCGGGGGTAATATAACGCTCCGCATTAGCCAGCGTTTGCTTGCGTATCCAGCTTTCAGGCACCCGGCTTTTATGGCTGTTGGTTACTTCAAGGTAATAACCAAATACATTATTAAAGCCTATTTTTAAAGAGTTGATACCGGTTTTCTCTGCTTCTGCTGCCTGCATTTTAGCAAGGTAAGCCTTACCGCTTTGTGATATTTCGCGCAGCTCGTCTAATTCAGCATTAATGCCATTATTGATAAAACCGCCTTTAATGGTTGTAGCCGGAGGGTTCTCAATGATCTCCTTAAAGATCTTTTCGGCAATAAGCGGGCAGGGGTTGAGCGCATCACTGATACGTTGCAAGTATGGATCAGTATGTACAAGACACCGTTCCTTTATCAGCTGTACCTGTTTCAGGCCTTTAGCCAGCTGCAGCACTTCACGGGGATTGATCTTCCTGGTAGGAATTCTGGCTACCAGCCTTTCAATATCGCCACAGTGCTTAATAGCCTGAACCAGCTCGTTCCTGAGATCGGTTTCTACGATCAGCGTTTCCACCAGTTCCAGGCGCTCATTTATTTTGTTGATGTCTATCAATGGAAATAATATCCATCTTTTAAGCATCCTTGCACCCATTGGCGATGCTGTATTATCCAGTACTTTTAAAAGGGTAGGGTTGCCTTCGTTGCTGCCGTAAATCAGCTCCAGGTTCCGGATGGTGAAACGGTCCATCCATAAAAAATCATTACGGTGAATGCTTTGTAAGGAAGTGATATGCTGCAGGTTCGGATGCTCGGTATCTTTTAAATAATGAATGATAGCCCCGGCTGCCGTCAGCCCTTTTCTCTGTTCTTCTACACCAAAGCCTTTTAAAGAATGTATTTGAAAATGCTTCAGTAATGTATCCCGGGCATAATTCTCATCAAATATCCATTCGTCCAGGGTGTACACATACATTTTGCCGCCAAAAAACTCCTTGAACTTTTTTTGCTGGTGGCGCTGGAAAACCACTTCAGATGGGGAAAAACTCTGCAATAATTTATCGGCATATTCCCTGTCGCCTTCAGCAATAAAAAACTCCCCGGTAGAAAGGTCAAGAAATGCCAGCCCGAAATGATTATCATCTGCAAAGTGCAGGCCGGCCAGGAAATTATTGCTTTTATGCTCCAGCAGCTTATCATTAATGGCCGTACCGGGAGTAACCATTTCAGTAACGCCTCTTTTTACAATACCTTTAGCTTGCTTGGGGTCTTCCAGCTGGTCGCATATGGCTACACGGTACCCGGCTTTAACCAGCTTGTGCAAATAGGTATCCAAAGCATGATGCGGAAAACCGGCCAGGTCTAAAGAGGCAGCTGCGCCGTTATTCCTTTTAGTGAGTGTAATACCCAACACCTGCGAGGCTATTACGGCATCCTGTCCAAAGGTTTCATAAAAATCGCCTACGCGGAACAACAGCACGGCATCAGGATATTTTTGTTTAATAGCCTTATGCTGCTGCATCATAGGTGTTTCTGAAATATCTTTTTTGGCTTTAGACATGGAGGGGCAAAAATAATGGAAAATGAGTTTGCCTTTTCAATTATCACCGGCAGGTTATAATATAAAAATCCGGGACAGGACGCTTCAAACTGTCTTAATAAAAAAAATATAGGTATAAAAATTTTTTAGTGATATGTTGCGGTACGTCTAACTTCTTCGTTTTAAATAGAAAGCCGTTTTATATGAGAATATTTTTTTTGATTGTTTGGGGTATGATAGTTTTACCGGGCTGCAAAAAGGATAATCCTGAGCCGGATAGTTGTAAAAATTGCCCGGTAGTTTATAAACCTAACATATATATCTATCCTTTAAAAGAAACCCGTCTTTCTGTAGGGTTGAGTTTTCCTTTAGGTGGTTCGGTTATCGCATCTATACCAGAATATAATACAGGGTGGAATGTAAATGTAGCTCCGTCTGGTAAAATTGATGGTAAATACGATTATCTTTTTTATGAAAGCAGGCAGCCTGATAAATGGCAGAAGAAAACCGGCTGGGTGGTGAAACGTGATAGCCTGGAGCACTTTTTTGAAGCTGATATGGAAACCTATCAGTTTAAGCCTAATGAAATGAAAGACTTTATAGACTACTGGATACCCAGGTTGAACGATGCGCCATATTACGCAATATACCCTCAGGAAAAGCCGGTAATTGAAAAGCTGATACAGTTGCATTTTTCTGAGCAGCCTGATAATGTGTTAAGATTATTTTATGTAGTAAAGGCGCTCGATAAGCCGGTTCAGTTAAAACCTCATAATAAAACAACACCTGTTTCCCGGGAAGGCTTTAATGTAGCTGAATGGGGTGTTATACTCGAATAATAAAGTAATTTTATTATTTAACCATAATAAAACTGATAGCATTATGAAGAAATGGATTCTTTGTACAATGATAGGGATGCTCTTCATGGGCTGTAAAAAAGATCAATTTGATATTAACAATCCCAGCGTTGAAAAATTTGTACAGCTGCTGAAGAGCGGGACTTATAGTGAATATGAGCGCAATGAAAAAGGGGAACTTTTATGGCTTAAAATGCCAAAGTTCAGGCAGGAGCATATTGCTGCGCTGATTGACTTATCGAAAGATACCACGCATATACAAAAATTTCCGACCAATCCTGTATCCTCGCGTACGCCAATTCCTTATGGCAGGGATTATTTTGTTTTAGGAGAGTGCCTGTTATGGATGGTTGAGGGCATAAGAGGCGGGGGCTCGCTTGATCCCTACCTGGTAGATACTTCAAAAGACGTAAATGAAAGATATAAGGGTGTTACCACTACTGAAATCTTGACGATCAGCGATAAATACCGTCAATGGTGGAGCGGTTATAAAAACGGCGATTGGAAAGGAAATGATCCTTTAGCAGGCACTTCGTACAGCTGGATGTAACCTTATAAATTATCATCTTTTTTCATCCTCATAGGATTGTCGGGGAATTTGGCAGGCTTAGCCCTTTTATAAAAATGTGGTTTAACCTGCAGGCTGCCTATATAAACCGGGTATACCCGCTTTTGAGCCTTATGCATCCCTAACCAGAACACCATCATCACATCATTGTTTCCGGTAACTTTGCGCTGAATATTTAAGCGGTCTTTATTTTTGTAACTTAGGATATGCTATTTTACTTTTCTGCTATTAAATATTTATATGCAGTTTTAAACAGAAATTTTTAGAATGTCACTATCAGCAAGTAAAGGGATGAAGGATACAAATGATCAGGTGGTACGCATAAAAGATATTGCAAAGAAAGCGGGCGTATCTGTGGGTACGGTAGACCGGGTTATACACAAAAGAAGCGGTGTATCGGCAAAGAGTTACAATAAAGTAATGAAGATCCTGGAGGAAATGAATTACGAACCCAACCTTATGGCCCGCGCGCTGGTGTCAAAAAAAATTCACAAGATCGCTGCCCTTATCCCCGATGCACGGATGGATTCTTATTGGGAAGAGCCCCGTGAAGGTATTGCCAAAGCAGCCAATAACATGAAACAATACGGCATCCGTGTTGCTGAATATATATTTGACCCTACCGATAAAAACTCTTTTATTGAACGTGCCGAGCTGGTAACAAAACAGGTGCCTGACGGCATACTGGTAGCTCCTATCTTTTATAGCGAGAGCCTTCCTTTCCTGCAAAAATGGAAAGAGATGAACATTCCCATTGTCCTGTTCAACACACAGATATCCGAGTTTGAACCGCTGAGCTATATCGGGCAGGACTCTTACCAGAGCGGACTGCTGGCGGGTAAGCTTATTCATTACGGGCAGCACCGCCCCTGTACAGTAGCCATCCTGCATATTGATGAAGACATCAGCAATGCTGCCCACCTTCAGAAAAAGGAAAAAGGATTCAGGAACTATTTTAAACAAAACGATCCCAACGGGCAGTTTAAAATTATTACGGTGCAGATGAACCGCAGTAACCTTTCCGCTTTTGCCAAAGCGATGGATGACCTTGTAGAGGACCACACCGATCTCAGCAGCATTTTTGTTACCACCTGTAAG
>JASGDI010000162.1:0-37983 GCA_049841335.1 Niabella sp. | reverse complement strand
CGTACCGCGCTACGGAAGAAATGTTTCCCGGGTCTTCACTTGGCAGGTCAACGCCCAACTTCACTCCTAACCCAAACTTGTGCATGTACTCCCTCCATACTTCATATCCTTTTTTAACATTCCCATACTTAGGATTGTCTACTGTTTTGCGGTAAATATCAGTAAAGTAAGAATTGCAGGAGTTAGCAGTTGCCAGCCTTAAATTAGCAGCATGGCCACCCCCGGCATGGGTACAGCCCGGCTTACCGGAGCCACAGCCGTAATAACGGCCCCCGCAAGGATAACCGAAAGCAGGAGTAATGACCCCCTGATCTAAAGCTACCAAACCACCGATAGGCTTAAAAGTAGAACCCGGAGGATATTGCCCCTTAATAGCACGATTGAATAATGGTGCCGCATACAAAGAATCTAATTTAAAAAAATTGCGCTTAAAGTTCGGGCCGGTCAGATCGTTAGGATTAAAAGTTGGACCGGAAGCCATAGCCAGGATACCACCGGTCTTAGGGTCAATAGCCACTACCCCGCCCACTTTGTCTGTGAACAGCTTTTCGGCCAGGGTTTGCAGATCCACATCAATATGGGTTTTCAAACTCCGCCCGGCAACAGCTATTGTATCAAACTCACCGTTCTCATAATGCCCTACCAGCCGGTTCTTATTATCTTTTATCATATACTCTACGCCCCGCTGTCCCATTAACACGCTTTCGTAAGTACGCTCCAGCCCGTTCTTTCCTATATAATCGCCCATGCGGTAGTATTTGGAAGAGCGTTCAATTTCTGCAGGACTTACCTCCCCAATATAGCCCAGCACTTGCGCCCCTACATTTGAAGGATAAGTTCTTACCGGCCGGGCCTGCAGATTAAACCCGTTAAACCGCCAGTTGTTTTCTTCAAACCGGGCCTGCATTTCGGGAGTAAGCAATGATATAAAAATAGAAGGGCGAACGCGCGAGTTTTTTAAAATAGCGTCCACTATCCGCTTGTGGAACTCTGCAGTATCAATGTCCATCAGCCTGCAAAAAGCTAAGGTATCAACGTTTTTAACTTCTGCCGGGGTAACCATCAGGTCAAACATGATGGTATTATTAAGGATGGGACGGCCTTTGCGATCAAAAATAATCCCCCTTTCAGGATATACTATTTTAGCAAAAATGGCATTATCTCTTGCCAGCTGATGATATTTCCTGTCAAAAATCTGCAGGTTAACCAACTGCCCCAGGATCAGTAGAAACACTACAAGAAAAATAGCTCGTATAATATAACTTCTGCTCTGATTGAATACGGACATAAATAAACCGGGGGAATTTTTTGTAATTGTTTTGCAAAGTTAAGTTTGGGAGTGATACAGTAAAAGGTTTAAAGGCTGAAAAGTTTTAAAATAACCCTCCTTTTGTTTTCCTATAAACGAACCTGCCTCCTGATAAAGCTGGAAGTATGCCCGACAGCATCGCCATAAACATGAAATACAACGCTACGCTGTATTTGATCTGAACTTTAGCTTTCTCGGAAATATCAACTCTGCAATTAAGATCATTAACATGCTTATAGCAGTTGTAATAATGATCTTCATAAGAAAGTGGATAAACGACCCAAAGGAAAGCCACTCTAAAAACAATAAATAAAAATTGTGACAGAATGAAAGTATCAAAGCATAAAGCAGGTAAGCGTTCCAGCCCATAGCTTTGGGAGAAGGCTCTTTATAACTAAACTCTGTTGAGTCCTTAGGTGCAAAAAGATTAATGATAAAAGGCCTCAGGAAAGCAACCAGCACACAGGCCGCCGCATGCAGACCGGGCGTTATAGTATAATAATCCACACTCATACCCAGCAAAAAGCCCAGCACCAGCACCCATCCTTTTTTTATATAAAAGGGCAGCCATAAAATAAACAGGAAATAAATATAAGGCGTTATGAGCTGGTGTAAATGCGGCATTGCATTCAGCACATACACCTGTAAGAAAACAAACAGTATAAAACGTATGATATTTCTTACCAGGTCGCTCATTTGGCCCCTCCTTTTTTATCCACCATATCCTGCGTTTGCCTGTTCAGCAATTGCAGCTCATTATAGTTTACATTTTCTACTACAAATACCTGCTGCATATCGGTTAAGTTGGCTGCAGGTTTTATTTTAAGGATAAAGAAATTGCTGCTTTTATCTCTCAGCACAGCAGAAACAGTACCCACCATTTTTCCGGGAGGAAAGCTTAATGAAAAATTACCGGTAACGATAGTATCGCCTTTTCTGACAGAATCTGTTTTGGGTATGTTTAATAAGGTTAGCTCTTTGGGCGATTTACCATCCCAGGTTAAAGTGCCGGCACTGCCTGTTCTTTTCATTTGTACATTCAGTTTGTTCACCACATTTAACAGGCTCATCACCTCGCTGAAATTCTTGCCGGTATTGATCACCTTACCCACCAAACCACCATTCGAACTAAAAACACCCATATCATCAGCAATACCAGAGCTGCTTCCACGGTTAATTTGCAGGTAGTTTTTATCGCTTCCGGCGGTAGCGTATAAAACCTGTGCGCTTCGCCAGATATACTGCCGCATCTTTCCCGAAGTATCTTTTATTAGTGAATCGCGCACTATTGTCAGCCCCGAATCTACAGGCACAAAATTGGCGTTCAGCAGGTTCATCAATGAATCGTTCAGCTTATGTACCCGCCGGTTTTCTTCCTGCATGGTAAAAAAATCTTCCAGGGCATTGTATTTATTATTGAAGTAAGAAGTAACTTCTCCGGCAAAGCCTAATCCTTTAGCCCGGTGAGAACGGTTGTAGGTAAAAAGAAAGTACAGGGAAATGATCTGTAAGACCAGGAACAGAATGAATACTGAAAAACGCCGGATGAATAAAAAAATATTATGCATACCCCCAGCCCCTAAAGGGGTGTTATAAAGTTATTATAATCATGGTCTGTACATAGCAACCACTTACCTAATTTAATAAAAATAATAAAATAGTCGTTCAGTTTATATTAAAGCCCCATCAGGGGTTGGGCTATCTCATCACAAACGGGTAGCGGTCATAATTCTGCAAAGCTATGCCGGTACCTCTTACCACACTTTTAAGCGGGTCATCAGCAATATGAACAGGAAGTTTTATCTTTTGGCTTAATCTCTTATCCAGGCCTCTCAGCAAAGCACCGCCACCTGTAAGATATAAGCCCCGACGATAGATATCGCTTGCCAGCTCTGGAGGTGTTTGTTCCAGTGCTTTCAAAATAGCCTCTTCAATTTTAAAGATGCTTTTATCCAGCGCTTCGGCTACTTCCTGGTAGCTTACCATAATTTGTTTGGGAATACCGGTAACCAGGTCACGACCATTCACAGGAATATCATCCGGCGGGTTATCCAGGTCTTTCATAGCTGCACCGATTTGTATCTTGATCTGTTCAGCGGTACGTTCACCTATCAGCAGGCTGTGATACCTTCTCAGCGCTTCCATAATATCTGCAGTGAACTCATCCCCGGCAATACGTATGCTTTGGTCACACACAATACCCGCCAGTGCAATTACTGTAATACCGGTAGTACCGCCGCCTATATCAATGATCATATTACCAATAGGCTCTTCCACATCAATACCAATACCCAGTGCCGCGGCCATAGGCTCGTGAATAAGGTACACTTCTTTAGCGCCTGCCTGCTCTGCACTATCTCTAACGGCACGTTTTTCCACTTCAGTAATAGATGAAGGGATACAGATCATCATTCTCCAGCTTGGCGGGAAAAGAGGTTTTTTAGGATATACCAGCTTGATCAGCTCTCTTATCATTAACTCGGCAGCGTTAAAATCGGCAATTACACCATCCTTTAAAGGCCTTACGGTACGGATGCTTTCATGCGTTTTTTCGTGCATCATTAACGCACGTTTCCCTACAGCCAAAACCTCTTTCGGGTTGTTGCGATTTAATGCTACGATACTTGGCTCATTTACAGCCACTTCTTCGTTATGTATAATGAGGGTATTTGCGGTACCCAGATCCATTGCTATTTCCTGTGTAAACCAGTTAAAAAGTCCCATTCTCTATGTATTCTAAGATTGTGTGCGCAAAGGTGTAGTAATTTCCCGAAAGTAACAAAGCAAAAGCACAAATCGGGCTATTTTTGGGGATAAACCTATTATTAACAGAATTTTTAATTGATGATCATGCGACAGTATTTGTACAGATTTGTACCTGGCGGTTCATAAACGCTTCTATTAAAAACGCCGCAACCGGTAACCGTCAATAATTTCTTTTTCTGCAGTGTACATAAATTGATTTACTATGCTTTTTCGTTAGGGACCGCCTGATTTAAACCAACCGCCATGAAGGTAATATAAAAAATGCACAGCGAGGACGCTTCGAACGGCATTTATTGCAACATCAGCAACAAAGCGCTTAACCTATTCATTTTTCACCAGATGTCTCTTTTAACAGATTGATTTTTTTTCAGTACGTTTGCCGGAATAAAAATTTTTAAACCAAGAGAGATGGCTTTAAAAGATATCCAATCAACAGGAAGTAAAGACACCCGCAGCGGGTTTGGAGACGGCATTGCAGAAGCAGCCAGGAAAAATGAAAATATAGTTGCGCTTACAGCAGATTTGCTGGGCTCGATGAAGTTAAACCAGTTTATTAAGGAGTTTCCGGAAAGATTTATACAGTGTGGTATTGGCGAAGCTAATATGATGGGCGTAGCTTCCGGGTTGGCCATTGGCGGCAAAATACCCTTTACCACTACGTTTGCTAACTTTAGCACAGGACGCGTTTACGACCAGATACGCCAGTCCATTGCCTATAGCGGAAAAAATGTAAAAATTTGCGCATCACACGCTGGTGTAACCCTGGGTGAAGACGGCGCTACCCACCAGATACTGGAAGATATTGGCATGATGAAAATGCTGCCGGGCATGACGGTGATCGTTCCTTGTGATTACACTCAGACCAAGGCAGCTACCCAGGCCATTGCTGAATTCCAGGGACCGGTTTACCTGCGTTTTGGCCGCCCCAGCTGGCCCATTTTTACCAAAGAGGAAGATTTCCAGATAGGCAAGGCCCAATATTTCTCTGAAGGTACCGATGTTACCATTTTTGCCTGTGGCCACCTGGTATGGAATGCCATACAGGCCGGCGTTGAGCTGGAAGCAAGAGGCATCAGCGTGGAAGTGATCAATATACATACTATTAAGCCTTTGGATGAAGAAGCCGTGATCAGGTCTATCCAAAAAACAAAATGCGCCGTAACAGCCGAAGAGCATAATATTATTGGCGGACTGGGAGATGCCATTGCCCAATGTGCTGCTAAAAACTTTCCTGTTCCTATTGAGTATGTAGGTACCAAAGACACTTTTGGAGAAAGCGGTACCCCTAAAGAACTGCTGAAAAAATACGGCATGGACATTCCGGATATTGTTGCTGCCGCAGAAAAAGTTATGGCCCGTAAAAAAGCATAAAAAGCTCATAGCAGATATAATTATGAAAAACCCCGCTTGTGCGGGGTTCTTTTTTTGCTGGTCCTAAAAGAAAATTTTGTGTAGCTTAAACCTTATTAACTTTTTAAAGTCGTATATAGTTTTAATGGAGGTGCAGCATATTCCTGATGATGAACTTTTATCCCTTTTTCGTAATCCCGATACGAAACATAATGCCTTTTCAAAAATAGTAAACAAATATAAAGAAAAACTATACTGGCATATACGCCGTATGGTAGTGGAGCATAATGACGCTGACGATGTGCTGCAAAACGTTTTTATAAAAATGTGGAACGGGATGGGTGACTTCAGGGAAGAAAGCAAACTGTACACCTGGCTGTACCGTATTGCCAGCAACGAAAGTATTACTCATCTCCAGAAAATAAAGAAAAAAAGATCTTTTGAAAGTAATAATGATCCGGCTAACAGCCTTGAAGACAAAATAAAGGCGGATGAATATTTTGATGCTTCAAAACTGGAATGGAAGCTGCAACTGGCTATACAAACGCTGCCGGAACAACAAAAGCTCGTTTTCAGCCTGCGCTATTTTGATAACATGCCCTACAATGAAATGAGTGAGGTATTGGGCGTTTCGGTGGGCGCCTTAAAAGCAAGCTACCATCATGCTGCTAAAAAAATAGAACACTATATTTTGAACCATTAAACTTTTTTAAACCTTACTTGTCTGATAATAAAATGGACGACAGAGCGCATATATTAAAAATATTAAGCAAACTGGACCATGAGGAAAAATCCTCCATAGGCACTCCCTATAAAATACCGGAAAATTATTTTGAAACGTTCAATGATCGTATTATCAATATTGTTGATAATGAGTTTCAAAATACGGAGGGGAGCCTATTATTGGAACAGTTATCAAAAGAGCCCGTTTTCCAGGTGCCGGAAGGTTATTTTCAGCATTTTGAGAAAAGTATCAGGTGCAAAATCACTGCTGCACCCACTTCCAGGATATCCTACTTTAAAAATTGGTATAAAATAGCTGCCGCTGCTGCTGTTGTTATCCTGGTGGCTTTAGGAACACTAAAGTATTCGGGAACCAATATTCCGTCGTCCGACCCCAGGATTTCCGCAATCACTATAGAGGATATAAGCAGCTTAGAACTTGATGCTTTTGCTGAAGAGATCCCTAAAAGTCCTGGCAACGACTATGACAAAAAAAATTTCATTGACAATAATCAACTTTTTATAGGCGTAAGCAGCCAGGAACTTCACAATTTTCTGAACGAAAACATGGCTTCAGGTAACGATTTTTTTTAAAAGGAAATGAGAAAAATAAAAGACATACTACCTGTTATCATCGCTTTTTTCAGCATGTGTTACAGCGTTCATGCACAGCAAAAAGGCCCGTCAAAGATCAATGACATATTCTTTCAATATGTTGTACAAACACTGAAGCTAAAACCCGAAGAAGCAGAGCAGATGCGGCCTCTGGTAAAAGAGTACCTTTATAAAAGAAGGGAGATCGGCATGGCTTACAGCGACCCGCTGGAGCGTGAACAAAAGATCCTGGACCTTAAAATATCCTCCCGGAAACAAATGGCCGGCATCATTGGAATGCAAAGGGCGAATTCCTTTTTTGCAAGTGAGCAAAATTTCAGGCGTAAGGTAAGAGACGAGATCAGGCAGAGAAACAATGGAAAAAAATTTAATTAATCTTTCCTTTTATTTCTTAATAATTTTTTTTCTATAAATGTATTTCCTAAATTTGCACTTGGTGTTTTTCATAGGTTAGCAACGGCCAGCTCTTTTTAGGGCAGGCCTTTTTACTTTTTACAAAACCGTTTTAGCTAACAAATTGCTTTACAGGTGTTTTTAAATCATGGTAAAACAGGAATTGCCAGTCTTTTCCCTCGTTTAACCATTGCTCCCTTAAATGCATAGCTTTTTTCCCGTCATAATCGTATTTAGCGGCAAAACGGGTTTTCATCTGCGAAAGCTGGGGCGCATCGTCGGCACCAAAAAAAGCGGTCTCCTCTCCATCCTTAATCCAGATAACCCTGTGAAATTTTGAGTGTGCGCCTGTTACTTCATAGCTGATTCCTTCTGCAATTTCCCCTTTCTTTTCCTGTTGCAATACAATATTATCTGCTGACCGTAAAAGCTCCAGGGTATCAGTATCATACGATGCACCTGCTTCAAAAGCATAGTCCAGCTCCTGCTTTTGTATATAATATACGGCATTCTCAAAAGCCGTGTGCTTTGTATAAGGGTTCACTAATCCTCCGGCATGATCTTTATGCAGGTGACTCATAATCACTTTGGTAACATCAGCGGCATTAATACCATTATTCCGCAGGTTTTTATACAACTGAAACTGGCCGTCTTCATCTGTAAGACCCAGGCCTGTATCCAGCAAAATAATATCTTCATTTGTTATTACTACAAAGGGCTGGATCTCTACCAGCAGGCTGCCGCGGCCGCGGTTCGTCATCTCATCTTCGCTTAGCTTAAAGGGAATAAATTTTTTAGAGGCATCTACAGTAAACGAGCCTTCTGAAAGAGGTATGATCTTCATGGCGCAAAAGTAATTGTAATTTTACCATTGTTCTTACAGGACGCTGATCCTGCAATATTTTTTGGTCCGCTGTGTGAAGCGGTGTCCCCGCTTCGCAATTTTATTCTGCCTGTGGCGACTCAGCTACGCAACGGCAGTATATTGCTAGGTGCCTCCTTCACTCATCTGAAATCATAAAATTTAAATCTCGCTTTTTATGTAATTTTGGTACATACTCGCAGCATAACAAAGTAAAAATACAACAATGAGCACGGCAACTATAAGAGAGCACTTACATAATTACCTGGAAATAGCTGATGATAAAAAATTAAAGGCGCTTTATGTAATGGTTGAAGATGAAATAAAAGAAACCCTTGTTGAATATTCAGAAGAATTTAAAGCAGAGCTTGATAAAAGAGTAAACAATTATCTGAAAGGTGGTGAGATGGTCACACCTGCTGAAATGAATAAAAGATTACAGCGTATCAGAAAAAAGAGGGCTTAACATGGCATACTCGTATGTTATCGATCCTATTGCCGCGGTTGAATATGAGGAAGCTTTTATGTGGTATGAAGAACGGAGTGCCGCTGCAGCTGATGGTTTTATTATTGCAGTTCAAAATGCTATTTCGGCTGCCTGCGATAACCCTAAACGATACAGAAACACTCATAAGAACCTGCGAGAGCTTAGTCTGAAAAAATATCCTTTTAATTTGATTTACTATATTGATGATAAAAAACATATCATAGTTATCATTTCTATTTACCACCATAAGCGAAGCCCTAAAGGAAAGTATCTTAAAACAAAAAGTAAGCACTAAAATACAACAAAATGAAGAATTCTGATATGCGAAGCGTCCTCGCTTCGCAATCCTATTCTGTCGCCTGCGGCGACTTTCATAACTGCACCAGAAAGATCAGCTACTAAAATATCTGTTTACATTTTTAAGCTTTCTTAATTTCGCAGCACATGAACCAGAGGGAACTTTTTTTAAGGCATGTGGCACAAACATCTGCCGCACCTTTAGCTATTGAAATTGTAAAAGCAGAAGGATGTACCCTTACCGACAGCAAGGGCAAAGCATATATCGACCTGATCGGTGGCATCAGTGTGGCCAATACCGGACATCGCCATCCGAAAGTGCTTGAGGCCATATACCAGCAACTGGATGCTTATATGCACATTATGGTATATGGAGAGTTTGTAGAAACGCCGCAGGTACAGTATGCTACTAAACTGGCGGCGCGTTTACCATCATCGCTCAATGCTGTTTACTTCACTAACTCCGGCGCGGAAGCAGTAGAGGGCGCTATGAAACTGGCCAAACGAGCTACTAACCGCACCAAAATTATTGCCTGCGAGAACTCTTATCATGGTTCTACACAGGGAGCGCTTAGTATTATGGGCAGCGAATACTGGCGTAATGCCTTCAGGCCACTATTGCCCGGTATCCTGCATTTGCCCTATAACAGCCGGGAGCTTATTGATGCTATTGATACGGATACTGCCTGTGTTATTTTAGAAACCGTACAGGCCGAAGCAGGCGTTATAGCTCCCGTCAGGAGCTGGTTGCAGGCTGTAAGAAAAAAATGTACGGAAACAGGCACCCTGTTAATACTGGATGAAATACAAACAGGATTTGGAAGAACCGGCAAACTATGGGGCTTTGAGCATTTTGATGTAGTTCCCGAAATAGTATTATTAGGCAAAGCATTGGGCGGAGGCATGCCTTTAGGCGCTTTTGTGGCAGACAGGGCCCTGATGATGGAGCTGGCAGATAAGCCGGTATTAGGTCATATTACCACGTTTGGCGGCCACCCTGTATGCTGCGCCGCGGGCCTTGCAGCATTTGAGGTATTAACAGAGGAACGGCTGTTTGACGCCGTTGCTCAAAAAGAGCAGCTCTTTACCTTACTATTACAACATGAAAAGATTAAAGCCATACGCAGCTGCGGTCTGTTAATGGCCGTGGAATTTGAGGATTTTGAAACCAACAAAAAAGTGATTGATGCGGTTATTGCCGCTGGCGCTGTTACAGATTGGTTCCTATTTGCATCGAATTGTTTACGTATCTGTCCGCCGCTTACTATTACTGAAGAAGAAATAAGAAGGGCCTGCAAAATCATTACAGATGTATTGAATAAGGGGGTTTAAGAGCAGGCAGGCGCATGATAAATCCAGTTTTTTTGTGGTACGTTCATTGCCTGGAGGCAATAGCATATAAGCGTGAAGCGAAGACGCTTCACACAGCTTTGATCATTACAGATGTACTGAATAAGAGTGTTTAAACTAAAAAGCCACGAACACACATCATTGGTGTGCGCGTGGCTAATGTAATAAAGGTATTTTTACCTGCGGGAAACTGTTATATCTTACCCACCATCCTGGCCGGCACTACCCACTCATCAAATTCCTTTTCTGTAAGATAGCCCAGCTTCAGTGCCATTTCTTTTAAAGTGGTTCCCTCTTTATGCGCCTTCTGTGCAATTTCAGCCGCTTTATAGTACCCTATTTTTGTATTCAGCGCCGTAACCAGCATCAGTGAGTTATCAACGTGCTTTTTAATATTTGCCTGTATCGGCTCAATCCCTACAGCACATTTATCGTTGAATGAAACACAACCATCACCGATCAGCCTTGCACTTTGTAAGAAGTTAGCGATCATTACCGGTTTAAATACATTCAGCTCAAAATGCCCGTTAGCCCCGCCTACATTGATAGCTACATCATTGCCTAATATCTGTGCCACGATCATGGTCAATGCTTCGCACTGGGTAGGATTTACTTTTCCCGGCATGATAGAAGAGCCGGGTTCATTATCAGGAATAAAGATCTCTCCAATGCCACTTCGCGGCCCGCTGCTCAGCATACGGATGTCGTTGGCAATTTTCATTAAACTGACTGCTACTGTTTTTAATGCACCATGCGCTTCTACTATCGCATCATGCGCAGCTAAAGCCTCAAACTTATTATCTGCGGTTCTAAACGGAAGCTTAGTAAGCTTTGCAATTTCAGCAGCCACGCTTACATCATAGCCCGCGGGTGTGTTAATACCTGTACCTACTGCTGTTCCGCCTAAAGCAAGCTCACTGAGGTGCGGCAATGTATTTTTAATGGCTTTCAATCCATGATCCAGCTGGGATACATAACCACTTATTTCCTGTCCTAATGTTAAAGGTGTGGCATCCATAAAGTGGGTACGGCCGATCTTTACCACTTTCATGAACTGCTTACTTTTCTTCTTCAGCGTATCGCGAAGCTTTTCAATACCGGGAATGGTTACTTCTACTAATATTTTATAAGCTGCAATATGCATAGCAGTAGGGAAAGTGTCGTTACTGCTCTGGCTTTTGTTCACATCATCGTTAGGATGTAAAAATTTTTCCTTATCAGTCAGCTTACCGCCTTTCAATACATGGCCGCGGTAGGCAATCACCTCGTTCACGTTCATATTACTTTGTGTGCCGCTACCGGTTTGCCATACCACCAAAGGAAACTCATTGTCCAGTTTTCCTTCCAGGATCTCATCGCATACCTTACCTATCAGCACACTTTTTTCTTTAGGCAGCACTTTAGCTTTCTGATTGGCTATGGCAGCAGCTTTTTTCAGATAAGCAAAGGCCCTGATAATTTCTTTCGGCATTTTATTAATGTCCTGGGCAATCTTAAAGTTCTCAACAGAGCGCTGGGTCTGGGCGCCGTAAAATGCGGTAGCAGGCACTTTCACCTCTCCCATCGTGTCTTTTTCAATCCTGAAATCCATAATCGTTAAATTTTATAAGTGAGTAGTTCGCAAAGGTATTGCATTGCCCGATTGAAGAAGTATTTTTTTGTGCAAACGATTGAATGTACCCACCTAAATACAATTTCTTACTTTCACTGAAATGATTTCCTAAATTCATCCAAAATGAAAAATAAACTCATCCTTATTGCCTGCCTTTTGTTTCTGCAAAATATAGCTCATGCACAGGTAGAAAATATTATTATTGTTACTACTGACGGCTATCGCTGGCAGGAGCTGTTTGCAGGAGTGGACACCGCCATTGCCAACAACCGCCGGTTTAACGAAGGGGACAGTGCTTATATTTATAAAAACTATTGGGATGCCGATCCTGCGGAAAGTCGCAAAAAACTAACCCCTTTTATATGGAATACCATTGTAACAAAAGGAAGTATCTATGGCAACCGCAATGCTGGTAATAAAGTAGACGTTGCCAATCCTTACTGGTTCAGCTATCCCGGTTACAGCGAAATATTTACCGGCTACGCTGACCCCGCAGTCAACTCCAACGATTATAAACCCAATCCCAATACTACATTACTGGAATTTTTAAATACGCAACCCCGGTTTAAAAACAAAATAGCGGCCTTTGGCGCCTGGGAAGCTTTTGACAGAATACTCAACCAGCAGCGCAGCGGCCTGCCTGTATTCAGCGCTTTTGATACCGTAAATGGTAACCTTACCTCCCGGCAAAAGCTCATCAATCAAATGCTGATCAATTCTTATCGCCCCTGGAAAGACGGGGAATGCCTTGATGTATTTACTCATTATGCAGCTATGGAATACTTGAAAAGCAAAAAACCTAAAGTACTCTTTATTGGCTATGGTGAAACAGATGAGTGGGCACACCATGCCATGTATCGCAGCTACCTGGATGCTGCCCACCAGGTAGATAAATGGCTGGCCGAAATATGGGATTATATACAAACTGACCCTGCGTATAAAAACAAAACAGCGTTATTCATTACTACCGATCATGGCCGCGGAGATGCTGTGAAAAGCCAGTGGACCAGCCACGGCAGCAGCATCAAAGGTGCTAACGAAACATGGTTCATGGTAATGGCTCCCCGCCTGCCCGCAAAAGGTGAAGCAAAAACTGAGGCACAATACTATACCCAGCAGATGGCACAAACCATAGCCTCTTTATTAGGCACAACCTATAAAGCCAGCCATCCTGTGGGAGAGAAGATAGCGCTGAAATAATCCATGACTTTACTTTTTAGTTATCCGGGGCACCCTCGCCCCGGATTTGTTATATTGTCGCCTTACGGCTACAAGCAAGGCATTCAATCGCAACCTTATTGCATTAATAATCCCGCTTTCTGCAACTATGTTTTAATAATAAGCCTGGTCCTGTTTTTCCATGCTTCAACCTTGCAATAACTTTGCATGTTATAATAATGTGTTATGGCAGCAAAAGAAAAAATACAATGGAAAGTAGAGGGAATGGATTGCGCCACCTGTGCCCTTACCATTAATAAATACTTAGATAAGCAAGGAGCTAAAGACATTAAAGTGAACTTTGCTACTGGTGATGTGAGCTTCGAAACCAGCAGCATTGGCGGCACAGATACCATTTCAAAAGGACTGGCGGATTTAGGTTATACTATAGTTAACAACAATAACCACGCGCACTTACATGATCATGCCGGGCATAATGAAAAAGGTGCATTTCTGAAAAACAACACGCAGCGTTTCTGGTTCTGTTTGCCGTTTACGTTGGTCCTGATGTTGCACATGATACCGGCTCTGCATCACAGCTGGATCATGCAGCCTTATGTTCAGCTGGTTTTGTGCCTGCCGGTGTATATTGTAGGAATGTCGTTCTTTGGCGTAAGCGCCTGGAAAAGCATTAAAAACGGCATGCCCAATATGAATGTGCTGATTGCTATTGGCGCTACGGCTGCATTTGTATATAGCCTGTACGGTGCCTTCACAGGGCAAACGGACTATATATTCTTTGAAACAGCGGCTACCGTTATCACACTGGTTTTTTTAGGCAACTTTATTGAAGAAAAAGCAGTGGACAGTACCCAGGCCCAGTTAAAAAAGCTGGCGGAAAGCCAGGTAGTGATGGCAAATATGATCGCGTATGATAATGAGCATAACGAAAATGTATTCCCTGTAGAAAGCAGCACCTTACGTACAGGAGACCTGGTGCTGATCAAAAGCGGCGAGCAGGTTCCTTCCGATTGCAAAATATTGTGGGGGGAGGCCAATGTGAACGAAGCTATCATCACCGGTGAAAGCGTACCTGTCACCAAAGGTTATAAAGAAAAACTGATTGGCGGCAGCGTTATAACAGATGGAACGGTAAAAGCCCAGGTTACGGCGGTAGGCAAAGACACGGTGCTCTCCGGCATCATCAATATGGTGCAGGAAGCACAGGGCGAAAAGCCACCCGTACAGCAAATGGCCGATAAGATAAGCGCTGTATTTATACCTGTTGTATTAGGTATTGCAGCGCTTACATTGATCATTAACTGGGTTATACTAAAAGATTTTACGCCATCGCTTATGCGCGCTATTGCGGTGCTTGTAATTGCCTGTCCCTGTGCAATGGGGCTGGCCACCCCGGCCGCTATTGCTGTAGGTTTGGGGCGGGGCGCCCGGAACGGTATCCTTTTCAGAAACGCTACCAGCCTTGAAAACTTTAAGAATATTAAACAGGTAGTGTTTGATAAAACCGGCACCCTGACCACCGGCAGCTTCTCTATAACCGGTTATAACGTGCTCGACAACAAAATTGATGACGCCTCTTTTAAAATGCTGGTCTATTCGATGGAAAAATATTCCAATCATCCCATAGCAAAAGCATTTGCCAAGGAGTGGAAAGCTAAAAGCGAGATACGCTGGCAAAAAATTGAAGAAATAAAGGGAGAAGGGATGCGTGCCACAGATAAAAGCGGTAATGAATACCGGGCAGGATCTTATAAAGTGGCGGCACAGCTAACCCCAGATGATACACATAATATTTATGTAACAGAGAACAATATATTGATCGGCTATATTGACGTAGCAGATGAATTAAGGCCCGAAGCCAGGCCCGTAGTAAGCTACTTTCACAGTAAAGGCATTTCAACAGTTTTGCTCAGTGGCGATAAAAAAGAAAAAGCGCAACATATTGCCAATACGCTGGGTATTGATGAAGTCATTGCAGAAAAAACACCTGAAGAAAAGCTGCAGATCATTGCTCAAAAAAATGCGGAAACGCCAACCGCTATGGTAGGTGATGGTATTAATGATGCCCCTGCCCTTGCAAAAGCCACTATCGGGATCAGCATGAGCGACGCCTCGCAGATAGCCATGCAAACAGCACAGGTAGTATTAATGAACCACGGGTTAAAAAACCTGCCCATGGCTTTGGGGCTGGGTAAGCACACTTACAAAACCATTAAGGAAAACCTGTTCTGGGCTTTTTCTTATAATATTATTGCTATTCCCGTAGCTGCATTAGGATTTCTTACACCACAATTCGGCGCGCTGATCATGGCTTTCAGCGATGTGGTGCTGGCTGCCAACAGCAGCAGGTTATTAGTAAAGAAAGTGGATTGATAATTTCTGCTCTGAAATTGATTTTCATTGCAGGCCAAAACATCGCACTAGCCAAAGAAAGGGTAAAAGCCAGGGTGTTAGAAGATGCGCTCAATATTGGGCCTGATGTCATTTGAAATATATTTATCAATAATAGACGGAGCAATGATATTTGATAATCCGTTAGGAATTACCCAACTTATAGCAAAGAAAATAGCCGGAGAACTAATTATTATAGATCAATTTAAGTTAGATCAACTAAAAAGCTTGTTGAATCTAAAAAGCAAAAAGGAACCGAGCCGGTGATAATGAAGGACGGCAGGATTACGAAAGTGAAACCTGAATAAATACTTTACATTTTAAAAAAGACCTCTTATTTCCTTCAAGTTCATTAAAAATGCTATTTTAGAAGCGGCTTAACCGCCCTATATGAGCACAATAGCACAGGACACCCTCAAACAGTACTTTGGCTTTGACCATTTCCGCCCAATGCAGCAGGAAATTATTGAAGCTGTATTGCAGGGAAGCGATGTGCTGGCGCTGATGCCTACTGGCGGCGGGAAGTCGCTCTGCTACCAGGTTCCTGCCCTTGCAAAAGAAGGCCTGTGTCTCGTCATCTCCCCGCTTATTGCTTTAATGAACGACCAGGTACAGAACCTGCGTAAAAAAAACATTACAGCATTCTGTATTCATACGGGTATGCAGCGCAAAGAAGTGATCAGCATTCTGGAGATCGCAGCGCACAGCAACTGCAGGTTTTTGTATGTATCGCCCGAAAGGCTGGAAACCACGCTATTTAAAGAATACCTGCCCGGCCTGGGCGTTCATCTTATTGCAGTGGATGAGGCGCATTGCATCTCGCAGTGGGGGTACGATTTCAGGCCGCCGTACCTGCGCATTGCCCAATTACGCGAAGAGCTGCCCGGCGTGCCGGTAATAGCACTCACTGCATCCGCCACACCTCTTGTACAACAGGATATCTGTGATAAGCTGTCGCCGGAAATGCAGGAAAACAGGTTCAGGGTATTCCGGCAGTCCTTTGAACGGCCCAATCTCTCCTATAGCGTGTTTAAAGCAGCATCCCGCATTAATAAGATAATGGCCATTTTAAAAAGTGTGGAGGGCAGCGCCATTGTGTATTGTAAAACCCGGAAGCGTACCAAAGAAATAAGCGGGCTATTGAATGCGCAGGGATTTGCTGCTGATTTTTATAATGCCGGCCTAAGCACAGAAGAACGAGCTCAAAAACAGGACAGATGGATAAAGAATCACATCCGTGTAATGGTTTGCACCAATGCGTTCGGGATGGGTATTGATAAGCCCGATGTGCGTATAGTAATTCATGCGGATGTGCCTGACTGCCTGGAAAATTATTACCAGGAAGCGGGGCGGGCGGGGCGCGACGGGAAGAAATCTTTTGCCGTTCTGTTATATGACGAGGCAGAAACAGAAGTGCTGAAATCCTTACCGGACGTTCGTTACCCGGATAAGGCCACGTTAAGGGAAGTTTACAGGAACGTGGTGCATTACCTGCAATTACCGGAAGGGGAAGCGCCGGGAGAAAGCTATGATTTTAACCTGAAAGACTTTATTAAAAAATTCGGGACAGATGTGCAAACTACTATTTACGGTTTAAAGGCTCTGGAACAGGATGGATGGCTCAGCTTTAACGAACAGGTATTCACCCCCGCAACCGTACGTTTTACTATTTATAAGGAAGACCTGTATGAATATGAAAAGCTATACCAGGACTATGAGCTACTGATAAAAATATTACTGCGCACTTATGAAGGCATATACGATTATCCTGTTGCTATATCAGAAAGTTATATCGCCTACCTTCTAAAATATGATACAGATGTAGTAAAAGAGCAGTTACGTAAGCTAAGCTTTGACAGAGTGATCCATTACCAGCCACAAAAGGATGAGCCACAGATAATGCTTACTCGCACAAGGATCAAAACAGCTCTGCTCACCATCAACTCCGAACGTTACAATGAGCGCAAAAACATATTCACACAAAGAATAGATAAAATGGTAGGCTACCTGGAAGAGGCCACTCTTTGCCGCAGCAAAATCATCGGTAATTACTTTGGTGATGTAAATATGAACGACTGTGGTATATGTGATAATTGCCTGAGAAAGAAAAAAGCGGCGCTCTCCCGCGAGGCCTTCGATCACATTACAAGCCGGCTGAAAGATCTTCTTCAACAGCCACTATCTACCGATGAAGTCATCAGCCACCTCCGTGGCAACCACAAAGATCATATATGGACGGTGATCAATTTTTTAGTGGATGAAGGCAGCATTCTGATGCAGGAGGATGGAAAAATAAAGCTCAGGTGATCGTTCTTATTTCCGGATACGGCTCAACGTTTCCTGCGACATGCCCAGGTAGCTGGCCACCATACCCAACGGCGCACGCAGCAAAATATCCGGTGCTTCTTCCATCATCTGCTGGTAACGCTCTTTGGCGCTCATATATTGCAGCGCATAGATTCTGTACTCCATGTTTATGGCAAGTGTTCCCATTACCGATATCATTAACCGGGATATAGATATAGATGTTTCTGCAAACTTTTGCAGCTTTTCAAAGCTCATGTAGTTTATCACTGAAGGCTCAAGCGCTTCAATACGGCTGCGGGAGGGCTTTTGAAGGAACAACGCCTCCTTACTGGCGGCAAAACCAGCCTCTTTTATAAAACCGAGCGTAATATCCTTTCCGTCCTCGTTATAAAAACTACGCAACAGCCCGCTCTCAACAAAATATATGTTCCTGTCCAGGGCGTGGGATAAACCAACCGGGGCTCCTTTTTCCAGCAGGCGTGTATCTACCTGCTCCAGAATAAATGCTTCAATCGCATCATCTACTCTAATAGTTTGGGATAAAACGTCCAGCAGGTACATTGTCTTTTTGCTCAAAAATATTGAATAAAAAGACAATCAACCAAAAGGCCACTGCTAAAAAGCAACGGCCTTAATCAACAATAGAAAACGAAAAAGAGTTATGAGCTTTGCCGGGAGTTTCTCTGCTCCAGCAACCTTCTGTACTTTTTCCTGATCACCACTTTCTTTTTTACAACCAGTGTAATCCAGCTCAGCACAAAAAACACTGCCAGCAAAATAAACAGGTGCAGAGCGTACGGACGGGTAAGGAACCCGTCACCCTGCTGTATCACCGATATTTTCAAAGCCTCAAGAAAAGGAGTAAGCGGCACAATGGATGTAAGAGCATTAACAACAGGAGGCATGGCAATAGCCGGCCATGTAAATCCACTCATAATAAAAGCAGGAGATGCTATCACCATCAGGATCTGCGTAGCCTTCAAGGCATTGGGAATAAGAACACTTACAAAAACTGCAAGGAATACAGATGCCAGTATGAATAACTCGGTATTAAGGAAAAATATACCTAACCCAGCAGGAGTAGGAATTTTAAATGCAAGGCTGAATAAATAAAAGAAAAGTACGTTCAGATTTGCAAAGAACAGCGATGGTATAGCTTTTACCAACATTAACTTCAGCTTACTTTCCCGCCTGAATATTTCTACAAAATCTTTTCTTCTAAAATCACTGGCAAAGCTTACCGCCATAGCCAGCATAATTACCTGCTGCAGCACTACAGCCATTATAGCCGGCCACATAAACAGCAGATAGTTGCTTGTTGTATTGAACAAAGTAATATAATTAGCCTTGAAAGGCTCGTATTTTGTTTTGGCCAGCTCAGCAGGCATTCCCTTTTTTTGCAGCGCCTTCATTTCGGCGCCGGCAGCATAAGTTCCCATTACCACCTGTATAGACTTGGAAGCAAAGTTGGCTGTAAGCAAATTGGAGGTATTGATATACGCATTTACTTCAGGATATTGCCCCTGCTGCATCATAGCTTCAAATCGCTCAGGTATAACTACCATTGCAGCTGCCTGCGTTTTAATGATCTCATCTTTAATATTTGCAGGCTTTACCGTATAGTTAAGCACTTTGATAGTATTATTGTCGTTAAGCATTTCCACCAGTTGGGAAGAAGCTGGCGTATGGTCGTAATCAACAACGATCACAGGAACATTTTCCACTTTACCATCTTTATATGTAAGACCTATCAGCAGGGCATAAATAAGAGGAGCCAATATAAAAACCAGCAGCAACGTGGTATTTCTGAAAAACAACTTGAACTCCCTTTTCACTAATTGCACAAACCTTTTCATAGTTTTTTCTTTTAAATGATGAAGTTGTTTAAACTTTTATTATCTGAGCTTTTTGAAAGAAAAATGTCGTCCTGAGCTAGACGAAGGATGTATTTTCCGGGAATCGGCTTCGTCAGGCTCAGCCTGACATTTATTTTTGCGGTCATTTTTGAAAAGTTTAAACAAGTTCGATGTTAATTCAAAACAACGTTGGCATTGACCAACAACTGCACTGCTTCTGCATTATTTACCGGTACCACTTTTATTTCGTACACGGCATCTTCAGGGTCATAATCAGGGAAAGCAGTGGTAATATCTGCATACCTGGCCAATTGTTTTACAGAAGTAAGCTTACCGGTTATTTTTTGTTGGTTATAGGGCACTATCATTTTCACCTCCATGCCTTTTTGGTACGCGGCCATTTTGCTTTCCGGAATAGTGAAACGGAAATAAGTAGTATTGGGTATATACCCTGTAAACAAGGCATAGCCTGCCGTAGCCAATTCGCCTTTATTAAGCGATATGGTTTCAATTTCCATATCATTGGTAGCAATTATATAGCGCTCTTTATAGGCAATTCTTGCTTCCTGCAAGGCACCTTTGGCCTGGCTGGACTGCCCTGTAGCCATAGCCACTTTTTCATAACGTGTACCGCGCTCTGCGTCCTTCAGCTCTGCATTCACCGCATCTAACTGAGCTTTAGCCCCCAAGTATTTTGCATATACCTCATCATAGTTTTGCGGAGACAACAAGCTGTCGCGGAACATATTCTCTGCCCTGGTATAAGATTTCTGCACAAAATTGAACTGGTCCTGCAAACCACGCTGCTTTGCTCTTAGCTGTTTCAGCTGGTCGGGTGTAGCACCGTTCCTCGCCATTTGCTCCTGCGCACCTGCGGCAAGCGTAGCACCTTCGGCCTGTGCTATCTTTGCTTCCACTTCCGGTATGTCCAGCACTGCCAAAGTATCCCCTGCATGCACGGTTTGTCCTTCCTGCACATATATCTGGGCAATCCGTCCGCTGATCTTAGGCGAAAAGGAGATCACTTCTTTTTTTATTTTACCTTCTACTGCCCTTTCCCTGGTATTACTGTGGCAACCCGCGGCTATGAATGTAAGGGCAAAACCAAGAGTAAGTATCTTAATATTTTTCATGTATAATATTTTTATCGTTTTTTCAATGATTTAAAGTTTTTCTATATCCAGGCTTTGGGTAGCTTTCATCAGCTCTATAGCGGCCCTGCGCTGGTTGAAAATAGCGGTCTGGTATTCCAGCTCTGCATTTTCCAGGTCATTTTCCGCATCTATATAATCAGAAGATTTTTTAGTACCGTACCGGAACTCCTTTTCAATATTGGTTAATGCTGTAGCTGCTATTTCTCTTGATTTTTCCTTTAAAGTTATCTGGGCATTGGCTATTCGATAATTCGTTTCATTATTAGCCAGGTTCAATTGCAGCTTATCCTGCGCATCTTTCATTTT
This sequence comes from Niabella sp., assembly GCA_049841335.1. Taxonomy (GTDB): domain Bacteria; phylum Bacteroidota; class Bacteroidia; order Chitinophagales; family Chitinophagaceae; genus Niabella. The sequence continues at coordinate 17,026 of JASGDI010000162.1, read as the reverse complement.
GCTTTCAAGCAGTTGTTTTTCTACTCTTGCCCTTGCGGTTGCGTTCTTCCCTTCCTTACCATCAAATATATCCCACTTAAAACCCACACCTACCTGAACAATAGGGCGTACGTGAATATTTGCCGGGTGCCAGTCCAGCTTTTTCCCTGTTCCCGGCAGCAAGGGGTCAGAAGTAGATATATGGTTATTGTACAACCCAAAGTAAGATGCTGATGTCTGGGCCATTACTTTAGGGGTCCACCATCTTTGTTCTGCTTTTATTTTATAATCGGCAGCGTTAATGCCATGTGTCAGTGCTTTTATTTCGGCCCGTTCCTGGATTGTATTTCCGGAAGCTGCAGGATATACCGGCATTAGCTGTGGCTGCAGATCAACAAGACGTTCCTTCCCGATACCGGTAAGTAAAGAAAGCTGCGTAATTAACAACTCCTTTTTTCCTTCATACTCAATGATCCTGGAATCCAGAGTAGCTTGAGCCAGCTCTATTTTTTTATGATCGTAAGGAGTGATCAGCCCATACCCCAATGCTTTATCAGCCGTCTTTTTCATTATCTCAAGCCTCTGCTTTCCTTTTTCCAACACATTAGCCGATTCATTCAATAAGGCGAACTGGTCGTAAATTTTACTGATGGCTGTAACCACTTCGTCCCTGCTTTTTTCCATTAACATGGTTTCCGAAAGGCTTTTTTCTTTGTTGGCCTCCTTCAGATATTTTACTTTCCCGCCGGAATACAACAGCACTGACGCCTTAGCATCGGCCAAAGCTGAAATACCTGAAATATGAAGATTATTATCCAGCTGCCCTTCAGGTATCACCATCCCCGGAAATACATTAGCCACCGGGGGTATAGTAATTTCAGGTGACCGTAAGGTAGCTGAACTATACAAATAACCCGATTTACCCGACAGCTCTACCTTTGGCAGAAATACATCTTTCAGCTTTTCATCGTCCAGGTGCGTAAGCTGGTTTTCAAGGGTTTGCTGCTTCAAGGTTGCATCCTGTTGCAGGGCGCTGCTGATCAGGTCTTTTAAAGATGGCGTTGTTTGCGCCGTTACCAAACCCTGCATGCCAAGCAGCAGAACTACTGCAAATAGTACTTTTTTCATTTTCACTTTTGTTTGTTGACAGTGCAAAAATGAAAAATGCCCTATAGAATAATTTTGACTTTTGTCAAAAAACCACCTGTTTTCCTTATTTTTAACGCAATCGGAAAACAAACCTGTTATACATGCTTCTGACAGTACTGGCTGGCTTTATTACATCTTTATTAATCGTTCCATTTGGCAAAATCTTAAGATCAAAATGGAGCGTTTTGCTAATGCTCCTGCCTGTCGTATTATTTTTATATTACATCCGCCTCATCCCCAATATATCGTCAGGCGGTCATTTAATGGAATCAACCACATGGATACCTTCATTAGGAGTAAACCTTGATTTCAGGCTGGACGGGCTCTCCCTGCTGTTTGCTCTACTCATCACCGGCATTGGGATAGCTATTTATTTTTATGCCCGTACTTATTTAAAGGGGCATCCGTATTTCGACCGCTTCTTTGGCTACCTTAGCCTTTTCATGTCGGCCATGCTGGGAATGGTGCTGGCAGATAATATGCTGCTGCTTTTTATATTCTGGGAACTGACCAGCATCAGCTCTTTCTTCCTGATTGGTTTTAATAATACAGAACCCGGTTCCAGAAAGAGCGCTATTACGGCGTTATCTGTAACAGGTTTAGGCGGTTTCTTCCTGCTGGCAGGGCTTATACTATTGGGTAATATCGCAGGTACTTATACCATATCCGAACTTATTCACTCGCGCGATGTAATCATCAGCCATCCGTTGTACCCCCTGGTTTTAGGGCTTTTGTTCATGGGGGCTTTTACAAAATCAGCACAGTTCCCCTTTCATTTCTGGTTACCTGGCGCTATGAAAGCGCCAACCCCGGTATCGGCCTACCTGCACTCGGCAACAATGGTAAAGGCCGGCATTTATTTACTTGCACGATTTAGCCCGGTATTAGGCAACACGCCGGAATGGAGCTATCCGCTGATGATCATAGGTGGATTTACCATGTTATTTGCAGCTTATCACTCCCTGCTTCGAACAGATTTAAAAAGCATACTGGCTTATTCAACTATATCAGCTTTAGGAATACTTACTTTCCTGTTGGGAATCGGAACAAGAGAGGCTGTTATTGCCGCAAGTGTATTTATACTGGTGCACGCCCTGTACAAAGCAGCTTTATTCCTGATTACCGGCATTATTGATCATGAAACGCATACGCGTGATATAACCCAACTCTCAGGGCTCAGGAAGGTATTACCACCAGTGGCCCTTGCAGGACTTTTGGCAGCACTGTCCAGCGCAGGCGTACCTTTATCTTTCGGGTTTATCGGGAAAGACCTGATCTATGAAGCTACCCTTCATACCCAATCCTCGTGGGTTTTTATACTGACAACCCTGGCACTTATTACTAATATATGCTTAGTGGCAGCAGGATTTATGGCCGGCATCAAACCATTTGCAGGACAGCTCCCTGAGCCCTTCAAAAAAATACATTTGCCCTACACCTCCATGTGGCTGCCTCCGCTTGTACTGGCCCTGTTAGGCATATTTTTTGGCATTGTGCCGGATTATGCGGGATCATTGTTTTCCCTGCAGGCAGCAAACGCTATATTTGGAGCAGACACTCAACTGCATCTTAAAATATGGCACGGGTTTAATAATGTACTGGTATTAAGCCTGGCAACCCTTGCTGCTGGAACTTTCATTTATATTATCAATACGCCCGGAAAAGAGCGGCTCAACTTTGTTAAAAAATTGAACCGCCTTTCTCCTGAATACATAATGGGAAAAACAGTGGATGCCTTTTTCAGGTTTTCTGAATGGTACACAGGGAAATTCCACAATGGCTATCTACGCTCCTATCACCTGCAGATTATTCTTTTTGCAGAAGCGTTACTGGCCTACAAGCTCTGGCTAAGCGGCCCCATTGAAATTGATTTTTTTTCGCTGGCCATGCTGAGCGTTTATGAAGTAGCTATCGTAGCCATCCTGATTGGCGCTTTGATCATGATGCTTACCACGCGCACAAGGCTTACAGCCGTAGTTTCCATGAGCGTTATTGGTTATTGTATTTGTTTGATGTTTGTTTTTTACAGCGCACCTGACCTTGCCATGACGCAGTTTACTATTGATACCCTTACCACTGTATTATTTGTACTGGTGCTGTATAAACTGCCCCCATTCCTAAACCTGGGCACTAAAAGAGAACGTTACAGGGATATTGCAGTGTCATTGGTATTCGGGATTATACTTTGTATGGTGGCCCTCCAGGCGCATCATGAACCTATTGTTACGGCAACCAGTGATTTTTATGGCGATGCGGCTTATACCGTGGCAAAGGGGAAAAACGTGGTAAATGTGATACTGGTTGATTTCAGGGGAATTGATACATTGTTTGAAACGGTGGTATTAAGCATAGGAGCCATTGGAGTATATAATTTATTAAGATTACGATTAAAACCTTCGGAGAAAGAATAACATGAGAAGCAGCATTTTACAAACAGCGACAAGATACCTGTTGCCGATACTCTTGCTTTTTTCGGTATTCCTTTTACTGCGTGGTCACTATTATCCCGGCGGCGGGTTCGTAGGCGGATTGGTAGCATCAATAGCTTTTGTGCTGCACAGCTTTGCCAACGGCACCGATGCTTCAATGAAACTATTAGGCAGGAAACCCTTATCCCTGTTGCCTATTGGGTTAGGTATTGCTGCATTCAGCGTTATACTGCCGGTATTTTGGGGGCTGCCTCCAATGACAGGGCTTTGGCTTGAAGGTACTTTTCCGATAGTAGGATCGCTGGGCACAGCCCTGTTTTTTGACCTGGGCGTGTACCTGGTAGTAGTAGGTGTTGTATTAACCATTTTGTTCACCATCTCATTAACCGACGATTAAATAATGGAATTACTATTAATACTGGTTATTGGTATGTTATATGCGGGAGGTATTTATTTCATCCTGAGACGCAGCATGGTAAAGCTGTTGCTGGGCATTATGCTGCTGGGAAGCGCCACCAATATTTTAATATTTGTACTGGGCGCCATTGTAAAGGGGAAACCGCCCATCATTGGCTCTATGCAGGATGTTTTAGACAAGGCCAGTGCCGACCCGGTTCCGCAGGCGCTCATACTTACAGCTATTGTGATCAGCTTTGCCCTTACGGCTTTTGCCATTGTGCTGCTTAAAAGGGTATATGCGCTCCTGGAAACAGATGATCTTGATGATTTAAACACACCGGAGGAAGAAGATATATGATGGGAAACTTAATTTTAGCACCGGTTTTTATTCACCTGTTCACGGCTATCTTTCAACTGATAGCATGGCGGAAAACTGTTACGCAACGGATACTTTCTGTATCAGGGGCATTAGCTGCATTAATTGCCGCCGTAGTATTATTTACCGAAGTTTATAACCACGGTACCTTTACTATAAACGCATCGAACTGGAAAGCACCGTTTGCTATTGTGTTTGTAGCAGATCTTTTAGGCACTACAATGGTACTGCTGGCATCCATTGCAGGCTTCGCCGTATCCATTTTTTCGGCAACGGGGCTAAGCCGCCAAAGGATGCTTTATGGTTATTTCCCCATATTCCACTTCCTGCTGATGGGTTTGAACGGGGCCTTTTTAACAGGCGATATTTTCAACCTATATGTTTGGTTTGAAGTAATCATCATTGCCTCTTTTGTTTTAATGACCCTGGGAGGCAGAAAGAACCAGCTTGAAGGCGCCATGAAATACATGTCCATGAACATACTGGCTTCCATGTTCTTTCTTACCGGAATCGGGATATTGTATGGTATGACAGGATCGCTAAACATGGCAGATCTTTCTGATAAAATGCACGATGTTCAAAACCGCTCATTGGTAGGTATTACATCAGTATTTTTTCTCCTGGGCTTTGGTATTAAGTCGGCAGTTTTCCCTTTGTACTTCTGGCTGCCATCTTCCTATCACACGCCACCGTCTGCAGTGGCTGCAACCTTTGGAGGGCTGCTAACTAAAGTGGGTATTTATGCTATGCTGCGTGTGCACAGCCTCATTTTTATTCCTGACGATTTTACTAAAAAGCTGCTGATGGTAATGGCGGTGCTTACCATCTTAACAGGTTCTTTCGGAGCGCTGAATAAAACCAATATCCGCCGCCTTTTTTCTTATCTCATTGTTTGCCATATAGGTTTTATGGTGGGCGGTATAGCCATGTTCAGCAAACTGGCATTGATGGGAACCATATTTTATCTTATTCACGACATTATGGTAAAAACCAATATGTTCTTAATTTCAGGTTTTATTATGCAGCTCAGAGGCGTGGTAAAAATGGAAAAGCTGGGAGGCCTGTACAAAGAGTATCCTAAAATTTCGCTGATGATAGCTATTGTATTGCTTTCGCTGGTGGGCATACCTCCGCTGTCAGGCTTCTGGCCCAAAGTATATTTGTTTCGCGAAGCATTTACAGAACACCATTATTTTTTTATCGCAGCCTTAATTTTGGGGAGTCTTGTTACTTTATATGTAATAGCGAGGTTATGGGCAGAAGCATTCTGGAAGGATGTACCACCGGATATTGTGGTTGAAAACAAATTTGAGCCCCTGCCCCTGTTTAGAAAATGCCTGCTGTTGTTACCTATTGGCATTTTAGGAACGGTATCGGTATATATAGGATTAAATGCAGAAAATATTATACAGGTTGCTGACAGGATCGCAACCGAATTGCTGGATACCAGCAGCTATGTAAAGGCAGTATTAAAATAAACCAGTAAAAGTATGACTAAGAATTTTTTAATGAACCTTTTGTTATCCTTCTTATGGGTAGCGTTAACAGGTTCGCTGTCCTACTCCGGTTTTCTTTTTGGGTTTATACTGGGCTTTTTTGTTTTGTGGATCATGAACAGAAATGAAAAAGACCGGAGATATTTTTATCGCCTGCCTAAAATTTTCAGCTTTGTATTCTACTTTTTATACCAGTTGCTGAAAGCCAATGCCCAGGTAGCTTACGATGTGGTAACCCCTAAATATTTTTTCAGGCCGGGTATTGTTCGTTATCCGCTTAATGCCCGGTCCGATTTTGAGATCAATTTATTATCAACGCTTATATCGCTCACGCCCGGAACATTGATAATGGACGTAAGCGAGGATAAAAAGACTTTATACATTCATGCCATGTATCTTAAAACCCCGGAAGCTTTTGTAGAAGAATTAAGAACGGGAATAGAACGCAGGCTATTAGAAATTTTAAGATAATGACACTTGGAAATTATTTTGACTTTGTGATCTTACCGATATTGACCATTTCAGTGATATTGGTATTTATCCGCCTGTTCAGGGGACCGGCAATAGTTGACCGTGTTATTGCGCTTGACCTTATCATTACTATTGGTATTGGTATTATCACCGTATACAGCATCCGTCAAAATCAAAAAATATTATTGGATGTAGCTATTATACTGGCGCTTATTGCTTTTTTGGGAACTATTGCTTTCTCTTATTACATAGAAAAACAAAAAGATGATTAACATAATTACAGCCATAATCAGCACAATAGGTGCTTTAGCCATATTGTTCGCATCTATCGGCATATTGAGAATGCCTGATTTTTACCTGCGCCTTTCTGTTACCGTAAAAGCATCAAGCCTTGGAGTAGGTTTACTGTTAATTTGCTCGGCTATTATATTTCCTGATGATGCCTCTGTAACCACCAAGGCTATCGCTATTATATTCTTTCTCATTATTACGGCACCTATTGCAGCCCACATGATTGCCCGTACGGCATATTTTACCGGCACCCGGTTATGGAAAGGATCTGTTGTAGATGAACTGGACGGTATGTATAATAAGGCAACGCATGAGCTGCAGAGCGATCCTAATGACGCCATTAACAAATCCACTTCCCGGTGGAATGACCAGATAGCTGATACGGAAGAAGAGACCATGTAATAATGGGAAGCAGTAGCAATTAATTAAAAAAGGGCGTTTTCAAACAAAAAGAAGCATAAAACGGCTCTCATAACAGCTAATATATTTTCAGCCAGTTTGTTACTTTTTTAGCTCTCTTTTTATTCTTCTTACAAAAGTTTCAGATACGTTGGCAAAATTGGCAATTTCGGAAACGGTAAATTTTTCTGCAGCCAGCAGATTTTTCACTACAGTTTCAATACCTTTTTCGATTCCCTTTTCAAAGGCATCTTCTCTTTCTATCTTTTTTATTGCTTCAATAATACCTAGTATTGTGTTTCCTGGTCAATATATCAACCTTCTTATCGAAATTACGATTAATTTTTGGATCTTCAATATATACAAACTGCTTCAGAAAGTATAAAAAACGGCTCATGCTTGCATGATTATATTTTCTGCTGTTTATGAGCGCCTTTGCCACAGTAAGCCGTTCCCGGTTTAGCTCCTCTTCGGGCGTTTTTCCCATTAGTAAGGCCTTCTGCGCAGCCAGCACAATCAAAGCAAAAGGATTGTCCATAGCCAGCAACCCTGCCTCACTATGGTCAAAAATATGATATGTGTTGTACTTATAACTAAGCTCAGTACCTAAAAAAGACTTATAAAACCGGGCAGGCCTTTTCTGATTTTTGCCCCCGGTGAACACTGCTAACGCTGTAACGTTCACCTTATAACGATCGTATATGCGGTACCAATACTGAAACATATGTTCAGCAAAATTTTTATCGCCGGCTCCCTGTATTTCCACATGCACTAATATCCATTCTTCTTTCCCGCTCTTTAACAATACGTTTACCAGCATGTCTACAAAGCGGTTGCCACCATGATTTTCTAATTCGGGGAAAAGTTCGCTAAGCTCTTTATCCATAAACACAAAATCTTTTCCTGTATCAAATATATCATCAGCATTCTCAAAACAAAAGCGAAGCAGGTCCGGAAAGGCTTCTTCAAAGGCGCTTTTTAACAGGGTGTCATTTTTTCTTCCAGGCATAGCATCACAAACATACAAAAATGCTCCTCCAGGTAGAAATACTAATGCCGTATAGAATCAAAGGTTACACACAACAACACTGCTGGCTTTACCTGTTCTCCCGGTCAGCGCTTTCAAACTATATGATACAAATACATACCCGGGCATGACCAATATCATCCAATAAATAAAATACGCTGTCTACATTCATTGATTACTCATAAGCTTTTAAAAAACTAACAGGACTCATTATTATATAAAAAGATATACTATTTAATAAAATAAAGTTTCAAATTATGTCACACAGGATTGTTTTAAATGAAACCTCTTATCATGGAGCAGGTGCACGGAAGGAGATCACAGGTGAAGTAAAGAAAAGAGGATTAACGAAAGCGTTATTGGTAACCGATAAGGATCTGGTTAAATTTGGTGTTGCTCAAAAGGTTGAGGACATACTGGTTGCTGCGGACATTGCCTATGATATATATGACAATGTAAAGGCCAACCCTACTATAGAGAATGTTCAGTCAGGGGTAGATGTATTCAAAAAGTGCGAAGCTGATTTTATCATCGCGCTTGGCGGGGGCTCTGCAATTGACACGGCAAAAGCTATAGGAATTATAGCAAATAATCCCGAACATTATGATGTAAGATCTTTGGAAGGCGTTGTAGCTACCCCCAACAAATCGGTGGTGCTCATTGCGCTGCCCACCACCGCAGGTACAGCCGCAGAAGTTACCATCAACTACGTTATTACAGACGAGGAAAACAAAAAGAAAATGGTATGCGTAGATCCTAATGATATTCCTGCTGTGGCGATCATTGATCCGGAACTGATGTATTCCATGCCTAAAGGATTAACAGCGGCTACCGGTATGGACGCGCTGACACATGCCATTGAGTCTTTTATTACACCCGGAGCATGGGAAATGACCGATATGTTTGAGATAAAAGCCATGGAGCTTATTCATAAACATTTAAAAAATGCAGTGGACAACCCTTCTAATAAAGAAGCCAGGGAAGGTATGGCTTTAGCTCAATATATAGCAGGCATGGGATTTTCCAATGTAGGGTTAGGTATTGTACACTCCATGGCCCATCCCTTAGGTGCATTTTATGATACACCACATGGTTTAGCCAATGCTTTGCTGCTCCCGTATGTGCTTGAATATAACGCGGATTCTCCTGCGAAAGGGAAGTATAAACTGATAGCAAAAGCGATGGGAGTGGAAGGCACCTGCAGCATGACCGATGATGAGGGAGTTGCTGCAGCCATTAATGCCGTTAAATCATTAGCCTTAAGTGTCAACATACCGCAAAAGTTGAAGGAGATAGGCGTACAGGAAAAAGACATCCCGGCATTAGCTGTTGCTGCGTTTCACGATGTATGCACAGGCGGAAACCCTCGTCCCACATCCATAGAAGAAATTGAAGCGCTTTATCACAAAGCATACTAATACTAAACAGACAAGCTACTTCCCCCGCGTTCAATTCCATTAAACAAGGGGGAAGTTTTTCTTTTGACGAATACTTCGTTTAAAAGTTGCTCCTGCGTTTTTCACAGAGACCACCTTACGAGCTTCAATTAAAAATCATTGCTTCATAAAATCAAAAGCACCTTTACGTAAATGGATGCCATACTCCAACCATGCCTTCATACAGGCTAAAAAGTTAGCCCATCCTTCTGTCTGGCCAATGGCCCATTTTATACCCGCTTCATCCTGCTGATGGCCTTCTTCAGAAACTCTTATAACCGTATCGTTGTCATTTCTTTTTTCCAGCTCTATTTTTACAACAGACTCCGGATCCCACACAAATGTTATCCTTTCACCAGGAACTACCTCATTAACTGTCACAGGATAAGCGCCTTCAAATTCAGGAAAAGACCAGTAAACTTCTTTCCCGGGTTCCATGCGTTCTGAGCCACTGGAAATAAAATAATGCCCCATCAGTTCAGGGTTAACAATAGCCTCAAAAATCTCACCTGCCGGCTTTTGGATACCGATGGACGCTTTTGCAATTACTTTTTGTTCCATAAATACTGCTATTGAGCGTGATAATTAATCATCCATTTCACACCATACTTATCTGTAAAGCTCCCGAAATAATCGCCCCAGAACTGCTCTGCAAGCGGCATCTCCACAGTTCCCCCTTCTGAAAGCGCTGTGAACAAACGGTCAGCTTCCTCTCTCGAATCAGGGAATATGGAAACATAATTATTATTCCCTTCAATCAGCTTATGCCCCAGGGAAGGAACAATATCCGATGCCATCAGCAGGTCATTGCCAACAGGTAACGCAATATGCACTACCCGGTTCTTCTCTTCTTCAGAAAGGTTTTCGCAACCGGGAACATTTTCCATTTTAGAGACTTCGCCTAAAAATTCTCCGCCAAAAACGGATTTGTAAAAAGTAAACGCTTCTTCTGCTTTACCATCAAAATTAAGGTAGGGGTTTAACTTTGGCATAGTTTTAAAATTTATGATTTATGTTTTTGTTCTTATAAATATCATGGCAATAGCTGTGGTAACAATACCCATAACAAGCGCTCCAACAGTACCTTGTACAGCATAATTCTTATAACTAAAATAGGCCTCAGCAGCTTCCCTGGTTTTATGATACCCCGTTTTCAGGGAATATTCTATCACATTGGAAAAGTATTCAGGACTTATAACATAAGACGTGATCCATTGTGTAAGCGGGTTAAGTATAGCAATAATTACTGAAATGATAATGCCTGAAACTAATCCCTGCTTGTAGTTCATCTGCCCGCCGTAATAATTTTTCTTTTTATCCTTTAAAGCAAGGACCATAATAATTACGGCTGGAATAGCAAACAGGTTGGTCAGATACATGTGCTTATCAATATGCGTGCTGTGCAGCCCTGCCAGCTTTTCAAGCAGCATCCATAGCAACGTCATTACAATAAAAATGATGGCCCATTTGATTTCGATACTGTACTTTTTCATGATTGTTGGATTTATAATAATACTCTTATGACAGGTATTGCAGACCTGCTAATTGTTTAGCTGATCAAAAGCTTATATTTATTCCAGTTATCTGCAATCATCCAGAGGTTAATTGCAAAAAGAGGCCCTGCAATAACCAGGCCTGAAGGCATAAACGTTGCATTATGAATCACAATCCCGATCATTACAGGAAAAATTACCAGGGCACCCAATGCGCGCGTCTTTAGAAATATAAAAAGCAGACCACCGGTTACTTCTGCAAATCCCACCAATGGCATCAGCCATTTAAGTGTTGTAATTGCTTCAAATAATTGAGTCATTGTTGCATCTGCCGGCGGTACGGGCATATAATGAAAAAACTTATCCAGCCCTGCATTAATAAACATAAGACCAAATAATGTACAAAGAATTGTTTTTACAATTGTCATATAATTCAATTTAATATTAATGACTCCTGGCCCAGTAAATCAACCTGCTTCTACATACTCTTTAAACCGTTCCAAAACTGACTGACAAAAATCCTGTTGCACCTTTAACGGAGTTTGCTGTTCGGGATCGAAGGTTTTGCGAACAATAGTATTACGATCTATTTGCTGAAATTCTACTGTCGATTTCCGTCCGTCATCAAGCATATACGAAATAAGCTCATATGGCACAATTCGGTTGTATAGGCTTTTATGTTCAATGCGTTCCTTACCATCCTTTGTTTCCATTGCATAATAGAATAGTCCACTTTCAATGAAATCATTAAAAACATTAAAGCAACGCCAGCTATCAGAAGGAATATTCCATTGCTTAATATCTTCAGGAGTTATCCATTTTTTCCAAACTTCATCAACCGGCCTATGTACCAGTATGTTCAGCACTATTCGTTCGGGTTCCATTTATAATAGCTATTTCATGGAGTGCAATCCAATAGTATTTCCCTCTGTGTCACTGACAAGCGAACAAAATCCAAATTCGCCAATGGACATTTTGGCCTGGCAGATCTTTCCACCCGCAGCTTCTACCCTGCTTTCTTCCACAGCGCAATCTTCACAACCGAAGTAAATAACAACATTACCGCCCCCTGCTTTCATACCCTCCATTTTCACCAGCGAACCGTTGGTGCCATGGGCGTCCGTATCACCAGGAAACATTTTCATTTGCATGGACATATCTGTCGGATCTGACATTTGCTCCAACGTTATACCCAATACTGTTTCATAAAACTTTGTAGCACGCTCCATATCATCTACATAAATTTCGAACCATACCACGGGATTGAATTTCTTATTTTCCATTGTTGTAATTTTTAAGATGTGAAAAAATGTTACTCAAAAATAACGCAGCTATGAGGTTTCCCCGCTTGCCATTTGACAAGAAAAGAAAAATATACTGCAATCGGTTGTGCAAAAATCTATCAACCCTACATATTATATTTGTGGACACCTGAAAATGGACTATATGAAGCGATTACTATGTTTGCGGTTTCTTACCGGTTTTTTAGTGCTGTTACTAACCCTGCAGCTGTCAGCTCAACAATCATTTACGCCACAGTTCAATACGATAGCCGGGTTCAGATACGGTGCGCAGGCAGCGCCAACCGGCAAAGAGTGGGAGTCGCCAGGCGATCTGTCTTTGAACAAAGAGCAACCACATGCTTATTTTTTCAATTTTCAAAATATAGAAGCGGCAAGAAAAGTTTTACCTGGCTTCAGCAATTATTACAAATCGCTGGACGGCACCTGGAAATTTCATTGGGTAAAACATCCTGATGAGCGCCCGGATCGTTTTTATGAAGAAACATTTGATATTTCGGGATGGGAAGACGTACCTGTACCTATGAGCTGGAATATTTACGGTATTCAAAAAGATGGCAGCCTTAAATATGGAGTGCCCATCTATGTAAACCAAAAAGTAATTTTCCAGCACCAGGTGAAAGTGGATGACTGGCGAGGAGGGGTAATGCGCACACCTCCCCAGGATTGGACTACTTATATTTACAGGAACGAAGTAGGCTCCTATAAAAGGACCTTTGATGTTCCCCCCGACTGGAACGGCAGAGAAGTATTGCTCAATTTCGACGGCGTAGATAATTTCTTTTACCTGTGGATAAACGGCAAATATGTTGGCTTTTCTAAAAACTCAAGGAACCTGGCATCGTTCAACATTAGCAGCTACCTTAAAAAAGGAAGCAACACTATTGCTGTGGAAGTGTACCGAAACTCCGATGCATCTTTTATTGAAGCGCAGGATATGTTCAGGCTGCCGGGCATTTTCAGGTCGGTTTATTTAACATCAAAACCGAAAGTTGCTATCAGAGATATTATAGCCATTCCCGATCTGGATGCAAACTATACCAATGGCTCGTTAACCATTACTACAGATGTCCAGAATTTTGAAAAGAAACCGGTAAAGGGATATAAAATAGCTTATTCTTTATATGCAAACGAACTGTATAGCGATGAGAACAGGTTAGTAGCTGATGCTAACGCTATTGTTAACCTGGCCCAGGTGGTTCAAACTAATATAGCCACAACAAAGCTGAACGTTGTAAATCCTGATAAGTGGTCCGCTGAAAAGCCTTACAGGTATACTTTGATAGCAGAACTGAAGGATGGGAAGAATAAAACCGTTGAGACCGTTTCTTTATATGTAGGGTTCCGGAAAGTGGAAATCAAAGACACTAAAGCAACAGAGGACGAGTTTGGACTTGCAGGCCGCTATTATTACATTAACGGAAAAACTGTGAAGCTAAAAGGCGTCAACCGCCATGAAACCAACCCCGAAAAAGGAAAAGTGGTAAGCCATGAGCAAATGAAGGAGGAAGTAATGCTGATGAAACGGGCTAATATCAACCACGTCCGTAACTCGCATTATCCTCAAAGTCCTTACTGGTATTACCTGTGCGATAAGTATGGCATTTACTTAGAAGATGAAGCCAATATTGAAAGCCACGAATATTATTATGGTGAGGCATCTTTATCGCATCCCCCTGAATGGAAGGATGCGCATGTTGCCCGCAACCTGGAGATGGTTCATGCCACTGTTAACCATCCGTCCGTTGTTATATGGTCGCTGGGTAACGAAGCAGGGCCGGGTAAAAACTTCGTGGCGGCTTACGATGCCATTAAAACAGTGGATATATCCCGCCCTGTTCAGTACGAGCGGAATAACAATATAGTTGACATAGGCTCCAATCAATATCCTTCTATCGAGTGGGTGCGCGGCGCCGTTAAAGGAACCTACAAGTTGAAATATCCCTTTCATATTTCTGAGTATGCCCACTCAATGGGCAATGCATCGGGAAATTTAATAGACTATTGGGAAGCTATTGAATCTACCAACTTTTTCATGGGCGGTGCTACCTGGGATTGGATAGACCAGTCGATGTATTATTATGATAAAGAGACCGGGGAAAAATTCCTGGCCTACGGTGGCGATTTTGGTGATAAGCCCAACGACGGGACTTTTGTAAACAACGGTTTGATCTTCGCCAACATGAAGCCTAAGCCCCAGTATTATGAAATTAAAAAAGTACATCAGAATGCCGGCGTTAAGGCAGTAGATATTCAAAATGGGAAAATCGAAATATTCAACAAAAACTATTTTGTTTCGTTAGAGGACTATACAATACAATGGTCTTTATATAAAGACGGGAAGGAAATAGAAAAAAGCACTTCTTTCATCGGGCCTAAAAATATCATTGCGCCACGGCAAAAACAGGTTGTTACTATTCCTTTTGATTACAAAAAATTAGACCCACAATCGGAGTACTTTGTAAAAATCCAGTTTTTATTGAATAAAGATATGCCCTGGGGCGGGAAAGGGTTTGTACAAATGGAAGAGCAACTTCCGATAAAAGCTGCTACAGACAGAGCTTCCATAGCTGCTGTTCAGCACGGCGGGAAAATAAATATCGTTACAGAAGGCAACCTGAAAGTATTGACCGGGCCGGGCTTTACCGTAAAATTTGATACGAAAACCGGTACTGTTTACAACCTGAATTACAGTGGTAATACAGTTATACGTGATGGCGAAGGTCCCAGGATAGACGGCTTAAGAGCGCCTGTTGATAATGACAACTGGGCCTACCAGCAATGGTTTGAAAAGGGGTTGCATCACCTCAAACACAAAGCATTGTCCAACGCTGTGTACACACGGAAAGACGGGGCCGTGGTGTTATCATTCACCGTAGAATCGCAGGCACCTAATGGCGCTACGCTTCGGGGAGGCACTTCAGGCACATATACCATTGTAGAAAATACCGACCGTCCTTTTGGTGCCGACGATTTTAAACTGATCACTAATCCGGTATGGACCGTTTATCCTGACGGATCAATAGAATTAGAATCAGCTATCACCTCCAATGATGAATCGTTTGCATTGGCAAGAATAGGATATGCTTTACAAATGCCCGCCGCTTTCGATCAATACACCTATTATGGTCGAGGGCCCTTTAACAATTACAACGACAGGAAAACAGCACAGTTTATTGAAGTGCATAAAAGTACTGTTGCAGATCAGTTTGTGCCCTGGCCCAACCCGCAAAGTATGAGCAATAACGAAGAAGTGCGCTGGGCGGCTGTAACCAATAAGTTAGGGCAGGGAATTGTTTTTATTGCGAAAGATCAGATGGCTACTTCCGCATTACCCTGGACAGAGTTAGAGCTTACATTGGCAACGCATCCGCACAAACTACCTAAAAGTTCGGGCAGTCATTTACATATTGATGCCGCTGTAACAGGGCTGGGTGGCAATAGCTGCGGCCAGGGCCCTCCCCTGCAAAAAGACAGGGTAAAAGCCGAAAGCCGCACTTTCGGGTTTATTATAAGGCCGGTTGTCAATAACGACTATGCACAAAAATCGCAGGTCACTACATCCGGCGATGCTCCTATTGTTGTTTCAAGAAACCGCAATGGTAACGTTTCTGTTTCGGCACAGAACAACACCGCAGAACTCCTATATACAATAAATAATAATAAACCACAGGTATATAGTCAGGCATTCAATTTGCGCAGCGGCGGTAGAGTAACAGCCTGGGATAAGAACAACCCGCTAATAAAAGTTTCTTTCGATTATCCGAAGATCGAAACAGTTCCTTTGGAAGTAGTGTTTGCATCAAGCCAGGAAACCGGCGAAGGAAATGCCCGGCACCTGGTTGACGGAAATCCTAACACCATCTGGCATACCATGTACTCCGTTACCGTAGCACAGTATCCGCATTGGGTGGATTTTGATGCCGGAGAAGTAAAGAATATCAAAGGCTTTACTTATTTGCCCCGGCAAAACGGAATCAATGGAAATATTAAGGACTATAAAGTACAGGTAAGCGCAGATGGAAAGAACTGGAACGATCCTGTGGCCGAAGGTAGTTTCGAAAGAGGCAGCAGATTGCAAACGATAAAATTAGCCAATTCCGTAAAGGGCAGGTTTATTCGCTTTACGGCTCTCAGCTCGCAAAACGGGCAGGATTTTGCCGCAGGAGCTGAGTTCGGTTTGCTGGCAGATTAATAATCTGTTAGTAACAAAACCCGCAATGGTAACCGCTGTTGCGGGTTTTATAATATATGATTTTTAGTTTATCTCTTCCATTCAAATACGTCTCTCACTTTAAACTTCAAAGCCGGGAAAAGAACGGAACTAATTTCATCGTCCTGTGTAAAAGGTTTGAGACCGAGGTATTTGCCGCTTTTTAATGTATATACCAAGATGACCTTATCCTCCGGCTGTACCAGCCAGTATTCTTTTACGCCGCTTTCTTCATAAAGGTCGAATTTTATACCCATTTCTTTTTGGGCATTGCCTGGTGAAAGTATTTCTATCACCAGGTCGGGAGCGCCTATACAGCCACGGTCGTCTATTTTTTCAGCATCGCAAACCACGCAGATATCCGGCTGTACCACAGTAAAAACCAGGTCATCACCTTTTTGCTTTTTTGAATCAGGCAGGCGTACATCAAAAGGAGCGGGAAAAACCTTACAGGGTTTTTTCCTGAAAAATCTATAGAAAGAACTTGAAAGAAAAATGGACACTAACTGATGCTTTGGGCTCGGCGCCGGGCTCATTTTATGGACCCAGCCCCTTAACAGCTCTACT
>JASGDI010000161.1:0-16886 GCA_049841335.1 Niabella sp. | reverse complement strand
GGGAGTTGCAACCAGGCTATTATGATCCGTACCTTTCTAAGCCGGGGCAATACTTTGTATTACCAGGCTGGTGCAGGTGTGGATCATAATAGCCTGGTTGCAACTCCCGTTGAAACCCATAAAACCTACAGCACCGCCATAATAGCCTCTTGACGTAGGCTCCAGCTCATTGATCAGTTGCATCGCTTTAATTTTCGGTGCGCCACTAAGCGTACCGGCAGGAAAAGTTTTGGCTAAAAGCTCAAAAGAATTGGAAGCATCACCAAGCTGTCCCGAGACTTCACTCACCAGGTGAATCACATGCGAATAAAAATGCGTTTCCCGGAAATGATCCACTTTCACATTATCACAGCCACGGCTTAAATCGTTACGCGCCAGGTCAACCAGCATTACATGCTCCGCATTTTCTTTGGGATCATTCTCTAACCGAACCGTTTCTGCTGCATCCAGCTTATCATCGCCGGTGCGTTTTACAGTTCCTGCAATAGGATGCACAATAGCTTTCCCTTCATTAATAATTAATTGAGACTCGGGAGAAGAGCCCATGATTTTATAATCGCCGTAATCAAAGAAAAACAGGTAGGGAGAGGGATTGATATTCCTAAGCGCCCGGTACACATTGAACTCATCACCTGTAAAAGACTGCTGAAACCTGCGACTTAATACGATCTGGAACACATCGCCCCTGAAACAGTGCGCAATGCCCTGTTGTACCATTGTACGGTAATCATCATCCGTCATATTAGAGCTTTCATCACCTTTAATACTGAACGGGTAAACAGGTACATCTTTCCCGCGTATTAAAGATTCAAGCAAATGTCTGTCGCTCTTAATACCTTCTATTTCATTTTCGCAAATAAACAGTTCGTCCTTAAAATGATTAATAGCAATAACATATTGATACAGGCGATAACGCATTAAAGGAATCGCATCCCTGTCCTTCTTAAACACAGTTCCGGGGATGGTCTCAAAAAAGCGTACCGCATCATAGGAGGTATAACCATACAAGCCCTGTGCAAAGGAGGCTGCTTTGCCTGGCGAAACTTCCACATCAAAACGCTGCATAAAGCGGTGCAATGCTGCTACTATGCCCGTTTGCCCGGGAGGCAGATCATCATCATTACCCAGGCTAACTTCTTCCGCTGTATGGCCGGGCAATTTTATTTCCATTTTCTCATCAGAAGATATCTCAATACCTGCAATGGCATTTACTCCTATAAAGGACCAGCTGTTTTCTGCAACATGGTTATCCGTACTTTCCAGTAAGATAGTATCACGAAACCTGTCGCGTAAGCGTAAATAAATCCCTACCGGCGTAAATATGTCAGCCAGCATTGAGGTAACGGTTGTTTTAATTTTTACGTTTTGCATATCTGTTATCAAGCTATAGTCAAAAGATTTTCTTTCAAAAAGTCAACAAAAAACCCCGGTTAAGCCCGGGGTTCTTGTATATCATTCATCTTTCAGATGCAAGGCACTACAATACCCCAGAAGAGTTTGTATGCCACCACCAAAAGAAAGTTGCTTGCTGATTCATGCCGGCAAATATAAAAGAGAAATAGGTGGAATGCAAATTTTTTTCTGCTAAAGCCGTTTAAACGTTAAAAATATACAGCTAACCTATATGAAAACCCTGAGAGGGCCTGTATGTTTTATTATAAATGAAAAGGCAGGAGCCATTCTTTATTGTTTGAATGATAGGCTTGTTCAATTCTACCGGAACTGCGGGACACCCGTGGCTGCGGCCTATATATCCCTGGGCATTAATAAAAGACTCACTCACATAGTTAGCACCGTGCATTACAATAGCCCTGCGATAAGCGTTATTATTAATGCCCTTTTCAAGTCCCTTCAGTTTTAATGAGTAGCCCTTACTGCCATTATAGGTGTCTTCTGTAATATAAAAACCAAGACTGCTTTTATGCGATTCATTGGTGTTGCTGAAGAACTGTGCTATTTCTTTACCGGTATTCTTCCCATGTGCAACCAAAGTATTAAAAAGTACTTTAAAATTCTTTACATCTATCACATACAATCTTTTCCGGTAACTGGGCTGGTCAAAATCAATGATCGTCAAAACAGAATCATTATTCAGCAACCCTTCCTCGTCCAGCTTTTGAAAGCCCTGAACAGCATAATCAAAAGCTTCCTGCGAAAGGCCCTGATCGTTTAAATGAAGGCTGTCATAAACATATTCAACAGACCTGGAATATTTTTTACTCAATATATTCCTTTCAGAAGTTGTTTTTTCTTCCTTATCAGATTCAATCTTATTGATGGTCCACGATGTGAAAGCTACCGACAATACACAAACACTGAGTAACCTTAAATAGTTTTTCAACTGCATATCTTCTTCAGATTTTTCATTTTTTAAACTACAGGGATGTTTTTCTATAAGTGTGTGTAAGTTCCGGAAAGGCGAATAATGAAAACGCCTCCTGAAGAAGAATATTGTACCGGAATTCTATAATAGGAAAACTTTAACAATTAAGATGCCTGGTAAAGTCTGCAAATTGAATTTTTCACAAAGTGCTGCATATCATATAGAATGGATTTTTATTCTAGATCATTTCGATGAGCATTTGCCATGTAGACAGATTCTGTGTATCACTTCCAACTAAAGATGAATGGCGGAAAGTAGGGGTCAATCGAAAAAATGTCCCCCTCTGGCCTGCGGTAACCTCCCCTGGGTGAGGACACGTATCATTTCACAAAAAATAGTAAGCCAAAGACGTGTCCACTCGATAGGATGGCTATCGGTCGCTGCCACCCCAAACAAACAAAGCAAAACTACTAATGCATTGCCTCGCTTAAACTAATGGCTTCCCTGGTTTTCCGCCTCCGTATAAATAAAATAAAGGGAATACAAACCAGGAACAATATCCCGAGACATAAAAACACATCCATATAGGATAACACCGCAGCCTGTTTGGTTATTGAAAGATCAAGGGTTTTATATGCCGAACCCAGCGCAACATCAGGAGTCATCCCTTTGGCCACAAATCCCTGCTTTATTGCCATTACCCTTTGCTGCACATTAAGGTCGTTTACATCCAGTTTGGATACCAGGTCATTCCTGTACAACATATTCCTGTTACTTATAAAAGTAGTGATAGCCGCTACACCAAATGATCCTCCCAGTTGCCGCATCATTCCGGTAAAAGCGGCCCCCTGCCCTATCTGCTGACCTTTTAAGGTAGACAACGCCATGGTGGTGATGGGTATAAACAGCAGGCTCAATCCCAGACCCCGGACAATCAGCATCCAGAAAAAATTATCCGCACCCGTATTGGGTGTAATAATTTTGTATCCCCACAAGCTATAGACAAAAAATAATAATAACCCAACCGCTACCATATACGGCTGTGGCACACCCTTAGAGATGAGCTTCCCTACTACAGGCATCATAAAAGCGGTTGCAAGGGTAGCCGGTATCATTAACATTCCCGATTGAAAAGCAGTCCATCCCAGCAGACTTTGTGTGTACAGCGGTATAATAAAGGTAGACCCGTACAGGCCAAACCCAAGTATAAATGACATTACTGTTCCGATCCTGAGATTACCATTCCTTAATACCCGCAGCTCTACAATAGGATTTTTACAGGTAAGCTCACGCCATATAAAAAAGAACAGGCCAAACACTGCCAATGCGGTAAAAACTACTATCATTGAGCTCTGGAACCAATCTTCTTCATGCCCGCGCTCCAAAATAAACTGCAGCGATCCTACAGTAACAGCCAGCAGGAATATACCCAGCCAGTCAATTTCGCTTTTGGACTTTTTCTCTGCATACCTGGGACTTTTTACAAATTGCAGCGTTAACAGCACAGCAATAATACCCAAAGGAATATTAATGTAAAAAATATAAGGCCAGCTGAAATTATCTACAATATAACCTCCCAATGGTGGACCTAATGTGGGACCAACAATTACACCCAAACCATAAATGGCCTGTGCCATACCACGTTTCTCTGCAGGATAAGACTCCGTGATGATCGTTTGCGAAGTAACCAGCAAGGCGCCTCCGCCTACGCCCTGTAAGAACCTGAAAGCAACCAATTCCCAGATACCAGTAGCATTCCCACACAGGAAAGAACATACAGTAAAAAGAGCTATAGAAAAGGCAAAATAATTCCGCCTTCCAAATTGCTGCGACAGCCAACTGGTCATTGGCACTATAATTACATTACCAATAGCATACGCTGTAATAACCCAACCTACTTCTGAAAGCGTTGCCCCCATATTCCCCTTCATATCATTCAGCGCTACATTCACAATGGTTGTATCTACATTTTCCTGCATCGCGCACACGATCGCCGTCAGCGTTACAATAAACCGGCGAAAGCCATATTCAACCAACGAATTTTGATCTTCCATTTTTTATTTATTGAGATCACAATTAATAGATTACATACCATAGACAACAGGCATGAGGACATCTCCCTGGGAACTATAGTCTATCGGCTATGGACCATGGACTATCAATTCTAAACCATGAACTATCAGCCATACACCATGAACTAATTCAAATGCACATCCACTACTACATTCATGCCTGCCCGGAGCTTTTTGATCAGCGGATCGTCAGGGTACTCAAATTCAATTTTAACTGGTAGGCGCTGTACTACTTTTACAAAGTTTCCGCTTGCATTATCCGGGGGCAGCAGTGCAAAACGGGCGCCTGTAGCAGGCGACAAAGAGGCCAGCTTTGCTTCAAACTCCTTTCCGGGAAAGGCATCTGCTTTTACAACCACTTTTTGCCCTTCCACCATTTTATTTACCTGGGTTTCTTTAAAATTGGCCACCACCCATTTATCATCATTTAATACCACGCTGAACAATTGCGCACCGGCCTGTATGAATTGCCCGGCCTGTACCGGCACTTTTGATACCACTCCGCTTTCCGCAGCAGTTATTACAGTATAACTTAAATTTAATTTTGCGTTCTCTACCTCAACCTCCCGCTGCCTGATGCCCGATCTTGCTATATCTGATTGCTCTTTACTTGCTGCCACCTGGCCCTGAACCACACCCGTTTGTGCTGCCGCCTGGTTGCGTTGTGCTATTAAGATCTGTAACTGCTTATCAGCAGATTGTTTGGCAGCTAAAACCTGCTCATACTGCTGCTGTGTAATGGAGTGATCTTTGATAAGATTTTCATATCTCTTTAAATCCTCTGAGGTTCTCCACACGTTCACCTTAGCTGCTTCAATTTGTGCGTTTACCGTTTCAACAGCTGCTGCAGCCGTTCCTATATTTTTATGGGTAGCTGCAGTATTTGCCCAGGCAGAAGCCAGGTTACTGCGTGCTGTGGACAGGGCCGCTTCTGCCTGCTCAAGCGCCATAGCAAGATCTCTTTTATCAAGAACAATTAATGTATCTCCTTTTTGCACCACCTGGTTATCCTTTACTCTCACTTCGCTGATATATCCTGAGATCTTTGAAATAACAGGACTTAGGTTAGCTTCCACCTGTGCATCATCGGTTTCCTCATGTTTCTGACCATGAATATATCTTGTTATTCCCAGGTACAAGCTCCCTGTTACCATCACAGCAAGTATAATAAAGAATATCGGGCTTCTTTTTTTAGCAGGTACATTTTCTCCTGCAGGTTCTTTTGTTTCAGTAATTGTATTATTTGCCATTTTTATAGAATTAGATTTTATTGATAAAGCACACCGGTTGTTTCTAATAATTTCCTGTAAGCCAGCGCTGCATCGGCCCTGGCATTTAAAACATTTATTTTAGCAGACAACAACGTTACATTGGCCTCCAGCAGATCAGTAATGGTTACCAGGTTATTGTCGAACTTATTTTTGGTAATACGATAATTTTCTGTGGCCTGATCCTGCACCTTCTCATACACTTCTATTTTCTTCTTTGCAACGAAGGCATTCTGATAATCCTTATTCAGGTTGAGCCTGATCTCGTCCACCAACATGGTCTGTGTAGCAGACAACTGGGTTTCCCTTGCTTTAGACTGCTTTAAAACAGCATTGCTTTTCCATAAATTAGCCAGGTTATATTGCACCCCGATGCCGGCGTTAACGGCATTAGTAATTGTTAATACCCCAGGGATATCTGCTGCCACATAACCACCGGTTAATGCCAATGTGGGATAATTTTCGGCCTTTGCTGCTTTGGTGCTTAATACGGCCGCCTTCTGCTGAAAGTCTACCGCCTGCACATCTTTGCGGTTCTGCAGAGCCAGTTGCTCATAATCTGCATAAGATCTGCTGTCCATTTGTTCTCCTGCAAAAGCAGGATCTACTTCCAAAACGGTGGTTTCAGGTAAGCCTAATAGCAGATCCATATTTATATTAGCTATATTAAGGTCATTTTCTGTTTCCAGCAGTTGCAGCTCAATATCCGAAGTTTGCAATTGGGCTTTCAACCGGTCATTCCGCGCAATAATGCCGTTATTTTCTTTGTTTAAAAAATCTGCATCTCTCTGCTGAGAGGCTGACAGATTCTCTTTTATAACTTTCACTGCCTGGGCGGCCTTGAACAGGTTTACATAGGCCTGGCTTATATTATAAGCAATCGCGTTCCTGTCTTTTCCGGCATTCAGTTTTGCTGCTTCCAATAAATACCGCGATGATTCAATGCCATATTTTATACGGCCACCGGCAAACAGGGGTAAAGAAAAATTGGCCATACCATAAACAGCCTGGTTAACCTTTGGTGTTTGTGCCCCCTGTGATGCACCTTCTGAAGATTGCCTGCCTGTTTTTAAATCAATATTGGCATTGGTAAGCCTCAGGTAACTGCTGCTGATTTTCAGATCAGGCAACTGCCTGTTTTTAGCTTCGGCAATAGCTGCTTCCGCTTCTGCAATTTTCGCATCATCAATTTTCAGGTTATTGCTGTAGGCAATACCTAACTGCAACGCCTCATCAAGCGTTATTTTTCTAACCTCCTGTGCCGTTATATTAGCATAGGAGCAGAGCGCTGCGGATAAAAACCATAGCGTCTTAGTTTTCAGATTCATACCCTAAAATACTTTTGGTAACAAATTTTAAATGATCCTTTACTTTTTCCAGATACACATCCTGTATCCACTCTGCCGTAACTTTCTCTCCATAATGCCCGGCATATAAGTGTTTGTTTAAAAGAGATTGCATTATGGTTCCTGTAATAGTAGTCAGAAATAAAACCGGGTCCACTTCTTTTTTAAAGACTCCCGAGTTTTGGCCTTCTGTAATAACCTGGTCAAAAAACCGGGCGTATACTTCTTTAGACTTGCTTAAAAACCTGATAACACTTTTGTTTTTATTAGTTGCCTGCTCTGCCAATATCACTTTGTAAAACGACCGGTTATTTTTTACCCGATCTACATAACCCGAAACGGCCTTTTCAATTTTTCCGATTACACAAAGAGAGGCATCTTCTGCTATTTCCTTAACCGAATTCAACCCAACCGCCGCACGCATCCTGAACAGCTCTTCCATCAGCTTTTCCTTAGAACCGAAGTAATAAGAGATCATGGCAATATTGATCCTGGCCGCTTTGGCAATATCCCTTACAGATGTGGCATCAAATCCCTTCTCAGCAAACAGTTCTTCAGCTTTCCCTAATATAAATTCTTTTTTTGTCATTGCGCGCACAAAATTAAACGATTGTTTAACTTAATCAAACATTTGTTTAATATTTTTTTTTTGAAGAGGTTCAGGACGTATAAATAAACCAGAATAACAGGCTGATTTACAAAATTTACCTGCAAATGAAAAAAGTGCAACCCTTGCGGTATTGCACTTTTCCTATCCCATGTAAAACTATGATTATAAAGTTTCGCCCAGTTGGCTTACATCCAGGCCCTGGGCCTCTTCTTCTTCACTAACACGTAAAGGAGTAATCAGGTCTGTTATTTTTAAAATGACCATCGACATAATAAATACGGCTACTAATACACCAATGGCAACCAGCACATGTGTAGTGAACAGCTTTGTTTCTCCAAAAAACAATCCTTTGTCTGCAACTACGGAGTTGATACCGGGGCTGGCAAAAATACCTGTAAGTATCATACCCACCAAACCACCTATACCATGACAGGGGAACACATCCAGCGTATCATCAATACTTGTTCTTGTTCTCCATTCAACCATCAGGTTACTAACAAATGCAGCAACCACACCAATTACCAAAGCGTGCGGAATGCTTACAAAACCGGCAGCAGGAGTTATAGCAACCAACCCTACAACAGCACCAATGCTGGTACCCATAGCTGAAGGTTTTTTACCTCTTAATGCATCAAACATAATCCATGCAAACGCAGCGGCGCCAGATGCAACAGCAGTAGTACCCAAAGCTATAGCAGCCAGGTTGTTGGCACCCATTGCAGAGCCACCGTTAAAGCCAAACCAGCCAAACCAGAGTAAACCGGTACCTAACAGCACATACGTAATACGTGCAGGCTTCATTTCCTGGTCAGTTCTTTTTCTTAAATAGATAGCGCTTGCCAAAGCCGCCACACCTGCGCTCATGTGTACCACGGTTCCGCCTGCAAAGTCTAAAACACCCAGTTTTGCCAAAAATCCGTCGGGATGCCAGGTCATGTGCGCCAGCGGGGCATAAATAAATACGAAAAACATTAAAATAAATAAAATATAAGAAGTAAAGCGTACGCGCTCAGAAAATGCCCCGGTAACCAGCGCCGGTGTGATAATAGCAAATTTCAACTGGAAAAATACAAAAACCGCCAGGGGAACTGTTGGTGCCGCAGCCCAGGGCTTTCCGTCTGCAATGCCATTTAAAAGAAAAAACGTGGATGGATTCCCTATAAATCCGCCAATATCGTCTCCAAAAGCCAGGCTGAATCCAAAAACCACCCAAATAATAGAAACAAAGGCCATACAAATAAAACTTTGTAACATTGTGGAAATCACATTTTTCTTTTTAACCATGCCTCCGTAGAAAAAAGCAAGCCCGGGTGTCATAATTAACACCAACGCTGTTGAAGTAAGTAACCAGGCAGTATCTCCGGCGTCAATAGCGGGATCAGTAGGACTTTCAACAGGGTTGCGCCCCATAAAAATACAAAGAAGGGTTACCAACACAAGCAGTAAGAAAGGAACAATAGCCAGTTTTTTGGTCATGTGCATAGTTAATTTTTTTAATGTGATTAAATTAAATCATAATTAATAAATGAAACAATTATGACGATTATATTTACAAAAATATAAATTTTGTTTCAATAAAAATTGTAAAATCGTCAATTATAAAAATATATATTTTTATATAATATGAAAATACAGATAGCAAACTCATCCCATGCAAAACAAATAAGCGCTATTTATGCTCCTTTTGTCACTGACGGATTGGTAACTTTCGAGACCCAAATACCTGGTATTGAAGAATTTGAAAACAGGATTGTCCAATACTCCCGAAAATACCCCTGGCTGGTGATGGTTGAGGGAACTACTGTTTTAGGATATGCGTACGCGTCAGCATACAGGGAGCGGGTTGCTTATCAATGGGTAGCCGAATGTTCTGTGTATATTCATCCGGATCAAAAGAAAAAAGGAATTGCCGGGCGCCTGTATACAGCCCTGTTTAAACTGCTGCAGCTACAGGGTATATATAAAGTTTACGCCGTTATTACGGTACCTAACCCTGAAAGTGTGGGGTTTCATGAAAAAATGGGCTTCCGGTGGTTTGCCACTTACGAAAATGTAGGTTATAAATCAGGCCATTGGTGCCATGTAGGCTGGTGGCAGCTTACGCTAAAGGAGGCTGATGAAAACATCCCGGCCCCGCCTTTCTTTTTTCCTGATTTAGATCCGGGAATGGTAGAAAAAATTTTACAGGGATCAATGTAAAACCCTTCCCGGATATACTTTTAACGCCTCCTGCAGGCAATCCATCGCATTGCTGATAGACTCTTTATTGATAACATAGGCCATCCTTACCTCATCAAGGCCTAGGCTGGGGGTTATATAAAAACCTGTACCCGGAGCAAACATTACGGTTTGGTTGTTGTAGGAAAACTCCTCCAGCATCCACTGACAAAACTTATCAGAATCATCAATCGGTAATTTTGCCATAGCATAAAAAGCACCGCCCGGATTAGGGCAATACACGCCATTCATCTGGTTTAAACGGCTTACCAGCAAATCCCTCCTGTCCATGTATTCCGCTTTCGATGCATCAAAAAAATCATCAGGCAGGTCAATAGCTGCTTCAGCCAGGATCTGAGCCAGTCCGGGAGGGCTAAGCCTTGCCTGTCCAAATTTTAATGCGGCATTATAAACGTTCCTGTTTTTGGTAACCAGCGCTCCTATACGCGCACCACATGCGCTGTACCGCTTGCTGATAGTATCTAAAAGTATGGCGTTCTCCTCCAGGTCAGGCAATTGCATTACACTGGTGTACTCGCCGCTACTATAACAAAACTCCCTGTAAGCCTCATCACTAAGAAAATAAAGGTCATGCTTTTTGCAGATAGCACCGATTTCCAGCATCTCCTCTTTGCTATACAGATACCCGGTTGGGTTATTAGGATTACAAACAAGGATAGCCCTGGTTTTAGAAGTAATTGCCTTTTCAAATTCGCTGACGGGTGGCAGCTTAAATCCTGTTTCAATAGTAGATCTTACCGGTATTACATTAACCCCTGCCTCACATGCAAAGCCAATATAATTAGCATATAAAGGTTCTGAAATAATAACTTCGTCACCCTCATCCAGGCAGGCAAAAAAAGCAAACAGTATGGCTTCACTTCCTCCCGTGGTGATCAATATTTCATCATAGTTTACAGAGATCCCTGTTTTAGTATAATAGGTTGCCAGTTTTCTCCTGTAGCTTTCGTTACCTGCACTATGGCTGTATTCAAGTATAGGCATGTCAGTATGCTTCACTGCCTCCATCATGGCTGCCGGCGTTTCAATATCGGGCTGACCGATATTCAAATGATACACTTTTATATTTTTTCTCTTAGCGGCTTCTGCATAAGGAACCAGCTTCCTGATGGGAGATGCAGGCATCTTCTCCCCCCTCTTCGATATATTAAGCATAAAACAAAATTACAGTCTTCATCGTGTAACATCATAAAAAAATCCCTTCTCAGAGAAGGGATCCGAAATAATTCGGTATAAAGCTTTTTATTTTTTGGCTACTACCTCCCCGGTGAAATAAACAATCTTAGGCTCGGTATACCCGGCCAGATAAATTTCCACATCCCTGTTGACAGGACCCAGACCTGATGGTTTATAAGATACTTTTACTTTTCCGGTTTTACCTGGCAGTATAGGTTCTGCAGGCTTTTCGGGAACAGTGCATCCGCAACCGGCCTGAACCGTTTTCACTACCACAGGCTTTTTAGTTTGGTTCACAAATTCCATATCAAAAGTAACCGCATCCCCTGGCGTTACTTTACCAATGTCATACTTTTCTTTTGCCATTTTTATGGCAGCATCTGCCGATTGTGCATTAATAATATTTACAGATAACAGGAATAACAAAGAGAAAATAAAACTAACCTTCTTCATCATTAAAATTTTCTTAGTTTACAAATTGGATTACAAAAGTATTTAAAAAGACGGAATAAGCATGGGGAAAGTTGCATTAAATCAATGCCAGGCACTTATTATTAAACAACCGTATGGGTAAGCTGCTACATTGGCAGGCTCCTTTTATCTTTTATTGATATAATCCCTACACTAAAATGCTTATTAATACGTTATATTCATATTTAACGCTTCTCACTTATTTTTGTCGAATGGATATGTCACACTCCGATGTTGCAGGACAAAATGAAATGCTGTCTTTTGAGAAATTTAAAGACGGAGTTTTACATGATTACTATATCGCGTGCTTAAGCAGGGAGATCAGCCTGCTTGCCCGCAAGGAAGTGCTTACAGGTAAGGCCAAATTCGGCATATTTGGGGATGGTAAAGAAGTAGCACAGGTAGCCCTTGCCAAATTTTTCAAACCGGGAGACTGGAGAAGCGGGTATTACCGCGACCAGACCATGATGCTGGCCCTGGGTAAGTCTACCCCGCGTCAGTATTTCGCCCAGCTTTATGCCGATCCCAACCCTGAGCTTGAACCATTCAGCCAGGGCAGACAAATGAACTGTCATTATACCAGCCGTAATACCCGGGAAGATGGGGAATGGGCCGACCTGGTGAGCATAAAGAATACCTGTACAGACATGTCTTCCACAGCCTCCCAGATGCCAAGGGCTGTTGGCATTGGCCTGGCCTCGAAACTGTTCAGGGAAGTGGAGGAATTAAAACAATTCAAACATCTATCCGACAACGGTAACGAAGTGTGTTTTTGTACTATTGGTGATGCTTCTACCAGCGAAGGTCATTTCTGGGAAGCTGTAAATGCTGCCGGAGTGCTGCAGGTTCCTGTTGCTATTTTTGTATGGGACGATGGTTATGGCATTTCGGTACCAAGAGAATATCAAACCACCAAAGGTTCTGTATCCAAGGCATTAAAAGGCTTTGAAAAAGAAGAAGGAACCAACGGGTTTTATATAGCCACTTTAAAAGGCTGGGATTATATGGGCATGGTAGAAGTGTTTGATGAAGGCATTCAACTGGCAAGAGAAACCCATACACCAGTGATTTTTCATGTGGAAGAGCTTACCCAACCACAGGGCCATAGCACATCGGGCAGCCACGAAAGATATAAAAGCCCGGAAAGGCTTGCATGGGAGAAAGAGTGGGACTGCTTAAAGAAAATGAAAGCATGGATACTGGAAAATGCTTTGGGCGATGAAGCCACACTTACCAGGATAGAAACTGATGCCCGTCAAAATGTAAGAGAGGCCAGGGACAGGGCCTGGAAAGAGTATCTTGCACCTATTAAAGAACAGGTACAGAAAAGCCGCGAAGTAATTGAGGCATTGATCCCCGATAACCTGGAACATGAGGATGAACTAAGAAAAATATCGAAAGACCTTGGCTCACTCAGGGAACCTTTACGCAAAAACAGTATGCAAAGTATGTATAAGGCATTGCTGCTCTGTGGCGACAAAGCAACCAGTGAGGCAAGGGATTACTACAAAGAGCTCCAGGAAGAAAACAAGCAGCTTTATAATACTTATTTATACGAGCAAGGGCCTAAAAGCGCTTTGAACGTAGAAGTGGTACCCCCCGTTATTACTAATGATTCGCCCTTGCTCAACGGCTACCAGATCATTAACAGGTATTTTGACGGACTGTTTGCATCCAATCCGAAAGTGTTTGCTTTTGGCGAAGACCTCGGAAAGATCGGTGATGTAAACCAGGGATTTGCAGGGTTACAAAAAAAGTACGGGAGTCAAAGAATCTTTGATACGGGCATCAGGGAACTGTCTATTATGGGCGAAGGCATTGGGCTTGCCTTAAGAGGACTGCGCCCTATTGCAG
Organism: Niabella sp.; assembly: GCA_049841335.1. Lineage (GTDB taxonomy): Bacteria > Bacteroidota > Bacteroidia > Chitinophagales > Chitinophagaceae > Niabella. The sequence goes on along the minus strand of JASGDI010000161.1, from coordinate 3,528 downwards.
AGATACAATATCTTGATTATGTAGTGTATGGCCTTCAGCCCTTAACCGACGATGTAGCATCGCTTTATTACAGGAGCGGCGGTAAACAAAGCTGCCCTATCATTGTAAGAACAAGAGGGCACCGCCTGGAAGGTATATGGCATAGCGGATCGCCTATGGGCATGATCATTAATGCCCTTCGTGGAATGTATATATGTGTTCCCAGGAACTTTGTACAGGCAGCAGGTATGTATAATACACTTTTAAAAAGTAATAATCCCGGGCTTGTGATAGAAAGCCTTAACGGCTACCGTTTAAAAGAAAAGCTTCCCACTAACTTAAATGATGTAACTGTTCCCTTAGGCATTCCTGAAATTTTGCAGGAAGGAACAGATATTACTATTGTAAGCTATGGATCTACCATCAGGATTGTGCAGCAGGCCATGAAGCTGGTAGAACCGCTCAATATCAGCTGTGAGCTGATTGATGTGCAAACCCTGCTGCCCTTTGACAGGAACCACATGATCCTCGAATCGCTTAAAAAAACAAACCGTATTGTTTTTGTAGATGAAGATGTACCCGGTGGCGCCGCAGGCTACATGTTCAACAAAGTAATGGAAGAGCAGGGCGGTTACCGGTATTTAGATGTGGCGCCCAGAACGGTTACGGCCAAAGACCACAGGCCTGCTTATGGCAGTGACGGCGATTATTTCAGCAAACCCAATGCAGAGGAAGTTGCAGCCGTATTAACAGAGATGATGAGAGAATAATGATAATATATGCGAAACTTAGCAGTACCGATATTAATGACAATGCCAGGCTTACGCCTGGCATTTAATTTTGTTGCAGATCCGGTAAACTATTAATTTTCTGAACCGGGAACTGTTTTTGTTTTATCTTCTGTTACAAAAATGTCCTCGTTATCGCGCTTCATAAGATATTTTTCGCGGGCCAGCTTTTCAATCACCACAGGGTCGGTTTCCAGCTCAGCCTTGACTTTCCGCAGTTCAGATAACTCACGGGTATAATGTTCTTTGCTTTGGTTGAGGTTATTCAGTTCTTCCCGTCTTTCCATGGTTGTGATCAGATCATTTTTATCTAAAAACAACATAACTGCCAAAAAACCTACAGAGGCAATTAAGTATTTGTTGGTAAGAAAACGGGAAACCCTGCCCAAAGCCTTCCTTTTTTTAGGCGCCTGTTCAATTACGGGTTCCTTTTCAGTAACAAAGTCTACAAATTGCTCCATAAGAAAAGTAATTTACTGTTAACCTCTGCTAAAATACCCGGCTGTTTACCACAGTGCAAATGTGCAGTCTGCCATCGCCTGTAAAAGGCTGCAAAGCAGCATGCCATTTGCACTGTTACCGGTTACAAAAGTAATGTAACTATTGGTTTATTTACCAAACTTAATTTTCCCTTTTGGATAAACCGCACTATCTCCTAATTGCTCCTCAATCCTGATCAGTTGATTGTATTTGGCTATCCTGTCGGTACGGCTTGCAGAACCGGTCTTTATCTGACCGCAGTTTAACGCAACAGCCAGGTCTGCAATAGTAGTGTCTTCAGTTTCACCACTACGGTGGCTCATAATAGTATTATAACCATTATGCTGCGCTAATGTAACCGCGTTGATGGTTTCGGTTATAGTACCGATCTGGTTTACTTTTACCAAAAGGCCGTTTGCGATACTTTTATCAATACCCTGCTGCAGACGCTCTACATTTGTTACAAACAGATCATCACCTACCAGCTGGCACTTGCTTCCTATAGCCTGGGTCAATGCAGCCCAGCCTTTCCAGTCATCTTCTGCCATACCATCTTCGATACTTACAATAGGATATTGTTTTACCCAGCTTTCCCAGTATTTCACCAGTTCATCGCTGCTCATTTGCTTGCCGGAGCTTTTATGGAATACATATTTTTTCTTTTTATTGTCCCAAAGCTCGCTATTGGCAGCATCCATAGCAATGGTTATCTGGGAACCTGGTTTATAACCGGCCGCAGTTATAGCTTCCAATACAGTTTCGATAGCTTCTTCGTTGCTTTGGATATTAGGAGCGAAACCGCCCTCATCGCCCACATTTGTGCTGAAGCCTTTTTTCTTCAGAACTGTTTTTAATGCGTGGAATATCTCAACACCCCAGCGAAGGCCTTCACTAAAAGTAGAAGCCCCTACCGGCTGGATCATAAATTCCTGGAAATCTATTTTATTATCCGCATGCGCGCCTCCATTCAAAATGTTCATCATAGGGATCGGTAATGTTTTGGCATTAGTGCCCCCAATGTAACGGTATAAAGGCAGGCCGGCTTCTTCAGCAGCAGCTTTGGCAGCAGCCATACTTACAGCCAGCAAGGCATTGGCACCCAGTTTTCCTTTATTAGGAGTTCCGTCCAGCTGGATCATCAATTGGTCAATACCTGTCTGATCGGCTACATCATAACCCAATAAAGCCGGGGCGATAATAGTATTTACATTTTTCACTGCTTTTAAAGTGCCTTTCCCAAGGTACTTCTTTTTATCACCATCGCGCAGCTCTACCGCCTCGTGGATACCGGTGCTTGCGCCGCTTGGTACAGCAGCACGCCCTAAAGCGCCTTCGTCGGTAATAACGTCCACTTCTACGGTTGGATTACCGCGGCTATCTAAAATTTGTCTTGCAAAGACTTCGGAGATGTAACTCATGACATATCTGGTTTAAAATGTTCTTTTTTGAATTTGAGGCGCAATTTACTTAATCCTATGCGTATCTGGTACACAAATATTTGAAAAAGTATATCACAGTTGTGGATAAATATCATAATCATGAAGTGACATGATTTATATCAGCTAATCCCGCCCATTTCAGCGTATAAATGTTGAATACATAAAAAAGCATGGCTGTATAAACCATGCTTTACATTATACAACAGCATTATGCACTAAATATTATCATATACATAGATAGGATCAATTACAGTATCCCCTGGCTTAATGTTAACGACTTCTTTAATGATACCATCTTTTATCCCGTACACCCAGCCATGAATTTCAGGACCCTGGTGATCTTTCCATGCCTTTTGGATAACGGAGGTTTTGCAAAGCTTTTCGGCCTGCTCCTTAACGTTCAACTCTACCAACCTTTCGGCGCGTTCTTCTATATTTTCAATAGCATCCAGCTCTTCCCTGTTATGCCTGTACACATCTTTAATCACCCGCAACCACATATTCAGCACCTGGTCAAAATCATTATTGCTCATGGCCGCTTTTACACCACCGCAGCCATAGTGCCCGCAAACAATAACATGCTTTACTTTAAGATGCTTTACCGCATACTCCAGCACGCCAAACAGGTTTACATCGGTATGTATCACCAGGTTGGCAATGTTCCGGTGTACAAAGATTTCACCCGGTAAGGTACCAGTAATTTCGTTGGCAGGTACGCGGCTGTCGCTGCATCCGATCCACAAAAACTCAGGTGTTTGCGTTTGAGCCAGGCTATCGAAATTACTGGTACCTTACCGGGTGAAATCTTTGTACACCGGAACATTGCCAACCTGGTGATACAT
>JASGDI010000160.1:0-33577 GCA_049841335.1 Niabella sp. | reverse complement strand
GCACAATGCAGCTATCATGTAAACGTGGTACGGTCCCGGTCATTAAAAGGGCCGTATATTAAGTATGAAGGGAACCCGGTAGTAGACACTTTTGATGGCTGGAAATGTACGGGGCATGGAACAATAGTAACCACTAAAAAGGGAGAAGATTATTACTTATATCATGCTTACGATAAGATAACTGATGTGCACACCGGGCGGCAGGGCATGCTGGCTAAGCTAAGCTGGGATAAGCAAACTGGCTGGCCTTCTTTTTACCCGGTATCCGGAAAGGAGGCAGCAGGATTTACTGATGAGTTTTCCGGTACCGCATTAAATACTGTGTGGCAGTGGGATTTCAGGAATTCACAGCCTGTTATAAGTGTTAAGAACGGGCACCTTTATTTATCAGGCCAGGTAAAACCGGCAAATAATACGGGCACAGCGCTAACGGTAAGGCCTTTTTATGCCAATTATGAAATATCAACTGCCGTGGTTAATGATAATGAGTCGCTAAAGGGTTTGGCTGTATATGGAGATGCCAACCAGGCCATTGGCATGGGCGTAAAAGGCAACCTGGTTGAAGTATGGTATGTAAAGGATAACAGCAGGAAAGTATTGAAACTGGTTAAAGTAAACAGTACTGGTTCAACGCATTTAAAAATAGTTGTAAGCAATGGATGTGATTTTAGATTTTTCATGGGTAAGGGCCAGGACAAATGGGATGAAATCACTGTACCAGGTACTGATCTAAAGGAAGTATTCCTGGCTCCCTGGGACAGAAGCCCGAGGCCAGGTTTATTGCAGCAAGGCCATGAGCCAGCAATATTTGATTACTTCAGCATTAGCTATTTTTAACATGATCGCTTATTGGGAGTATGCTTACGGCAGAAACCGGTACATTTTCCCCTCTGTTTTTAATGGGAGCTGATCTGTTCTGAAAGGAGCTGCTGGCAACCCGTTCTTATTGTATAAGTCAACAGGACCGGGCTCATCGCTCCAAAGGTATCTGACGTTTGCTGGAGATTTTATGGAAGGATTGTAAACAACTATAGAATGACTATTTTTTACATAAGCTCTTGCCCAATGAAAGATATTGTCAGCGCCGGCTATTGCCAATCCTCTTATATAACCATACTTGTTTTTGCAAACAATATTTTTATCAAATGTGATAACGATACTGTCGCCCATAACTTTCATGCTTTTATATTGAGGGCTTGTTTCAATACTGTCTGTACCATACACCACATTCCAGGCTGTCATTCCAAGCCGGTTTCCCACTTCCAGCTTATTATGCGGGTGCAGGTTATTGGCATCGCCAATATCAATGGTCACTGCTATACCGGTGTTGGGTAGCGCAAGGGCTGCTAATTGTGCATCGCGCAGCTCGGCCCACTCACTGTTTTCTGGATGCTTGGGCTCTTTACCTAAGTTGGGCAACTGTACCATTAAAAAAGGGAGGTTGCCCTGGTTAAACTGTTTGCGCCAGTCGGTGATCAATGCAGGCAATAATTGCCTGTATTCGGTTGCCCGCCCCGTATTAGCTTCGCCCTGGTACCAGGTAAATCCTTTAATGCTTAGCTGTGTAAGCGGTGCAATACTGGCATTGTATAAAATGGTGGGAGTTCCAAAAATGTAATAATTGGCCAGCAACGGTCTTTTAAATTTCGAAGCATCAATCTGCACGCCCTTTTTATATTTCCAGGATCCTGCCAGGAAGGGATTCCAGAACATATTATACATACCTCCCTTGCCGCCTGCATCAAATACACGTACTACCACTATGTTATTTTTAGGTTTAAGGAGGTTGTCGGGGATTTTATAAGTGTACATGTTCATATTCCCATAACCTTCGCCAATCTTAACTCCGTTCACCCAGCAGATATTGTAATCGTCTACCTGACCAAGACTGATGTTGGTATTGCCAAAAAAATCTTTTGGAAAAACATCGTAACTTTTCCTGAACCAAACAGAACCATCGTAATCTTTTAATTCGTTGTCCTCCCAATGAGAAGGCTGGTTCATCGTTTTCCAGTCGCTGGTATCTGTTTCCAGCCTGTACCATTGATGGATCAGGCCCGGGTCATCTTTCAGGTAATATTCCTGCTCCCAGGATGACTTCATCTTTTCAAAATCAGCAGTGATCTCCTTCATGCTTTTGCCAGGGGCGAGATAGGTACGGTAAAAATCGGCGAACTGCGGAAACGGACGGATGGCTTCATTGCTCATCCATTCTTCAATGGCCGTTGCCCCAAGACTTACATTGATCAGGCCGATTGGAATATCCAGCTTTTGTTGCAGGTAGCTGCCAAAGAAAAAGCCTACGGCGCTGAAACCATTTACATCGTTTACACGGGCAACCTTCCAGGAACCGCCTTTTATGGTGTCCTGTGGTACAAAATCGGTACCAATACCCGGAGCAAACAGGCGTATGCGGTTGTTATTATAGGTAGATGTGTCTGGTTGTGGCAGGGCCTCGCTTACACTAAACTGCATATTGCTTTGCCCGCTGCAGATCCACACATCGCCAAACAGAACATTTGATAACTCGATGGTATTTTTACCTTTCACAATGATAAGATGCGGACCTCCGGCAGGCTGTGCGGGAAGTATTATTTTCCATTTACCATTTTGGGGAGTGGCGCTATACTTAATATTATTGAAAATAAGCGTAACTTTTTCCTTGTTATCTGCAGTGCCCCAAATAGGGCAGGGCTTATCACGTTGCAGTACCATATTGCTTTGAAACAGGCCTGAAAGCGCTACGTTGGCTTTTGTTATAACTGAGCATATAAGGAACCATATAACCAGTGTACACTTCAACTTCATTGAAAACTTTATTTCTTATTGATGTAATGCTTTTTTAATAGCCTGCTGTATTATCGGCTCCATTATTTTGTATCCTTTCAATACCGGATGCACACCATCTTCTGATAATTCTTTTTTCATTCCTTTTCGCTCGTCGGCCATCATTGTCCAGAAATCAGCATAGATGCAGTTATTTTTTAAAGCATATTGCTTTATCCATGTATTTAGTGCAACAATTTTTTCAGCGGGCTGCAGGCCAGGTTTCCAAGGGTAATCATAAGCAGGAGTTATGGAACAAAGAATAACTTTTATGTGATGAGCCTGTGCCAATTCTGCCATTGATGCAATATTATTTTGGATCATTTCAGGAGTAGAAGGTCCGGTATTGCCAGCAATATCATTGGTCCCTGCCAGTATAACCACTGCTTTCGGGCGAAGGTTAATGACATCAGCACGGAAGCGTACCAGCATTTGGGGAGTCGTTTGCCCGCCAATACCCCGGTTAATGTATTGATGGCCCTTAAAAAAGTCAGGGTCGGCATTGATCCAGCCTTCTGTAATAGAATTACCCATAAACACCACACGGTTTTCACCTGCTTTAGGTAAGCCAAGTGTAGCATTGGCCTCTTTGTATTTAGAAAGATGAGCCCAGTCGTTATGGATCATATATTCAATATATTGCTGGAACTTTATCCAGGCAGAATCTTCTTTTTCTTTGCCACCCGTGTTTTGGGCGTTTGCATTTTGTAAAATAAAAAAGGTGCATATAATGGCAAGCAGCCTGGTAAGGAAGTTTGTTTCTTGGGGCAATTCAAAATGTACCCCTGACTGCAAACGGAGATATATAATTGATCTTAACTTCATAACATTTTTGTGAAACAAATAATAAGTACATTCAGCAGGTGTTTACCTCTATTAGCCTAATGAGATTTAACAACTTTAAATAGAGGTAAAACCCTTGTTGCGTGTCTATAGAAAATAATAAATAAGCCGATGAAGCGTTTTTTTTTATTAGTTATTATTACAGCAGGCATCATTTCTACTGCTTTTGCACAGCTTGAATTACCTGCAATCTTTGCAGACGATATGGTACTGCAGCAAACCACCGATGCTCCGGTTTGGGGCCGGGCAAAACCGGGTGTGAAAGTGGAAGTGAGCGGGAGCTGGTCTGGTAAAGCCGTACAGACAACTGCTGATAAAAGTGGCAAATGGATGGTGAACCTTACCACGCCAAAAGCCGGCGGACCTTTTACTGTAAGTATAAAAACGGATGAGGTAAGAGTGTTAAAGAACGTGCTGGTTGGAGAAGTGTGGATTTGCTCAGGCCAGTCCAATATGGAAATGCCTGTTTCAGGCTGGTCTACGGACCCGATCAACAATTCAGCAGCGGAAATTGCAGGTGCAAAATATCCTTCTATAAGAATGTTTACCGTTGAAAAAGAAATAGCCTATGCACCTAAAAGCGATATAAAAGGGGCGTGGTCAGTTTGTTCCCCGGCAACGGTTGGCGCTTTCAGCGCTACGGCCTATTTCTTTGGCAGAGAATTGCATAATAAGCTAAAAGTGCCAATAGGTCTCATACACACAAGTTGGGGAGGTACCATTGCCGAGGCCTGGACAAGCGAAGCATCGCTGAGATTGATGGGCGATTTTGATAAAGAGCTGAATACAATGGATTCGGTAAATAAAGATAGGGAAGGTATGCGTATAAAAGATAGCATCAACCAGTTGAATTGGCTATTGGCCGTAGCCGACAACGGGGATGAACCGGTTAAAAGCTCCAATACTTCCGGGTGGAAAACAATGTCGTTACCGGGTATCTGGGAGAAAGCGGGGCTGCCGGACACAGACGGCGTTGTCTGGTTTAAACGTATAGTAAATATCCCGGAGGCCTGGGGCGGAAAGGACCTGAAACTGGATTTAGGGCCTATTGATGATCGGGATGTAATGTATTTTAACGGCGAGGCTGTGGATAGTACTATGAGCGGCTTTACCTGGGCCGCAGAAAGGCATTACACCATTCCGGGAAAACTGGTAAAAGCGGGTAATAATACAATTGTCGTTAAAGTGATTGATGATGGCGGTGATGGCGGCATGTACGGGAAGCCTGATCAAATGGTGTTGTACCCGGCAGCCGGAACCCTTGCTGCTGCGATAAGCCTTAGCGGCGAATGGTATTATAAACTGACAGCTATTAAACCCAAACCACTGTTGAATACCTGGCCCAACCAGCCATCGGTGCTGTATAATTCAATGATTGCGCCACTGGTGCCTTTTGCAATGAAGGGCGCTATATGGTATCAGGGGGAGTCTAACGTAGGCAGGGCAAAGCAATACACACGGTTATTCCCTTTAATGATAAATGACTGGCGCAAACAATGGAATCGTGGGGCTTTTCCTTTTTACTTTGTTCAGATAGCTCCTTTCAAATATGGAGGGGATCAAACGGATGCAGCCCAACTGCGTGATGCCCAGCGCAGAACCCTTTCGCTTGCAGCCAATACAGGCATGGCGGTTACTTTAGATATTGGTAATATCAATAATATTCATCCTGCCAATAAACAGGAGGTTGGAAAGCGTCTCGCACTATGGGCCTTAAATAAAACGTATGGTAATGCAGCCATCGTTTATTCAGGACCTCTATACAGCAGCTTTGAAGTGAATGGTAATAAAGCTGTTGTTTCATTTACGCATACAGAAGGAGGGCTAAAGGCTGCAGGCAGTTCTTTGGAAGGGTTTGAAGTACAGGGAGCAGATGGCGTATGGAAGCCTGCCAAAGCCGCGATAGAAGGAAATAAGGTTGTTGTCAGCAATAGCAGCATCGGGGCTCCGGTTGGGGTAAGATATGCGTTTTATGCAACATCAGAAGCTTCGCTTTTTAATGGACAAGGACTGCCGGCTTCTTCATTTACTTCAGCACAGTTAAATTAATAACCGGGTCTGCGAAGCAGAACAACAAAATTAATCATCAGTATAAAATAGTCCGAATGAAGATCATAAACTATTTATTCCTGTCTTTATTTGCGGGTGTGTCCCTTTTTGCGGAAGCTCAGGTGATCCCGCCCTTTAAAAAAGGCGACAGGGTAGTATTTGTAGGTAACAGTATTACACATGGCGGAAGATATCATCAGTATTTATGGTTGTATTACATGACCCGTTTCCCGGATATGCCTGTTACCATTATGAATGCGGGAATAGGTGGAGAAATAGCAGAGCAGATGTATAAGCGACTTGAAACGGATGTATATGCAAAAAACCCATCGGTAATTGCCGTCACATTTGGCATGAACGATACAGGATATTATGAGTTTTTACAATCAGATAGCGCCAAAAAGTCGAAAGAAAGATTAGAAAGGTCTTACAAGGCTTTATTGCAAATGGATTCCTCCTTCAAAAGGCATCCAGGCATAAAAAAAATTCTTATGGCGGGCTCTCCATACGATGAGACCAGCAAGTTCGGAACCAACAATCTTTTTCCGGGTAAAAGCAATGCAATGCTGAAACTGGCCGATTTTAAAGAAGCAGTGGCAAAAAAAAGCGGCTGGACCTTTTTAGACCTTATGCGCCCGATGATAGCTATTAATGTACGTGAGCAGGCTAAAGACTCTGCCTATACTTTAATTGGTAATGACAGGATACATCCCGGTGTAGATGGGCATTTGGTAATGGCTTACCTGTTTTTAAAAGCACAGGGTCTGGAAAATAAAAAAGTGGCCGATTTTACCGTAAACGCTGCTACGGCAAAAGCAGAAAAGCAAATCAATTGTACCATTACTAACATACAATCAGGGAAAGGAATCTTAAAGTTCGATTACCTGGCCAAAGCGCTGCCGTATCCTTTAGATACAATGCCCACCGGCGAATGGGGCGCCATGCAGCGCCGGGAAACAGACGCATTGAAAGTAATTCCTTTTAGTAAAGAAATGAATGAAGAGCTATTGCGCATAGATGGGCTAAAAGGCAGTAAGTATGCGGTGGAAATAGATGGCGGGAATATAGGTGAGTGGAGCGCTGCGGAATTAAAAGCCGGTATCAACCTGGCAGAACTGAGAAGAACGCCGCAGTATGAACAGGCAATGGCCATAAAAAGATTGAATGAAGAACGATGGCAAATAGAACGGCGGTTCAGGGATTATGCCTGGATGGAGTATGATTTTTTAATGGACAGGGGCTTATTGATGAAGGATGACCTGGCTACTGTAGATACCATTTATGCGCACCTTAACGAAGGCTTTGTAAGAGGAAACCTGGATATTTACCTGAAAGCACGCTATCCCGAAGTAAGGCGTGGCTGGCAACGGCAGATGGACGTGCTTGTAGAAGAAATATATCGCATCAATAAACCTCAAAAGCACACATTTTATATACGCGAGCTATAATGAAAGCATTGATAAATATAAGCTTACTATGGCTGACAATACTGATGGCTGCTGAGTCTTTTGCGCAAACAAGATTACCGGCGGCTTATGTAAATCCTTTTATTGGCGCCAGTACCAGTACGGGTAAAGCCGGAATCTATCATGGATTAGGAAAGACTTTCCCCGGAGCTGCTACTCCTTATGGTATGGTACAGGTAAGTCCTAATACGATAACCGGAGGCGACAACGGGTCGGGTTACAGTTATGAGCATGAGAGTATTGAAGGCTTTGCATTTACGCAAATGAGCGGTATTGGGTGGTTTGGTGATTTGGGCAATTTTTTGGTGATGCCATCAACGGGCCCGTTGAAGACATCGGCGGGTAAGCTGGAAGACTTGCCAGGCAAAGGTTACAGGTCGCGCTATGATAAACAAAGTGAAAAGGCCTCGGCGGGGTATTATGCTGTTCGTTTGAAAGATTATAATCTTAAAGCTGAAATGACCGCAGCTCCGCATAGCGGTATGTTGAGGTTTACCTTTCCCGCCAGTAAGCAATCAAGAATACAGATCGACCTTGCCCGGAGGGTAGGCGGAACTTCTACCCTTCAGTATGTAAAAGTGGTTAATGACAATACTATTGAGGGCTGGATGCAATGCGCGCCTGATGGCGGTGGATGGGGTAATGGCGATGGAAAAGCGAACTATACCGTTTATTTTTACGCGCAATTCAGCAAGCCATTAAAAGATTATGGTGTATGGAGCGCCAACATTCCCGATACAGCCAGTCGTAAGCGTGAGGCCATAGAAAGTGATTATTACCAGCAATGGATAGCTAATGCGATAGTTAGCCCCCTCTCCAAAAGAGAGGGTCCCGATTTATCGGGAGGAGGTGAAACCAAAGGAAAACACCTGGGCTTTTATACAGAGTTTGAAACGAAAAAGAACGAGCAGGTGTTGATGAAAGCGGGAATATCATTTGTAAGTATAGAAGGCGCTAAAAAAAATCTGGAAGCAGAAATTAAAGATTGGAATTTTGACAGGGTACATCAGAACGCTGTGCAGCTTTGGAATGATGCATTAAATGTGATTTCGATTGATGGCGCTACCGAAGAGCAAAAGTATGTTTTCTATACGTCCTTATATCATACTATGATTGATCCCCGTATTGTAACTGATGTGGATGGAAATTATACCGGAGGTGATGGGAAAGTGCATCCTGCGAGCGGCTTTAATAAACGCAGCATATTTAGTGGCTGGGATGTGTTTCGCAGCCAGTTCCCCCTGCAAACCATTATTAATCCCGGCCTGGTGAATGACATGATCAACTCACTGGTAACATTGGCCGATGAGTCTGATAGCAGTTACCTGGAGCGCTGGGAGCTGCTGAATGCATACAGCGGTTGTATGCTGGGCAATCCTGCGGTGGTGGTTTTGGCCGATGCTTATGTAAAAGGTATTCGGAACTATGATGTACAAAAAGCCTATCAATATGCAGTAAACACGGTTGAAAAATTCGGAAATGGTGAACTGGGGTACGATCCGGGCAGTATTGCAAAAACACTGGAATATGCTTTTGCTGACTGGTGCCTGTCGCAAATGGCAAATGGGCTGGGCAAATATGACGATGCAAAAAAATATGCCGGCCGTTCGCTTGCCTATAAAAATATCTGGGATAAAGAGCATCACTGGTTTCGTCCGCGCAATGCAGATGGAAGCTGGGAACCCTGGCCTGAGGAGGGGCGCCTGACAGATTGGTATGGGACTTTTGAGACTAACCCCTATCAGCAAGGCTGGTTTGTTCCGCACGATGTAGAGGGTATGGTAACGCTAATGGGAGGCAAAGAAAAAGTAATTGCTGATCTCGTAAGCTTCTTCGAAAAAACACCAAAGAGCTTTATGTGGAATAGTTATTATAACCACGCTAATGAACCGGTGCATCATGTTCCCTTTTTATTTAACCAGTTAGGCGTTCCTTCACTAACACAAAAATGGTCCCGCATTATCTGTGACAGCGCTTATCATAATTCGGTAGAAGGGTTAGTAGGGAATGAAGACGTTGGACAAATGAGCGCCTGGTACGTGCTGGCCTCCATCGGTATTCATCCCGTAGCACCGGGAAGTACACGGTTCGAAATTACAAGCCCGCTATTTCGGCAGTCAGTTATTCGCTTGCCGGATGGCAAATTATTTTCTATAAAGGCAAAAAATAACGGACCGGCTAATGTATATATCCAAAAGGCATTGCTCAATGGCAAAGCCTATGATAAGTGTTATATTGATTATTTTGATATTATGAAAGGAGGAACACTGGAACTGGTAATGGGTAACAGGCCTCAATTGCTGTTATATAGATAAAACTAGCTTCTGAATCATAAAGGAGATTCGTTTATCCGGCTGATCATAATAGCAAATCGTTATCCTTTCTGAAATGCTATGCGTGAAAGTATCGTTGTTCCGGTAAGTATAAAAATGATGCTTACAAGCTGGGCCTGGGTAATATCCCATCCTTTTATTATTGGGTTGACACGAATTTCTTCGACTAAGAATCTTTCAATTCCTGAAAGGATCAGGTAGATGCTCATCACAAATCCTGCCGGGTGTGTCTTTTTTCTTATTCGCCAAAGAAGGATAAACAGTAAGAAGCAAACGATGGCTTCGTACAATGAAGTTGGAAAAACCGGGTCGGACAGTTTATAACAATAGTTGCCCCAGTCGCAATAATTCATAATGATGCCCTGGCCGGCAATATTGTGAGGATAATCGTATGCCCAGAACCAGTCAGGCAGCCAGCTTATGGGATTGGGTTTTGTATTTACAATTCCCCAGTCTCCGTCTCCCGAAACGTGGCAGCCCAGTCTTCCTATACAATACGAAAGAATAAAGCCGGGTGCAGCGGAATCAAAAACGGATAAGGGGTTAATATTATTCCGGTAATAATAAACAGTAGAAGAAACTAGCATCCCTGTCAGCGCACCAAAATAATTAATTCCCGCAAGTGAAAGGATACTTTGGACATTGTGCAGCTCATTGCTGTTTTCAAACAAATAAAAAATTTTACCAATCACAATTCCGCATATCGTATTGAGCAGGGCAATGGTTCCCAGTGTTTTTGATGGTAGCTCCTTTGCCGGTTTTACTGGATTTAGGAGCGTATTTTTTTGAAAACGATAATAGCCCAGGGCTTCTTTTTGAACCAGGTCTTTTCTCAGGTAGTACATTCCAAATACAAACGCCAGGGCAATGGAAGTACCCAAAGTTGTTATATACTGTAAAAATGGCCATTCAATCCCCAAAACTTCTCTGAACAGGTAGTATAAATTCGGATACAATGCTGATTAGATTTTAAATGGTTTTAAACGATATGAAAATAGTATAAATTGTATGTCAGAGGCGTAAATAATAAAGAAATTAAGTTCATGGAAATGACAAGCAGCGTTGTCAGGCAGTCCTGATCGCAATCGGGATGACGAAGCCGCGAGCGATGGGTTATTAAAGTCCTTCGTCTTCCGATAGCTAATCGGAACAGGACGACATTTTCCCGACGGCCTACAGCAAAATTGAAAAGTTTAAACAACTTCACTGTTACAATGTAACGTTATTGCTTTTTTTCCGCCATATTGCCAGGTTAATAAACAAAAGAGCATCAGGATGAAAAAATTAGATAAATATACGAGTGGGGGTAATTGTTTTTTCAGGTTACCTAAGCATATAGAAGATAAACGATTTCTTATAATTATGAAAAAATATAACCATGCGAAGCTGCTTTTAGGGCTGTGGGCTGTAGTAATAGTTGTATTACTGGCACCTGGTTGCTCTAAAAGTAAATTTTTGGAAGAAACGACCACTACCAACCTGAATGAACAGACCGTTTTTAGCGATAGTGCTTATGCAATGGGCTTTTTAAGCAATATTTATGCAGATGTTGGTTTTAGTTTTAATCCCACCAGGTTTGATAATGGCGGATTAGATGCCGCTTCATCCGAGGCTGATGTTCCCAGAGTAGGGGTTGCCGCTACATCAGCAGGCTTTGCTACAGGATCAGTAACACCGGCTACCGTAACGGATGATGCCTGGAAAACAGGCTATAAGCAAATAAGGGCTGTTAACCAGTATTTAAAGCATGCGCCAACATTACCTTTTGATGCAAACCTGCGAAAAAGAACAGCGGCGGAAGCCAGGTTTTTACGTGCCTGGTATTATTTTACCCTGTTAAAGCATTATGGAGGTGTTGCATTGGTTGGCGATACCATTTTTAGCGATGATGGTAATATCGCTGCCAGCCGCAATAGCTTTGAAGACTGTGTGAATTATATTGTAGCAGAGTGTGATGCCGCTGCCAGGGATTTACCGGTACGCCAGCAGGGACTGGAATATGGAAGAGCCGGCGCAGGAGCGTGCAGGGCGCTGAAGGCGAGAGTACTTTTATATGCTGCCAGCCCTTTGTTTAATGGTCCCAATAATTTTAATACGGGGCTTAGCGAGCCTTTACGCTCTGTTATTGGTTATACAAATGCCGATGCCAACCGCTGGAAACTCGCTGCCGATGCAGCAAAAGCTGTAATAGCGCTCGGTCCTTATGAGTTATATAATAATACCGGATCGGTAGCCGGACAAACGATCCAGCCTTTCCAGGATCTGTTTTACCAGCGGGTGAACAACGAGTATATTTTTGCGCGGATGAAAACCGGTAACCGTGATTTTGAGGGTTGCTGGATGCCACCCAGCCGTGGGGGAGATGGCAAGGGCGCCTACCCCTACCAGGAACTGGTAGATGCTTTTCCTATGAAAAACGGAAAAATGATCAATAGTGCAGGATCGGGTTACAACCCGGCGCGGCCCTACGACAACCGCGACCCTCGCCTGGATTACACTATAATGCATGATTCTTCCTTAATTGTTTTATATACAGATGGTATTCAGCCTATCATGGGGCAACCCTTAAAGCTCTATGTAGATGCCGGTGCAGACGCTGTATTTAAGCGAACAACTACCGGCTATTATGTAAATAAAATGCTGAAGCCCGATCTTGCCGGAAATAGTATTCACGGTACCGAGCGTTGCTGGCCTTTGATCCGGCTGGCAGAGATTTACCTGGATTTTGCCGAAGCCGAGAATGAGTTTGCCGGTCCTACGCAGGAAGTGTACGATGCCGTTATTGCTATTAGAAAAAGAGCCGGTATTGAAGCAGGTGCAGATAATATGTATGGCCTTTCAGCAGGTATGTCAAAAGAAGAAATGAGAGCTGTTATAAGGAACGAACGTCGTATAGAGCTGGCGTTTGAAGAGCACTGGTTTTGGGATGTGCGTCGCTGGATGATTGCCGAAACTACCGAAAATACTGTGATGCACGGGATGAAAGTTACGAGGAGCAGTGAAACAGCTACGCCGGTATTCGACATTTTTGATGTGCGGAAGCGTAATTTCAGAAATGCAATGTACCTGTTCCCCATTCCTCAGGGAGAAGTTGCAAAATCAGATCAGTTGTTACAAAATCCATACTGGAGTACAACAGCTCAATAAATGCTGCAAACCAGCACTGTAAAATTCAATCAATTCATTATGAACCATAGCAGGTATATATTTTCAACAGCATTTGCCCTGTTGCTATTGTTACTGGTAAACTCTTGCCAGAAAGAAAATACCAAAATCAACTCCGAGGCCCAAAAGAACATTGTAGGCACCTGGAAAATTGCCTCCGTTACAAGAAACGGGGTGGATATAACCAACTATTTCGACTTTTCGGCCTTTAAAATTCAATTTAAAGAAGACGGTAGCTATACTGTAGGCCATGAAGCTCCTTTTGTTATTGCAAAAGACGGCACCTGGTCTTTAGATGATGGTGCATACCCTTTGCGTATATCTTTTGTTCAGCAGGGAGGCTCCCAGGCTTTTGTAAACGAGTTCGAGTACCCCGTAGTGGACGGTGTACGAAGGATTATTTTAAAAGGTTCGCCTGGCTGCACTATGAACACCTATCAATACGCTTTGGTGGCTGCAGAATAATATATAAATCTCTCAACTCTCATATATGAGCATAAAAAAATATTTTAAGAAAAAGAGTCTCTGGAAGTTTCTGACTGTTGTGGTTTTGCTGGGGTTAATATTTGCCTGCAGTACCGATATAGTAAGTGTAGATCAGCCTTCTGAAGCCGAAGCGGGCAGCGAATTGACGGTAACAGTAAACTGTAAAGTAGATCCGGCCGGCACCAATGAAGATAAAACACTTGTGGTAGGATTTTTAGTACCCAAATCCTGGAATGCAAAGCAAAGTACATCGGCCTATTATACCTGTATCCCGTTAGGGGCTGATAACGAGAAAATGAGCCTGATGCCTGCCTCTGAAAGAGAACCTAAAACACAGCTGCCCTGGGCCGATGCGCTTATGCAGGATAAACGATATGCACTCATGGGTAACCTGGTCAATGACCTGGAGTGGGTTGTATTCCGGTCAACCAAAACTTATGATGTAAATAACGGCATTACATTCACGGTGAAAATTGTAACCAGGGTAGGTGAAGAAAATATATTGGTGAATCTGGGATATTTTGTTGCCAACGCAAATGATGGTCTTACTGAACCAAGTAACGATAAGTACCACGATGGAAGATATGCACGTTTAAACGTGGTGAATGGAACCGGCGACTTGATTGATTTTGTAAATCCGCAAATCGCCATGATGGAGTTGGCTAAAGCAACAGATAATGATATACAAACCATTTTTTATGATGGCGATCTCGTAGAAACCTCTTTAAGCAGCGAATCTGCAATCTATTTGTGCGCCAAAGCTTATACAACTTCCGGGGCGGTGATTGATCGCTGCGAAAGAACAGACCGTTCGGCCTTCAAACCAATGGCTGGCATCAACAAGTTCAGGTTTGATTTCTGGCCACGATCTTACTTTGGTTTAAATGAAACCCAAACCATACAGCGAATGGAGTATTTCTTAACAGATGCTACCGGTACTAAAAAAGTAGGCTATGGAGGAAGTACGGCTGACACTGATCCTTTCCGGTTCACATTTAATTGTCAATAACGATAAACAGATTAACATCTCCTGCTTGCAGGGTCACTATAAACGAAAAATATTTATGCCGTTATTAAATACTTTTTTTAAAAGAACAGGGGTTGCTGCTTTTGCTCTTTTAATGTGCAATGTGTGCTTTGCTCAAACTAATAAAATGGTAATAGGCAAGGTGGTAAATGAATATGGTCATCCGGTTGAAAATATCAGGGTTGAAGAGAAGAAAAGCGGCACCTATGTGATGAGTAACGAAGACGGCGCTTTTCAAATAAGCGTGTCGCTTCCGGCTACGCTTTATTTTTCAGGAAAGTCGGTGGATGCAGCTGTTTATAAACTGTCTGCAGGGGATAATAATATTACTGTTCCGGTAAGAAAAAGCTACCTGGTAAAAGAAGACAGTTTGGATGTTTTATACGATGAGCAGAAGAAGTCGCTCTTTTTGGGTGCTGCGGCTACGGTCTATACGCCCCAGTTATCTACCACACCGGCAACACTGTATCCTTACGCACTTACAGGCAGGCTTGCAGGTTTATACACCGAGCAGTTACAGGGGTTTCGTACGTTTTCAGGCACGGGCGATGCCATTGCTACACAAGAC
This sequence comes from Niabella sp., assembly GCA_049841335.1. GTDB lineage: Bacteria > Bacteroidota > Bacteroidia > Chitinophagales > Chitinophagaceae > Niabella. The sequence goes on along the minus strand of JASGDI010000160.1, from coordinate 18,814 downwards.
CTGGTAGGGTCGGTGGCAAGAACCGGTTTAGCACAATTTAGCGATAATAATGAAATATCTTTAAAGTTAAGAGGGCAGAATGCAACTATTATAGTAGATGGAATTCAACGGAATATTTTTTCGCTCGATCCGGAAAGCATCGAAAGTGTAACTGTTTTAAAAGACGGTTTGTCGTCTATCGCATTAGGCCAGAGAAGCTCTAAAGGATTACTGCTGGTAACTACCAAAAAACCGCAGATGGGTCCTCCTCAATTTTCCTTTACAGCGGAAGTAGGGGCACAGGAAGCGATAAAGCAACCCACCCCCTTAGATGCTTTTAGCTATTCTTACCTGGTAAATGAGGCATTGCAAAATGCCGGGCGTAAAGCTTTGTATAGTGTTGCCGACCTGGAAGCCTTTAAAAAAGGAACCGATCCTTACCTGCATCCTGACGTAAACTGGTACGACCTGGTGCTTAGAAAAAGCGCACCATTGTACAGGTATAACATGAACCTTGGTGGCGGTAGCCAGGTAGCAAAATACATGGTTTCATTAAGCTATATGAACCAGGATGGGCTGCTGAATGTTCAAAACTCCGATGCTAAATTGCAATTGCAACGCTATCTTATCAATTCCAAAGTGGATATTAATGTTACAAAGTATTTCAATATTGGGGTGCAGCTGTTTGGTCGTATACAGGATGGTAACCAGCCCGGGGCCAGAACGAGTGATATTTTAAGCGCTCTTTTAACCACTCCCAATAATGCTTACCCGGTATATAACCCGGACGGGTCTTTTGGTGGAAACAATTCTTTTCAGCGAAACTTAAAATCCATGCTCGACAATTCGGGGTATATGATGAATACCGACAGGGATATTATGGCCAATGTAGATATGAAATACAATTTTGACAATTGGGTGAAAGGTCTTTGGGTAAAAATAAAGGGTAACCTGTCTGTTCAGTCTGCTACGATAACCGACAGGAGTTTGCAGGTTCCTGTTTACCTGATGCAGGTAGGAAGTAATAACAGTGATACCACCTATGCCCGGTATGGCAGCGCCAGGGCCCAGGAAAATAAGTTTTACGCCCTTTCAAACGCAAGGTACTGGTATGCGCAGGGTGAAATAGGATACTCAAAAGTATTCAACCAGTACCACTCATTTACCGGCTCTTTAATGGCCGACTCCAGGCGAATGACCCTCAACTTTGATCTGCCGGGCACTGCTACCAATTATATGGCTAAGCTGCAATATAACTATAAGGAAAAGTATATGCTGGAAGGTGCGCTTAACTATAGTGGTTATGACAGGTATCCACCGGGCAACCAGTTTGGGATGTTTTATGCGGCCGGCGCCGGATGGAACATTGCAAAAGAGGATTTTATAAAAGACAATATTGACTGGATCAACGTGCTGAAACTTCGGGCTACCTATGCGCGCACCGGCAATGGTGTTGACAATTCTGGTTACTTTATCTGGCGGCAAACCTATGCTACCAGCAATGATCAGACAGGTATTGCAGGCATCGACCACGTAAGGGCGCAAATAGCAATTGCGGAAAATGGGCTGGCCAATACCAATATCAGCTGGGAGAAGGGTAATAAATTTAATGCAGGAGTGGATATCTCTTTGTTTGAAGATCATTTATCCGTCAGCGCGGATTATTACCGGGATGTCTTTTTTGATCTTTTACAGGTCAGGGGCAAGAGCATAGCCTTGCTGGGTACCAGCTATCCTTTTGAAAACATTGGTAAAAATCTTTATACCGGGGGAGAGCTGCAAGTTTCTTATCAAAACAATGTGGCTGCGTTTAATTACTTTTTTACCGCTAACGGATCGCTAGAGAAAAGCAAAGTGCTTTACATGGATGAGCAGCAAAGAGATTATCCCTGGAATGTCAGAACCGGGCTTCCGGTGGGCATGAGGTTTGGCTATATAGCCGAAGGGTTGTTTCAGACAGAAGAGGAGGTTCAGTCCAGTGCTATAATTGCAGGTTATGAAGTGCATGCCGGTGACATTAGGTTTAAAGACCTTAACGGGGATGGAGTGATAGATCAGTTTGACCAAACTGCTATCGGAACAAATAAACCCCTTCTGTATTATGGTTTAACTACCGGTTTAAATTATAAGGGCGTTGGCTTTAGTATCCTGTTGCAGGGAGTGAAGAACAGGGACCTGTATGTAGATAACTGGAACACGGAAATTCTAAAAGCAAATGGCCAGGTTTATGGCCAGCTGTATGAGCAGATTTTGAACAGGTGGACACCCGAAACGGCGGATATAGCTACTTATCCCAGATTAAAACCCAATGGCGCATTTGGCGATGGTTATACGCTGAGTGGAAGCTCATTTTGGCTACACTCTGGTGATTACTGGCGCATTAAAAATATCAACCTGCAATATACCTTTCCTTTTAAATGGACATCACGCTTTAAAGTGGCAGGCATAACAACATTTGTGAATGCTCAGAACCTTTTCACATGGTCGGCCTACGACCGGGTAGATCCTGAAGTGGGCTACGGCGCTTACCCGATTCAAAAGGTTTATAATATAGGTATCAATATCAAATTTTAGAAAACCTGCATTAAATAAAATATAATGAAATGACTATAAAAATTTTCAGGCATCCCAATCGCTATCGGGACATATTCAATGCGATGAAAATTTTTGTACATGTGACTAAAATAAATAAAAGCATACACATGAAAAGTATTCCATATAAAATTTTGCTTGGCATCACACTTGTTTTAGGGGCCTGTGCTAAAAACATAGAGAAGCTCCCTTTAGAGCTGAATACAATCGAATATATTTTCGATAAGGATGATTCGCTGGGTGTAAATGCAGAGCGCTTTCTAAGCGGAATTTATTATACCATTCCGAAAGGCTTTAACCGGGTAGGCGCAGATATACTGGATGCTGCTACAGATGATGCTATTTCATCTGCAATAGGGAGTAATGATGTGTACCGGCTGGCTACAGGAGGATATACTTCTTCAACTTTTCCTTCGGGCGAAAACTTCTGGTTCGCCGGTTACTCAGGCATAAGGAAAGCCAATATTTTTATTAATAATATTGATGTCGTTCCACTGAATAAGATGGTGGAGGCCGGTTATCCTAAAAAGCGGGCTTACAAAGCAGAAGTAAGGTTTATCAGGGCGCTCATGTATTTTGAGCTTTTGAAACGCTATGGTGGGGTGCCTATTGTAGGTGATGATGTACGCGATCTGAAAGATGATGTTCAGCTGCCCCGTAATTCATTCCAGGAATGTGTAGATTATATTGTAAGCGAGTGCGACCAGATAAAAGACAGTCTGCGTACGTTAGCCCAAACCAAAGCTACAGGCGAATATCACTCGGTTACCAAAGGCGCCTGCCTGGCTTTAAAAACGCGGGTGTTATTATATGCCGCAAGCCCTTTGTTTAATGGCCAGAATATAGAAGCAGGTAATGATAAAACGGGTTACACCAGCTTTGATGCCAATCGCTGGAAGCTGGCCGCCGATGCTGCAAAAGAATTAATAAGCAGGAATGAATACAGTCTGTTGCCGGAACTATTCTCCGATATATTTATTACGGTAGATGGAATGAACAGCAAAACCAATAAGGAAGTAATTTTTGTAAGGGAAGACAGCCAGGGCAGGGGGTTGGAAGTAAATAACGCCCCGGTAGGTTTTTCGCCTGGTACTGCAAATGGAATAACAAGCCCAACGCAGGAACTGGTAGATGCTTTTCCTATGAGCAATGGCCTTGGAATAGATGATGCAGCCTCGGGATATGATATAAACAATCCTTACGAGAATAGGGATCCAAGGCTGGGCATGAGCGTTTTTTATAATGGCCACTTTTGGCTTGGCACGCAGCTCGAAACCTTTGAGGGCGGCAGGAGCCATCCGAATACGCTGAATGTGGAAACAAGAACCAGTTACTATATGCGCAAGTTCCTGGGACCTTTTGAAACTACCAACAATTTCGCCGATGTATATCACGATTTCATTCTTTTCCGGTATGCAGAAGTGCTGCTCAATTTTGCTGAAGCGCAGAATGAGTTTGCAGGCCCCGATGTTGAGGTGTACCAGGCGTTAAAGGATTTGAGAAAGCGTGCAGGTATTGAGGCGGGAGATGATGATATGTACGGGCTAAAAGCGGGCATGACCAAGGAAGAAATGCGTATAGCAATAAGAAACGAGCGTCGGATCGAACTGGCTTTTGAAGAACACCGTTTCTGGGATATAAGAAGATGGCGAATAGCAGAAACCGTTGCCAACACGCCATTGCATGGAATGAGCATTGTAAAAGGATCATCCGGAAGACTTATCTATAGCAGAACCCAGGTTTTTACACCCGTATTTAAGACCAGGCAGTATTTGTATCCCATTCCTTATGATGAAGTGGTTAAAAACCCAAAAATGGTTCAGAATCCTGGTTGGTAAACATTCGTCGTAATAGAAAAATTAATTAATAAACTGCTTTAATAGCCTTTATATGCATCGAATATATTTCTTAATCCTTTGTGTGTTTTTTGCGGCAGCTGCTTTTGCGCAGAACGGAACGGTATCAGGTACGGTTAAAAATGAGATGGGACCTCTGGAAGGAGTTTCTGTAACCATAAAGGGGCAGCCGGGCGGAACAATAACGGATCAGGATGGTCGGTTTTCTATTTCCGCTGAGGATAACAGTACGCTTGTTTTTACTTTAGTAGGGTATCTGACTTTTGAAGCCCGGCCTGAACAGGGAAAAGCGCTTGAGATCATACTTCAGCCCAACCAGCAGGGAATGGATGAAGTGGTGATAGTAGGGTATGGTACTAAAAAACGGGTAACCCTTACCGGGGCTGTAAGCACCATATCGGCCGATGCTATAAGAACCGTACCTACGGCAAATGTTCAGAATGCTCTTACCGGAAGACTTCCCGGTTTTTTCTCTCAACAGCGTTCGGGGCAACCGGGTAAGGACGCCTCAGACTTTTTTATCAGGGGTGTAAGCTCTTTAAACCCCGATGGAAACAAACCGCTCATTATTGTAGACGATATCGAATTTACCTATGAGCAATTAGCGCAGATCAATGTAAATGAAATTGAGAATATTTCTATATTAAAAGACGCTTCCACTACCGCAATATATGGTATTAAGGGAGCGAATGGTGTATTGATTGTAACTACAAGGCGGGGAGTTTCTGGCCGCCCCAGGATTAATGCCCGTGTTGAAGGAGGTATACAAAGCCCGGTACGGAAACTGAAGTTCCTGGATTCTTACCGCAGCATTTTGCTTGAAAGAGAAGCCTACATCAATGACGGGTTCAATCCTCCGTTCTCGGAGTCGGACCTGGAGCATTTCAGAACCGGTGATGATCCCTACGGGCATCCAAACGTAAACTGGTACGAGGCTATTTTTAAACCTTATTCCATGCAAACCAACGCCAATATTGATGTGTCGGGAGGAAATGATATTATAAGATATTTCGTTTCCGGCGGCGGCTTTCTACAAAACGGGGCATTGAAAGATTTTTCTGATCCAAGAAATGAGCTGAACAATAACTATTATTTTCGCCGGTATAATTTCAGAAGTAACCTTGACATTAAGGCTTCAAAAAGTTTATCGGTAAGACTGGATGTTACCACAAGGTTTGGAGATCTTAATCAACCGCATGCCCAGAATATAGTTGGGGAGATTTATAACTTCCAGAAAATACGACCTTATTCGGCGCCATTCTTAAATCCAAACGGAAGCTACTCCTATGACCGGTATAATCCCGGAAACCTTTCTACACTTAATGCGCGTTTGGCTAACAGCGGTTATACAAAAGATAAAAGAAGCGACCTGAATGTGCTGTTTGGTATTGTTGAAAAGCTGGATATGATCACTAAGGGACTGTCGTTTACAGGGCGCATCGCTTATGCCAGCACAGAATCTGCATCGCGTCATTTGTTCCGGGGCGGACCAATTGAAGGATACTCTCCTCCATCTTACTACTATAATCCTGAGGATGGAAGTTATACTTTAGACCCGCGCGGGCAATACCAGCTATCAGGATATACACTGCTGGGCACAACAAACGACTATAATAAAAATATCAACCTGCAGGGCATTTTGAACTATGAAAGAGCATTTAAGGAGCACCATTTTACATCGTTGTTACTATTTAACCGGCAAAGCTATACCGATCAGAAAGGAGCTTCGGTTCCCAACAAGTTCAAGGGGTATAGTTTTAAATTAGGATACGACTATTTACAACGATACCTATTTGACTTTGACCTGGGTTATAACGGTTCCGACCGGTTTCAGGCCAGTAAGCGCTATGGACTGTTCCCTGCAATTGGTTTGGGTTGGAATATTAATAAAGAAAGCTTCTTTAATATAAAAGAGATCAACCTCCTGAAATTACGCGCATCGTATGGTATTGTGGGATCAGATAATGTTGTAGGCAACAGGTACCTATATTACCAGCGATATGAGAACGGAGACGGGTACCCTTTTGGTGAAAGCAGCATTATAGGTTATCCGTCTGTTAAAGAAGGCGATTTAGGAAATAATAATGTAACATGGGAAAAAGCAAGAAAGTTGGACATAGGTATTGATCTGAACATGTTTGATGATAAAATATCAATGACGATAGATTATTTTAGAGATACCAGGTATGACCAGCTAATTTCAAGAGGATCTGTTTCGCAAATACTTGGTGTAGGTACGGCAAGGTTTAACATGGGAGAAGTGCGAAATAGTGGTTTTGATGGCGAAATATCCTATCGCAACCACATAAACGACTTCCAGTACAGTATAACAACTGTGTTCTCCTATGCGAAAAATAAGATCATATTTCAGGATGAGGCAATGCCAGCATTTCCCTGGCTGTTGAAAACAGGCTATCCTATCGGACAGGAGTTTGGATATACTTATCTTGGATTTTACCAGGACCAGGCTGATGTTGACCGCAGTGCCAAACCACTGGTTCCGGTGCAGCCTGGTGACTTAAAATACAAAGACCTGAATGGAGATGGCGTGGTTGATGAAAATGATATGGGACCTATCGGTAAGCCTAATTTGCCTAACACAACTGCAGGTTTAACCCTGGGCATGAGTTACAAGGGTTTTAGCCTGAATGTACTGTTCCAGGGTTCGTTTGGTTATAGTTTTTATGTTAAGGGTACGGGTATAGAACCCTTTCAAAGCCAGTTTCAACCCATACATGAATTAAGGTGGACACCTGGTAATGCGGTTAATGCAAAGTTTCCAAGGCTCACTACCAACTCCGGTTCTGTAAACAGTCCTTCGTCTTATCCATCTGATTTTTGGCTTTTGGATGCTATGTACGTGCGCTTAAAAACAGTTGATATGGGCTATCAGTTGCCCAATCGTCTGCTTCCTTTTAAAATTAACAATGCACGTATATATTTGAGCGCTTACAATCTGCTCACTTTTACAAATTACAATTTATACCAGCAGGATCCAGAAGTGGCCGGTAATACCGCGGGGGATGCCTATATGAACCAGCGAGTGATAAATGTAGGTTTGCAGGTGGGACTTTAATACTTCGTTCCTATATGAATTGTGGAGAAACCTGCTCAAATGCTCAACAGTACAGGGTGAATGAAGGGAAATAACGGTAGCGTACACCAAAAATTACGTCGTATTTAAAGTAATTACCTGTACCCCTTTTTGGGTCAGCATATCTACCATGTGCGGAGAAACCCCGCTGTCTGTAATGATCTGGTCGACCTCATCAAAATCGCAGATCTTTCCAAATCCCCGTTTTCCGAATTTGGCAGAGTCTGCCAGTACAATGGTTTTTTGAGCCGCCAATATCATCTGCCTGTTGAGCTGCGCTTCCATCATATTAGAAGTAGTGAGGCCAAAATCAAGGTCAATGCCATCCACGCCCAGGAATAGCTTGGTGAATGAAAAATCTTTTAAGATACTTTCAGCATAAACGCCGGTTACTGATGTGGAAGTTTTTCTCACAATACCGCCCAGCTGTATAATTTCAATTTCGTTATGACGGGTAAGTTCGGACGCAACGTTTAGTGCAGCAGTTACCACTGTTAAATTTCCCTGTGATACAATATTTTTTGCCAGGTATTGTACTGTAGTTCCGGATGCGATCAGGATGCAGTCGTTTCTTTCTATTAAAGTAGCCGCGTAATGGCCTATAGCCTGTTTTTCTGAAGCCTGGATAAGCAGTTTTTCATTAACAGGCCTGTCAGCAATATAAGGATTGCTGGCTGTAGCACCACCGTGCGTTCTGTATAAAAGGTTTTTTTCTTCTAAAAGTTTCAGATCCTTTCTTATAGTTACTGTTGATACCGAAAGTTTTTGGCAAAGATCATTAACCGTAACACTTCCTTCTTTTTCCAGTTTATGTAAAATATACTGATGCCTGTCTGTTGAAATGCTCATATCTGTTAATAGGTTTCTGTTTACAAATATAACTCCCTTATATTGAATTAAACATGCTCATTCTGCTGCATTGAATCTTCTTTATATTTCGGATATTATTTCTTTTTATTTCAAATTATTTTTTTTAATTTCGATTTATATTTTAATATTGTATTAGCGATTGAGATTTGATAAGCCATATAGCCATGAGTATTAACAGGGATATATTAATAGAAAAACTGAGGAATGAAAGCTTCATCTGGGATATCCTGGTTATTGGGGGTGGGGCCACCGGCCTGGGGATAGCCCTGGATGCAGTTACCAGGGGATACAAAGTGTTAGTGGTAGAGCAATCTGATTTTGCAAAAGGTACTTCCAGTCGCAGCACCAAGTTAGTGCATGGCGGGGTACGTTACCTGGCACAGGGCGATGTGGCACTGGTGCGTGAAGCAAGTAAAGAAAGAGGCTTGCTTTGGAAAAACGCTCCCCACCTGGTAAAAAACCAAACTTTTGTAATTCCCGTTTATAGCTGGCTGGATAAGATCAAATACGGCATCGGTTTAAAAATGTACGACTGGATCGCCGGCCGGCTGTCTTTAGGTGCTTCTTTACTGATCTCCAGGAAAGAGACTGCCCGGGCACTTCCGGAAATAACTACAAAAGGACTGAAGGGAGGAGTGAAATACCATGACGGGCAATTTGACGATTCGCGGTTAGCCATCAATCTGGCGCAAACCATTATAGAGCAGGGGGGGAGTGCCATCAATTATATGAAGGTGGTATCGCTTTTAAAAGATGCCGGAAAAGTCAGCGGCGCCACAGTGCAGGACGAAGAAAGCGGCGACAGGTTTTTGGTGCATGCAAAAGCAGTGGTAAACGCTACGGGCGTTTTTGTAGATGGCATACTAAAAATGGATGATCCGGCTGCCCGTAATAGTGTAGTGGCCAGCCAGGGTATTCACCTGGTTTTTGATAAAGCGCTGTATAGCTCCGAACATGCGTTAATGATTCCCAAAACCAGTGACGGAAGGGTATTGTTTGCGGTACCCTGGCACCGGGAAGTAGTAGTAGGTACCACTGATACACTGGTTGGTGAACCGTTGCTTGAGCCTAAGGCATTAGAAGAAGAAGTGGATTTTATTTTAAATACCGCTTCGCAGTATCTGACTAAAAAAATAACCCGTAAGGATGTAAAAAGTATTTATGTGGGGCTAAGACCACTGGCTGCTCCCCAGGAGGGTTCCCAAAAAACCAAAGAAATCTCAAGAAGCCATAAAATATTACATTCCAGGTCTTATCTGTTCACCGTTATTGGTGGTAAATGGACCACTTTTCGAAAAATGGGACAGGACCTGGTAGATCATATTGAAAAAGTGCTGAACTGGCCGCGTACCTCATCCATATCAAAATCTTTTAAAATTCATGGCTATCAGCAGCATGTTGACTGGAAAGACCCGCTTTATTTTTATGGAAGTGATTCTGAAGCGATCCGGGAAAAGCTGTCAGATAAAAACGGCTGGTTAAGTGAACGCCTGCGTATATACCGCGGGCAGGTAGACTGGGCGGTGCAGTATGAAATGGCCCGTACCGTTGAAGACTTTCTTGCCCGGAGAACCAGGGCCTTGTTCTTGGATGCTGAAGAAAGTATGCGCATGGCTCCGGAAGTGGCAGCACTGATGGCCGTTTCCCTGGGTAAGGATAAGGCCTGGGAAGAAGAGCAGGTAGCAGCCTTTAATACGATTGCAGAGAGATACAGGCTGTAATGCTATATTATGTTTGAGTTAATAAGCGTGTAGCAGACCCGTTTGTTGAACAACATATTTGCGGCATAATAGCAAAAACAGGCAATAAGATTGCGTGTTTAATAACATAACTACAAAAAATAATTAATCACTATAGCGGATATAGAACGCTATTTCATTCACCCAAATCAAAAAACAAATAAGATGCTGCGAAAAACCATCAAGAGCTATGGCCCGGCGGGTTTACTGTTTTTTTGCCTGCTGCTGCTTGCCCCTGTTTTTGTTCGGGCGCAACAAAAAACGATAACCGGTACGGTTACCTCACAGGAAACAAAAGAGCCTGTTTCCAATGCAACAGTAATGGTAAAAGGAACTTCAAGGGGTGTAGTTACCACTGCAGAGGGGCATTATTCTATCCCGGTAAATGCCGGGGAAACGCTTACTTTTTCTGCTGTTGGCTATACTGCTGCGGATAGGAAAACAGAGGGCCTTTCAGTGATCAACGTAGCTCTTGAAAGCATTGGCAGGGAGGAAGATGAAGTGGTGGTCACCGCTTTAGGTATCAGGCGGGAAGAAAAAGCGTTAGGCTATTCCATGAGCACTGTAAAAGGAGAGGAGCTTACAGAGGCGCTTTCCAACAACTGGACGGATGCCCTTACCGGGAAGGTGGCGGGATTGAACCTGCTAAAGTCAGGAGGCGGGCCTGCAGGCACCAACCAGATCATACTTCGCGGAGAGACCTCCCTTACGGGGGATAACTCAGCGCTGATAGTTGTTGATGGAGTGGTGGTGAGCGGCGCTTCGGGAACTATGACAAGTAACGGATCCGGGAATTACCTGAGCGGCGATGCCCCGGTGGACTTTGGTACCGGCCTGGCAGACATTAACCCGAGCGATATTGAAAGTGTTTCTGTGCTTAAAGGGCCAGGCGCTTCGGCCTTATATGGTTCAAGAGGTGCGAACGGCGCTATCATTATTACAACCAAACAGGGTAGCAAGGGTAAGAAGGGGATAGGTATTGCTTTTAACTCCAACACTACCTTAGGATTTATTAACCGCTGGCCCGATTATCAATATGAATATGGGCAGGGAGTAGGCGGTGGCGATCTGTATTACTCGTATGGGCAGTCGGAAGACGGCCCCACCACATATAGCAGCAGCTCCGCCTGGGGGCCGAAATTTGATGGCCAGATGTATTACCAGTACAATCCGGATTCGGCTTATTACAGGGTGAAACCACCTGAAAGAACCCTTTGGAAAGCCTATCCTAATAACCGGAAAGATTTTTTCAGGCCTTCTGTCACGTTAACCAACAGCCTGTCCCTGTCAGGCGGAAACCAGGCTACTACTGTAAGATTATCTTATACGAACGTAGTTAATAAATGGATTGTTCCCAATACCGGTTATGGAAGAAATACTATTGCATTAGCATTAAAACATAATGTTACCGATAAGCTTTCGGTTGCTACCAATATCAACTATAACAACAGGATCAGTGATAATCTTCCTAATACGGGATATAATAATCAAACCATTATGTACTTTATGAGGGGTATTACACCTAACATGAATTTAGACTGGTTTAAGCAATACTGGCGGCCCGGAAAAGAAGGGATTGAGCAAACCACCCCTTTTTCAAATTTGCTGGACAACCCTTATATGCAGGCGTATGAAATTATAAACAGCCAGAATAAAAATAATTTTACTGGTACTGTGCAGGCTAATTACGCTTTTAGCGAGCAATGGAATCTTATGGTAAGAACGGGTATAGATTTTCAGTACGATCAGCGAAAGCTGAAGCGCCCGTTTGATACCTATAACTTCCTGTACGGTTATTACCGCGAAACAAATATCTATGCCCAGGAAACCAACTCCGATTTCCTGCTTCAATACACCAGTAAAAAAAGCAAGCTTTTCAATTATGGCGCCAATATAGGTGGTGCGCTTATGGAAAATAAATATAACAAAGATGATATATATACAGAGCGGCTTGTTAATCCGGGTATTTTCAATTTTGCCAATAGTGCAGATGCGCTGCGCCAGAGCCCATTAAGAAGAAATTATGGAGTAAGCAGCCTCTACTCAATGGTAAACGGGTCTTATAAAAACTTTTTATTTTTAGATGGAAGTTTGCGCGTGGACTGGGCCAGTACACTGGCTTCACCATTGCGCAAAGAGATCAACCCCTTCTTTTATCCGTCTCTTAACGGTAGCTTTATTATCAGCGATGCATTTAAATTGCCCCAGAATATTAGTTTCTGGAAATTCAGGGCTTCTGTGGCCAGCGTAGGTGGAGGAGGTACCACTCCGTATCTTACTGCTTATGCCTATCCTACTGCTGAGGGATACACTGCCGGTTTGGTAAATCCTACCGTGATTCCTAACCTGGATTTGAAATACGAGAGAACAGTTTCTTATGAGCTGGGCACCGATTTCAGGATGTTTAAAGGTCGCTATAGCCTGGATCTTACCGTATATAAAAGTAATTCTTTTGATCAGATACTGGCGGTGCCTATTGATCCCTCCAGTGGCTATTCTTCGCAGATCATTAATGCAGGAGATGTAGCCAATAAGGGAATTGAGGTTAGCGCAAGCGCCAAAATATTAAGCAGTTCTGATAAGCTTAACTGGCGCACCTATGGTAATATGAGTTATAATGAAAGCAGGGTAGTGTCTTTACCTTACGAGGATGGCCGCGTAGTGCTTTCCACCATATTTGGCTCAAGAGGTACTGTGGAAGCGCATTTGGGCCGGGAGTTTACAGCTATGTACGGTTATGGGTATGCCAGGAACAGCGCCGGTCAGATCATTTATGAAGAAGGCCTTCCAACAATTTCTGAAGAATTGCTTTATTTAGGTAATGCCACTGCACCAACAAAAGCTGCATGGGGAAATGAATTTTCCTATAAAGGCTTTCGCTTCAATATTTTGTTTGACGGGCAGTGGGGCGGAATGGGATACTCCCTTACCCACGCTGTATTAATGGAAGAAGGAAAACTTAAAAAAACAATACCCGGCCGTTATAATGGTATTATTGGTAATGGTGTGGTAGATAATGGTGATGGAACCTATTCGCCCAATACAACAGTAGTAAGCGCCCAGCCTTACTATTATGCTCACTTCAACAGGGATAACCTGGAATCAAATATCTTTTCCACAGACTTTATTAAGCTCAGGGAAGCAAGATTGGATTATACGCTGCCATCACGTTTGATTGGTAAGCTGGGCCTGCAAAAAATGACAGTGGGTATTTACGGAAGAGATCTTTTCGTTTTCACCAACTGGCCGGCGTTTGACCCCGAGTTTGGCTCATTAAATGCCAGTGGTATTCAAAAAGGTGCCGAGGTAGCACAGTTACCTTCCACCCGTAATATCGGGTTTAACTTATCCGTTAATTTTTAATTTTTTGAATAATGAAAGCATATAAAAATATAGCAGTTTTGCTTATAATAATTGCATCGGGTCTGCTGTTGCCGGGGTGTACCAGGGATTATGTGGACATGAATACCAATCCTAATGCCAGCACATCTGCAAGCCCCCAAAGCCTGTTATCTCCTGCGTTAATGAGCCTGATTAGCGGCAACCTGGCAAGAAATTTCAGGATCAATAATGAATTTGTGCAGGTAACCGTTACTACCTCTGACAGCAGGGAATTTCACCGTTATGAAGTAAGACCTTCTGAATCAGATGCACAATGGAGATTATGGTACCTGCAGCTTACCAATATCCGGGATATTTTTAAAAATGCAGAAGCAGGGAAGCAGCCGGGGTACCGCACTTTCCAGGGAATGTCCCTTATCCTGGATGCATGGGTGGGCTCTTTACTAACAGATATGTATGGTGATGTACCTTACTCCGAATCCAATTCAGGCTTTGAGCAACAGAACACCACTCCGGCTTTTGATAACCAGAAAGCTATTTATGAAAGTATGTTTAGTAAACTGGAAGCCGCAGACACATTGCTAAAAGTGAATGATACAATTCCCACAGTTTTCAGAGCTGCAGATCCTGTTTTTAACGGAGCTCCTGATTTATGGAGACGCTTTGGTAATTCTCTTTATTTGAGGCTGCTCTTAAGGGTTGCCCATAAAACCGACATTGACGCAGTGGCAAGAATTAAAAAAATTGTTGAGGATGAGCCTGCCAATTATCCTTTAATGAACAATAATAATAGTTCTGCAATATTGAGGTTTACCGGGGTATTGCCCTTTTTATCCCCGTTTGCCACAGCCAGGGACTTCGATTTTAACGGTGATAAAGGGTATTCTGAATTTTTCATCAACAATCTTGTTGAATTAAACGATCCCCGCCTGCCGGTTTGGGCCACCCAGGCTACTTTGGGTGTATATGGTGGTATGCAAAGCGCTTACCTGCCGGGAAATATACCTGAGAGGCAATCAACCCTGCAACTGGCTCTAAAAACAGAACCTTTGCTGGGTAATATTATGAATTATGCAGAGCTGCAATTCATCCTTGCCGAAGCAGCGTTAAAAGGATATATTAATAAAGATCCCGAAACCTACTATAAAAACGGGGTAAAAGCTTCTGTTGAGCTGTGGAGAACAACTATTGATGACAGCTACTTTGATAATCCTGCTGTATCCTTTACGGCATCAACCCAGGAGGAGGATCAGTTAAAAAAGATCCATTTGCAAAAATACTTGGCCATGATGTTTACCGATTTTCAACAATGGTACGAATACCGCCGCACTCGTGCACTGGATTTATATGTTGGGCCGGGCCTGCAAAACGGGGGTAGAATGCCTTCAAGAATGGTTTATCCAACCCTGGTGCAAACTTTAAACAGGGCTAATTATGATAAGGCCGTTGCTGCAATGGGTGGTAACTCTATTAACGAAAAAGTTTGGTGGGAAAAATAAAAAATAAAAAGATGAAACTAAAATACTACAATATAAGCCTCTTGCTTTTTTTATTGCTTTCGCTGTCATCTTGCTTTAAAGAAGATATTAATAATGCGATCGGTGTTGTAAATGAAGAAGCTTCTCTTTACGTGGTTCGTAAAGTGTTTAAGGGGCAACCGGTTAGTTTATCTTCAGACAACCTGTCCGGAGCGCATATAACGGCAGGTGTGGTTATTTCGCAGAGCGAAAATAAAAACTTTCCTGCGGGGTATATTGCTATTGAAAGTGTTTGGAGAAACCAGGTGAGAGGTATCCTGGTTGCCGTTCCGGATCCGGGAAAATACCAGTTCGGCGATTCTTTGCGCATAGATGTAAGCAACGCAAGGCTGGAGCGAAAGGAGCACGGACTTGAAATAAACAGCATATCGGAAGACCGGATAAAAAAGATACCCGGTGTTATGATTACAAAAGTGCATCGCCCGGTGTCCATTGGCACCATAGAAAAAGATCCGGATGCTTATGAAAGTACTTTAATAAGCATCACAGCAGATGTAAATCCCGATCCTGTTACTGACGAGCCTTTTAAAGGAACCAAAGAAATATTGGACGGTGAAAGCAAATCCATAGAAGTATATACGGAAGATAATGCAGTTTTTGCCAATGAAAAAATAGCGCCCAGCGCCTCATTTCAGGGGATATTGCTGCAAAGGAATAATAAGCCGTCGCTGCGCCTGCAATCCTATACAGATATGATGTACCCTTCCGGTAAACTATATACCGGCTGGCCCGAGACATTTGAAGAACCTTACCAGGGAAAAGTGAGCTATAACGTAGCGGCTACGCAAAACCTGCTTACCATGCCTACCGGGGTATGGTATATGCTGCAATGCATACAGGGAATTACTGCGGGCAGGGATCGTATTGTATCTGGTGAACAGGCCATTCGTTTTCAGCAGAACCTTTCAACACCTGCCTATCTGCAAATGAACTTTGATGTTCCGGACGGCGCATCTAAAGTAACGGTTTGGTATGGCTCGTACTATACGGATAGGTCGTGTACTTTCCGGCTGGAGTACTCAACTGACCAGGGCGCTACCTGGCAACAAGTGGGAGCCGACATTTCAGACGCTCACTCTACCGCAGTGAGTCTTACCGCAAAGCAGGCCGTTTTTTTAATGGATATTCAGGAACCTGTAAGGTTCCGTATTCATAAGCTAGGACTGGGCACCAGCAATAATACAATATCCAACGGACGGTTAGGATTAGATGATTTTGCTATTTATAAGAGCTATTAATGAAAAATAAAGAGACAAAAGTTCCCGGCCGGTTTTCAAGGCGTGAGTTTTTGCTTTCAACCACGCTTGTCAGTGCAGGGCTCGTTTCATTTGGGTGCAAAAAGAACAACTTCTTTGGTCAGGAAACAGGTGCTCCCAGCGATGAAGGGGATCACCTGCCCGATATAGCAGGCATGACGGTTAAAGGTACGGTTCAATGCAATGGTGTTGGTGTGCCTGGTGTGGTGGTATCAGATGGTGTAGTGGTTACTACAACCGATGCCGGCGGGATCTATTACCTGCCATCGGCGAAAACAAAAGGTTTTGTTTTTATATCTGTCCCGGGGGGATATGAGGTAACTACCGTCAATACAATACTTCCGGTTTTTTACCAGGCTTTTAAGGCAAAAGCATCCGTGGTAGAAACTATGAACTTTACTTTAACAAAGGCAGATAATGGCAAGCACGTGGTATTAGCCCTGGGCGATATGCACCTTGCCAATAGAAATAATGATATAGCCCAGTTTCAAAAAGGCTTTTTGCCGGATGCCAGGGAAACTATAGCCAGATACCAGCAAATGGGTTATAAAGTGTATGGACTTACGCTGGGCGACATGACCTGGGATTCCTACTGGTACTCCAACCAATATAGCTTTGCACAATACCTGTCGGTAATGAAAAACATAAATATACCGGTATTTCATACTATGGGCAACCACGATAACAACCCTTACGTGGCGGCCGATTGGGCTGCAGAGGCGGATTTCAGAGTTTCGCTGGGACCCACCTATTACTCGTTCAATCTTGGGAAAGTGCATTATATTGTTTTAGATAATGTTGAGTATGTAAACAATGGCGGTGCTGAAGGAAAACTGGGTGAGCGGAATTATAATAAAGTTATTGCTGCGGACCAGATCGCATGGTTAAAGAAAGACCTGGCTACCATTACCGATAAAAACACGCCGGTTATCCTTGCCATGCACATTCATTTGAATAGTAATCCCTCTGCATCAGAAACTGCATCGCTGAATCTCACCAATGCTGCAGATCTAATTGATTGTTTCTTGGGGTTTAGCAATGTAAATGTATTGACCGGGCATACTCATATCTGTTATGCCTACGAGAACTCCTCCTCGCTGATGGAACATAATTCCGGCGCTGTTTGTGCTACCTGGTGGTGGACCGGGAAAAACGGTTATGCGGGCAATCAGATTTGCAAGGACGGCGCTCCGGGTGGATATGCCATCTGGAAATTCAACAATACAGATTGTCAGTGGTTATATAAAGCGATCGGATACGATGAAAATTACCAGTTCAGGGCTTATGATCTGAACCAGGTACATATCACTGCCGCAAATTATGCGCCTGCTGCTACCGATGCTCTTTTGTCTGGTTATGCAGGCGCTTACGCCACAAAAAATACGGGTAACGAGATACTTGTGAATGTATGGGGCTACGATAAACGCTGGAAGGTAGAGCTGTTTGAGAACGGAACCACCCCGTTAATGGTTACGCGCGTAAAGGAGAAAGATCCGCTGCATATTATTTCTTATGAGGCGCTGCGCCTGAACGCCGGGGCAACGCCAACAGCCGATTTTTGTACTACAGCATCGGCGCATTTGTTTAAAGCCAGGACTTCGGGTTCGGTATCACCTGTTTTAATAAAAGTAACGGACCGGTTTGGCAATGTGTACACTGAAATGATGACCCGGCCTAAAGCGCTGACGGTATCTATGAAATAGAAACCTGTCAGGTTGATACAACAGAATATAGTATGAGATCTGGATTTGCCGGGTATGGGAAAACAATTTTTTTTGTAGTGTTGAATAGTAAACCCTAAATTACAAAGAGGATATAATAATCGATTCGCTATGTCAAAATACATTCTTTCATTTGATGCAGGCACCACCAGTTCGCGTGCCATTGTCTTCGACAAAAAAGGAAATATTGTTGCTGTTGCACAAAAAGAGTTCAAACAGATTTTTCCGAAGCCTGGCTGGGTGGAGCACGATGCCAATGAGATCTGGAGCACCCAGATTGGTGTAGCCGCAGAAGCTGTTGTAAAAGCAGGTATTACGGCATCGGATATTGCGGCTATCGGCATTACTAACCAGCGCGAAACGACAGTGGTTTGGGATAGAAGTACATCCCAACCTGTTTATAATGCTATTGTATGGCAGGACAGGCGTACCAGCGATTACTGCGATCAGCTAAAGCAGGATGGTTCTGCAGATATCATCAAAGAAAAAACAGGACTTGTTACCGATGCTTATTTTTCGGGAACAAAAATAAAATGGATTTTAGATAACGTAGAAGGTGCGCGCGCCAGGGCAGAGAAAGGAGAGTTGTGTTTCGGAACCGTTGATACCTGGCTGTTGTGGAAGCTTACCAATGGTAAGGTGCATGCAACTGATGTAAGCAATGCCAGCCGCACCATGATCTTTAATATTCATACACTCAGCTGGGACGATGATCTGCTTCAGTTGATGGATATACCCAAAGCGGTGCTCCCTGAAGTGCGCTCCAGTAGCGAAGTGTATGGGCATACACAGCATCTGCTTACTTCTGCTGAAATTCCTGTATGTGG
>JASGDI010000159.1:0-4817 GCA_049841335.1 Niabella sp. | reverse complement strand
TTTTTGATTCGGCAGCTCCCCCCGGATAATTCTCATCATCGATCAACTGATATTCAGGTCCCACAAATGAGCTTCTTCCTTTTATATTTTTAATGTTATCCAGCAAATATTTCACTCCGCTATTTGCACCTTTCTCCAATTTAAAAGACCACGACAGTTCAAAATTCTTATATTTTGTTTTAGTAATAATATCCCTTCCTGCTCCTATGCTGGTCTTTAATGGAGTAATAGATAGTGTACTGTCCGCAATCTTCCATCCCTCAATAGGTTTATCTTCTCCCTTTAAAGATTGCCACTTTGTAAGGTCTTTTCCGTCAAAAAGCGTTTCCCAGCCATTGATAGTTTGGGCTTTACCTTCGCAGAAACAGTATATCAATAATATAGAGAGTACATAAAAAACATTATTTCTCATATAAATTTTAATTAAATAGTCATCGGATTTTTTATTATACTTAAAATAGTGCTATCACTATGTTTGCTAGTAGCCATAATCCTGAGTTAATTTTGGATTGGCATCTATTGCGCTTTGCGGTATAGGTAGTAGCTCATTTTTATTCTTTTCGAAAAAAGGTGCAAATCCGCTTATGATCGCATCGGTAACTGAACTTAACCACCCCACATTTGTATAACCGGCGGGTACACTACCGCTGGGGGTTGGACTATAAAAGGAATTAGCCCAGATCAATTCAAATGATGACTGTTTATACCTCATGCCGGTAGGCAAATTATTATAAGGAGCCTGCCGGTTCTTCATCTTTGTTAACTCTTCCCTGGTTTGGTCTAACTTTGTTCCCAAAATACTCCATCTTATCAGGTCGTATTTCCTTATTCCCTCTCCGGCAAATTCTAACAGACGTTCTTTTACTATCGCATCAAAGAACCCGCTTTTGTCTGTTGGTGTTGTACCGATTTCAGACGCAGCGTTTCCATAAGCTCTCTTGCGTACTTCTTCAAATGAGCTTATGGCTATCGGTGTTGGCCCATTGTTAAGCTCATTTTCTGTTTCTGCATACATTAACAATACGTCCGAAAATCTGATAATAGGAAAGTTTATGCCTGTTTTTGTAGTGCGGGAATTTAGTAGCGGAACAGTCCAGTCTACCCTGAATTTTCCAAACGACAGTGCTGCCAGGGTTGTGCCTATCCTAACCTCATTAATAAAATCTGTCCAATAAGGGGCTGCCGTTACGTCTCTTCTTAAGTCTTGTTGCCCAAAAGCATAGAACAGCGTAGGTACAAAGTATATTGACACTGATCCGCCTCTGGCATCCATTCCGGGAAATTGGTACCTTGGTCCATCAAAATAACCTAACATTCCTGCATTATTTACACTGAACCCTATTTCTAACATTACTTCTCCATTAGGCTCAATCTGATAGGATGTTAGTGATCTGAATACCCCTTCGAAAGAAGGATTAAGCGTATGTTTATCCCTTCTCTCATAAAGCTCGCGGCATTCCTGGTTAGCTATTTCGTAATAATCCCTATAGTTATCAGGTCGTTTCATGGTTTTATCTTTGCGCAAAGAAAAGCCTCCCGCAAACAGTGCAATCCTTGCCCTTAGCGCTTTTGCTGCCCCTTTGGTTATCCGTTCGTCGCTTTGAACCCCGGCATCATTTCTCCAGGGCAGTAATGCTGCGGCTTCTGCCAGATCGTCAATGATTCTGTCGTATATAATTTCCCTCTCCGTTTTTTCAATGAACAAGTCTTCTTGTGCACTTGCAGGGCTAAAAGATGCCGGCACATCGCCCCAATTTCGGATCAAATCAAAATAAAACAGGGACCTTAAAGTAAGAGCTTCCCCTAAAAGCCGCTTTAGCGCTGCTATTTCCTCTGCAGAACCAGATGTGTACATCTCCATTAAAGGTATTTCTTTAATACATACATTGGCCCTGTCTATCCCCGCATATAAACCATTATATGTTGCTGCCAGTTGAGTATTCGTAGATCTTAAATCATATCTATAAATAGATTTCACCGCGTTATCCAGCCCACCGGATGTATTAGCCATTGCGTCGTCGGCTGTATAAGGATAAAATCTTATAGGTGCGTCCTCGTACATTATTAATTTATTGTAAATACCCATCACCGAAGCCTTCGCTCCGTTTACGTTACTAAACACATAATCATTGTCCAACTTGGATTCTGGTTTTAAATCAAGGTATTTCTTACAACCGAAAACACTCAGGCTAATGATAATAAGTATCAGTTTTATGCTTTTAAGAAAAGATCTGTTCATAATATAAGTTTTTTATAAAGTAAAATTTAGCCCGAACAGGAACGAACGGCTGCGCGGGTAAGCAGAATAATCAACAGATGGGGTTAAAGGTGTAGCTCTCCTCGTGTCCACTTCCGGATCATAACCTGTATAATTAGTCCACAATGCCAGGTTTGTAGCAGTGATATAAAACCTTAGCCCCTGGCTCTTTATTTTCTTTAATATATTTGAAGGCATTGTATACCCGATGGTAATATTGTTAAGCCTCAAAAATGAGCCGTCCTCTATAGCCCATGAGCTGGGCAGATAACTGGAATTTGGCGTTTTGCCTGGCTGCCAGATCTTCGCGCCTGCATTCAGTGCGGCTAAAACTTCCGGAGATTCGCCTTTTACCAGGGAGCCTTCTATCCACTGAACTTTTACACCATCACTGTTAACCGTTCTCCATCTGTCGTTCATAATTTCCAGCATATTATTATATGCCCTGTATCCATTTGCAAACTCTAGTTTACTTGCATTATATACTTCATTTCCATAAACAAAATTTACGAATACACTTAAGTCAAAATTTTTGTACCTGAACTGATTATTCAACCCGCCTGAGAACTTAGGGTTTGCATTGCCTATCACCTGTTGATCGTCTGTATCTATTATATTATTCCCGTCTAAATCTTTGAACTTCATTCCTCCTGGTTGATTTACGCCCAATAATGCAGAGGCGTCTGCCACTCCGGGTTTAAGGGTATATACTTTGGTTGCTGCATCATAGTCAAAATCTTCTACTGTATAGAAGCCATCGTTCACGTAACCGTACATTAAACCCAATGGTTCTCCTTCTTTAAGAATATAATCGCTTGGCGGGCCTGGGAACACACCTGCTTGAAAAAGCACCGAGGTTTGCCAACCCGAAATACGTTTAACCTTATTTCTGTTGAATGCAATATTAAAATCTACATTCCAAACTAATTCTTTGGTACTGACAGGTTTGCCGCCTATCTCTATTTCTATGCCCCGGTTAGTCGTTTTCCCCACATTTTGTAGCTGTGTTTTGTAACCCGAGCTCGATGGAATTGGAACATTAACTAATAAATCATCTGTAATATTACTATATGCATCTATGCTGAATCTGACTCTCTTAAACAAAGTCATATCCAACCCTATATTTTGAGACGTTGTTTTTTCCCACTTTAAATTTTCGTTGGCCAGATCTATATAATAATAGCCATTAACCAGGTTGTTATTTAAATAATAATTAGCACCATTACTAAAAGAATTTATATACAGGTAATCAGCTATACGATTATTTCCTGCCATGCCATAGTTCACTCTAAGCTTTAAATCGGTAATCTGTGAAACATTATTCATGAATTTTTCGTTACTGATCTTCCAGGCGAGTGATGCTGAAGGAAAATACCCCCATCTGTTGGATGGCGCAAATTTCGAAGACCCGTCTGACCTTAAACTTGCTTCTAAAAGATACCTGTTCCCAAAACCATAATTTACTCTCGAAAAAAATGACAGGCTCCTGTTTTCGTAATTATTATTTTGAGGATATCCATCTTCTGTGGTTCCAAGACTTATCTGGTTCAGCGCCTTATCTGCAGTAATTCCTGTAGGATAGAACCTCATCCTTATATTTAATTCTTCATAGGATACATTATAAAGCTCATGTCCGATTAAAGCCGTTATTTTATGATCTTTGTTTATTGTTTTATTAAAAGTGAGCACATTGGAGTTGTTGACCGTTTTCCGATTTCCTGTAGTGGTCCTAACCATGGCCATACTACTCCCCAGGTATCTTGCTTCCGGGGTTTTCTCAGAATTAAAATTGTTTCTTGACTGATCGCTAAAACTTCCACCCACTACTGATTTAAAAGAAAAGTCCTGGTTGAATTTATATTCTAAACTTCCGGTAACATTCAGGACGTTATTTTTTCTGATTGCTTCCTTTGCATTATTCAATGCAATAGGGTTGAGAAGCGCAAAAGTATTTGGCCCGTTCTCCTCGTAATACTCGTCATCAAATTGATCTATCGGTGCATTAGAAACAATTATGGGCTGGTACCTTATTATATTTCTCAATAAATTGTAACTTGAACCTTCCGAATTGGAAACACCTGCTCCATCAATACGTTCTCTGCTGTATCTTGCTATAGCTCCTATTTTGGTCTTAGCATTCAGGTTGTGATCTATTTTTAGGCTCACCAGGTCTCTGCGATATGAAGATTTCAGCATTATCGCGTCCTGGTCATTCAATGTATAATTTAAATTGAGCCTGGTATCTTTATTCCCCCCTGTAACACTTATGCTCTGCGTGTTTTGGAAGGCATTTCTCCCAAACATCTCATCTTGCCAGTCTATTGCTTTGTAATTTTTATAGATGCTAAGGTCGTTTCCGTATTTATTAACAAACGAAGCACTATCGACTTTATTTGACCTGCTTCTTTCGTCTTGATATAGAACAAATTCATAAGGCGATTGTACTTCTAATTCATTTGCCAATTTGCTGATACCGATAATGGGATTATAACTTATTCTTGTTTTTTCGGCCGTTCCTTTTTTAGTAGTTACGATAACAACACCGTTAGCTCCTCTGGCT
>JASGDI010000158.1:0-12893 GCA_049841335.1 Niabella sp. | reverse complement strand
GCTGGACAGTTATAATAACCGCACTTACAGTAACGGGCAGGCAGCAAGTATTTATAAGCAACTGCCGCCTCTGGTAAATGCTTCGCGAAAGCCAGGCGAATGGCAGACTTATGATATTATTTTTACAGCGCCCCAATTTAATAAAGACAGCAGTATAAAATCGCAGGCAAGGATCACTGTGCTTCATAACGGTGTGCTGGTGCAAAATAATGTATCTATATGGGGGGCCACTCAATATATAGGCATAGCTACTAACGATTTGCATAGCGAAAAAGCGCCTTTAGTGTTACAGGACCACGGAGATGCGGTAAGTTTCAGGAATATCTGGATAAGGGAGCTGTAAAAAGCTAAAAGTTTAATGTTTAAAGCTTTTTGCCTTATGCTTTCAGCTTTCGGCCTCCTGCCTTTAGCTTTTCTGTAAATAATAAAATAAAAGTGTAGAAAAAGGTGTTATTTTTATGTTTTAGCACGTAAATGCGTCTTTTTGTATGAAAATCAGATAATTATTTTGTTAATCAAAAAAAGACTGCTATCTTGTCGTTTCTCAATGAAGGAGAAGAAGCTTAGAGTAGTAAATAATTAAGTTTTTAAAGCAGCTTTTTAAAGCTGCTTTTTTGTTTTTAGGCGTGTCTCTGCCTGCAAACTACGGTTCTAAACACTATATATTCTTTTGCAGGGCTATTACCTGGCGAATATCCCTGAGCTGGGTTAACAGCCCCTCTAAAAGATCAAGTGGCAACATGTTGGCGCCATCACTTTTTGCGATGGAAGGCTCAGGGTGTGTTTCAATAAATAATCCATCGGCTCCTGCAGCAATAGCGGCTTTAGCAATAGTGCTTATCAGCCGGGGATTGCCGCCGGTAACCCCGGAGCTTTGGTTGGGCTGCTGCAGGCTGTGGGTGCAATCCATTACCACGGGCACGCCATGTTCCTGCATCCAGGGAATGTTTCTGTAATCTACCACCAGGTCGGTATAGCCAAAGCTGTTACCTCTTTCAGTAAGCATTACCTTATCATTGCCGGAGGTGACAATTTTTTCAACAGCAAATTTCATGGCAGGTCCGCTTACAAATTGCCCTTTTTTAACGTTTACAATTTTTCCAGTTTTAGCCGCTGCTTCCAGCAGGTCGGTTTGCCGGCAAAGGAAGGCCGGTATTTGCAGTATATCGGCGTATGGTGCAGCCATAGCGGCTTCTTCAGCGCTATGGATGTCTGTAACCGTTGGTATTGAAAAAGTTTCACCCGTTTTCTTCAGCAACTCCAGTGCTGCTGTATCACCAATTCCTGTAAAAGAATGAGTGCTTGTCCGGTTAGCTTTTCTGTAAGAAGATTTAAATACATAAGGGATTCCCAGGTTGCGGCAAACTTCAGAGACCCTGCCAGCCACTTCCATCACTAATGCCTCGCTTTCAATTACACAGGGTCCTGCTAACAGGAAGAAATTTTTTTCATCGTAAGACTGTTTACTGAACAGCGTTTTTAAAAATGTTTGCATGGGCAAATGTATTGAAAAGTCGGGAAGTCAGGAAGTCCGAAAAGTCCGAAAGTCAGAGGCCAGAAGCAGGAAACTAAAAGCATAAGGCTGAAAGCTTTTGGCTTTTAGCAAATGAAAAAAGAGCATTGATTTAAGTTGACAGTGGACAGATGACGGTTGACAGGTTG
This sequence comes from Niabella sp., assembly GCA_049841335.1. Taxonomy (GTDB): domain Bacteria; phylum Bacteroidota; class Bacteroidia; order Chitinophagales; family Chitinophagaceae; genus Niabella. Next base: position 11,231 of record JASGDI010000158.1, on the reverse strand, counting down.
AAAAGTGTAAGATGGTCCCTACTCGCTACTTACTACTTTCTGCTCCGCGAAAACGATTGCACAGGTTGGGGCAGACGACTGATATTTTGATATGTTTGTAAAATAAATTTTTATATGGCAAAAGACAAAATACTTGTTATAGGCTCTTCGGGACAAATTGGTGTAGAGCTTACCCTGGCACTAAGGAAGATCTATGGTAATAATAACGTGGTAGCGTCTGATCTGAGAGAGGAAAATGAACTACTTAAAGGTACCGGGCCTTATGTTAGCATTGATGTCATGAATAAAGAAATGCTGCATGTACAGGTCATCAGGCAAAATATAACACAGGTTTATTTGCTGGCAGCTATATTATCTGCTACAGGAGAGAAAAATCCCGGTCTTGCCTGGCACTTAAATATGCAGGGATTGCTGAACATTCTGGATATTGCCCGGGAAGAACATTTGCATAAAGTGTACTGGCCTTCTTCAATAGCGGTATTTGGGCCTACTTCGCCAAAACAGAACTGCCCCCAACAAACTATTATTGAGCCTTCTACGGTATATGGCATTAGCAAATATGCCGGCGAATTCTGGTGTAACTATTACAACCTGAAGTACGGTATAGATGTACGGAGCCTGCGTTACCCTGGTTTGATATCTTATAAATCAGCTCCCGGCGGAGGCACCACAGATTATGCCGTAGAGATGTTCCGGGAAGCGCTGGATGATAAAAAGTACGTGTGCCCCTTAGCTGAGGATACTTACCTTCCCATGATGTATATGCCGGATGCCATAAGAGCTACTATAGAGCTGATGGAAGCGCCTGAACAAAATATATCGGTTCGGACTTCTTACAATATTGCAGCCCTGAGTTTTTCTCCCAAAGAAATAGCGGCCGAAATACAAAAACAGGTACCGGAATTTGTAGTTGAGTATCAGCCCGATTACCGGCAGGCTATAGCCAATAGCTGGCCGCAGAGTATTGACGACAGTGTAGCCCGGCATGACTGGAATTGGAAACCTGAATTTGACCTGGGTATGATGACGGAAGATATGCTTAGGAATTTAGCTTGAGGCTAAAAGCTTAAGGCTTGAAGCTTAAGTCTGGATGCTTAAAGCTTTTTATGCCTTCTGCCTCTTGCTTCCGCCTTCGGACCTCCCGACTTTCTGACTTTTCCGCTTTCCACCTTAAATCCCTGATATTTTATCTTTTGTCCTGCAATTTGACTGCTTAGTACTATATTTGTTTACTGTTAACAAGCTGTTATAATGCATCAGGGAATTGACTAAGCGCTAATGCCAAACGAAAAATAACTATGAGTACCAAAATTCAGATCATTGAAGAAAACAGGGCTGCCTGGGATCTTGTTAAATATAAGGTAGAGAGTATAGGCGATAAAGAATTTGACTTTCTGCCTTTTTTTCCGTCTGTAGAAGAGTCGGTAGGCGCTTTCTTTTTGCACAAACCTGATATATTAGTTGCTGATTTAAAGGTTATACATGGTTATGACCTCGATGTAATGGAAAAGCTTTTCTATCAGAATATTACAAAACCTAAAGTAATTATATTAGCTGCTGCCAGCCACCTCGAAGGGATTCAGCGAATTGTTGAGATTGGCATTTCGGGCCTGGTAATGAAACCTTTAAATACTGATAACCTGGGCAGGGCTATCCGGCGCGTAACCAGCCTGATCGACAGCGACAATAATGTAAGGACAGACGGTCATTTTATTACTTTAAAAGCCAACCGTTCGTTATTGTACCTGAATCAGCAGGATATTCTTTTTATTGAGTCTAACAGGAATATCTGTACCGTTACGGTAAAAGACGGCAGCCACCGCACGGTAAATGAAAGCATCAGCAGCATTGACCAACGGCTGCTGGCCAAAGAATTAATGCGTATTGATAAAAGCACCATCATTAACCTGTCTAAAATTGTGTACCTCGGTGGCGACAAATACAATAAGGAATGCAGGCTGAGGCTGGATAACGGGAATGAGGTTTCCAAATCGTTAAGCAAAATAGCCATGAGCCGTTTGTATAAAATTGTATCAAATAAGGTAAGAGAAAAAGGACAAAACGCTATTTTGTAGTATTTCGTCCTTCAAAAAGCACTTTATTTCATTTTTGTTAATTAAAGTCAAATAAAATGCTAATCTTGCCCAAAATATATTCCTGCGTAAGCCGAAAAGCAGATTTTGACAAGTTAGAGTAGGCATCATTTTTTAACAAAAACATAATTAATCAATTAAAAAACTTAATTACTATGAGACGATCCTTCTTATCCGTTCTCTTTCTAGCCTCACTGATCGTGGGAGTAGAATCTTGTAAAAAAGGAGACACAGGCGCTCAAGGCCCTGCTGGTCCAACCGGAGCTACCGGAGCTAATGGTACTAATGGTGCCAACGGTGCAACTGGTGCAACTGGTGCAACTGGTGCTGACGGTACAAAAATTATTGCTGGTACAGGTGTTCCTGCTGCAGGAACCGGTGCTGTGGGTGATTTCTTCTTTGCTTCAGACACTAAAACACTTTATGGTCCTAAAACTGCTTCCGGATGGGGATCTGGTACTGTTTTAGCTGGTGCTACTGGTGCAACAGGTGCTACTGGAGCTACAGGTGTTGCTGGTACTCCTGGTACAAAAATCATTAGCGGTACAGGTGCTCCTGGTGCAGGAGTTGGTGCTGACGGTGATTTTTACTTTGACACTGCAACCTCTATCTTCTACGGTCCTAAAACTGCAGGAAGCTGGGGTACTAACCAAATGCCTTTAGGTTCAGCTTATGCTGCTAAAACTTTCTATATCACTGCTGGTTTAGAAAGCGTGACTTTAGTTACCAACTCTAAGTTAGTATCTGAAATCGCTGTTCCAAGCTGGGGTGCGGCTGAAATTTTCTCTTCTTACAAAGTATCAGAAAATGACATGATCCGTATCAACCAGTATCCTGGTTGGGGTGATAACAGGGAGATGATCTTCCAATCTGTTCCTGGTTCAGGTATCTACAACACAATTCCTCAGAGTGCTGCTCAACTGGGTACTGCTCCGTTCATCGTAGGTGCTAAGTTCCGTTACACTCAGAACTTCACTCAGCCTACAGCAGAGTTTACTTTAACTCAGGAAGATATTGATCGTTTACAGGTTGACGCTGGTGCAGCATTTGGTTATTTAACTTATGCTAAAGCAGTTCCTGCTACAGTAGCTTTAGGTTCAAACCTGACTTTCTACCGTACTAAAAATATCAATGTTCAAACTGGTACAGATGCTGATGGTTACAGGGCTAATTACACTGCTCAAACTAACATTAACCTGCAAGCTATTCCTGGTTTGACTACTAATATTGAAAAGTACAAACAAGATGGTAAAGTATATGTAAAATACAGGTACGTGAATCCTAGCACTAAAGTTCCTTACTATGAAGGAGTAGCTCCCAGCACTGCTGTTGGCGCTCAGGTAGGTTGGTTAGATGTAACTAATTACCTGTACAGCTATACTGTAGGTGGTGTTACTTACGGACCTAGCGGTGCTTCTTACACTACAGCTACAGTTCCTGCGTATGCTGGTGTGTATCCTCTTGGTGGATATAATGCAAATCCTTTTGCTACTAACGTTCACCCCAATGGTGGTACTTTCTTAGGTAATACAGGATTTACATTTACTCCGTACACTAATAACGTTGTTACAGCGGCTACTCCAACAGCTTCTCAGTTTAGAAGTGGTGAAATGAGGTTCTACTGGACTATTAACTCTGGTACAAACGCTGCAAGCACTCCTACTGCCTTCAAATTTGGTCCTGTTACTTTGAACAATGTGGCTTATACCGGAACAGATCCTAATGTAGGTATTACCGGAACTGGTTACTACGATGTTGTAGGAAGAAGCCTGAATACTCCTAATGGTACTTTAGCTACTGGTTGGAACTATAACACAACCGATATGACAAGGCCTTACTGGAGCGACAACACAATTCCTGACATCTATTATGCGGCTCCTGGTTCATTAACTTCTAACAGGCCTATTACTGGCTTGGGTAGCATCAATATGATTAAGTACGCTGACGGAAGACCAGCTTCTGACTTCACTGGCTTACCATTAGTACAAATACAGGTTTATGCTATTCCTGGTGATGTTGTTAGACAAGCTGCTGCAAAAGGTATCAACATTAACAATGCTGAAGCTTTAGCACAGTTTGCTGAATCATTAAAATAATCAGCAGGTAAAGTTTTAATAACTTATATTTTAAAAAGTGGGCTGTAAGATACAGCCCACTTTTTGTGCTTTATGGTCGGGAAAGTAGGAAAAGTCCGGAAGTTAGAAAGTCCGGAGTAGGAGGTCAGAAGACCGAAGCCAGGATGCTCCTACTCGCTACTTCCCATTTTCTATTTACTTAACATCGCTGTAAGAAGCGTCTTCGCTTCGCAATACTATGCTGACTGTGGTGGCGACCTTTTAAAGTAAAAAGTTTTATTCATGCTACCTTAAAGTCTGGAGTCCGAGGTCGGAAGTCAGAAGAAAACCAACTTCCTGTGCATCTTGCTTCCTCTCGAGGGTCTCCTGGCCGAAGCGCCCCTGTTATTTAGCTGCCTTGATTAAGACAGACAAGTAACATCTATACGCAGGCCAGCCATCCGGCATTGTTATACGACAGACCTGCGCAAGGAAGGTTAATTTAGGAAATAGACCAGCATCCGGCTTTTTGCTTTCAGCTTCGAGCCTTTCAGCCCTCAAAAATCTTCAGCGCCTGAAAGCAGTTTTAATACTCATTGGCGTATTTTTGTTTTATTGTATATGTGTAAGAGACTGCTAATAGTTATTCCTTCCTACAACGAGGAGGCCGCTTTGCCAAAGTTGCTGGATGAGCTCAAAACCGTAGTTCCGCTACCTGGATTTGAGTGGGTACCATTGGTAGTGAATGATTGCTCTAAGGATAATACGGAAAACGTTGCCCGACGGTGCGGTGTGCATGTGCTAAGCCTTATTAATAACCTGGGCATTGGTGGTGCAGTACAGGCAGGCATTAAATATGCCGCCAGGAATGGTTTTGATTATGTATTGCAAATGGATGGAGACGGCCAGCATCCTCCTGACCAGGTGAATAAACTGTTGCAGGCTGTGGTGGATACGAATGCCGATGTGGTGATTGGTTCAAGATTTTTAAGCGGTGAAGGGTTTCAGACATCCTTTTGGCGAAGGCTGGGGATCCGGTACTTTCATTGGCTGAACAGGCTGCTTAGCGGTAAAAATATATATGACAGCACTTCGGGGTTCAGACTTTTGGGGAAAAGGGCTATTGCGCTGGCAACAGTATATTATCCGGATGATTATCCAGAACCGGAATCTTTGGTCTTTTTTTCCAGGGCCGGGCTGCAGATCAGGGAAGTACCGGTAATAATGCGGCAGCGCCAGGGTGGAGTGTCCTCTATCGGTAAATTTTCATCTGTATATTATATGATAAAAGTAACGCTTAGTATGTTTCTTTCTTATATTAGAAAAATTTAAAACAGTGATTATGTCCAGGATACAGGTTATTGCAGTTATTATTAATTTCTTATTCCTCGTTTATACATCGCGCCTGATCATAAAGGGAAAGCTGCGGGAAGAATATGCTGTGATATGGTGGGTATGCGCAGGCTTTTTGCTGCTCTTTTCTGTTTGGGATAATGGCCTGGAAATACTGGCGAAAACGCTTGGCGTATATATGGCCACTAACCTGGTTTTTTCGGGATTGATTTTTATGATCCTGGTATATTTGCTGCATTTATCGCTGGTAAACTCCAAACTTCACAAACATATTACCCGGCTTACACAGGAAATGGCCTTAATGAAAGAAAAAATGGAGCAAAAGGAGCAGGTAGTGGATTAAAAACGCTATGAAATCTGAAATATAAAACAGTATGACCCCAACAAAACATTTACGTACAGAGATCATAACCTGCCTGCTGCTTCTGATACTGGCGTATGCCAATCATTTTAATAATACTTTTCACTTTGATGACAGCCATACCATACAGGAGAATACGGCCATCAGGCATTTAAAAAATATCCCGCATTTTTTTTCCGATCCTACAATGTTCAGCGCTAACCCGCAACATCATCATTTGCGCCCCCTGGTTACCACCACACTGGCTATTGATTACTGGATAGGGGGAGGGCTGTATCCCTTTTTTTTCCAGCTTTCTACTTTTTTATGGCATATAGGATTATGTATCCTGCTGTTTTTTGTTTACCGGAAGATTGCTGGTAATGTTATAAAACATAAGTGGGTAGACTTTCTTGCACTGGCAGCAGCAGCGCTTTTCAGTTTACACACAGCGGTTGCTGAAACGGTTAACTATATTATTTCCAGGTCTGATGTGCTGTCTACCTTTTTCATTGTGCTATCTCTTTTTCTGTATATTCAATTTCCCCAGAAGAGAAATTGGGGTTTTTATATCCTGGCAGCAGCAGCAGGGGTATTGGCTAAAGAAACAGTGCCGGTGCTGCTGGTCATTTTATTTTTCTATATCCTGTTTTTTGAGAAAAATATGTCTGTAGCACAAATATGCAAACCTCGCAATATAAAGGTTGTGCTAAGGGTAATAGGGATGCTGCTTCCCTTATTGATAGCCATTGCTTTGGTTCAGGTATATACCCTGACACGTGTAAATACCGAGACCAAAGATGCCGGCTTAACCAACCCATGGGGTTATTACTGGCTTACTCAAGCTTATGTATGGCTCCGGTATTTTGCAGCATTTTTTCTGCCATTGCATTTAAGCGCAGATACAGATCTTTCTGTGATAACCCGTGTATCAGACTGGCGTATTATAGCAGGAATATCTTTTGTTGTTTTATTGCTGATTGCTATTGTAAGAACATCTGAAAAAGCAGAGACCAGACCTGTAGCTTTAGGCCTGATATGGTTTGCCGCATCTTTACTGCCCACCTCAGTATTACCTTTTGCGGAAGTAATGAACGATCATAGAATGTACTTCGCTTTTACTGGTTTAACGCTGGCTGTGGTATATACCATCGGGCTGCTGATTATTAAGAACGAAAAAGCTATTCTGGCTAAGAAAGAGTATAAAAACGGATTAATAGTGGCGGCCTGGCTTGTCCTTTGCTTACATGCGTATGGCGTATATCAGCGAAACCAGGTTTGGCGTACCGAAGAATCTTTGTGGAAAGACGTTACTGAAAAAAGCCCTGGAAACGGCAGGGGATGGATGAACTACGGACTTGCACTAATGAGCAGGGGCGATTATCTTTCAGCCATGAAGATCTTTGAGAAAGCTGAAACTTTGCTTACTAATTATAGCTTCCTTGCCATTAATATGGGCATTGCTAACGGGGGATTAAAACGGGATAAAGAAGCTGTTGCCTATTTTGAAAAGGCGATACTCTGGGCCCCTAATGATTATAACTCCTACTCCTATTACGCGCGTTACCTTGCCGGCCAGGGAAAATGGGCAGAAGCAAAAGCAATAGCAGAAAGAGCTTTGTCCTTAAATGAAAAAGATATGACGGCCCTTAATGCTGCTATGGCTGCCTACCAGGGATTAGCGCTTTGGGATGACCTGAAGAAAACCGCTGCCCGTACGCTGGCTATTAATCCGGGAGATGCCAATGCTATTGCTTTTCTGAAAGCAGCCGATAACAAAGAGCAGACCGTATCAACCCGTCCGGTAGGGTTGCAAACAGCAGAGGATTATCTTAATTTAAGCCTTGCAATGTATAATGCCGGTCAATATGAAGATTGTATTGCAGCCTGTAAGAATGCTTTGAGCTTAAAACCGGATTATGCCGATGCCTACAATAATATTTGCGCAGCTTATAATATGCTGAAGGAGTGGGACAAAGCAAAAGAAGCCTGTACGAAGGCTTTAGAATTAAACCCCCAGCATCCTAATGCATCGGCCAACCTTCAATGGGCTGTTAAAGAGAAACAGGAATAGTTTTAGTATTTAGACAATAGTACTTAGACGTTAGACTATGAACTAATCTGCAGACGAAGTCCGGAAGTCCGGAGTCCGAGGTCGGAAGCAGGAAGCTGAAGGCATCAGGCTAAAAGCTTTTGGCTTTTGGCAAATAAAAAAGGAGCATTGATTAAGTGGACAGATGACGGTTGACAGGCCCCTACTCGCTACTTCCTATTTACTACTTGCTGCTCCTCCCTTACTATTCGCCAATCATGAATTGATCTGCGAATAAAGTCGGGGAAGTCCGAAAGTCCGGAGTCTGAGGTCGGAAGCAGGAAGCTGAAGGCATCAGGCTTAAAGCTTTTGGTTTTCGGCAAATAAAAAAGGAGCATTGATTAAGTGGATAGTGGACAGATGACGGTTGGCAGGTCCTACTCGCTACTTCCTATTCACTAACCATGAACCAGAAGTTTGCCCGCCAGGCCCTCTTAATTCCTTACCGGTTTTCCTGTTTTAATGACGCTTTGCAGCCTTTCCAGCGTTTTTCTTTCACCACAAAGCGAAAGGAAGGCCTCGCGTTCCAGGTTCAGCAGGTATTGCTCACTTACCAATGCGGGTTCGCTAAGGTCTCCGCCGCACATTACATAGGCTAATTTACGGGCTACTTTTGCATCGTGCTCAGTGGCATAATTCCCTTGCTGCATACCATGTATGCCTGCCAGCAAAGCGCCAAGCACACTGCGGCCGGGTACTTTAATATCGCTACGCGGCACAGGCATTACATAACCGCTGTCGTATAAATCAATCACACTGCGTTTGGCTGCTGCAATACGCCTGTCCTGGTTCATAACCACTTCATCCTGTCCATTGCGATAAATGCCCAGGTTAAAAGCTTCGCTTGCCGAAGTTGCAACCTTTGCTGTGGCGATAGTCAAAAACCGGTTCTGTAAAGGAATATTTTCAGGCGCTCCCTGCAACTGTTCATCATTGGCGCGCAAAACAAACTCTTTGGTGCCGCCACCGCCCGGAATAACACCTACGCCTAGCTCAACAAGACCCGTATAGGTTTCTGCAGCTGCACAAACTTTGTCAGCATGCAGGCTCAGCTCACAACCACCGCCTAATGCCAGCCCATGCGGCGCTACTACTACCGGTATGCCGGAGTAACGTACCCGCATCATAGTATTTTGAAAAGCCTGAACAGCAAAATCCAGCTCATCATATTCCTGCTCTACGGCCAGCATAAAGATCATCCCGATATTGGCGCCTGCGGAAAAGTTAGTGCCATCATTAGCAATTACCAGCCCTTTAAAATCCTTTTCTGCTTTTTCAACAGAAGTTTGTATGCCGCTCAGCACATCGCCCCCAATGGTGCCCATCTTGGTATCCCATTGCAGGCCCAGCACACCATCACCTATATCATATAATTTGCAGCTGCTGTTTTTCCATACCAGCGCATCGCCATAATTTTTAAGTATGATAAAGGCATCGCTGCCCGGAACAGGCAGGTAATTTTTTGATGCATTATCATAAAATAATTTTCTGCCATTTTCAATTTTGTAAAAGCTTTTATGTTCGGCGGCGATCATGTCTTCTACCCAGGGCGCTATGCTGTACCCTTCTGCTTTCATCGCTTCTGCAGTTTTAGCTACTCCCAAAGCATCCCAGGTTTCAAAAGCGCCGATCTCCCAGCCAAAACCGGCTTTCATCGCATCGTCCAAACGGTACAACTCATCACTTATTTCGGGAATACGATGCCCGATATAAGAAAAAAGCCCATAATGAAAATGCCTGAAAAATGCACCTGCCTTGTCTTGCGATTGCGCCAGCATTTTGATTCTTGCCGTGAGGTTTTCGATTGGCTTTGCCGCATCAACCGAAGCAAATTTTGGTTTTACGCGCGGCTCGTATTCAAAGGTTTTTAAGTTGAGGGTCAATATTTCTGATCCTCCTTTTCCAGCATTAGAAGGGGTTTTTATTTTTTTGAAAAAGCCCTGGCCTGTCTTATCTCCCAGCCATTTGTTGTCAATCATTTTATCTAACCAGCCGGGTATTTTAAAAACGGTTTTGGCTTCATCAGCCGGACAATTATCATACACTCCATTGGCTACTTTTACAAGGGTATCAATACCCACTACATCTGCTGTTCTGAATGTGGCAGATTTGGGCCTGCCAATCAGAGGGCCGGTTAATACTTCTACTTCATCAATGGTTAACTCTAATTGATCCATCAACGAAAAAATGGACATGATGCTATACACCCCAATGCGGTTGGCAATGAATGCAGGAGTATCTTTACAAAGCACTGTGGTTTTTCCCAGGATCACATCGCCATACTCCATTAAAAAGTTTACAACTTCCGGGTCGGTTTTTGGTGTGGGGATGATTTCCAGCAATCGCAGATACCGGGGCGGATTAAAGAAGTGGGTACCACAGAAATGTTTATTAAAATCATCGCTTCTGCCTTCGGTCATCAAATGAATGGGTATGCCGGAGGTGTTGGTGGTAACCAGTGTTCCTGGTTTGCGAAATTGTTCTACTTTATCAAACACCTGCTTTTTAATATCTAAACGTTCTGTTACCACTTCAATGATCCAGTCGCAGCCGGCAATATCTTTCATATTGTCATCAAAATTGCCCGTAGTGATTTTTCTTACCACGTCAGAGGTATAAACGGGTGACGGGCTGCTCTTCAGGGCTGCCTGCAGCGCATCATTCACCAGTTTATTGGCTTCCTTTTTTTCTCCTGAAGGGGAAACGTAGGGCATATCTAACAGCAGCACAGGGATGCCGGCACCTGCAAAATGGCAGGCTATACGTGAACCCATGACACCGCTGCCTAAAACAGCTACTTTCTTAATTGATCTTTTCATTGTTTTATTTATTCAATCGTCTGCGGTACATTGCCCGTCTTCCTTGTGTCTCCGAAAAGTTCAAGGAACTCTTTTGGAGAGTCCCTTGGACACTCACTTCAGCGCCACAATATGGCTCAGCAAAACCGGCAACCAGCGCCGCAACCTTAAAATAGTTAGTTAAACAACTAACTGATATGAAGATAAGCAATTTACTAAAGAATTGCAGTGGCGAAAGTTTGATTAGAAGCAATTTATTCGAGCGCCAGAATGTACAGTTTCAATGTAAAAAGTATTTTAAGGTCTGTTGACAGCAGAGGCGTTTTTTAAGAAATTTGATAACTCTTGATAGCTCCTGGTGTCATGTCACCGTAAAATGTCGTGTTAATTGTCGCCCTGTTCCGATGGCTCCTATGTTTGTACACTAGAAACAGTTCTTTGAGATTTTGATGTATTGAACTAATAAATTTGAAGATTTAAAGAAGTGAGAAAGGATGAGAG
>JASGDI010000157.1:0-22727 GCA_049841335.1 Niabella sp. | reverse complement strand
GCCGGCGTTACCCAAAGTCCCATTGAACCGGGAACAGAAGCCCGTGTTTGTAAAATATTTTTCCTGTGTTCATTAAAGTACTCTGCAATTATGTTTAGTTTATTAAACAACCCTAATTCAACAGCTATATTTGATTTTTGTGAGGTTTCCCATGTAATATTCTGATCCGCATAACGGGCAATTGATATCCCGTTTCTTGAATAGGTATTATCCCGGCCAAACACTGCAGATGTGCCGGAATTGTTCAGGTTTACTTCTGACAGGTACAAGAACCTGCCCGATCCAATAGCATCATTGCCCACGAAACCATAGGTTCCCCTAATCTTCAGGTTATTGATAACCGATGATATATTTCCTTCCATGAATTTTTCATTCGATACATTCCATGCAAAGCCTGCCGAGGGGAAGAAACCCCATCGGTGTGTTTTATAAAATCTTTCAGAGCCGTTATAGCCAAAGTTAAATTCCAGATAATAGCGGCTGTCGAACCCATAGGTGGCCCTTCCTGCAAATCCCATATTTCTGCTTGGCAAAGAAGCCTGCAGATTACCTGCATTTGCTTTCAGTATTTCCTGCCGGGTATATACCAGCATAGCGTTAAGGCTGTGTTTATCAAAGTTCCTGGAATAATCCAAAGCGCCTTCCATATAAACAGTGCTTTGAATGTCTTTGCTGCCCTCATTGTAGTTGAGATACTCAGTGCCTTCTAACGGATTAATGATATTAATATTGTAAGTGTTTGCTCTTACGTTATACCCAGCCAGTTGGTAAAAGAAAGGGTTGTATTGTCTCGAAACATCGAAGAAAGAAATCCTTGCCGTATTAAACCGGCCCCTGGCTTTCAGGCCTTTGGTGATCATGCTCAGGTTCTGCGATAGTTCGAGCTGCGCATTCATATTGGAACGCGTGTAATTCTTATACCCCTTTACCATATCTGCGTAGGGGTTGATCAGTTTTGCCAGGTCAAAGTTGCCAAACATGATATGTTTAACAAAAGAATGCTTATCGTCCATTGGATAATATGCGGGGAACAGGACAGGATTTGATCTCATTACCCTTTTGTACATTTCGTTGCCCGAATAAATGGGCCCGGTATAATCATCAAATACACCGGCAAGCCGCACTATCAGCTCGGTGGTGGGGAAAATATTAATATTCACATTTGAACGAAGTGAATAGGTTTTCAGGTTAATATTACTATTAAAATTATTTCTTTTATCCACCTTCAGCACACCATTATCCTGTGCAAAAGTTCCTGAAACATAGTATCTGGCTACCGGGCCACCGCCACTTACATTTAAATTGGCACGCTGGTTTGCCGCCTGTTCCTTAAACAGTTCTTTTCTCCAGTCAGTAGCAGGGTAGATATACGGATTGGTTCCTGCCGCCGTATTATCTATTTTGTCTTCAGAGTATAAAAGCGGCAGTGTTGGATCTCTTGTTAGAATAGCCTCGTTGTGCAACTTCATATAAGTTACGGGGTCTGCCAGCTCTACATTCTTTGTAGGCCTGGATATTGAATTTTCAACCGTAAGTGCTATTTTAGCTTTACCAACTTTACCCTGCTTTGTTGTTACCAGGATAACACCATTAGCGCCTCTTGCGCCATAAAGCGCTGTAGAAGTGGCATCTTTCATAATTGAAAAACTGGCTATGTCGTTTGGATTTAGCCTGGCAAGGTCGGTGGAAGTGAGCTCAATTCCATCTATCAGGATCAAAGGATCCTTCTTGTAACCAAAAGTGGTAACACCGCGTATAAAGAAGTCAGCATTGTCTGCGCCGGGTTCCCCTGAACGCTGGTATGCTATTATTCCGGCCATTCTTCCGGCCAAAGCCGTAGTAAGATTGCTGGACGGAATTTTAAGCTCTTCGGGGTTAATGGATGTAACAGAGCCCACTACTGCTTCTTTCCGTTGCGTGCCGAATGCCACGATCACTACATCGCTTAGAGTGCTGCTTGATTCCGATAGCATAATAGTTAAAACCTTTGACTGTCCAACGAATACCGTTTTCGGTTCATACCCGGTATAAGAAACCAGGAGCGAATCGGTTATTGCAGCAGTAATAGAAAATTCTCCTAATGAATCAGTATTAACACCAACCGAGGTGCCTTTTATCAAAACCGAAGCATTGGAAAGCGGCTCATTTCTGGATGTCAAAACCTTTCCGTTTACCGTTTGCTGCGCATTTGCTGAAAGATGGAATAACATGGCAATCAGCAACCCTAAATAAATTTTTCTCATTAATAGAAAATTTTACAGTTGTTCTTTAATTATATGAATTGTGTACATGGTTTATATATGGGATACTGTAAGTTTTTTATAACATGTATATACAAGTTTTTTTGATAGACGAAACCCCTTATTCCCGGGGTACGATAATCTATCGCCCTGGAATCCACACTTTAATTTGTTAATATTTTTTATTGAACAAATTAAAAAGCTTAATACCAGAATAATTGCATTTAATTTTTTGTAGTTGATTAAGTCAACATGAAAACTCTAATTGTGATAGGTAAACGTTTTTAAACAAGCAATATTTTTTCTATAATCCTGTTTCGCTGTTAAGTGATGTTAGAATTATACTTCGTAAGTAAAGATACATAATTGTAGTTATTGTTTATCATCAAATAACCGCAACTTGTATTTACAACGTTTGAAATTGTTTTCGTAAACGGTTTCCTTTTTGTTTAGTGAATCAGCAGCCTATATTTTGAAATTTGTTATTAAAGTTAGTGTGCGGGAACGACACATAAAATACTATGAACTACTCAGGTAAAGATTGGGTTACTTGTTGCAAATAGTAATGCGCAAAGAAAACAGGTCGTAGAATAAAAAATTTTTAAACAGACTATGAATCAGGCAATTGTTTATTATTTAGCGGTGATTTTGATTGTTAGACGGATGGTGTGAGTAAAATGCGCGAAGCTTATGGTATCTGCTATTGACGGGGATTCATTATTGCTGTTATTATCTGCAATATTGTTCTAAAAATCACTATATTTCAGTAGTGAAAAAGGTCATAACAATAAAAGACATTGCGAAGAAGCTGAACATGTCGGTTTCCACTGTTTCCAAGGCTCTTAATAATCATCCTTTAATCAGCACTTTGACCAAAGAACGGGTTAAAAAGCTTGCTGAAGAATGGAATTATATTCCTAATGAAGCAGCCCGCCATTTTAAACAAAGCAAATCTTTTACTATCGGCGTAATTATGCCCGACCTGCTGGACCAGTTTTATGTACTTGCCATAAACGGAATAGAAGAAGTGGCAAGCAAAAGGAACTATAGTGTAATTGTCTCCCAAACTCACGAAGACACTGTAATAGAGGAGAAGCTGGTGGAAAACATGATTAAAAACCGTATTGACGGAGTTATTATCACAGTTTCAAAAAATACGCGGAATACAGACCGGTTTCAGCGGCTCATACATGCAGGAATTCCGTTAATATTCTTTTCCCGGTATTACCCGGAGCCGGAGTATGATTATGTGTCTACCGACAATACCGGAGGAGCCAAAAGAGCAGTAGAGTTTCTTTTGAAACGCGGCCATAAAAAAATAGCCCATTTAATGGGCCCTTCTTTTTTAAAAACCTCCGTACAACGTTATGATGGCTATAAAGAAGCTTTAAATAAGTATCATATCTCTTATGATCCGGCTTTGATAGAGGAAGTAGATCTTTCCCAGGAACAAACTTTTTCTGCAGTTAAAAGGCTTATGAAACTGAAGGAAATCCCTACAGCTTTTTTTACTTTTAAAAATTATATCAGCTTAGACGTAATTAAAATACTTAAAGAGCAGTTTCCCGGGCATCTTAAAAAGACAGAAGTAGTAGGATTTGGTAATTTGCCTTTGATCCAATACCTGGATTTTAAGCCGGTTGCTTCTATTGACGAGAATTCTTTTAAAATGGGAGTAAAGGCCGCAGAACTTATTTTTAAGAATATTGCTAAAAATGAAACAGATCAGGACAATAGTGCCCAGCATCTTATAGTTCCCTGCCGGCTTATTATTCATTAAAAAACCGCTTCCAAAAAGGAAGCGGCTTTAATTAGGCGTCATCTTGTGCCAACCGGTTGGCTTCGGCAAGAATAATTCGATAAAGAGGTTTAGCGAACTTCTTTTATCCTATCGGAAACACAAGATGACATTATCTTCAATTTCAAAAAATCTTTCTTGCGAGTGATATTATAACGAAAGATCTGCCAAAATGTTATGGTAGCTGATGCTTAAAAAAAGTTAAACTACTTCCCGGTCATTAACTTTCTTAAGTTCATCAGTCCATATCTCATTCTGCCCAAAGCTGTATTGATGCTGCATCCGGTCATGTCTGCAATTTCTTTAAAGCTAAGGTTGGCAAAATGCCTCAATATAATTACTTCTCTTTGTTCTTCGGGCAATTGCTCCAGGAGGTCTTTAGCCTTGCCCATGCTTTGAACTTTTATTATTTTATCTTCTGCATTCTGTTCAGTACAGTTAATAGTGTCCAGTACTTCGTTATCTGCACTGCTTTTTGCAAAAGGGAAACGCTTTAGTTTCCTGAAATAATCCACACAGAGGTTATGCGCAATACGCATAGCCCAGGGTAAAAATTTACCCTCTTCCTTATATTTACCGCTTTTAAGCGTTTCTATTATCTTAATGAAAACATCCTGCGAAATATCTTCCGCATGATATTTATCTTTAACAATAAACAGTATTGTATTAAAAAGCTTATCCTTATATCTTTCAAGTAATGAATCGAGTGCCGATTCGTTACCACTTGCAAACAAGTGTATAAGCTCGTTGTCGCTCTTTTTTAGATCTGTAGTCATTACTTTATTAGAAATTAAAATAGCCTGTATTTCTTTTCTCACGCTCATGTACCGTTCACTCAATTTTCAACTCCTGCAAAGCACCCAAAAAAATACTCAATATTGTTAAAAATTTTGTTAAAATTACAATTATTCTATTTTAAATTTCTGATAATCAATACTGTTATTTTGACTTTGGGAATTTTAAAAGAAGAAGCAGTTCCGGTGTAAAAGCATCAGAAACATTTATTTTCTTAAACAAATTTGCTGCTACATTTGTAAGCATCAAAAGTAAATTTTTATAATGGCCGCAGATAAGCATACAAACGGAGAAATATTGATCAAAGGAGCGCGTGTTCATAACCTTAAAAATGTAACAGTAAGTTTTCCCAGGAATAAATTTATCGTGGTTACCGGGGTGTCGGGTTCTGGAAAATCTTCCTTAACTATTGATACACTATATGCCGAAGGTCAGCGACGCTATGCCGAAAGTTTAAGTGCCTATGCCAGGCAGTTTTTAAACCGCATGAATAAACCCGATGTGGATTATATAAAAGGCTTATGCCCGGCTATTGCAATTGAGCAGAAAGTAATTACCCGGACCCCCAGAAGCACCGTAGGTACCATGACGGAAATATATGATTACATGCGTTTGTTATTTGCCAGGGCAGGATCTACTATTTCCCCGGTTTCAGGCAAAGAAGTGAAAAAAGACGATGTGGCGGATGTTATTGAAGCTATCCGGCAATTACAGGAAGGGGATAAAGTATTTATACTCGTGAAATTTAAGCAGCACCGTAATCGTGATACTAAAGAAGAGCTAAATATATTACTGCAAAAGGGATTTAGCCGTATTGCTGTTGATGCCAGGGGCAATGATGAAGGAATGGCTGTAAAAAGGATAGAGGACCTGCTGGAATTGGATGCAGATGAGCTGAAAAAAGAATGGCAACCCGGAAAAGCAAAAAAAGATGATGTTTATATCCTTATTGACAGGATTGTTGTAAAAGAGTTTGATGAAGATGATATCCATCGCCTGGGGGATTCAATAGGTACTGCTTTTTACGAAGGAGAGGGAGAGGTTTATGTAGAAGTAGTGCTGCAAAATGGAAAGAAAAAACTATTAAACTTTAATAACCGCTTCGAGCTGGATGGTATTGTGTTTGAAGAACCCCGGCCTAATCTTTTTTCATTTAATAATCCTTTAGGTGCCTGTCCTGTCTGCGAAGGCTTTAGCCTGGTATTGGGGATTGATGCAGATCTTGTTATTCCTGATAAAAGGCTGAGTGTATATGAAGGAGCGGTAGCACCGTGGAAAGGAGAGAAGCTGGGAAAGTGGAAGGATCATTTTGTGAGAAATGCGTCAAAACAGGGGTTCCCGGTGCATAAACCCATCGCCGATCTTACAAAAGAGCAATACGATTATTTATGGAAGACCCATGGCGGTATTAATGATTTTTTTAAGGAAGTAGAGCAAAACCTGTATAAGGTGCAGTACCGTGTATTGCTGAGCCGTTACCGCGGACGCACTGTATGCCCTGATTGTAATGGCTACAGGTTGCGTAAAGAGGCATTGTACGTACAGGTTGGGGGTAAAAATATCGGTGAGCTTTGTGAAATGCCTGCGCGTGACCTGAAAGTCTGGTTTGATAAGCTAAAACTGTCAGATCATAAAAAGGAGATAGCAAAACGTATTCTTATTGAAATCAACAACAGGCTGGATACATTGCTAAAAGTGGGATTAGGCTATTTAACCATGAACAGGGTAGCTAATACTTTAAGCGGTGGAGAAAGCCAGCGGATACAATTAACGCGAAGCCTGGGCAGTAATCTGACCAACTCGTTATATATTTTGGATGAGCCTTCCATTGGTTTGCATTCGAGGGATACAGATAACCTGATTAAAGTTTTAAAAGAGCTGCGCGATCTGGATAATACGGTTGTTGTGGTAGAGCACGATGAAATGGTAATGCAGAAGGCTGATCATATTATTGACATGGGGCCGCTGGCATCTCACTTAGGCGGGCAGGTAGTTGCCGAAGGGGATTTTAAAACGCTGATAAAAAATCCGGAGAGTTTGACAGGTAAGTATTTAAGTGGTGAGTTTTCCATTGTACCACCTGCAATAGTTCGTAAATGGAACCGTTCTATAAAAGTAGAAGGTGCAAGACAAAATAACTTAAAGGATATAACGGTTGAGTTTCCTTTAAATGTTTTGTGCGTAGTGAGCGGTGTAAGCGGCAGTGGCAAAACCACGTTGGTAAAACAGATCCTTTACCCTGCTTTACAAAAGATAAAAGGAGAATTCAGCGGGGATAAAGTAGGCTTTCATAAAGCTATTACCGGCGATGTGGAAAGCATCCAGCAGATAGAAATGGTAGACCAGAACCCGATCGGGAAATCATCGCGCAGCAATCCGGTTACCTATATCAAAGCGTATGATGAGATACGTGATCTTTTTGCCAAACAACCTTTAAGTAAGATGCGAGGCTTTTTGCCCAAGCATTTTTCTTTTAATGTTGATGGCGGGCGTTGTGATACCTGTAAAGGTGAAGGCGAGCAGGTAGTGGAAATGCAGTTTCTGGCCGATGTACATTTGGTTTGTGAAAGCTGTGGTGGCAAACGTTTTAAAGAAGAAGTACTGGAGGTTAAGTATAAGGATAAGAGTATTTATGATGTGCTGGAAATGAGTGTGGATGAAGCTATCGGATTTTTCAGCAGCGAGAAGAAACTGGCCGATGCTATACAGCCCCTGAGTGATGTAGGGTTAGGATATGTAAAGCTGGGACAGTCGTCCGATACCCTTTCCGGTGGTGAGGCGCAGCGTGTAAAGCTGGCTTCTTTTTTAGGAAAGGGAAGGAGTAGCAATAAAGTGCTTTTTATCTTTGATGAGCCCACTACCGGGCTTCATTTTAATGATATAAAAAAGCTGCTGGCTTCTTTTAACGCACTGATTGAGCAGGGCCATTCTATATTAGTGATCGAGCATAATACTGACGTTATCAAAAGCGCCGACTGGCTGATAGAACTGGGCCCTGAAGCCGGTGATGGAGGCGGTGAGTTAGTGTTTGCGGGTAAGCCAATGGATATTAAAAAAGTAAAAAAAAGCTATACGGCAAAATATTTGTAATGGCAGGTACTATATATTATAAACAATTACAAACGCCCATCGGGCCAATGATTGCCTGTGCGGGCAATGAAGGCATCTGTGTGTTGGAATTTTATGAAGAGGGCGATTTTGAACGGAAGTTATCATCAGTTGAAAAATGGCTGAAAGCTGTATTGGTTCCAAAAACCACGCCTTATCTTGAACAGGCAGCAAAAGAACTGGAGCAATATTTTGCAGGGGACCGGAAGGTGTTTGAGGTAGCGCTGCAATTACAGGGGACTGACTTTCAAAAGCAGGCCTGGCAGGCTTTACAAACAATTCCTTACGGCGCTACAAGATCTTATATGCAGCAAACGCTGTCGTTTACTGTGCCAGAAAGCATCAGGGCGGTAGCTAATGCCAATGGTAAGAACCCCATTGCCATTATTGTTCCCTGTCATCGTGTAATAGGAGCGAATGGTTCATTGACCGGTTATGCAGGCGGGCTGTGGCGTAAGAAATACCTGCTGGAGCTGGAGGCCCAGGTAAAGCAGGGAAGATTGTTGTAAGTTTTTCGCAGGAGCATGATTTAAGCTGCAGATATCAGGAATTCATTTGTTTTTAATAATTTTTCAGGAAAGGATGTCATGCTGAGCTTGTCGAAGCATAGCTCGATAGTAAAATGTCCTTCGTCAAGCTCAGGACGACATTTTTTTAAACAAATAATAAAAGTTTAGTATGCCGCTTACAAATCTGCTTCCTTATGATGGTGAAGCATTGTATTACGGAAAGATTTTTCCTGTTGAGAAAGCCAACTATTATGCATCGGTACTGATGAACACTATTGCATGGAAAAATGATGAAGCGATCATTTTTGGTAAAAAGATCATCACTAAAAGAAAAGTGGCCTGGTATGCTGATGAACCGCTGGAGTACACGTATTCAGGCATTACTAAAACAGCCCTGCTTTGGACAGATGCATTGCTGCAGCTTAAAAAGGTTGCAGAACAGATCTCAGGAGAAACCTATAATTCCTGTCTGCTGAATTTATACCATAATGGCAGTGAAGGTATGGCCTGGCACAGTGATGCGGAAAAAGATCTTAAAAAAGAGGGCGCTATTGCGTCTTTAAGTTTTGGAGCCGAAAGGAAATTCGCCTTTAAGCACAAACAAACCAAAGAAGTTGTATCAACTGTTTTAGGGCATGGCAGCCTGCTGGTAATGAAAGGCGCCTGCCAAACTTATTGGTTGCATGGTTTGCCCTCAACAAAAAAGGTCAATGCACCCCGCATCAACCTCACGTTCAGGACTATTGAGAAATAATATCTACACCGCCGGTTCCTGCTGGCTTAAACAATGAAAGCTTCCCAGTCCCCAGATAATTTCGGTAGAGTCAATACCTATAACGGTTCTATCTTTAAAATGCTCCTGTATTATTCTCAGAGCCTTGTCATCTTTGCAACAACGGTAAGTAGGTACTATAACCGATTTATTAGCGATATAAAAATTAGCATAAGATGCGGGCAACCGCTGGTCTTCGTAAATTACCGGGTCGGGCATTGGGAGTTCCACAATGTTTAGCTGCCTGCCATTTAATAACCTCATTTGCTGCAACTGCTTTAAGTTCTTTTGAAGCAATGCGTAGTTTTCGTCGTTTTTGTTTTCTTCAATAACAGTAAGCACTGTATCTTCATTTACAAAACGAATGGTATCATCAATATGTCCGTCCGTATCATCTCCCACAATACCATCGTCTACCCAAAGCACCTGCTCTGCTCCATAATAGTTGTACAGGTATGTTTCAATCTGCTGCTGGTTTAAATGCGGGTTGCGGTTTTTGTTCAACAGGCAGGATTTTGAAGTAAGTAGGGTACCTGCGCCATTAAATTCTACTGAGCCGCCTTCCATTACAATACCGGGGTGAAAAACCGGCAGCCCGAATCTTTCTCCAATTCTGGTTGGTATCACATCATCCAGGTCGTAAGGAGGATATTTATCTCCCCAGGCATTGTAGCCCCAGTCCACTATCACTTTTTTGTGTGCTGCAGCTTCTGGGTTTACCAGGAATGCGGGGCCATGATCGCGACACCAGGCATCGTTAGTAGGATGTATATAAAATTCTATTTTAGAAAGATCGGCTCCCTGCTTTTGGAGGTGTTTGGTAGCAAGAGTTTTCATTTTTTCGTCCGTTACATTAATACGAACCATCTCCCCTTTAGCCAGCTCTTTTACAAAATGCGCATAATAAGGAAATATAGCGTTCAGTTTTCCGGGCCATGATGCCTCCTTATGTGGCCAGCTCAGCCATGTAGCTTCATGCGGATGCCATTCGGCAGGGAAGAAGTAGCCGAGTTGCTTGGGGTTGACGTCAGAAGTCTGATGTCTGATGTCAGAGGGTATAGACACAGTCATTCTCTTAATTTTTTGATAAGTGCGGAAATCATTGAAAGAATTTCTTCACTCATTTTATAAATCTTATCAAAGCTTTCTTTTGAAATAATCTGGCGTTTATCTGCTATGAAGATGCAGCCAACGACTTCAATATTTGACCGGAATGCAATGGATAAAAATCTTGAAAATTCTTTGTTGGTTTGTCCGGTAGAGCCTTCAGCAATGTTCAGCGCAACCGAATCTGCAGCTCTTTTTATTTGTGATGTAAGAACGAAAAGTTCTTCTTTCGGAAATTGTTTAGTCGTATTGTGTACGAGTTCTGTTAGCTCTAAAGCTTTTTGCCAAACTCGTAACTGTTCAAATTTAAAAGCCATATTTTTTTAATGAGAAGTTACGAAATCCACTGTCCAAAAAGTAAACTTAATGGGTAAGACGCAATCTTCCGACTTCGGTCTTCTGTCCTCCTTATCCTTCATCAATATATCTCTTCGTGATAGGCTGGTAAGAATCAATTCTCCTGTCTCTCAGGAAGGGCCAGTGCATTCTGAAGCTGTCGGCTTCTTTTAAATCGAGTGTTACTACTTCTGTTTCTTCCTGATCGTGTGAAGCCAGATAAAGTAATTTCCCCTGTCCGTTGGTGGCAAAGCTTCCGCCCCAGAATTTCATAGCACCGTTTTGCTCAAATCCAACACGGTTTACACTTACTACAGGAATACCGTTGGCTACGGCATGACTGCGCTGAATGGTTTGCCAGGCATTATACTGGTCTTTATTGGTTTCCTCATCCTGCTCTGTAGCCCAGCCGATGGCAGTAGGATAGAAGAGGATCTCGGCACCCATTAATGCTGTAATGCGGGCGGCTTCGGGATACCACTGGTCCCAGCAGATCAATACCCCGATAGTGGCAAATTTTGTTTTGAATACTTTATAACCCAGGTCGCCGGGGGTAAAATAGAATTTCTCGTAATAGGCCGGGTCATCAGGTATGTGCATTTTACGGTATTTACCTAAGTAGGTACCGTCTGCATCTAAAACAGCCGTAGTGTTATGGTATAAGCCTTCGGCCCTTTTTTCAAAGAGCGAAGCAATGATTACCACTCCCAATTCTTTTGCTGTATTCTGTAATGTTTCTGTTGAGGGACCGGGAATGGGCTCAGCCAGTTTGAAATTTTCATAGTCTTCCACATCACAGAAATAAAGAGATGTGAATAATTCCTGCAGGCAAACGATTTGTGCGCCTTTTGCTGCAGCTTCTTTTATTTTTTCAATGGCCTTATTTAAGTTTTCCTGCTTATTAGCAGTGCAACTCATTTGAACCATTCCTACTTTTACTTGTGACATAGTGAAATGTTATTAGTATGCTTCTTTTAAAAGGTGCAAAGGTACTTTAAATATTTTGACGGGGAGAAATCCTGCCCAGGCTGGGAGCATAAATATTTTCGCGGGAAGACCGCGGGCTATGTGAGGGGTCCTCGTCTAACACTCTTATTTTATTGCCTCCCGGCGATGGATAAACATACAAAAAAGGAGATTTGTTATACACGGCCCTTCTACTCAATAAAAAATGCGAAGTGTCAGGAACTCCGCATTTTTTATTATTTGACGGAAGAAACTTATCTCAGCCGGTTCAGATCTTTTATTAGTTTCTGATCGTGCCGTATGCCCCGGATGGCAAAAAAGAAGCCAATAATAATGAGCAGGGTAAGGACAGAGGTCAATGCGAAAGTGCCCTGCGAGAAATTCTTGGTGTACATAAAATAAACAGCCACTAAGCCTATGGAGCACAATAGTCCTATAAGACTGAACCGTATTTGTTTTTTCCTGTCTTTAAACAGGAAAATAGTTACGGCAGACAGCGCTACTACTGCAACTGTTAATAAAATTAAATAGATGTTATCTGTTGCTGTAAGCTCCGGTCCTTCAACTCCAGTAGTATTAGGCGCTACCAGGCCAGTGTAAAACGGAAATTTAAAAGTAAGCGCACTGCTGATGCTGGAAAGTAGCAGCCACAATGTTTGTTTTCTTTGGATCATGTTCGTTTAGTTAAAATGTGGGCAGGTTGAAATGTTGATAAGGTGGATTATTTCTTACCTGTCAAACTTTACAACTATTATGCTATCCTAACTCCGGATATAGCGGAAACTGTTTCATGAATGCTTTTACGTCTTCGCGTACTCCTGCAATTAAATGCTCATTATCAGCGTTCATTAATACTTTATCAATCATATCCACCACCTCAATAACATGGTTTTCTTTTAATCCGCGCGTGGTAACAGCGGGAACACCTACACGGATACCTGAGGTTACAAACGGGGATTTGTCATCAAAAGGAACGGCATTTTTATTAAGTGTGATAAATGCTTTATCCAAGGTTTCCTGTGCCTTTTTACCTGTAATGTTCTTATTGCGCAGGTCGATCAGCATCAGGTGGTTATCTGTACCTCCGCTGATCAGGTTGTAACCTTTGTTAACAAATGCTTTAGCCATCGCCTGGGCATTGCTTACTACCTGCTGGGCATAAACTTTAAAGCTGTCGTCCAGTATCTCGCCAAAAGCCACTGCTTTAGCCGCAATGATATGCTCTAAAGGTCCGCCCTGTATGCCGGGGAAAACAGCCAGGTCCAGCAGCTGGCTCATCATACGGATGTTGCCTTTTGGATCTTTTAATCCCCATGGGTTCTCAAAATCATGACGGATCATAATAACACCACCGCGGGGGCCACGAAGCGTTTTATGCGTAGTGCTGGTAATGATATGGCAATGATCGAAAGGGTCGTTCAATAATCCTTTGGCAATCAGGCCTGCAGGGTGTGCAATGTCGGCCATTACAATAGCGCCTATTTTATCAGCCACTGCGCGGATACGGGCATAATCCCAGTCGCGGCTGTACGCCGAAGCACCGCAAATGATCATTTTAGGTTGGTGCGTCAATGCCTTTTGCTCCAGGTCATCATACTCTACTAAGCCGGTTTCTTTATTAACGCCGTAAGAAATTACGTTATACTGTTTACCGCTGAAATTAGCAGGGCTGCCATGAGTCAGGTGCCCGCCCATGCTCAGATCAAGGCCCATAATGGTATCGCCAGGCTTCAGAACTGCCATGAATACAGCAGCATTAGCTTGCGCCCCGCTGTGGGGCTGAACGTTGGCCCATGTAAGGTTAAATACCTGTTTCAGCCTGTCAATGGCCAGGTTTTCAATTTCGTCCACTACCTCGCATCCTCCATAATACCGGCGGCCGGGATACCCTTCTGCATATTTATTGGCAGGAACACTGCCCATAGCCTTCAATACCTGGTAAGAAACAAAGTTCTCTGAGGCAATCAATTCAATATCATTACGCTGTCGCTCTAATTCCTTGTTGAGCAGGTCAAATAGTATAGTGTCGTTTTGCATGGCGCAAAATTAAGGTTATAGAAATTCCCGTACAATGTTTTTATTCGCAGTATTTGCACAAAATTGAAATTAAAAAGGGTAAGGGGGCATCTGTTTTTCATCTGGATAAGAAAAAAAAGAGCCTAAGGCTAAGTAAATGATAAGCATGTTTAAATTTTTTCATTTTGTTGTACGCAGTCAGGAAAAATGTCGTCCTGATGTCACAGTAAGCTTGCCGATTTGTTGACAAAGGATGCATTTTCCCGTAAAAAGGCTCCGGCATTCCCCTGATAGATTATCGGGGCTATGGAAACGGCCTGACCTACCATTTGTATCCTGGTTTTATAAGTTTAAACAACTTCGATATAATATTTCTATTTTTACTTACCTTCACTCTCTTTTTTACTAACTACATTCAGGATCTTACACATATATATATGAAGGCAATTATTCCTGTTGCAGGTACCGGAACTAAATTAAGACCACATAGTTATACACAGCCTAAAGCATTGATACCCGTGGCTAACAAAACGGTATTAAGTATTATTATTGACCAGCTTAAAGAAGCGGGTATAGATGAGTTTATTTTTATAATAGGATACCTGGGCGATAAAATTTATCATTATGTAAAGGATAAGCACAGCGACATCGTTGCTCATTTTGTGAGCCAGGAAGACCGGAAGGGGGTGGGACATGCCATCAGCCTTGCGCGCGACCTGGTGAGAGGCGATGAAGTACTTATCACATTGGGTGATACAATTTGTGAATACGACATAAACGAAGTGCTGCGCAGTCCCGGTTCCCTGATTGGTGTGCGTAAAGTAGATAATCCCAAAGATTTTGGCGTAGCGGAAATAGATGCTGGCGGCTTTATTGAATCTGTAATTGAAAAGCCCAATATCCCCAAGTCCAATATGGCAATGGTAGGCATTTATAAAATAACCGAAACCGATACCTTATTTGAATGCCTTGAACAGAATATTGCAGAAGGGCTGCTTACGCATGGAGAGTTCAATATAACGGATGCCATTGACTGTATGATAGAAAAAGGTGTAAGGTTTCAATCCTTTAAGGTAGATAACTGGTTTGATGCGGGTAATAAAGATACACTCCTAAAATCCAATGCCACATTGCTGAGGAAATCCGGGATAGAAAGTGACGCTTCAGCATATCTGAATACGGTTATTATTCCGCCGGTAAGTATAGGTGTGGGTTGCAGCATTGAAAACAGTATCATTGGTCCCAATGTGACTTTGGGTGAATATACCAAGATGACACAATCCATAGTTAAAAATTCTATTGTAGGCGCTTATTGCACTTTACACGATATAGTTCTTGAAGATTCACTTATTGGCAGCGATACCAGTCTTAAAGGTGAAAGCCGAAGCCTTAACATTGGCGATAATACGAGCATTGACTTAGGGTGAGTAGTGAGTGGCGAATAGTGAGTAGGAAGGGAGATGTGCCTGACTGATATAGGTTCTATATTCGAATTATTAATGACAAGATTTTGCCTTAACAATGGAAAAATACAAATCAGAGATTGCCGGACATTTGGACATATTGATTGCCGAAAACGAAGATGAGTTTGAAGGAGGCATCACAAAGTGGCAAGACATATTAATTCACGGGGATTCGGAAGGACTTAAATCATTTGCAAAACTATTGATAAAGATAGCTGAGTTAAACCAAGAGGATATAACAGAGCTTCAGGTTGGTGCAAGAACGCATATTCATTTACGGCCTAACATTGACATTAGTAAAAGTTCAGTTGAAGTGATTGTTGGAAGAATAGATGCAAAAGGAACAGGAACTTTTTATGACAGATATGTTCCAAAAGAAGTACCAATACATTAGATCTTAGTACTTAGACGTTAGGCAGTAACCCGCTACCAGCATCCAATATCTCGTAACCGGTATCTAGTATCTTGTAACCAGTAACCAGTATCCACATTATTAAATCGTTGTTATCTGTTAACAAAAATGAACCTGAAATTCAGAGAAGGAAATCTTGATGATTTAAAGGATCTGAAAGATCTGGCAATCAAATCCTGGGGGCAATTTCAACCATTACTGACCGAAGATAATTGGAGACTTTTATATGAAAGCCTGGAAGACAACAATACTTATACGGATTTGCTTGAAAATGCGGTATGCATAGTTTGCTCAACCGGTGAGCAAAAAATAATAGGGATGGCTTTTCTTGTTCCAAGCGGGAATCCAACAGATATTTACGACAAAGATTGGAGCTATATCCGGTTTGTTTCGGTTGCTCCCGAATTTAGCGGACAGGGAATTGGCAGAAAACTGACTCTGATGTGCATTGAAACAGCAAAAGCTAACCAGGAAAAGACCATTGCGCTTCATACTTCAGAATTAATGGATAAAGCAAGGCATATCTATGAAACTTTAGGCTTTAAGCCGTTAAGAGAGATTGACCGGAGATTAGGTAAAAGATATTGGCTGTACAAGCTTGACCTGTAAGGGAAACGTATTAATAATAGCTAATGTCATATATCTCCGTATCAACGTACCGGCGAACCTGAAACCAGCAACTAGTAACCAGCATGATGTAAAATGTACGATATAAGGTGTACGATGTACAATATGAAAGCCGGAAGCTAAAGGCCGAAGGCTAAAAGCAGAAAGGCCGAAGGCACAACATAATCCACAATCTAGCAACCAGTAACCAGTATCCAGTATCGACATTAAGCTATTAAATCGTAAATTGCCGTTATCTGTTATCAGTCAGCAAAAGTGATGTCTATTATCCAACTCTTTAATATCCAGTATCCCATTATTCAGGCCGGTATGGTTTGGGCAAGCGGCTGGAAGCTGGCAAATGCTGTAAGCAATGCCGGTGGATTAGGTATTATTGGCGCAGGGTCTATGAGTTCTGATGTTTTAAAAGAACATATTCAGAAATGTAAAGCTGCTACAGGCAAGCCTTTTGCCGTAAACCTGCCGCTTTTGTACCCGGATATAGAAAAGCAGGTCCGGGTCATTTTAGAAGAAAAAGTACCCATAGTATTTACAAGCGCCGGCAACCCTAAGACTTTTACCCCGGTTTTTAAAGATGCCGGCATAAAAGTGGTGCATGTAGTAAGCAGCAGCAAATTTGCTGTTAAGGCAGAGCAAGCCGGTTGTGATGCAGTGGTGGCAGAAGGATTTGAAGCCGGTGGTCATAACGGGCGCGAAGAAACCACTACTATGGTACTGATACCGCTGGTTGTGAACGCAGTTTCAATTCCTGTAATAGCCGCTGGAGGTATCGCTACCGGCAGGCAAATGCTGGCAGCCTTTGCCCTGGGTGCAAAAGCTGTACAAATGGGCAGTCGCTTTGTAGCCAGTAAGGAAGCGTCGTCACACTTTAATTTTAAAAACCGCCTGATTGAGGCAATAGAGGGCGATACACAGTTGTCTATGAAAAAACTAACGCCGGTGCGGCTGCTGAAAAATCATTTTTCCCAACAGGTAGCCGAAGCCGAAGCCAGGGGCGCTGCTGCTGCGGAACTTTCAGCTTTATTAGGAAAAGGCCGTGCCAGAAAAGGCATGTTTGAAGGCGATCTGCAGGAAGGAGAGCTGGAAATTGGCCAGGTTTGCGCATTGATCAATGATATTCCTTCGGCAGCAGAAATTGTACAGCAGGTCTGGAACGAATTTATTACCGCTAAAAAAGAGATAGCCGACCTTTAGCAATAAGATGTTCTGCGTAATACTCTATACCAGGTCTATGCAAAAAAAAGTGCTTCTGAGCTGCTTATTACTCTTTCTTATTTTAGTGGCAAGGACACAGTTCGATGGCTTTCAGCAAAAGATGCAGATCTGTGATAGTATTGCCACTTTTGATGGAAGAGAAAAAATATTTGTTCATTACGACAGGCCTCAATATAACCTGAATGATACTTTATGGCTTAAAGGATATGTTGTTGCCGGGAGTTTAAATATGATAAATGACAGCAGCAGGATAGCTTATATAGAATTCATTGACACTTATGGCGAGTTGGTAAAGCGGATAAGCGCTGTATGCGATATCGGCCTTTTTTACAGTAATATTACTTTAAGTGAACAACAGTTTTCGCAGGGCGTGTACACTATACGGGCCTATACGAACTATATGAGGAATTTTGGCGATTCACTGTTTTTTTCCGGCACTTTTAAAATCATTGACCCCAAAGCAGAATTATGGAAAGCCACACTGAATGAGCTTAACTTTTCAGGTAACAGACTGTTTATATCAGCCGCCTTAAAGCAGGGGAACCAGGTCCCGGCAGCCAACAGCAGGGTACAGGTGGCATTGATGTTTAAAAACAAAGCATTGTTTCGCAGGCGTATGGTTACCGATGCTGAAGGCAACATTTATATTGACACATTGCTGAAAGATCCGCGGTATCATAAAAACCTCCGGCTGGAGATTATCAACAAAAATATACAACTGCGGGTACCGGTACCAACCGCTAATGAAAATATAGACCTCCAGTTTTTACCTGAAGGAGGCAGCTTTGTTGCCGGATTTAAACAGCGGCTTGGATTTAAGGCCCTGGATATTTACGGAATGGGTGCAAATGTGAGCGGTGTTATCAAAGATAGCCGGGGCAATGTGGTATGTCCCTTTACTTCTGTTCATAAAGGGATGAGCGTGGTATGGATGACACCGCAGGCCAATGAAATCTATACCGCTTATCTCGAAAACGGCGCAGCTTATAACTTGCCGCCAGTTCAAAGAGAGGGCCAGGTTTTGCAGGTAAGCTATAATGACAGAGCTGACAGCATTATTGTGAAGATAAATGTCAGCCCCGGTAAAGAAGGTAATGCCTGGTTTATAACAGGCAGTACAAGGGGTAGCTTTTATGTGCAGGGAAAGCTGCAAAATAGAAAGCAATATGAGATTAAAATACCGGCTGAAGCTTTTCCCGGTGGTGTAGCCCGCTTTACACTCTATAATGCAAACGGGGTACCTGTAAATGAACGGGCATTATTTGTCTGGCATAACGATGCTTTAAAGATAAATCTTGTATCGGATAAAGAGGAGTATGTAAATAAGGATAGTGTAATGTTGGCGTTGTCTGTGAAAAAGCATACTAATGAAAATGTGCCCGGCAGCTTTTCAATAGCGGTTATCGACACCAGCCAGGTGGGTATGCAACCCGATGCTGAAAATATAGTGAGCTATATGGCGCTGAGCGCCGATCTGAAAGGAAGAGTAGAAGAACCTTACTATTATATCAGGAATGCAAGGAGTGAGGCTACCGATGCATTGTTGCTAACGCAGGGGTGGGTGCAATATGATTTGTTGGACACTGCAAGAAAATATAGGTATGAAAAGCTTTTCCAGGTAAGTGGTAAAGTAACCAATATTCTAAATAAACCGTCATCTAATACCAGGGTAACGCTTTTTGGGCGTAGCGGTAAAGCAGGTGCTTTTTTTATGGATACGGTTACGAATAAAGAGGGTGTTTTTATCTTTAAAGACTTTCCTTTATTTTATACAGATAGTGTCAGTACGCTCATTAGCGCAGTAAACAAAAGAGAAAAATCATTTGGGATAGGAGTGGAAGTATTTAATAAAACTTATCCCCCTGTTCATGAGCCCGTTGTGGTATATGATCCTAACAGTATTGTGTTCGATACTGCGCTTAAAAAATCCCTTGACCGGAGAACGCTGATCATGGAGCAATTAAAGCGTGATGGCCGCTACCTGGAAGAAGTAGTGGTAACAGCAAAAGCCCGCGTTCCCGGTTCAAAAAACTTAAATGAAGATGGTGGATCCGATCAAACGATTACCCAGGCTGTTTTGGAAAAAACACCTAAAGCTGATTTGCTCACCATTTTAGGAAAGCAAATACCCGGTTTTCCGGTGGTGAGGGGTGCTCCATTTTCTATTGGTAAAAGCCCGATTTGGATCATAATTGATGGCATGGACCTGAAATTCTTTGAAATGAATCCTTATGATGTGTTACAATATTATTCTGCTGAAGATGTGAAAGGAATAGAAATAATGAAAAGCATTAAATACGGGTTGCCTTATCAATCTAAGTTTAACCCGGCAAATATTGATTTCTTAAATCCGCCGGTTATTGTAGAAATTACAACTTACGGTGGGGTAGGGCCCTTTTTGAAAAGAATACCGGGCGTGTACCTGCTGAAGCCTGATGCCCCTTTTGTGGGGCGTAAGTTTTATAGCCCCCGTTATGCATCGCCTGATGAAGAAACTGTTTTTCCTGATCTGCGACAGACGGTTTACTGGAACTCCGATGTGATCACAGATCAAAACGGGGAGGCAAGAGTTTCGTTTTATACTACAGAAACCAAAGGCGGAGGATATCTGATAATTGTACAGGGATCTGATCTGAAAGGCAGTTTTGGAACTCTTATGGCGCCTTTAAAATTAAAGCATGATTGAATCAGCCTTTAAAAATAAAGTACACCGCTGCTACCAGCAGTATAAACCCGATCAGATGATTGACAGAAAAATGAAAATTTTCGAAAACGATTTTTGAGAAGATTACGAATACCACCAATGTGATGACTTCCTGTATCACTTTTAGCTGGATAAGCGAAAAAGGTCCGCCTGTTTCCGAAGAGCCTATTCTATTGGCCGGTACCATAAAACAATATTCAAAAAAGGCAATGCACCAGCTTATCAATATAATGCTCCACAAAGGTATAGCTGCCTGGGTGCTTCCTTTGCCAAAGAATTTGAGGTGACCATACCAGGCTAACGTCATAAAAGAATTGGATAATAGCAGTAGTCCTACTGTGCTTAATGATTTCATTGGTATTTAGATTGCAGACTTTTAGATTTTAGTATTCAGATTTAGAGGTAAATTTTACATTTAATATTCAACGTTTAATATTTACCATTGTCATCACCATCCTTCTGCGCTGTCATCTCCGCGGTTATCAGCTACAGCTTCAAATAAGCCATTGGGCAGTACTTTGATTACTTCTGTGCGACCTATTTGCCCACGCCGGGTAAGCTTGTATCCCATAGCAGAAAGGCTGTCTGCAGCGGTACCCGAAAATCCTTTTTCTATAAACACTTCATCGGGTAACCATTGGTGGTGGAACTTGGGCTTATTTACCGCATCGCTTGTGGTCATTTTAAAATCAATGATATTTACAATAGTTTGAAAAACCGATGTAGGTATGGTGGTGCCTCCAGGTGTTCCTACTACGAGGAAGGGTTTCTTATTCTTTAATACAATAGTCGGCGACATGGAACTGAGCATCCTTTTACCCGGTTCTATGGCATTGGCCCTGCCACCTACTGCCCCAAACAGGTTAGGCGATCCCGGCTTGGCACTGAAATCGTCCATTTCATCATTTAATAAAAAACCGGCGCCGCCCACAACGGTCCTGCTGCCATAGTTATTATTTAAAGTAGTAGTAACAGAAACCGCGTTGCCCTCATTATCAATAACGCTTAAATGTGTTGTTTCTTCGCTTTCGTAGCCCGGCACCTTGCCTTCAACGGTTTGCTGGCTGTTACCGGCTTTTCCGGGCACATAATCTTTCATTCTTTCTTTTAGGTAGGCATTACCTGAAAGCTGCGCTACAGGTACTTTATAAAAATCAGCATCGCCCATATATTTGGCCCTGTCCGCATAAGCCCTGCGCTCTACCTCTGTCATCAGTTGCACCGATGCTGCAGTTTGAAATCCCATTTTGCCTATATTAAACGGCGCTATCATTTTCAGCATCTGCTTAAGCAATAAGCCACCGCTGCTGGGCATGGGCATACCAATAACGGTATATCCTTTATAGGCAAATACCATAGCTTCCCGGAATTTTGCTCTATAGCTTTTCAGGTCTTCTAAAGTTATCAGTCCTTTTCCCCGCTGCATTTCTGCCACGATCAGGGCCGCTGTTTCGCCCTCGTAAAAGCCTTTAGCACCGTTATCGCTGATTCTTTTAAGTGTAGCCGCCAGGTCTTTCTGGATAAGTGTGTCGCCTTCTTTCCACAAACCTTCCTTCACAAACACCGGCAGCCGCGTATTGTATTTCTCAAAACTGCTTTTTGTACCATTGAGTGCAGCCGCTTCGCCCCTAGTAATGGCAAACCCTTTTTCTGCCAGCTCAATAGCGGGCTGTACCAGGTCTTTCATAGGGAGCCTGGCATACCGGTGGGCTGCAAACAACCCTGCAACAGTTCCGGGAACACCACTGGATAAATGTCCGTAAAGGCTTTTTTCACTGTTGGCATTTCCTTCATCATCCAGATACATATCTTTGTGGGCAGCAGCAGGGGCCGTTTCCCTGTAATCTAAAGCTATTGGTTTTTTGTTCCGGGAAACAGCTACCATAAAGCCGCCGCCGCCAATATTGCCGGCACCAGGATAAACAACTGCCAATGCCCATTGGGTGGCGATAGCGGCATCAAAAGCATTGCCGCCTTTTTTAAGCATCAGCAGCCCAGCCTTGCTGGCCAGCGGATGGGCAGATACTACTGCTCCTTTTTTGCATACGGTTATTTTGGTACTGCTGTAGTTAAAAGCATTATCCTGTGCCTGTGCATAAAAAGCTGTAATCAGGGTGAAAAACAGTAAGTAACAGCGCATATATTTTTTGAGGGAAGATAAAAACAATCTGTCATTTACTGATAAATGCCGTTTTTTGGAAAAGTTTTTGCATTTTTGCACAAACCGGCCTTTATCTACATGAAGATGAATATTTATAATTCCTTATTGGAAAAAAAGAAAAATGCGCAGAAGTCATTCTCCGTGTTAATAGATCCGGATGGAGTTACAGCATCTTCACTCGAAAAACTGGTTGATCTGTCTGTTCAGGCAAAAGTGGATTATTTTTTTGTAGGAGGCAGTCTGGTTATTTCCAATCATTTAGATGAAGTGGTGCAGCAGTTAAAAGCCAGCTGCGATATACCCGTTATATTGTTTCCGGGTAGTCCGTCGCAGGTGAGCAAATATGCTGATGCGCTCTTATACCTTTCTCTTATTTCCGGCAGAAATCCTGAATTACTGATTGGCCAGCATGTGGTGTCAGCTCCTTTTGTAAAAAAGAGTGGTCTGGAGATCATGCCTACCGGTTATATTGTGGTAGATGGTGGTGCACCTACAACG
>JASGDI010000156.1:0-2655 GCA_049841335.1 Niabella sp. | reverse complement strand
TAACAGAAAGACCGGCAAGATAGCCTATTTTTTTTTGAGATAGCCCATCAAGATGAACACGCTCATTTTCAACAAAGGAATAGGGATATACAGGACCACTGGCTATGAAGAACGGATCATCTCGAACCAGTTCCATTTGCGCCTGTGGTACTGCAGTTACATCGCAATTGTAATCAGAGAAATGTTCAGGTGTATATTTTTTTGACAAGGTTATGCAATTAGTTTGATAGCAAATACAAACCACATCTTCTTTCTGTTTTGTTATAGCTTTTACATCTTTATTAAAATCTGAATGAAACTTTTTCAGATCTTCTTTATAGTTTTTAGATGTACCCCATACAACATCGTTTTCTCCCTGCATCCAGCAAAATGCAGGTACTACAAAATTTAAACCCTGATCTTTTGCGGTTTCATAAGCGTCTTTTAGCTCTTCCAAAAATTTCGTGTATGCTTTACTGTTTTTGCTGAGGTCGTTAATCCCTGTAGCACCTTGCCCCCCAGGGAAAGTGCAAATTAGTAAACTGTCACCAACACCTTTTTTATCAAAATAGTCGCACAGAAGCTCAGACATACCATATATTGATAATTCAAAAGCGCGGCGTTTATCACCAATTAGCTTCTTGAATCGTTGTTTAAGATGAGTGTCAGAGAAATATCCGAAATCTTCATCAAGATTTTCTGTTAATACACGATGTTTACATTTGTTGATAAAGGTATCAAAATTGGTTATTCGTATGGATTCTTCTCCTAATGCAAGGCTTTGCCCATATATTGGTATAGCTAAAACAGTTCCACTACGTTTTTCGTTGGAGCAACTAAATAATAAGCAGATGTATATAATAAAGAGTATTGGTTTTGTACATTTCATGGGATATTGATCTGTTTTTAATTCAAATGTAACAATTTACGGATATTAGGGTGCGGTTTTTTAAGATATCCCATGCAGTCGATAATATTTAGCCGGTCTTTAATATCCGATCAGTATGTTATAATGGTTTATGAATCGGATATCATTTTTTGCATTTACCATTTATTAATCTTTAATTAATAAAAAGTTTAAGGTAGTTTATATTAACAAATTCACTGTTATACGTGTACAATGGTGATAACTGATGTTTGCAATAATGTTTAACTTTTTTCAAAAAATTATCGTAATGGATACTAAGAGATAGGTTTGGAGGAGGGAAATACGGATAATCCTTTTTTAAGTTTGCTTTCAACTCTTTAAAAGTAAGCATTTGGTTCTTTTCTGTTTAAGTGATAGTCTTTTCCCCTACGATACCTTTTAAAGAGGTATTGTATGCTGTAAAAGTAGTGCTTTAACTGAAAAAACATAATTACCCCCTCCTGATTTTCTAAATTTTTGAATTTTCAAAAATAAGAGGCGGTTATCCACATTATTTTGACGGGCAGGCTATATTACAAAAACTGCACTATTATCCCGGTAAAATCAGTGGGAATTTGTGTTGCCATAAGACCTACCTGCTCAGGAATAGAAGCTGTGCCATAGCCGCGTCAATTATGAAGACCAAAGTCCCCCTGCGCTATTAAAAGACAAGGACAAACAAGGCAGAGTGTAGAAACTACTGAAAAAGCTGCTGAAGTTTGGGTGTATGACAAATCTCCCTTTTTGTGTGTTTATGCCATTGCCCGGGAGAATAGCATAAGAATGTGAGGCGAGCCTGCCTTACAGTCAGAGACGCCTCACACAGCTTATTTGAAGTAACCAATATTTTATAATTTTGCTCCCGAGTTAGATACTTTGCTTACAAAGTTTACTAAATCATAAACAGCCTCAGTATAGGAGCTTTTGTAAACGTTGTTAGCTCCAATGGTGGCTTTGGTTTCTCCCTGTGCATTAATCAGGGTTCCTCCATCAAGCTCAAATCCGAGGTTATTGTAAAAATCAATTGTTTCATCGGTAGTGTAGGTATCCAATAGCCTGCCGGGGTAGCTATATTTGCCGGCATTCATTCTTCCTACAGTATTATTATAAACTGTTGCCTTTGCCGGCTTGTACACCGAGCTGGCCCTGATATAGGGTTGTGCTCCCAGCTCAAAGCCGCTATATTTTGAGCTGTTAAATATAATATTATTATATATTTCAACCACCCCGTTTTTGGTAATGCTGTAAGGCCAGGCGCGTAAAGCATTGCCCTGGTGGTTGACTACTTTATTGTTATAAAATTTACCGTTTCCGCGGGCAAAGAATACGCCATTATGATTATTGTTGGCGCTGTTTACATTATTAACATAGTTATCATGTATGTTATAGTCTTCGGCATTACCCACGAACGCTACATTTCCAGGATCAGGTGAGTTAATGCAGGATATATGAGCTATTTCTACTCCTTTGATAAGTCCCATATAGCCATTTGAGGTAATGTCGCCACCGAGATAAATTAAAGGTCCTACATTTTCTGCATCTATATTTAAGAAAGCAAGGTTTGTAACAAAAGAATTTTCTGCACCGGTATATCTTTTGGAATTGAGCTCAACATAGCTGATCACATAATCATCTACATTTTTAAAGAACATATTCTGCAGGGTAAAATTATTAAGGGTTCCTTCTAGAAAAATAGCCCTGTATGAGCTGTTGGTGAAAGCAAACCCCCTCTCGTTTCCTGAATTGCCGGCACCTGAAACCGTAACATT
>JASGDI010000155.1:0-36043 GCA_049841335.1 Niabella sp. | reverse complement strand
CCGCCAGTGGCCTGGTTGAAGTAATTGAGCTGGCCCATCACCCCTTCTTCATTGGAGTGCAATACCACCCCGAACTAAAGAGTACAGTGGAGAACCCCCAGCCTATATTTGTGAATTTTGTAAAAGCCACAATGGCCTATAGCAACAACGTACCGGGTGGTCCCAAATCGGAATCTGCTAAAGTTTCGCAGCAAACACAGAAACATATAGCCTGATCTCCCCAAAACAGGCAGACCAAAAAAGCCTTTAAGGCCCTTCGAATTGCGTATCTGACGTAACCGCTTCATATAATTATTACCTTACTAAAAGAGGCTGTCTTTCTCACCCTCGAGAACAGCCTCTTTATTTTTTAACGTACCTATAAAATAATTGTGTAGTAAATACACTTGGGATATAAAGGAAAAGAGGTATTTTTACGCGATTGAGTTTTTTCTGAGACGCTGTGATATAAAATTGAAATGCTGTGATTGAACTCAGTTGTTCATGTGTGCAAACTTTGCAAACAGAAGATTGAAATGTAATTGCCTTGCTGTTTTCCACCAATGGCGCACCAACAATACGTTCGAGGCGCTATAGTGATTGCTTACAACAAGCTTACGATGACTATGAAATTTTTATATACTGTTTTATAATTTTTTAACTTAAAGCTATGTCATCAGAAATTTCGAGGAAAAATTTTTTAAAGATGGGAGCCACTGCCACTGCAGCATTTACAATTGCCCCGTCATCTATTTTCGGTAAAAAATTCGGCCATATAGCTCCAACCGATAAGCTGAATATAGCAGGCGTTGGTGTAGGAGGTATGGGGTTTGCAAACCTGAAGCAAATGAAAACCGAGAACATCGTTGGCCTTGCCGACGTGGACTGGGGTTATGCCGGCAAAAACGGGGTATTCGATGCATTTCCTAATGCAAAAAAATACTACGATTACCGCAAAATGTACGATGAGATCGGCAAGTCGATAGATGCTGTGGTAGTAGCAACTGCCGACCATACGCACGCCATTATTGCGGCAGAAGCTATGACGATGGGTAAGCACGTATATGTGCAAAAACCTCTTACGCACAGTGTTTATGAATCCCGGTTGCTTACCAGGCTTGCTGCTAAACACAAGGTAGCTACCCAAATGGGCAACCAGGGAGCTTCGGGCAAGGGTATCCGCCAGGTTTGCGATTGGATATGGAACGGGGAGATCGGCGAAGTGAGAAAAGTAGAAGCGTTTACAGACAGACCTATCTGGCCACAAGGTCTGAATACGCCCGAACAAGCCGAAACACCTCCCGACACTTTGAACTGGGATCTGTTCATTGGTCCCGCCAAGTATCGCCCGTATAATTCTATTTATACACCGTGGAACTGGCGCGGCTGGTGGGATTTTGGCACCGGAGCTTTGGGCGATATGGCCTGCCATATCCTTCACCCTGTTTTCAAAGGTTTAAATTTATTGTATCCTACTAAGGTACAGGGAAGCTCTACACTATTGTTAAACGATTGTGCCCCTACCGCACAAATGGTTAAATATGTATTCCCGACAAGAAAGAACTTTCATAAAGTAGCAATGCCGCAGGTAGAAGTAACCTGGTATGACGGCGGACTGCAGCCCATGCGTCCTAAAGGAATACCGGCCGGTAAAAATCTTAACGATAGTGGCGGCGGTGTTATTTTTTACGGATCTAAAGACACACTTATCTGCGGATGCTATGGTATGAACCCTTGGTTAGTATCAGGACGCAAACCCGCTTCTCCGAAAAGAAACAGGGAGATTACCTTATCGCATGAAATGGATTGGGTTAGGGCATGTAAGGAAAGTGCAGGCGGCCGCACAGAAACTTCTTCACCATTTAGTGAAGCGGGTCCGTTTAATGAAATGGTGGCTATGGGCGTGCTGGCAGTACGTTTGCAATCACTGAACCAGGAGCTGGGTTGGGATGGTAACAACATGAAGTTTACCAATATTCCGTCAGATGCAACGATCAAAACCGTAGTGAAAGATGGCTTCAAAATTCATGACGGGCATCCAACGTTTGATAAAACATGGACAGAGCCTGTAAATGCCATTGCATATTCTGAGGAATTGATCAAGCATACTTACCGCGAAGGATGGAAACTGCCGGCAATGCCTTAATCCTGTATTCTTAAAAACTCAGCAAAACAATAAAAATTTATATATGAAAAAAATTTTTTACGGATTCACTTTTTTAATTTCAGCAACAATGGTTATGTCTTCATGTAATAGCAGTCCTAAGGAAAATAAAGAAGGCGAAGCTGCTGATACGGCTGCTGCTGCACAGGCTTCTCCACAGGAAGATACTACCGGCTGGATATCACTTTTTAACGGTCAGGATTTTACAGGCTGGCGCGGTTATGGTAAAACCGAAGTGCCCAAAGCATGGAGCATTGAGGACGGAGCGATAAAGATCAATGGCTCTGGCGAAGGGGAAGCAGGAGCGAAAGACGGAGGTGATATCATCTACGATAAAAAATTCAAAAACTTTGAACTGAGCTTTGAATGGAAAGTATCCAAAGGCGGCAACAGCGGTGTATTTTATCTTGCCCAGGAAGTTGAGGGCGACCCCATCTGGAAATCCTCTCCTGAATACCAGGTACTAGACAACGCCAATCACCCCGATGCCAAATTAGGAAAAGACGGCAACCGCCAGTCTGCCTCTTTGTATGATCTTATTCCCGCCAAACCTCAAAATTCAAAACCTTTTGGCGAATGGAACACCGCAGGCATCATGGTTTATAAAGGAACTGTGGTTCATAAACAAAATGGCGAAAATGTTTTAGAATATCATTTATGGACAGACGACTGGAAAAAGATGATTGATGAAAGCAAATTCAAAGGCTGGACAAACTTTATAAACGCAGGCGGTGATGCCAAAGAAGGCTATATCGGGCTGCAGGATCATGGAGACGATGTTTGGTACAGAAACATCAAAATAAAAATTTTAGATTAACAATACTAAAATAAGTGGTACGGAAGAAGCCAAAGAGCGTTCATCATTTAGAAACACTTTGGCTTCTTTTTATTTATTAACTTGCCGGATAATGGAAAAGGATTCAAAACGGACCCGTCGGGAAGCCGTTAAAGCGCTGGCTATTGGCTCACTGGCCTTAAGCAACCTGAACGCGCTGGCTTCAATTCCCTCCCAAAAAAAGAAACAGGTGCTAAAAGGAAATATTAATCATAGTGTTTGCCAATGGACATTTGGCAAAATACCCCTGGAAGAGTTGTGCATTGCTGTAAAAAAAATGGGCATTACAGCCATTGATCTGCTAAGCCCTAAAGAATGGCCTGTCATTGAAAAGCATGGCCTTACCTGCAGCATGTGCTATATACCCGGGAAAGTAAGCCTCACGGATGGCTTTGCAGGAAAGGAGTTTCATGAAAGCCTGGTAAAAGATTATGAAGAAGGTATTCCGCTGGTGGCAAAAGCCGGCTATAAGAACCTTATATGCTTTAGCGGCAACCGCCGTGGAATGGACGATGAAACCGGCCTGCAGCATTGTGTGGAAGGCTTAAAAAGAATTCTACCGCTTGCAGAGAAAAACAACGTGGTACTGGTAATGGAGCTTTTAAACAGTAAGGTTGATCATAAAGATTATATGTGCGATCATACAGCCTGGGGCGTTGAGCTTTGTAAAAGATTAGGCAGCGAAAATTTTAAATTACTCTACGATATCTATCACATGCAGGTAGACGAAGGCAACGTAATTGCGAATATCCGGGCTAATCATCAATATATAGCTCATTATCATACCGCCGGTGTACCTGGCCGGCATGAGCTGGATGATCAACAGGAACTTTACTACCCTGCTATTATGAAAGCCATTGCAGACACAGGATTCAAGGGGTATGTGGCGCAGGAATTCATCCCGACAGGAAAAACCGAAGCAGAGCGATTTAAAGCGCTGGAACAGGCTATTCATGTTTGCGATATATAGAAGCAACTGACAGTTCACAGTTGACGGATGACAGAGAGGCCTAAAGCTAAATGCCGAAGGCGAGAAGCTGAAGGTTTACAATATAAAGTCTAAATATTAAGATCCGCATTTCTATCAAAACCCGATATTAAACTTATAAAAATGAACAGAAAACATTTCTTAACAATGAGTGGCAGCGCAGCGCTGGGTATGGCATTGGCTTCCTGCGCCGGGAGCAAAGCATCTGGCAATAAAGGAACCATAAAGAACCTGGGCATTCAGTTGTATTCGCTTCGCGACGATCTGCCTAAAGACCCTAAAGGCGTTTTAAAAAAGCTGGCTTCGTTTGGGTACAGGGAAATTGAAAGCTATGAAGGCGCTGATGGCATGTTCTGGGGTATGGGTCCTGCCAATTTTAAAAAATATGTAAGCGACCTTGGAATGGCTGTTATAAGCAGCCATTGTGATTTCAGGAAAGACTTTGAAAGAAAGGCAGCAGAAGCAGGCTCCATAGGGATGAAATATCTTATCTGCCCGTACCTGGGCAGGCAAAAAAGCCTGGATGACTATAAAAAAGCGGCGGATGATTTTAATAAAGCCGGAGAAATATGCCAAAAGAACGGGATAAGGTTTGCTTATCACAACCACGATTACTCTTTCCGGACACAAAGCGGGCAATTTCCACAGGATATATTGATGAAGCATACCGACCCTGCGCTTGTTGACTTTGAAATGGATATTTACTGGGTAGTTACAGCGGGTCAGGATCCCGTGCAATGGATGAAGAATTATAACTGGCGTTTTAAGCTCTGCCATATAAAAGACCGCAAAAAAGGTATGCCTTATAAAGAAGGAGAAGAAAACCAAAGTTGTATTGTTGGCAAAGGATCTATTGATTATAAATCCATATTGGCTCAGGCAAAGAACCTGGGTATGCAACGCTATATTTTAGAACAGGAAGCTTACGAAAAGGCTCCGTTAGACTGTGTTAAAGAAGGCGCTGCCTACTTAAATAACCTGGTATTTTAAATGAACCCGGATAAAGCAAAGATGCCGGCCATGAATAAGATGGCCGGCATCTTTTTATAAGAGTATATTATTACTTCAATGCCTTGATGATCTCAATAAAATCTATCGCTACCAGAGACGCCCCGCCTACAAGGCCTCCATCAACATCCAGACAGGAAAAAAGCTCATTGGCATTATTAGCTTTTACGCTGCCACCGTATAAAATAGATATCTCATCAGCTATTGCTGCACCGTATTGATCTGCAATTACGGAACGGAGGTAAGCGTGTATTTCCTGCGCCTGCTCAGTAGTTGCTGTTTTACCAGTGCCAATAGCCCAAATGGGTTCATAAGCAATCACCACTTTCTTAATATCATCTGCTGATAAATGAAATAAAGATTCTTTCAGTTGCTTAGCAACAAATTCATTTTGAGTACCAGCCTCTCTTATTTCCAAAGGCTCGCCGCAACAAAAGATAGGAGTCAGCCCTTTTTCTAATAGCAGGTTAGTTTTTTCAGCCAGCATTTCATTGGTTTCGCCAAAATACTCTCTTCTCTCGCTATGCCCGATAATGCAATGCTTAATTTTAATGGAATCCAGCATTTCAACAGAAACCTCACCTGTATAAGCTCCTGATTTTTTATTGCTGCAGTTCTGCGCAGCTATAAAATAGTTTTTTAAAGCCGTGGTTTTTTCCTTTGCCATGATCAGGTAAGGAAAGGGTACTGCAAAAATCACTTCGTGGTTATCCTTGCTTCCCAGGTCATTCTGCAAGATATCTGCCAGTAGTTGTTGTCCCTCGGTATAGGTCAGATTCATTTTCCAGTTCGCCGCTGCGATTTGCTTTCTCATTTAATTTTTGTTTTACTGTTATAAATATTAGTAAGCGTTTTTATTTCACTTTCCGTTAATGCTGATTTTTTGAATTTTTTCCATTCATCGGCATCCTTTAAAGCTTTACTGAGCTCGTATTTCACGGTACTATCAAAGCCCCAGCTAAAAGACGGGATATACTTTGGGGTAAGTCCGCATCCGAAAACATTAGCGCTTACCCCTATTACTGTTCCTGAATTAATGCTTGTATTAATAGCGGTTCTCGAAAAATCGCCCATCAACACTCCGCATTTTTTTCCCGCTGTAAACTTTTTGCCCTGCAAATGTACTGTAATATCACCGGCTGTATTCTTTAAATTACTACAGCTGGTTCCCCCACCTATATTGCACCACTCTCCTACTACAGCGTCACCCAGGTAGCCATCATGGGCTTTATTGGAAAAAGCGAACAGTACAGAATTTTTAATTTCCCCGCCAACGCTACAACCCGGACCAATAGTAGTAGCACCATAGATCCTGGTGCCCATTTTTACCACTGCACCGGCGCCAATATATAACGGGCCACGTAACAAACAGCCTTCCATCACCAGCGCTCCTTTCTCAATAAATACCGGGCCTTCTTCTGCATTGATGATCGCATGTTTAACTGTCGCCCCCTTTTCAATAAAGACATTCTTTTTATTACTGATGTGAACAGAAGCAGGAGCCGGCGTTTTCTTTCTCTCCTTCTTTACCAGTTCAAAATCCAGCTCCATCGCTTTTACATTGAGCTGAAAAATATGCCAGGGAAACACTATTCTCATGCAGGCTTCAACCCTGATAATATCTGTAAATTTACCCGAAACCTGTACAGCATGATGCACCAGCACATTCCCTTCTTCGTCACAAATAGCCTGGCCCGCCTTTAGTTTCTTTGCTTTGGCTAACAGCTCCCTGCCTGGCAGCACATTTGATGTAATAACCAAACCGTTTGCAGCTATTGCACTGCCAGGCATTGTTTGGGCGCCCAGCAGCCTTTCCCATTTCTCTTTAATCGTAAAAATTCCCACTCTTATATCCTCTGCTTTCCTTGTAAGCGTAAAGGGATAAAGCTGTGCGGTATCTATATATTTGTCAGAAAAAACGATCTGCATTTTGAGGCCTCTAAGATACTGATTTATGAAGGATAATTGACTGTGCCCACAGATGACATATATCAGCTATTTTACCATAAACGATAAAAAAACCCCGCCAAAGCGGGGTACTAACATTACAATTGCTGTAAGAAATATTATTTCTTCGCGTATTTCCTTTTGAACTTGTCGATACGTCCTGCTGTGTCAACAAGCATATTTTTACCTGTAAAGAACGGGTGAGAAGTGCTTGAAATTTCCAGCTTAATTACAGGGTACTCATTACCATCTTCCCATTTAATGGTTTCTTTAGAGCTTGCAGTAGACTTTCCTAAAAAAGCATCACCATTACTCATGTCTTTAAACACAACAAAACGGTAGTTTTCAGGATGGAGACCTTTCTTCATAACTATATGATTTTTAAGGTTGTACGGATTTTGCCGTACTGTTATTAATAAATTTTGTCCAAAAGAAGCCTTTTGGAGAGCGGCAAAGGTAGGATATTAAATGTAGAATGTAAAATATTAAATTTTGATGGCAGTTAAACCTTTTCCGTTTTTGTGTATGTCACCGCTTCGCGGTTCACAAAGATGTACACATTATCATTTATAATCTTTTCACCACTTCGTAGTTTCATTTTAAGCCCGGAAGGCTGAAACGATTATAAAAAGTGATCCTCACTAAAGTTTTAACCCTGTAAGGGCGGCATTTGGGGCTTACACTGAAATACGACATTAAATTTTTAAACATAAAACTTATGACGCCCGGAA
Source organism: Niabella sp. (assembly GCA_049841335.1). Taxonomy (GTDB): domain Bacteria; phylum Bacteroidota; class Bacteroidia; order Chitinophagales; family Chitinophagaceae; genus Niabella. The sequence goes on along the minus strand of JASGDI010000155.1, from coordinate 28,391 downwards.
CCAGTCGCACATTTATTATTCTACATTTAAAATTCAATATTCTAAATTCCCTAGCTCCTCATGTTCTCCACCTGCAGCGGAATGCCCAGGTTCCAACCTTTCGATGCCTGGATCACAGCCTGCAGGTCATCTATTTTTTTACCGGTTACGCGCACCAGGTCATCATTAATAGAAGCCTGCACTTTCAATCCGCTGTCTTTTATCTGTTTTACTATTTTTTTAGCATCTTCCTGTTTCAGCCCGTTGCGAACTGAAATCTCTTTTTTCCATGCCTTCCCGATCATGCTTCCTTCTTTACTCAGGTCAAATGCTTCGGGAGCAATGCCCTGTTTATGCGCGCGGTTCACCAGCACATCAATCAGCTGCTTCATCTTCATATCATCTTCCGTCTCCACTTTCAGCGTATAGTTTTTTTTATCAAGATCTATCACTAAGTGCGAACCTTTAAAATCGAACCGGTTGGAAATTTCCTTTGATACCACATTCACAGCGTTATCCAGCGCCTGGGCATCTACCTTACTTACAAAATCAAATGATGGCATAACAAAACTTTATTCTTGTGTTTTAATTAGTTTTTCTATTTCAGCTATAAAACCCTGAGCTGCACCTAACAATTCATTTATTACCTCTTTGTTTATTTCTGTTATATCGCTATAATCGCTTTCCTGTCTCATAAAAAACAGTTCTGCAAAAAACTTACCCGTTTCTCTGGACAAAATATTTGTAACTATATAATGTTTACCGAACATTTGCTGAACCCCTTTATGGGTAGTCGGTCTAACATTATCCTGTAATAACAAGGCCCTTACAATATAAAAGCAAGCGTAATATAGCCGGCTCACCCTTCATCATAAAATCCATTCTCCATTAAAAGAACCGCTGCTTTCAAGCTTATATAAGCCCGTTTAATCCCCGCTTCAATCGCACTGTTACGATCTGTTATAAAGTGATCCCCTCCTTCTTCACATTCTCATAAAAAGGTGTGATATAATACTTAGTTTCCCAGTTCTTTACTGAATAAACTGAAGGACTAATAACTAGCCCCGTATCAAACCCCAGATCAAACAAAGGGTATCTTATCTTTTTTTCATCGGCATAGGCCATATCCTTATCTACCAGTATCAAAAGATCAATATCTGAATGCTTATTCTCCTCCCCCCCTTGCATAAGAACCATAAAGAATTACCGCTGCATCGGGCTCTATGCTATGCACCGTTTCTTTTATCTTCTTTAATAGTTCTGTTTTTTCCATAAGTATCAAAGATACAACACAAACTTCGTGCAAATGCCGTACTTAAACTAAATTTGGTGCAATAACATTTTATGAATCCTTATATTGATTTTCGTTCTGATACGGTTACCCAGCCCTCTCCCGCTATGCTGGAAGCCATGATGAAAGCGCCCACAGGCGATGATGTGTTTAGCGAAGACCCTTCTGTAAATCAGCTGGAACAGCTGGCGGCATCCCTGTTTGGCAAAGAAGCAGCGTTGTTTTGTCCCAGCGGCACCATGACCAACCAGATCGCCATTAAATGCCACACACAACCCGGCGATGAAGTGATCTGCGATGGGGATGCGCATATTTACCAGTATGAAGGCGGCGGTATCGCCTTTAATTCGGGATGCTCTGTAAAACTCCTGCCGGGCTACAGAGGCCGGATGAATGCAGCCCAGGTATTGGAAGCCATCCAACCCGATGATGTGCATCGTCCGCACAGCAGCCTGGTTTGCGTGGAGAATACCAGCAACCGGGGCGGCGGCAGCTGCTACGACTTTAAAGAACTAAGGAAAATTAAGCAGGTATGCACTGACCATAAACTGGCTTTTCATATTGATGGCGCAAGATTATTTAATGCACTGGTTGCAAAAAATGAAACACCTGAACAGTACGGGACGATTTTTGACAGCATCTCTATTTGCTTATCCAAAAGCCTGGGCTGCCCTGTTGGCAGTCTGTTGCTGGGCAATGCTGATTTTATTAAAAAAGCCAGGAGAGTAAGAAAAGTGTTGGGTGGCGGCATGAGACAGGCTGGCTACCTGGCTGCGGCAGGCATTTATGCTTTGCAAAATAATGTTGAGAGGCTGGCTGAAGATCATGTCCATGCAAAGATGATAGCTGATGCATTACAGCGAAGTATATTCATTTCTGAAGTTCTTCCTGTTGAAACCAATATTATCATTTTTGAAACAAAAGATATCACGGCAAAAGAGCTGGTTGAAAAATTAAAGGGGTACCATATATTAGGCTATGCTATCGCACCACAAAAAGTGCGACTGGTACTACATCTGGATATTACAAAAGAAATGGTAGAAAGAACAATAGAAGTATTTAATAAGCTTTAAATACTTAACTTCAAGCCCTAAAACTATAAACTTGATTTTATATGCTGCCAACAATTAATCCAACTAAGACAAAAGCCTGGAAGCAATTACTGCAACATGCAGAAGAGACCAAACAATGGAATATGCGACAGCTTTTTGCGGAAGACGCTGCCCGTGCCCATACTTTTTCATTGCAACAGGGCGATATTTATTTCGACTATTCCAAGAACAAAATAACGGGTAAAACGGTACAGTTACTGCTGGCACTTGCCGAGCAAACAAAAGTTGCTGATGGTATTAAAGCCATGTTTAGCGGAGATGTGATCAATCAGACCGAAAACCGGTCGGTGCTGCATGTTGCACTTAGGAACTTTGGCAAAAAACCCATTAAAAGCGGTGGCAAAAATGTAATGCCCGAAGTAACGGCTGTGCTTGAGAAAATGAAATCCTTCTGCGAAGCCATTCATTCGGGCGCGCATACAGGCTACACCGGTAAAAAAATAAAATCCATCGTAAACATTGGTATTGGCGGCAGCGACCTGGGTCCTTTAATGGTTACCGAAGCACTAAAGCCCTATACTGTTAAAGGCATTGAAGCCTATTTTGTATCAAATGTAGACGGTACACATATTGCGGAAACCCTGAAAAAAGTAAACCCTGAAACCACCCTGTTCTTAATTGCTTCCAAAACTTTTACTACACAGGAAACCATGAGCAATGCCCACACCGCGCGCGACTGGTTTCTGAAAAAAGCAAAAGATGAGCAATATATAGCCAAACACTTTGCGGCTTTAAGCACCAATGCCAAAGCAGTGGCAGCATTTGGTATTGATACCAAAAATATGTTTGAGTTCTGGGATTGGGTTGGCGGCCGTTATTCTTTATGGAGCGCTATCGGTCTGTCTATTGCGCTTACTATTGGCTATAACAATTTCGAAGACCTGCTTAAAGGAGCATATAACGCAGATGAGCATTTCAAAACAACAGCTTTTGAAAAGAACATCCCGATAATCATGGCGCTGGTGGGGCTTTGGAATACTACTTTCCAGGGGGCGCAATCAGAAGCGATTTTACCTTACGATCAATACATGCACCGCTTTGCAGCCTACTTCCAGCAGGGCAACATGGAAAGCAATGGCAAGAGCGTAGACCGGAACGGTAAAAAAGTAAATTATCAAACCGGCCCTATCATCTGGGGCGAGCCAGGCACCAACGGCCAACATGCTTTCTACCAACTGATACACCAGGGGACAGAGTTGATCCCCTGCGATTTTATTGCACCCGCGCAGACCCATAATCCTATTGGCGACCACCATCCCAAGCTGTTAAGCAATTTTTTTGCGCAAACAGAAGCGCTGATGAATGGCAAAACCCTGGCTGAAGTAAAGGCAGAACTAAAAAAACAGGGATTAGATGCAGCCGCCATCAGCAAGCTGGCTCCCTTTAAAGTGTTTGAAGGTAATAAACCTACCAATTCTTTTTTGATTAAAAAGATCACTCCTTTTACCCTCGGACAACTGATCGCTTTTTATGAACATAAAATTTTTGTTCAGGGCATCATTTTCAATATTTTCAGCTTTGACCAGTGGGGCGTGGAGCTGGGCAAACAGTTGGCCAACAAAATACTTCCTGAACTTCAAAACGACGAAGAAGTCAGCAGCCATGACAGCAGCACCAATACGCTGATAGGTCTGTATAAAAAGTGGAGATGATATTTCACAGAACAGGGATAGACTAATTACTATCTTACTAAAAAAATTAAGCCGGTGGGATGTTATGATCTCACCGGCTTTTTTTAGGTAATACTAAACGGGTTTTTACTATCAAATTATGCTTCGGTATCCATCACCTGAAATATGATAAAAAGCTGCTTCAGCTCTAAAAAAACGAAAATCTTTATGTAATTATGATCCGCATGGCATCATACCGAAAACTTCGGTATGAAAATAATCATTGCTGTTGTTGCAATTTGCTTTTCAACAGTCCTTAAAGCACAAAATGGGCCGTTACTTCATGTTAAGCCCAAAGCAGGTTATAATGATTCAATATACAACAGCCCTTCCTGGATGGATACAACTAATATGTATAGCAGTAAATACGGGAAAGTGGCCAGGTTAACACAGGATAACATGCCCTGCATACTGCCGTATAATAATACCATAGAGATACCTAATGCAACCGGTCAAAAACAGGCTCCCGCTGATATACCCAACGCATGGAAAGGCGGTAGATATCCTTCCCGGGCCTTGCCCAAAAAACCTGTACCCCATTTAGCTCCTCATGGCAAAGGCAATACTCCTTATCTATGGAAGACGGATTCAGCAAAGAAAAAGTAGCTGATGGAGCTACTTAATTTTAAGTATGTGCAGGTAAATAGCTGTATTACCGGCCGGCCGGAACAGCCAACGGGGTATCAGCGCTTACAGGTTTTCCAAAATCAGGCGTTCCATCTTTATTCCATGTGAATTTTTGTGCGCGTGGCGAGCGGTGACCACCGCAGCCCTGGTTGGGCGCAGTGTTGGCATGATATAAAATCCAGTCTTCCTTTCCATTTGGCGATTTGAAAAAAGAATTATGGCCCGGAGCATAAACACCGTTTTCCGGTGCTGCTTTAAAAACAGGTTCAGGATGCTTTTTCCAGCTTGCGGCATTCAGCAAATCCTCATCTGCATGGATGGACAGCATACCCAGGGTATAATAATCCGTCCAGCAGCCACTTGCTGAGTACACAATAAATATTTTATCCTTATGCTTCAGGAACTGCGGACCTTCATTTACATTTACCTGCTCCGGCGTTTCTCCTTTTAAATAACCATGCTTTTCCCAATCATATTGAGGCCCTGATATTTTAACTCTCCCGCTTTCTATGGTCCAGGGATTTTTCATACGCGCGATATAAATATTTTGCTGTCCGTTCACATCTCCTTCCCAGCCAGACCATGCCATATACAATGCACCCTTATGCTCAAACACATCTGCGTCAATCGCCCATTTATCAGTAGTATCTGCTACCTTACCTTTAAATATCCACTCCCCTTCCATAGGATCGGTTGATTCATTCTCTATTACATACATCCGGTGATTACGATTATGGCCGTCATCAGCGGCGAAATACATGTACCATTTCCCTTTTATATAATGAATCTGCGGAGCCCATATTTCTTTAGAATAAGCAGTATTTGGCGGGGGAGTCCAAACTGTTTTCCGCTGTGCTGTTTTCAGATCAGCCAAATTTTTAGTCTTCCATAAAACCAGCCTTGAGCCGGTGGTATGCGTATAGTAATAATAACCATCTTTATAAAAACTATACGGATCGGCGCCGGATGGCAATAAAGGGTTTGTAAACGTTTCAACGCTTTTATTCAGCTTAGTGATACTGCAGCTATTAAAAAATATAACGGTAATAAAAAACAATATGAACCTCATTTCTCCTGTAGTTTTTATTATTTTTTCAGAAGCCTGAACGTAGCGCGTTGCGCCACTATCTTATCAGGCGCGCCTGTAGCTTTCTTAAATTGAACATTTATAATAGCTGTTTTTCTGGGCGACACATCAGTATCGCTGTTATGTACATGAAAAACATAAAGCATTTTGCCCTTCCTATCTATCAGCATATCACCATGTCCCGGGCCGTTCACTCCTAAATTGTTTCTTGAAATAATGGGGTTGCCTGCATATTTCTTCCAGGGGCCCATAGGGCTTGCAGCAGTAGCATAACCAATTGCATAATCAGGATTTCTGAAATCGTTAGCCGAATAAATCATGTAGTAAACCCCTTTATGCTTCAGCACAGTAGGCCCTTCCGCTACTTTCCATGCTACATTTTGAGTGTCCTCCCAGGGCTGGGCAGCATTAATGCACTCTTTTAAAGTTTCTTTTTTTATAGCAGAAAGGTCATCATTCAGCTCTGCCACGAAAATGCGGTTGCCCTCCTGCAAACGCACGTGATAAAGATATATTTTACCCGAATCAAAGAACAGGAAAGGATCTATCATCCTCGTCACAGTATCCACAGGTTTCAGCTCTTTTTGTGTAAACGGACCAAGCGGGCCATCGGCTTCTGCAATGGCTATATGCTCATTGGCGGTATAAGCCATATAAAACTTCCCTTTATATTCAAATACCTGCGGCGCCCAGAAACCTTTGTTGCCATAGCTTTCGCCCTTTTTTAAAACAAAGCCCCCATATTGCCAGTTCTTCTTATCGGTTGAAGTAAATACTGTAAAACCGCCGTCCCGGTTATTTTCACCACCGGTACCATATAAATAATAAACGCCCTTATGATAAAATACAGTAGGATCTGCAAGAAAAGGGTTATTGCTACCCGTTGCCTGCCCATGCAGTGCATGAGATGCAAACATTATTGAAAGCAACAATAAAAAGCGGTTATGAATAAAACGTTTCAAATGATAAAGCTATTAGGTTATTCCCGGGAGTTGCTTAAACTTATTAAGTTGTCATCCAAGTTGCAAGTCAGACTGTTCCGATAGCCCCGATAACTATCGGGGGAAGCCAAAGGGGCATTTTATTAGGGAACCATGCTTCGACAAGCTCTCCGAAGGAGTCCCTTGGACAGGACGATATTTTTTTCGCTACATACAGCTAGATTGAAAAGTTTAAACAAGTGCCGGTTCTATAATTTACCGGTCATCTTTTTTATAAAGTCTGTTTCTTCCTGTTTGTACGGCGTTCCATCTTTCCTGAAAATATCATGAAACCAAAGCGGTGGCTCTGCTGTGTATTTTTTTGTCCAGCTATCCCAGGGGTAAATCGTTTGCGACTTACCGTCTACAAAGCCCCAGTTTACCATTGCCACTTTATTTTCTTTAGCCACAGGCAGGAAAGACTGAAAAGTGCTTTGGTTAGGACGTGCCATATATTCTGTGCAGATCAAAGGCTTATTATAGCGTTGCAGCTCTTTTATTTTTTTGGCAAATGTGGCCGAATCATCATAACAGTGGAAAGAAATGATGTCCGACTCTTCCAGCTGTAATTTCTCTATCGGTTTGAGCGTGCTGTCGCTTTCCCAATTACCTGCCCAAACACCCGAAGTAAGCGGCTGTACCGGGTTTGCGGTTCTTGCCCATTCAAAGGTTTTTTTCAGCAAAGGCAATACAAGCTCTACTTTATCGGGTGTTTCCACTTTTTCGTATGAAGGACCGGTCATATTATCCGGTTCATTCCATACGTCCCACATTACAATACGGTCATCATTAGCAAATTTTCCAACAATAGCCTTCACATATTTTTCCAGCATTGGGTATTGAGTGGAGTCCTTCAGCACTTTTTGCCCGGGGCTTTGCACCCAGCCCGAATTATGCACGAAAGGCTGCGGTTCTCTTTGTTTACCCGGTACGGGAAAAGGATCCCAGCAGGAATCGAATAGAGTAAAGATGATTTTGATATTATGCCTGCCTGCAATTTCCAAAAACTTATTGATACGTTCATAAAAACCCTGCTCATCATGCTGCCATACCAGGTCGTGCAGATACACGCGCATCGTGTTCATACCCAAAGATGCTGCGTATCCAAGCTCTTTGTCAATAGTAGCTGTATCAAAGGTTTCAGCCTGCCACATTTCCAACTGGTTGATGGCTGTGCTGGGTAAAAAATTAGCACCTACATACCAGGGCTGTCCACTGTACCATTCATTTGCTTTTTCTGAAGACCAGATAGTCCTGGCTGATGCATCTGTATTTTCTTTATTTGCCGGGCTGCCACAAGCACCTAATAAAATAACAGCTGACATACATAGCACCGTAAAAAATCTTTTGCACATAATTAATGATTTTACATATTTAATTTACTACAGGGAATACCGAAATTCTCAATCTTGCAGCCCCCATAGGGATTAACTCTATTGTTTCTAATTTACCGGCTGAGGCAACAGGGCTTTGGGGCAAAGTATCTGTAAGACCATACTGATCTACTTTCCAGCCCGGAATAATTTTTCCCTTTGCCGTTAAAGTAATGGGAACACTTTCCTGTGAAAAAGGAAAATTATCTGCCGGCCATTGCTTTTTCACTACTTTGAAAAATGAAGCGGGAGCTTCACCTTTATAATACAACCCATAGTTCCATGCTGATGCCGGTAATATTTCATAAGAAGGCCATTTTTCAGGGTCTGCGTTTTCCTGCCATTTAGAGTCGCCAATTGCTGACTTTTTACTATCGGCCTTTACATAGCGTTCTTTTATCTTTAATGAATAGGTTAAAGGGCCCCTGTTTACACTAATGCTGTTTTTATTAGCCGCCCACTGCGTTACGCTTAATTTCATTGGTAAGGTCAATTGCACCTTATCGCCATTTTTCCAGCGCCTTGCTATTTTAATATAAGCTGATGGCTCAATGCTATGTTTTACTACTTTTCCATTAATGCTTACCTGTGCATTATCACACCAGGCCGGCACTCTTAAATAAAAAGGAAAGGCTGTACTTTTACCGGTACGCACGGTAAAGCTCATTGTTTCATCAAAAGGATAATGCCCCTGCGATTCAATTTCCACTTCTTCCCCATTACCAACTTTAGCCTTTACTGTTGCTTCGCAATATAATAACGCTGCTACCCCGTTGTCTGGCGTTGCCATAAAAACATGCTCTGAATAATAAGGCCATCCCTGCGCATGGTTGTGCTGGCAGCATCGGGAGCTGAAAGGGTTCATCATTAAAAAAGGTCCCCTGTTATCAATGCCGGGGTGATGATTTTTGCTGTCACTGATGGCCATGTTGGGGCTGGTAATATATCTCAATGCCTTAAAGTCGGGCATTACAGCCGCAGGATATGTATTAAAGGCTATTTCTTCTGCATGATCAGCCCAGAAAGGGTCACCCGTAATACCTGCCAAAATTTCGTTGGACGCCATTTGTTCTACCATACCACAGGTTTCCACGCCCTGCCTTGGGTCTGTATAACCTTTACGTGCATTTTCATCGGCACCAAACATACCACCTGGCACATTGCCAAAACGATCTCTTATAATCCTGAAATTATTATAAGTAGCTTCTAAATCGCTTTTGTTACCGGTTTGCAGGTAATAAGTTGCCGGCTCTCTAAAACATTGGGCAATATTTACATTATGCCAGTTGGGTAAATTATCAGGTTGTCTCCAGTCTGCCGTATTACGGTGTATTTTTTCTGCCAGCTTTAGCAGCCAGTCATTTCCTTTAGTTCTGTTGTAGAGCCAATAAATGCTTATCAGATTATCTCCTCCCCTGCTGTTCTCCCAATAATCCTTCAGCAACATGCTATCCGGCAAATTATACTGCCAGCGGAAATATTTTTCCATAAAGGGCAACACCCTTTCATCCTTATTATATTCATACCAGGATTGCAGGCACCAGAGCATGATCATATTTCCCCATAAATCAGGCTTACCATTCTTAAGGATCATTGGCCCGAAGTAGCCGTCTTCACGCTGACTGCTCAACACTGCATTTAACCAGGTCCTGGCTTCATTAATGATCTTTGCATCGTTTAAAATATAACCCAGGTTAGCATAGCCTTTTAACCAGTACGGAACTTCTTCCCAGCCATAATCACCGCTACCGTCTTTACTCAACCACGCATTATCTTTTTTTGAGAGCCATGCACTGATCTCCCCCAAATGCCCTGTAAGGCCATCACGCTGCAGTTCCAGGTATTTAAGCAACCACCCATGAGGCTTAATGGAACCTGCCGGCAGCTTAATCAGATACAGAGGCTGCAAAGGTTTTTGATTGGATACATAGAACCGGTTGGTCTTTGCATTATCGGGGCGTTTTACAACCGTTATCTGCCCTCCCGCTTTTTTATCATTTTGCGCGGACAGTACCGGCGGAACATACATACAAAACACCAACAACAGCAGATACACCAGATTCCTCCTCCTAAGATTATCAGCTAAAACCATGAGTGAGCTATTTTACAGGAACCTCGTACAATTCCTGGTGCAGCTTCATTAAAGAGCTTTCAGGCATTTTCATCACTTTCCTGTCGTAGGTCAAAATACCGTTTGTCTCTATTTCTACATCCGTGGTTTGAGTATATACGGCGGCTGACAGCCCTAATGGTATCAATTGTTTCAAATCCTTCATGAGTCTTGTATAACGCTGCATCAGCTCCTCTTTATTTTTGAAGCTCTGGTAACCCCAGTTGTTCTTATCCTGCCAGGTGTGTCCCTCTACCGGTAGCCCTAAGCCTCCAAACTCACCTAATACCAACGCGGCCGGGCCATTGCCGAAAACAGCGGGATCCGGCATCTGTGGATCGGGATAATGGTGAATGTCGAGAATATCACCCGTATTGAAGAAGTTACCGCCGCTGGCGCTGTTCACTAAGCGCGAAGGGTCGTATTTCATTGTCCACTCCGTGATTTCTTTTGTTTTAAACTGCCCCCAGGCTTCGTTGAAGGGCACCCATACAACAATGGACGGGAAGTTATGAGCGACATCCATAATAGCCTTCCATTCTTTCCTGTAATATCCTTCAGATTCAGGACTGCGCTCCTTATCATGATTAAACCCTGAAATCTGTCCCGGACGCATATCCCAACGATTACCGCCCAGATCGCCGCTTGGCATATCCTGCCAAACCATCATGCCTAAACTATCACAATAGTAATACCAGCGGGCCGGCTCCAGCTTAATATGCTTGCGGATCATATTAAAGCCCATTTCCTTTGTTTTTACAATATCAAACAAAAGGGCTTCATCAGTTGGGGCAGTGTATAAGCCATCGGGCCACCAGCCCTGGTCCAAAGGACCATACTGAAACAGGAAATTATTATTCAAGGCAAGCCTGTTGATACCGTTAGCATCTTTTTTCAGAGAAGTCTTTCTCATAGCAAAATAGCTTTCGGCATAATCAATTTGTTTACCGTTGCGGGACAGGTAGATTTTTAACTGGTATAAATGAGCCGATGAAGGCGACCATAATTTAGGATTAGCAATAGCTATATCTCCCTCAACACCGGAAGGTAATGTTACCTCCCCTACCTGCTGCGCACCATCAAACGCAACGAACCTTACAATATCCCCCGTCTGTGCTCCCTCAATATCTGCTTTTACTTTTATTTGCCCAGCATCAACGTCAGGAGTATGTTTTGTAGATGCAATATAGGCAGCGGGCACTTCTTCTGTCCATACCGTTTGCCAGATACCTGTTACCGGTGTATACCATATTCCTTCAGGCTTGTTTACCTGCTTCCCTCTGGGCTGGGGACCTTCATCCGTAGGATCCCAAACCCTGACCACTATATCCTGTTTTTTCCCCTTTGTTAAATAAGGGGTGATATTAAATGAGAACGGATCAAATCCGCCTTCGTGTGTACCTGCTTTTTTACCGTTTATATATACCTCACAGCGCCAGTCCACAGCGCCAAAATGCAATAATAGCTGGTTTCCTTTTGACAATTTAGGTGTTTCTATCTCTCTTTTATACCACAAAGCATTTGCTTTCCCCACTTGCTTTCCTACACCGGACAAAGCAGACTCTACAGGATAAGGAACCAATATCTGTCCTGTAAAAGATGCCGGTATATTAGCCTGCGATTCTGCTGTAATTGTATACTGCCAAAGGCCGTTCAGGTTTTGCCAGTTGCTCCTTTTCAATTGAGGCCTCGGATATTCTGGCAATGGCTTTTCGGGATTTATTTTCTCTGCCCAGGGAGACATTATTTTTCCTTCAACAGGTTTCCAGCTCTGAGCCGATGCAACCGTTCCAAATGCTGCTGATACTATTACAGCTAAAGCGATTCTTTTGTACAATTTCATTATACTAATAAAATTTTATATGTGGAATTAAATGGCAATTATTTCAATCTATATCACAGATAATTTGTTCCCTCTATACACAATAAATCTGCGCTAATTTAGAGCTTCCTTGCCATTTGCTATATCAATTTTGTCTCATTCTTTTTACTGATTGTCTCATTTTTACTGTTCTGACCGGCATTATCTTTCCTCATAATTTTTTCAAAGTATATGTAGCCTTACGCACGCCGCTTACCCTGCCTGTTTTTGTACGAACAATACATTTCAATTCAACAGGCTGGCCCGATGATAAATCTATTTTAACAGGAGCCGTGTAAAGAATGCCTTTCTCCATCGGGTCTTCGCCGTTTAGCGTATAATAAATTCCGGCTTCATGAACAGGAGTTTGCAATTCAACAGTAAATTGTTTTGATTCCGATGCTATGTCTTTTAACCCGATCGGATCCGGGATCCGGAAATTGACGTTCATTTTGTCGAGCCACTGTAAATTATAACTTAACCGGCGCAGGAAACCCGTATAATCCTTTTCCTTCGGGCTCCACCCTGTTTCTGCTACAGCAAGAAGCCTGGGAAAGCCCATATAATCAGTTTTTGGAACAGAATGTATAAATTCCATCCAGATATTTCCCTGTACGCCTACAATATATTTATGATTTTCCTGTGGGATTTCGGGCGAAAGCGGTTCATAATTATAAACTTTTTCCAAAGGTAAATTGCCGCCAATATTAACAGGCTCACCTTCCGGCTTCGCCTGGTAATAATCAAGATACATATAGTCTGTAGGGGCCATCACCACTTCATGGTGCATCCTTGCAGCTTCAATTCCGCCTTTTACACCGCGCCAGCTCATTACCATAGCGTTGGGAGCTAATCCGCCTTCCATGATTTCGTCCCAACCTAACATTTTGCGACCTTTGTCCTGCAGGTATTTGCCCACCCGTTTCACGAAATAGCTTTGCAATTCATGTTCATCTTTCAGATTTTCTGACCTGATCTTCGCCTGGCATTTAGAACAGGCCTTCCATCGGTCTTTGGGCGCTTCATCCCCACCAATATGTATAATTTTAGAAGGGAACATTTCAAGAACCTCATCAAGAATACCTTCGATCATTTCATAGGTTTTTTCATTACCGGGGCACAAAACATCTTTCTGAATACCCCAATATTCCAATACTTTGAACGGCCCCCCAGTGCAGGAAACTTCGGGGTAAGCAGCTAATACGGACAATGTATGACCGGGCATATCCACTTCGGGAATAATATTTATGTTCCTTTCCCCGGCATATTTTACAATGTCTTTGATTTGTTTTTGTGTATAGAATCCGCCATGCGGCAACCTGTCGAAGGATTCAGGATTTCCTGCCGACTGTGTGCCCCTGCGCCACGCTCCTATTTGTGTAAGCAGCGGGTACTTTTTAATCTCGATACGCCATCCGGCATCTTCGGTTAAATGCCAATGAAAGGTATTAAGCTTGTAATACGCCATTAAATCAATGAAGCGTTTTACATCACCAGGTGTAAAGAAGTAACGGCCACAATCAAGCATTGCACCGCGATAGCCAAATCTTGGCTTATCTTTTACTGTTACCAGCGGTAGGGCTACCGAAGCATTATTGTCCAATGGCATTATTTGCAGCAAGGATTGCAAACCATAGAACAATCCGGCTGCATCGCCTTTAATTGTAACAGCATTTTTACCAACCGTCAGCTCATAAGATTCTTTCCCGGCAGCATTATCCAGAATAAATAAGATACCGGTTGCCGGTTTAGGTCCCTGTTGAATAGCAGGTGTAAAACCATAATTCTCCGCAACAAACGATTGCAGAAATTTTGCTGACCGCTCTGCTGCAGCAGCATTATAATATATTTTTGTCTTAGCGCTTATTTCAAAACTCCCCTGCTTAACATCTGCATAAACAGGTTTAGGAATAATGTTTACTTCCTGCGAAAAAGCATGCGGGATGCCACATCCAGCTATAAACAAAAACAATAAAATCTGCTTCATCAAGTTGTTATTTAGTTTACTAATTTTCCTTTGATCATCCATACTTCCACCGGCCCGTTACTAAGCCCGTTGGTACTGGTAAGTGCTACTATAGTATCATCCTTAAGAACCGAAATACTATTCCATAAACCATTTTTCCCCTGGGGAATGGCAAACGGCTCTGTTCGTCCGTCAAAATTTCCTGCCAGGTCATCTCCTACCATCACTTTCATAACAGCATTCCCAAGCAAATTGCTGGTTCTGTTTTCTGTTCCCTGGTATGATAAAATCGTTTCGCCTGTTGACAGCTGTCTTAAATACGGCGCCCCGGCGTACACCTCATTGCTTACAGGATGCGCCATAGCATAGATCCTGTTGGGACTATCTGCAAGTACTGTTGCTTTCCAGTTTTCTTCAAGTGTATTGGTAACAATATAAGGTTTAAAATTCACAAAACCATTATCCTCAATAGCAACAGCTATCCGTTGGTCTCCCTTTAACAGCAGGGGTACCGGCATCCCGTCCCTTTTACCGGCTCTGAAACTGATGATCTTAGGCTCCTTACTCCAGGTTTGCCCATTATCTGTTGAAGTGAGCATGGAAATATTCTGCTCGTCGGAAGTTGTATATATTCTTTCATTTGCAAAATATAACTGTATGGTTCCATCAGGCAACTGAATAGCGCTTGGCTCCCAGCAACCATTCTCAAACTGATGGCCCGCTTTATAAATTTCCTTCTCATCGCCCCATATAGCACCATTATCCAAACTGATCTTAACACGAATAGCAAAACGCCTGGAAGGATCAATATTGTATGGACGGGGATTATACATCAGCAGCAGGTGGCCATTGCGCAATGGTAAAATGTCTGGTGCAGCCATATTAATACCGTCTTCTTTTTCTGCAATAACCCTTGCCCCCTGCCAACTCTTTCCACGATCATTACTTATAACCTGCCAGATGCCTCCATCAGCTTCGTACACACATAATAATCTTCCATCTCCAAGCTCAATCAATCTTGCATATCCCGCATAAGGCTTTCCTGCAGGTGGTGAGGCCACTTTCACCAAACTTGCTTTATCCCACTTTATTGTTTTGGACTTAACTATATTTACATTGCCCGTTTTCTTTCCTGAGCCTGTCTCTTTAGGAAAACTGATAGCGTCCATAAAGCAATGGGAAAGTATAAGACTTACTATAAACAGACTTTTATACATTGAACATTCTATAGCATAAAAACTCATTAAAGCAAATTAAATCTTATACCAGGCATAAACAATAATTACTTTTCTAAAAAACAGGCTTTTCCTTTTTACCGGATGAAGGATATCCATTATTTACCAAAGGCCATCCATCTGCATCCCAGTTTACTTTATCCAACATTAATGCGCGCTGGTTTACATTACCTATCATTGCATTTTTGATATCCATTGCATGATACAGCATCCAGTCATCTCCATTCTTGTCTGTAACCAACCGCGCATTGTGCCCCGGTCCTGCATATTTATCGCTTTTTTGTAAAATCAACGTTCCATTACCACGCACAGCCAAATCATTGCCTGCTTTATCCAGGTATGGCCCCCTTAAGTTCTTAGAACGCCCTACCCTAACCTGATAAATGCTTGCAGCGCCATCACAACAATTATTTTTTGAGCCAAAGAAATAGTAATACTCCCCTTTTTTAAACAGGTTTACACCTTCAAAATCTCCCGCAGCAATCTTAAATTTTTGAGCCCCTTCTTTCACCCTTCTTCCATCTTCCGCTAACTCAACACCGTAAGTTCCCTGTGTTGGCGAATCATTATAGCTTCCCCAAAAAAGATATTTCCTGCCTTCGTCTTCATAATAAAACGGATCAATTGAGTTAGGCACACCTATTTCGGATGACAGGAACAGCTTTCCTGCATCAGTAAACGGTCCGCCGGGGTGCGATGAAATAGCCAACCCAATACCAGGGTTGGCATCTCCCCAGGTCGAATAAGAATAATACAAATGATATTTCCCGTTAACGACAGCTATATCCGGGGCCCAAATGCCACCGTCTGATTTCCACGAAGGTTTGACAGTAAAAGCATCTCCTACATACGTCCAGTTCACCAGATCTTTTGAACGGATAATCGCTACTAAGTGAACTTTTTTATCAGTATTCCAGTAATCTTCTGTACCGTAGGCATAAAAATAGCCTAAGCCGGGATCTTTTACGACAGAGGGATCGGCGAGGATAGGTGTAAATACCGGATTAACGTATTCCGTTATTTTGGGCTTCGGATCCAAAGGTTCCGGCTTTTTACCTGAAGCATTGTCTTTTCCACAACCCGCAAAACAGAAGCTTGCAAAAAACAATAGACTTAACTTATAACTCCCTATGAATACCATGTAAGATCCTTTTTAAAGAATATTTGATAAGCTAAAAGATAGGTAGCGCCATACATTGTGCTACCAGCCCGGATTTTGTATAATCCACAGGGCCCTGTCTATTTCCGTTTGGGGAATAGGCCATAAATAATGTTTAGGTGCTTCAAAAATTCTTTTTTTCAGCACTACTCTTTTATAAAATGCGTCATCCTGAATAGATGTGCCGGTTTCATAGCTCAACCTGTAAAAAGTTTTGTTGCTTGTTTCAGGAGCGATCTTCCAGCGATTACAATCAAAATAGCGCTGTGTTTCAAATGCCAGCTCTATTCTTCGTTCATGCCTGATTCTCTCTCTCATTTCATCTTTTGAAAGCCCTGCCGGAAGGTTAGGCAGCCCTGCCCTGGATCTTACTTTATTTACATAAGTGTAAACATCTGCTACAGAGCCCTGCGCCTCATTTAAAGCTTCGGCATAGTTTAAATACACTTCAGCCATTCTGAAGTATATCCAGGTTTTATTAGTGAAATTTCTTTGGGTAAGACTGATCTGCTCATCGGCAAATTTCCGCAGCAGGTAACCTGTAACGGGATAGTCCTGCCCGTTGCCGGTAGCACGCCCATCTCGGCCCGAATTGTGCAGCTCTAACTGGCGCCCTCTCCATTGCTGGCCGTTGAAGTTGATGCTTACATAAAAACGGGGCTCGCGATTTACATACATATTTCTTACTCCCGCAGGATGATACTGCCCCGCAGCAACGGTATAACCGGTTTCCTGGTAACCGGAGGCGGCGTTAATAATCGGTGTTCCGTCAGTATTATATCCTGTAATGGGTGTACTTCCATCTGCCATCTGAAAAGCGTCCACCAGTTCCTGTGTAGGGCAATAGCCACTCCATCCACCCATTCCTTTAGCTCCTGATGCATATTCCAGCCTGTCAAACCGCCCCATATTCCGGGCAAACAACACTTCACTGTTCCACCTGTCTATAAACAGCCGGTAAAAATTTTGATACGGGTCGCTGGTGGGTTGGTATAAACCAAAACCTGCCGACTCCGCCTGTGTAATACAGTCTTTGGCCGCGTCTGCTGCTTTTTGCCATTTGCCCGGGTCATAGTTTGAAGAAATCAGATTCCGGCCCTGATCGTCTTTAAAATTGGCAAAGTCAGGGTTGCCATTATATAACGGGCTTGCGGCATATAATAATATTCTCGCTTTCAGTGCCAGCGCTGCCAGTCTTGTAGCCCTTCCGTATTCAATAGCATCTCTTTTTGCGGGCAACAGTGCAGCAGCCTTATCACAATCATCAACAACAAAGGCCACACAGTCGTCATAAGGTGATCTTTTAATCTGTGTGTAATCATCATCTGTAGTGGCGGACCGATTTAAAATAGAAACCGGGCCATGCACACGCATTTCAATAAAATGATAAAATGCACGGAGAAAATGCGCTTCCCCTTTAAACTCCTGCTTTTGCTGTTCACCAGTTTTATTACCAACAACAACTTCCCGCTCTGAAAAATCTGTTTTGTCTATATTTTCCAGGAAGATATTCACTTTGCGGATGCCCTCCCAATAAACCCTGTAAATATTCTGTTCTACAGTAGCGGCATTCCAGTTTCCTGTATTCATCTGGTTTCCAAATACGCCCCAGGTACATTCCAGGTCATCGGAAGCCGTTGTAAAAGGATTACGTCCCCACCATTCAATCCACTCCGGTTCTTCCGGCAGGGAAAAGTAGGCCGAGGTTAGAAACCGTTCAGCGTACTGTGCATTCGCAAATACCGAATCAATGGTCAGGTCTTCATCATATACCTTATCCAGAAACCCCTTTTTGCAGGAGGTCAGTAACGCTGAAAACAGAACAACCGTTAATGCTATCTTTATATATCTTTTCATTATCTTTTTTTTAAATGGCGATTAAATTGAAGCAACTTTAAAAATCAACCTGCAATCCGAAGTTGATATTACGTGTAAGAGGGTAACGACCTGTTCCATTATCAGATTCGGGGTCAATGATTTTAATCTTATCCCAGGTAGCCAGGTTCAAGCCATTTATAAAAAACCGGGCAGTTGATATTTTATACTTCCCTGTAAAGATTTTGGGAACTGTATATCCTATTTCTGCATTTTTCAGGCGCAGGAAGCTGCCATCCACCATAAACAGGGTACTACCATACCTGTAATTGTTTTCGCTTATCATATCAATAACCAGCGGGTATTTGGCAGCGGAGTTATCGGCTCCCGGAATAAACCGGTTGTCGAAATACTCCCGTATAACGTTGTTTGCACCAAACCCTTCATTAAAGGCATACATAGATGCTCCCTGCAGAAAAATATTCGTTCTTGCCGCCCCCTGGAAAAACAGGCTGATATCAAAGTTTTTATACGCAACGGTACCGCCAAAACCAAAAATCATTTGCGGGGTACGCGGCAAGCCTGTATAAATACGATCATTGGCGTCAATTTGATTGTCACCGTTTACATCCCTGAACTTTATATCTCCCGGACGAACAGTAGTTTGAAAAGTTTGCTTAGGGCTATTGTCAATATCTGCCTGATCCTTGAACAGGCCAATCGCCTCCAATACATAAGGCTGCCCGATAAGGGTACCGTTAGGATTTTGATAAGGATACCGGGTTGGCGGTATTGCAGACTCTACCACTTTGTTCTTTGCATATGTAAAAGTGCCTCTTAATGAATATTGAAGGGCATAAGGTGTTGTATTTTTCAGCTCGATCATACCATCAAAGCCCCTGTTATTGGCCTTACCAAGGTTCCCGTAAGGAATAGTCCAGGGATATATGCCAGTGAAAAAAGGAAGATCCTGCCTTTGAATAAGGATAGAGGAACGGTCTTCATTAAAAAAATCGGCCTGTACTAATATTTTCCCTTTCAGCAATTCTACATCCACCCCTATATTGGTTTTGTCGGCCACTTCCCATGTTACATTGGCATTGCCTATCCTGTTCTCATCAATACCCGGGTAGCCCATCATATCTTCTCCAAACATATAACCCTGGGCTGTTGATGTATTTACAGAGGTGAGGAATAAAAAGCGGGACCCGCCAATAGCGTCATTCCCTACCTTTCCGTACGAACCTCTTATTTTCAATACAGAAACAGGATTATTTTCTCCCCAGAAATTCTCCCGGGATACTACCCAGCCTGCCGAAATCGATGGGAAGAAGCCATATTTCTGGCCGGGAGGGAAGTTTTCAGACCCGTTATAGCCGAAATTACCTTCAATTAAATAACGTTCCATAAAATCATAAGTAACCCTTGCGGCATAGCCTCTTCTTCTATAAGGCACACTTAACATACGGTCAGTTGTAGTAAGGTTATTATATTCATTCTGATTGAATAGCAGCAACCCGGATACTCCATGACTCCCAAAACTGCGGTTATAATTGAGCTTTGCCTCATAATACACATTCTTATTAGCTGTGCTGCCAACGGTAAGGCCAAGAGGCGTTTCCTCACGTACAACCTGGTACTTATCCTCCCCGTTTTCTACATAATAACGCCTCATTGCAAAGCTCTTTGCACGCACTTTGTTGGCAAAATAATAATGGTCATATCCAAACCTGCCACTCAACTCCAACCCTTTGGTAACAATCCGGGACAAGTCCCATTTAGCCGATAAGGTACCCTGAACAGTATTCTGGTCCTGCTGGCTATATCCCGAATAACCCACCAGGCCCCAGGGATTGGCATTTACCATAGAGCCTGCGCCTAAAGAACCATCGGGATTATATACAGGAAAGTTGATGGGCGTAACCTTACGAAGCGCATTTAAAATACCATCGGCTGATGTTCCGGGATAGTTCTGGTTTTGGATGATACTTCCCAGGCCCAGCTCAACCACAAAACTTTTGGATAAGTTCATATCAATATTTGACCTGAAATTATACCTTCTGAAATTAGCATTTGTATTGTACTTGCTATCCTGGGGCTTTTTCCAGATACCATTCTGTTCTGTATAACCGATGTTGGCAAAATACTTTACGAACTCCCCGCCTCCTGAAACATTCAGGTTATTGATGGTTTGCCAGGTCGTTTTATTCATTACCACATCTGTCCAGTTCACATTTGGAAAAAGATAAGGGCTGGATCCGTCTGCAAATTTTTGTACCTCGTCCGGCAAATATTCAGGGCCTTTGCCCACATTATTGCGCGCTTCGTTCATTAAGGTAACATATTCTACGCCGTCAATATAATCAGGCAATCTCATTGCCTGCATACTGGCGTACTCCGATCTCAAAACCACCCTGGGTTTCCCGGTTTTACCGCGTTTTGTTGTAATCAGAATTACACCATTTGCACCCCTTACCCCGTACACAGCAGTAGCCGAAGCATCTTTCAGAATGGAGAAACTTTCAATCTCCATGGCATTAATATTATTTAACTGGCGTTCGATACCATCCACAAATACCAAAGGAGCTGTGCTGGCTCCGGCAAATGTAGCGATACCCCGAATAAATACCTGGGCAGCATCAGCACCAGGCTCACCACTGGACTGGCGCGTAATAATACCTGGCAACTTTCCTCCAATAGCATTGGACAGTTGCGCTACAGCCGACCGTTCTACATCTTTCACACTAACAGAAGAAACAGCGCCCGTAAGGGTCGCTTTTTTCTGACGCCCAAAACCTACTACTACTACTTCATCCATCTTAGCCTTATCCTCATCATAATATAGTGTAAAGCCCTGATTGCTTTCACTTCCGGTTAGTGTGCGAAGTGTAATATAGCCTACATTGCTAATAATAAGACTATCATCCGGACTGTTTACTTCTAACAGAAACTTACCGCTGGCATCTGTAACTGCGGTTTTATTGGTTCGGGGAATAAAGGCCGATGCGCCTGGCAGCGGATTTCCGTTAGCATCTTTTACAGAACCGTTCAGCACATAGTTCTGCGCATTGCTTCCTATAGAAATTATAAGAAGCAATACCACAATGATGACTTTTAATATCTTTCCTGTAACAGGCAGGGGCACATAAGGTAATATTGCGCCCGAATAAGCAGCCGTTCGTTTTTTGAACATAGCAAACAAATTTTTTCGTTAAAAATGATATACAAATATATTTTTCGTTCAACCCTGTTGAATGAAATTTTGTCTCATCTTTTCATCAAAGCGTCTCATTCTTACAGTATCTGCGTTAGACCGTGCCTTTTGCAAAGAATAATTAAATCGGCGATATTATTTGTCTTAAAAAAATATTGTAGGTTTGAAAAAACAGGTTTTACTTGCAAAACTTTAAAATCCATTTTTTTATACTCAGCATTTTCTCCTTTCACGCAATTTTTCTGCATGGACAGAACTATTATTTCAAGCATTTCCAGGTAGAGCAGGGCCTGTCTAATAATACGGCCACCTGTATTATACAGGATAAAAAAGGATTTATATGGATAGGCACTAAAGACGGGCTGAATCGTTTTGACGGATATAATTTTAAGGTTTTCAGAAATATTCCGGGGGACAGCACCAGCCTCGGCAATAACTCTGTATGGAGATTGTGCGAAAGCAGTGATGGGAGAATATGGGTAGGCACAGAACGCGGGCTTTATGTTTATGACCCCGATTATGAAAGTTTTTCACACGTAAAGGGCTCTCCAAAGCAAGCGGTAAGAACCATTGCAGGCGAAGCTAATGGCGATATATGGTTCACCATTAATCTTAAACTATACCATCTCTCTCATAAAACAAAAAAAGTAAAACAGTTTTCCGCTACTGAAACAGACCTCTGCACCATAGTAACCATTTCCCAGACTAATGAAATATGGATAGCAAACATGCGTGGGGAAATAGGCAGGTACAGCCGAAATAATGGGCGGTTTGAATACTTTTCGGTGTATAGCCATTCTCCCGCGCCTGTTACCAACTGGCTGGAACAAATTTACGATACAGGTGAAGGTTTTTTTCTTATTGGTACAGCAACACAGGGTATAAAAAAATTTGATCTGCTGACAAAAACTTACCAGGATATGCTTGTTTATAATGAAGATGGTACGGAGATCTTTGCCCGGGATTTTATTAAAACCGATACCGGCGAATATTGGATAGCGACCGAAAGCGGCATATACATTTATAATACAGCCGACAACTCTTTTAAAAATCTGCAAAAAGATTACCAGGATCCATACTCTCTCAGCGACAACGCTGTTTATTCATTTTGTAAAGACAAAGAAGGAGGTATTTGGGCGGGTACTTATTTTGGAGGGATCAATTACAACCCAAAACAAAAGCCGGTTTTCAAAAAATATTTTCCCCAGTCCCGCCCGGGAGCAATAGCCGGTAATTCTATCCGTGAGATTACTGCTGACAACAGAGGGTATTTATGGATTGGTACGGAAGATGCAGGATTAAACAAATTTGATCCACAAACAGGCTGGTTCACCAACTTTAAACCCGGCGACAAAAAATCGGGAATAGCCCATACAAATATTCATGGCCTGCTATACGATAACAACAGGCTCTGGATAGGTACATTTGAGCACGGGCTTGATGTTATGGATTTACGTACAGAAACAGTAATCCAGAGATTCGATGCTCGCTCAGGTCCAGGAAGCCTGCGAAGCAATTTTATACATAGCTTATATAAAACTTCTGACAATAAAATATGGGTAGGCAGCTCAAACGGGATATATATCTATAACGAGAAAGAGAACAGCTTCATATCGCCATCCTACTTTCCGCGAGATGCTTTTTACTCAGGTATCGTTGAACTATCTGATGGTACTATCCTTGCCGGAACTTTCCAGGATGGTCTACACTATTATTCGCCTTCAAAAAACGCCTTTGGCAGCATACAGGTATGGAAGCAAAATAAAAATCTGTTTGCTGAAAACAGGATCACATATATTCTCGAATCCTATAACAAAACTATCTGGATAGCTACTGAAAATGGGCTATACAACATCGACCTTCAAACAAAAAAGACATATATCTATTCTGATAAAACAGGGCTGCCGAGCAGTATGGTCTACACTATTGTTGAGGATAATAATTATAATAAATGGATCACAACCTCCAAAGGGCTTGTATTAATGGATAAAAACAGCCGGGTACTGCGGGTGTTTACAAAAAACAACGGGCTGCTTAGCGACCAGTTCAACTACTCTTCCTGTTATAAGGCCAAAGACGGCTCCATTTATATGGGCAGTGTAAAAGGCATGATCAGCTTTAACCCTGAGGATCTTGAAACGACCAATTATGTCCCTTCTATCTATTTAACCGGTATTTCTTTCTTTAATGCTCCCCTCGCGGTTAATCCACAAAAAGGGCCATTAAGAAAATCTATACTGATTACAGATAAAATAACGCTTTCTTACAATCAATCCACTTTTCATATTGATTTTGCGGCTTTGAATTATACTTCACCGGACAATATTGAATATGCTTATATGCTTGAAGGATTGGACAAAAACTGGAACTATATCAAAACCAACCGCAGGGTATATTTCACCAACCTGTCACCGGGCACTTACCGGTTCATTGTAAAATCTACTGACAGTAACGGCAACTGGGCTAATAACGAAAAAGTACTTGTAATAAAAATACTGCCTCCCTGGTGGTTTAGCAACCTGGCTTATACTGTTTATATTTTAATAGGCATTTTGGCCATATATATTATTATACAGTTTTATCATAACAGGCAAAAGGAGAAACAAAAAGTGCAGATGGCCATTTTTGAAAGAGCCAAAGAAAAAGAAATGTATGAATCAAAAATAGACTTCTTTACCAAAATTGCTCATGAAATAAGAACCCCGCTCACGCTTATCAAAGCACCCATGGAGAAAATAATGAATAATATCGGCCAGGCACCAAAGGTGGAAAAGTACCTGCTGATAATGGATAAAAATACAAAGCGGCTGCTGGACCTGACCAACCAGTTGCTGGATTTCAGAAAGATTGAATCTGGCGAATTCTCGCTGCATAAAGATCATATCAATATTTCTGAGCTTTTTCAGCATATACATGCCAACTTTATTCCGCTGGCAGAACATAAAAAAATCAATTTTGAGCGATATGCTCCCGGTGAAAATATTTTCGGCTACATAGACGAAGAAGCCACTACTAAAATACTCAGCAATCTTTTCGACAATGCTATTAAATACAGCCGGTCTTTTGTAAGAGCAGTAATCAGTTGCTCATCCGTTAATGAGGACGTGATTATAACCATAAGCAACGATGGGCAGGAAATCCCCGAAGACCTGCAGGATAAAATTTTCGAGCCGTTCATTAGAACAGCATCGGCAGAAAAAATAACAGGGACCGGCATCGGCCTGCCGCTGGCAAGATCTTTGGCCGAACTGCAGGGAGGCTCACTATCTTTGGAATCCATCAATGGCATTAATACTTTCACACTTCAGCTTCCGTTAAATTTAAAACCCTAAAAGCGTGCAAACAACCGACACTTTTGAAAAGGCAGCTATATTAATAGTGGATGACAATGAAGATATCCTTGAGTTTTTGCTGGATGACCTGGGTGAAGCCTATAGTATTTATACGGCCAATAACGGAACAGAAGCTTTAAAGATACTTTCGGATGAGGTGATACAACTGGTGATCAGTGACGTAATGATGCCTGAGATAAATGGTTTTGAGCTTTGCGATAAGATCAAGTCCAGTTTTGAACTAAGCCACATACCTGTTATTCTGCTAACCGCCAAAAACAGCCTGGCCTCAAAAATTGAAGGTTTATCAACAGGCGCAGACGCCTATATTGAAAAACCTTTTTCGCCGGAGCACCTGGCAGCACAGGTTTCCAGCCTTTTAACCAACAGAAATAAAGTAAAAGAGTATTTCAGCAATTCACCGCTCGCACATATAAAAAGCATCGCCCATTCCAAACTTGATGAAGAATTCCTGGAAAAACTAAATAACTTTATTGTTGAAAATATTGAAAACCCCGACCTGGATGTGGAACACTTAGCTGTTGCCATGAATATGAGCCGCCCTACCCTTTACCGGAAAGTAAAATCCATATCCAACCTGTCCCCCAATGAAATGATCAACCTTTCGAGGCTGAAAAAGGCCGTTGAGTTAATGAATACCAAAGTAATTGCACTCGGGCAGATCGCTGAAATAGTAGGATATAGCTCGCTTACCCAGTTTGGGCGTAATTTTCAAAAACAGTTCGGGCTAACACCGTCAGAATATATGCAGAGATCGGGGTAGCTGAAGGCCAAAAGCTGAAAGCCAGAAGCTTACGCAATCATCATCTATATTTATGGTTGCTGATTCATGGTTTATGGTTCATAGCCGAAAGCTGAAGGCTAAAAGCTGAAGGCCTATGTTCCTAAGTCAGGAAAGTCCGAGGTCAGGGGTGCGAAAAAAAACCGACATTTAGCCTTTCGCTTCCAGCTTTTTACCTTGTGCTAACAGTTACCGTCATCTGTCCTCTGTCAACTTCCTCCAAACATTTCCTTCAACCGTACTGCCAGTTCCTTCACGCCTTCTGTTGCAGGTTTTTCAATAATAGTAAGGTTGTGCATCTCTTTCAGGTAAGGAACAGTTTTATCAATTACAAACTTAGGGTTATATACGGGTACCAAATCTATCAGTCCGGCAGCGGGATATACCACCAGCGAGGTACCTACCACCACGAAAATGTCAGCATCCATCGCTATTTGTGCCGCCTTTTCAATCATAGGCACCGCTTCACCAAACCATACAATATCAGGTCGTAGCTGCCCGCCATCCGGTGCTACATCACCCATATTAATATCCCCTTTTATTTCATAGGAAGGTGAGAGCGACTTTTCACTGCGCATCTTAAATATTTCTCCGTGCAGATGGGTAACTCGGGTTGATCCGCCACGTTCATGCAGGTCATCAATATTCTGGGTAATAACGTGTACATCAAAATATTTTTCCAGGTCTGCCAATCCCGTATGAGCAGTATTGGGCCTGGCTTCCAGCGCCTGTTTACGGCGCATATTATAAAAATCGAGCACCAGCGCGGGGTTTCTTTTCCACCCTTCGGGCGATGCCACTTCGGTAACATCATATCCTTCCCAAAGTCCATTGCTATCCCTGAATGTTTTAATACCGCTTTCAGCGCTGATACCCGCTCCTGTTAATACTACCAGCTTTTTCTTCATTGAGTAAACTTAGAGATTCTTTCTTACAATCGCAGTACTTCTCCTGAATCTCCTGAAAATAAAAATCACGGCAACCAGACCAAGCCATAACGGCCATACAGTAAGCACTCCGATAAATATATCTCCAAATATCTTACCACCCTCGCTGAAAGCTGATACGATGCGGCTTCCAAAACCGGGTTTATCACTATCAGCTTTATAACCGGCCAGCGGTTCAAAATAGGTAAGATGAATAGTGCTGTATTTTGCTTCACCTGAAAGTTGCGCCAGCCTCGCGGATGCTGACTCAATATCTTCCTGGATATCATTTATCTCCTGCTGCACTTTAAGCACATCTTCCATTTTACCTGCCTGTTTCAGAAATTCTAAATACTTGGCTTTCGTTGCTTTCTTGGTTTCAAGCCTCGCTTTGGTATCAATAATATTACCTGTAACATCTTCAGAAGTAATGCTACGTTGCAACTGGCGCGTATCTTTTGCAGCCAGGCCATTTACCAACTCTTCAAATTGCAATACCGGCACTTTTATTACAATGTTCGTTTCGTTCTTGTAATCAGTAATATTATTATCTTCCCTGGAAATATAGCCACCGTATTTTTTAACAAGGTCCCGGATAAAGGAAGCATACCATTCGTGCTGTTTTACTTCCAATGTGATGTTAGCCGTTTTAATAATTTTTTTGTCCCAATCTATAGTTACAGGCACTTTTGTTACGCCAGCATCAGCCGTTCCCAAACCTGCTCCTACGCCACTATCAGGCTGCGTAAATGCCTTATAGCTATCAGTAGCAGTTGCTGCTTCCTGTTTTTCAGAGGCTACGTCACCCAGAACAATTTCATTAATAGCAGCTTCTTTATTGTCACCCGTATTACAGGCAATAAATATCCATGGCAATATTGCTATTGCAAAAAATAAGCGTTTCATTATTTTAATTTTTTAATGATTAGTTGAGGTAAAACCTCATGGCAGCAAGCATACTATTAAATTCCGGATATTTAATGCTATGCTTTGGCTTTACAATTATTTATTAGATAACTTTTAATACCAATTCCATAAAAATGGTAATCCTTGGCATTTGTTAAGTGATTGGTAAAGTCATTCAGTTGACAGGTTAACAAAGTGAAAGGTTGACAAGGAGCATTATTACGCCCTATCAACCTTTCAACTTTTAAACTTTTAACTTACTCCTCCCCCGCCATCTTCATCACTATCTCCCATTCTTCGGGTTTGACAGATTGCGTGGATAGTCTGCCCAGGCGTACCAGGTCCATATCCTGTAGTTTTTTTTCTGCTTTTATCTGCGCCAGAGTTACCGGTTTTTTCAGCTTCTTCACAGGAGCCACGTCCACGGCTACCCAGCGCTCATCATCGGTAGTAGGATCGGGGTAGGCTTCTTTTACAATTTTGGCAATGCCAACAATTTCTGTTCCTTCGTTGCTATGATAAAAAAATGCGAGATCGCCTTTCTTCATAGCCCTAAGATTAAGCCGCGCAGCATAATTGCGCACACCATCCCAAACAGTTTTTTTATCTTTCACCAACTGGTCCCAGCTATATTTAAAAGGTTCCGATTTTATCAGCCAATAAGCCATAATAAATGAAGAGTATTGAATTTAAAATTTTAAATGATAAATTTACCTCATAAAAATAAAGATCATTTGCAACAAATAAGCATTTGGGAAGCTGAAACATTTTATGCACCACAGGATATTATTATTGTAGGAGCCGGCTTTACCGGTTTATGGACGGCCTTTTACCTTAAACAAAAATATCCATCTAAAAAAATCACCATTATAGAGCGGGGGCCTGTACCTGCAGGCGCTTCGGGCCGTAATGCAGGTTTTGCCTGCTTTGGAAGCCTTACAGAAAT